>NZ_QVMV01000015.1 GCF_003417465.1 Wenzhouxiangella sp. 15190
TGTGCGAATACATGAGGATTCCGAGCACCGCCGGACGCCGTCAGGCGCACGCGCAGTAGTTTTGCAGAGGCTTTCTATTCTTCCCAGTCGTCGTCGATGAAAGACTCGTAGTCGGGCAGTTCGTCTTCACCATCGGTAATGGCGTGATTGCGCCGCTGCAGCCAGCCGTCGCGCACGAAGCTGTAGGGATCGTAGGCCGACTCTATGTCCTCGTCGAGCGGCAGCATCGCGTGGCGGCCCTGTATGATGTTCAGGCCGATGAGTCCATGGGTGGTCTCTTCCAGAGTCCAGCGCCAGGCAATGTCGGCATAACCGTCCGGTATCCGGCCCAGGCCGTCGCGAACGGTCGAGGGGCCCATCAGGGGCAAAATGAAGAAGCGGCTGTTTTCCCAGCCCCAGACAGCGAAAGTCTGGCCAAAGTCTTCCTCGAAATCCTCGATGTCACCATTCGAGGCGACGTCGAACAGACCGCCGAGACCGAGCGTGGCATTGAACACGAAGCGGGCAAATTCCGTACCCGCGTCACCGGGACGCCCCTGCAATAGCAGGTTGATCTGGTCCACCGGTGAGCGGATGTTGGTGAAGAAGTTGCGAATACTGCGCCGGACCGGTGTCGGCGTGACCTTGCCGTAGCCAACGGCCAGGGGGCGGATGATCGCCCGATCGATGGCCGAGTTGAACTGGAACATGTTGCGGTTGTAGGGCTCCCAAGGGTCGCGCGGATGGCGCTCATCTGGCGGCGGTGCTGTCGTAGCGCAACCGGCCAGCAACAGAGCGGCCATCAACGTTGTGATTCCTGCCTTCATGATGGGACCTTTTCGGTACTGGCATTGCTGTCTTCTTCCACCCATCCAAGCAGCGGCGCCACGCCGGTCAACCGTGCAATAACGCGCAGGCTCTCCGGCGGTTGTTCGAACTCGATCTGTCGATCCTTCCGCCGTGCCCGGGACTGCCACTCCAGTAGCAGGGCCAGCGCGCTGGAGTCGCCACTTTCGACATCGGCGAGGCTGACGGTGGCCGGGGGTGTTGGCCCGTCGAATCGGTCGCGGTAGCGGCTTTCGAGTTCAGCCACTTCCCGAATGGACAGGGTGCCTTCGAGCCGCAGCGTGTCTGCACCGTCAGTCATCGACTTCAACCTGGTATTGGCCGCTTTCGAGACGCTCGAGCATTTTCTCGAAACTGGACTGGCGGATTTCACGATCGATCTGAGACCGGAAGGTCGCCACATAGGAGATGCCCTCGACGATCACGTCGAAAACCTGCCAGCCTTGCTCGGTTTTACGCATGACATAGTCGACGGGTGCACGTTCGCCGTTTTCGAGTCTGACCCGGGTGCGCACCCGGGTCTGGCGCTCGGTGTTGTCGCCGGCCAGCGGCAGTATCTCGACCCGATCGTTCAGGTCGTAATCGAGCAAGGCCGTCGCATAACGATTGAGTAGCTGGTTGGCGAGCGCGTTGGCGAAGGCCTCGATTTGCTCGCGTTCCTTACCGCGGCCGTGCCGACCGAGCACCAGCCGCGCCGAGTAGATTTCGTCGATCGTAGGCAGCAGGATGGCCTTGATTTCGTCCTTGAGTGCCTCGGGGTTCTCGCTGTAGGTGTCGCGCCTGTCGTCGATCAGTTGCGCCAGCTCATTGGTGGTTTCCTTGATAACGGAAACCGGATCGGTGGCAGCGATGGACTGGCCGGTGGCCAGCAGCAGAAATGTCAGTAACAGGACACGCATCATTCTTCTCCTTCCCCCTCGCTGTTGAACATGTATCGGCTGATGAGCTGCTCGAGCACCATGGCCGAGCTGGTGATCAGGATGCGATCACCGTCGGCGAGCGCCTCCGGCGATCCACCGGGCTCGAGGCCCACGTACTGATCACCGAGAATGCCGCTGGTCAGAATCGAGGCCGATGTGTCCTCGGGCAGGTTGTCGTATTCGCTGCTTATCAGGAGCGTTACCTCGGCTTCGAAGGTTTCCGGGTCGAGATCGATCGACTCGACCATGCCGATGGTGACGCCGCCCATGCTGACCGACGCGCGCGGCTTGAGCCCCCCGACGTTGGAGAAACTGGCGGTCAGCTCGTAACTATCGCCCGAGACCACGCCACGGTCGGTGGCGTGCAGCGCCAGGAAGACCAGGGCGGCGATGGCGAGTAGCAGGAAAATGCCTGCGGTCAGTTCGATCTGGTGGGAAGATTTCATGATGTTCTCAACTCAAAGCATGAATGCCGACAGGATGAAGTCCAGAATCAGTACCGCGATGGCGGTGGCGATAACCGTCTGCGTGGTGGCCAGCGCCACGCCTTCGCTGGTGGGTCGCGCCGACCAGCCGAACCACACGGCCAGCCAGGCGGCGACGAACCCGAAACACACCGCCTTGAGCAGTCCGCCGCCGAAGTCGCGTACGAGTTCCACCGACGACTGCATGTTGGACCAGAAGGTGATCGGATCGCTGCCCATCAGGAAGACGGCGAAAAAGACGCCGCCGACGATGGCGGTGACGTTGAAGATGAGTACGAGCGCGGGCAGGGCGATCAGCCCCGCCAGCAGGCGAGGCTGAACGATGCGTTCCATCGGGTCGATGGCCATCAGATCGAGCGCGTCGAGCTGTTCGGTGGCGCGCATCAGCCCGATCTCGGCCGTGATCGAGGTGCCGGCCCGACCGGCGAAAAGCAGGGCGGCAAGAACCGGGCCCAGTTCTCGAAACAGCGACAGCGCCAGAACGGTCGAGACCGCGTCGGCCGCACCGAATCGGGTGAGCGTGTCGTAGGTCTGCAGCGTCAGGACCAGGCCGACGAAAAAGCCGGATATGACGATGATCACCAGCGAGCGCACGCCGGCAAAGTAGACCTGGCGGAGGATTTCCGCGAACTGTCGGCGGCCGAAGCGCATGCGCGAGAAAGCGGTCAGCAAAAACAGTACCGCCCGTCCCAGTTCGCGTACCGGAGCGGTTAGCGCCGTACGGGGTGCGGCAGTACTCACGAGTCCGCCTCCTGCAGCAGCAATTCCTCATCCAGGTCCCGGGCGGGATAATGGAACGGCACCGGCCCGTCCGGCTCGCCCTGCATGAACTGGCGAACCAGCGGGTCCTCGCTGGCGGCCAGTTCGTCCGGCGTTCCGGTTGCGATGATACGGCGGTCGGCGATGATGCAAGCATGGTCCGCCAGTCTCGCGACTTCACGCACGTCGTGGGTGATGACCACGCTGGTGGTACCGAGTGCGCCGTTGATGTCGCGTATCAGGCGGAGGGAAACCCCCAGCGAAATCGGGTCGAGCCCGGCAAATGGCTCGTCGTAGAAAACGATCTTCGGATCCAGCGCCATGGCGCGGGCGGTGGCGATTCGTCGTTTCATGCCGCCGGAAAGCTCTGCCGGATAGAGGTCAGCGGCACCCCGGAGCCCCACCATCTCGAGTTTCATCAGCACCAGGCGGCGAATCAGGGATTCGGACAGTTTCGTGTGCTCCCGCAGCGGCAGCGCCACGTTGTCGAAACTGGTCAGGTCGGTAAACAGCGCGCCGTTTTGCAGCAAGACGCCAATGTCGCGGCGAAGCCGGCCCAGCGATTTGCCATCCAGGCGGTCGACCCGCGTGTCGCCGATCCACACCTCGCCGTGATCGGGCCTGAGCTGGCCGGTTGCCAGGCGCAGCACCGTGGTCTTGCCCGCGCCGCTGGGGCCCATGACGGCAGTTACGCGGCCAGCGGGAATCTCGAGGTTGAAATCCTCGAGAATCGTTCGCCCGCCCAGACGGATCGTCACGTCCTTGAGCGAAATGGCTATGGTGGAAGACTCGGTCATGTTGTTCGTATTGTCCCGGCCAGTGTGTGATCCGACCGCGAAGACTTCAGTAAGTTTTGGGTTGGTCGATACGAAACGCGGGTGCTCTTGATCTCCAAGCGCTGAATGAGGTGCTCGAATTTTCAAATTCGAAGCACCAAATCACAAACAAATCCGAATGACCGAAATTTGAATGCCCGAAACAGGTCCACATCCGTAGTCGATAGACACATGCGCGGCGCCGTTCACGGCCCGCGCCGTGCCCCCAACGCTGCCTTACAAGATATAACGGCTCAAATCCTCATTTCCTGCCAGGTCCTTGAGCGATCGGTCGACGTAGTCGGCGTCGATGACGACCTTTTCGCTGGAGCGATCCGGAGCGGAATAGGAAATATCCTCGAGCAGGCGCTCCAGAACCGTATGCAGACGCCGCGCGCCGATGTTCTCGGTCGACTCGTTGACTGAAAAGCTGATCTCGGCCAGGCGCGTTATGGCGTCTTCGGTGAACTCGAGCTCGACGCCCTCGGTGGCCAGCAGTGCGGTGTACTGCTCGGTCAGGCAGGCGTCCGGCTCGGTCAGGATGCGCTTGAAGTCGTCGACCGCCAGCGCCCGCAATTCGACGCGAATGGGCAGGCGCCCCTGCAACTCGGGCACCAGGTCCGACGGTTTGGAAACATGAAAGGCGCCCGAGGCGATGAAGAGCATGTGGTCGGTGCTGACCGGGCCGTAGCGCGTGTTGACGGTGGCGCCCTCGACCAGTGGCAGCAGGTCGCGTTGCACGCCCTCGCGCGAGACTTCGCCGGAGCCGCCGCCTTCGGCGCGGCGCGCAACCTTGTCGATCTCGTCGATGAACACGATGCCGTGCTGCTCGGCCGTCTGCAGGGCCTGCTGCTTGACCTCTTCTTCGTTGATCATGCGCGCGGCTTCTTCTTCGACCAGCACCGGGATGGCGTCCTTGACCTTCATGCGGCGTTTCTGCTTGCGCTGGCCGGACATGTTGGAAAACATCTGCTGGAGCTGGTTGGTCATCTCCTCCATGCCCGGCGGCGCCATGATCTCCACGCCCAGGTTCATGTCGAGGTCGATTTCGATCTCGCGATCGTTGAAATCGCCGTCGAGCAGCTTCTGCATCATCTTCCGCCGGGTTTCCGAAGAAGTTTCGACGGTTTCTTCGGGGGCGTTGGAAAAACCCGAGCTTTGCTGACGCGGCAACATGATGTCGAGTACGCGTTCGATAGCGGCATCCTCGGCGCGTGAGCGCACCTTGGTCATGGCTTCGTCTCGGGCGAGTTTGTAGGCCACTTCGGTAAGATCGCGCACGATCGACTCGACGTCCTTGCCGACGTAGCCGACCTCGGTGAACTTGGTTGCCTCGACCTTGATGAAGGGCGCTTTTGCCAGGGTTGCCAGGCGGCGGGCGATCTCGGTCTTGCCCACCCCGGTGGGACCGATCATCAGGATATTCTTGGGCGTGATTTCCGGCTGCAGTTTTTCGTCGACCTGCATCCGGCGCCAGCGGTTTCTCAGGGCAATGGCCACGGCGCGCTTGGCGGCGGCCTGGCCGATGATGTGCCGGTCCAGTTCCTGGACGATTTCACGGGGTGTCATCTGGGACATTGTTTAATGGCCTTCGGCTGAACTGGTTTCGAGCGTTTCGACAGTGAAATTCTGGTTCGTGTAGATGCAGACTTCGCCGGCGATCGTCAACGCCTCCCGGCAAATGGTTTCGGCATCCAGATCGGTGTGGCGCTGCAGTGCGCGGGCGGCAGACTGGGCGAAGGGGCCGCCGGAGCCGATCGCGATCAAGCCTTCCTCGGGCTCGATCACGTCACCGTTTCCGGAGATGATCAGCGAGGCTTCCTGGTCCGCGACGGCCAACAGGGCTTCGAGGCGGCGCAGCAGGCGGTCGGTGCGCCAGTCCTTCGCCAGTTCGACAGCGGCCCGGGTGAGGTGGCCGGAATGCATTTCCAGCTTGCTCTCGAAACGCTCGAACAGGGTGAAGGCGTCGGCCGTGGCGCCGGCGAAGCCGGCCAGAACCTGGCCCTTGTAAAGCCTTCTGACCTTGCGCGCGTTGGATTTCATGACGGTGTTGCCGAGCGTGACCTGCCCGTCACCGGCAATCACCACCTGGTCGCCGCGCCGGACCGAAATGATGGTCGTGCCGCGATACTGTTCCATGCTTCGACTCGCTGCCAATGGGTGAGGAAACAACATGGGGATTAAGCGGGTGGAAGGCAATGAACCCACGCGAGGCCTCTCAAATCCGAAATCCGAAGCACCAAATCCGAAACAAATATGAAGCACCAAATTCGAAACGGCACCCGTTTTGGTTTTTCGGATTTCGTGCTTGTTTCGTATTTCGATATTCGAATTTCGAATTTAATCGTCGGATTGGTTCTCCGAGTTGTTCCGCTGTTTTTTGGCTCTCGGATGCGTCTCGTCATACACCTTCGCCAGGTGCTGGAAGTCCAGGTGGGTGTAGATCTGGGTGGTGGTCAGGTTGGCGTGGCCGAGCAGTTCCTGGACGGCGCGCAGGTCGCCGGAGGACTCGAGGATGTGTGAGGCGAACGAGTGACGCAATTGATGGGGGTGGACGTTCTGGTCGAGACCCTGCCGCTGTGACCAATAGGCGACGCGTTTCTGGATGGCGCGCACGCCCAGGGGCCGCCCCTTGAGACTGGTAAAAACGCGCGATTGATCCACGCCGGCGGTGCTGGTGTGGATACGTCGCCATTGATTCAGCGCCCGCACGGCGTGCCGGCCGACCGGGACGACCCGCTCGCGCCGGCCCTTGCCGAGAACGCGAACCAGGCCGTCGGCCAGGTCGAGCTGTTGCCAGGTCAGGCCGGCCAGTTCACTCACGCGCAGGCCCGAGGCGTAAAAGAGTTCGAGCACGGCCCGATCACGGGTGGCCAGTTCGTCTTCTTCGGGAATGTTGAGCAATGCCAGGACCTGATCGACATCGAGTACTTCCGGCAGCTTGCGCCGCACCTTCGGCGCGCGCACGCCCTGGCTGGGATCGCCGTCGATAATGCGTTCGCGTCGAAGATAGCGAAACAGACGCCTCAGACCCGAAAGGCGGCGCTGAACGCTTCGCGGGCTCAACCCGCGCCGGTGCTCGCTGGCGGCGAAGCTGCGCACATCGGCCTGCCCGAGAGATTCGATTTCCGTGATGTCGTGCTTGCGGCACCAATCAATGAGGCGCTCGAGATCACGCCGGTAGGCATCGATGGTCGCCGGGCTGAGTCCCGCCTCGTCAGCGGCGTGGGCAAGAAAGGCGGAAACGGCCGCCTGGACGTTCATGTCAGGCGCTCAGGCGCGCTTGCGTTCGTCGCCGCGGTCCTGCTCAAGCCGGTGCCGGATGGTCGTGCCCAGCAGTTCGAGGAACAGGGTGCCCATATTGGGATGGAATCGCTCGGCGGACTCGGATCCGATTGCGAGCAGGCCCACGCCGTTGATCGGCACCAGGGCGGCCGAACCTATGTCCTCGTGCCGGCTGGGGAAAAGGACCTCGAGCTTGGCGCGAGTGAAGCGTCCGAATTCGATGTTTCCCTGCTCGAGCAGGTTTTCAAACCATTCGGGCACGCCGGATTCGTGAAGCGTTACTGCGGCGATCTTGTCCAGGTCCTCGTGGCCTTCGAGCAGATGCAGCCGGACACTGCGTGCATCGAAGTCACCAGCCAGGCGGTCGATCAGTCGCTCGATGAATTCACCCGCCGTACGGGTGGTCATCACCTCCAGGGTGAGTTGGTGCAGGCGTTGCATCAATCGCTCGTTTTCCCCGGCAATGCCGGCCAGGGTGTCGAGCTGGGCGTGCAGTTGATGGTTTTCCCGGCGCAGGCGGGAAACCTGGACCTCGATCAGCGAACTCGCGTCCGTCTCGTGCGGCAGCTGGAGTTGTTCGAGGACTTCCGGATGGCGTTCGAAAAAGTCTGGGTTGGACGCCAGCCACTCGATGACATCGTCTTCGTTCAGCTTGTTTGCGTCGGACATGATATGACTCCTTCAAACACTTGGCGGGCGGGTCCGGTGGTGAGCACCGGCTGTCCCGGTCCGAGCCAATTTACCACAAGCGTTCCACCCGGCTGTACGACTTCGACGGGGTTTTCGACCCGATCGAGGCTCAAGAGTATCGCCGCGGCGGCACAGGCGCCGCTGCCGCAGGCGCGGGTGGGTCCGGCGCCGCGCTCGAAAACTCGCAAGCGGATACGCCGGGGCGATTCGACCATCGCGAGACCCACGTTGGCGCCGTGCGTCAGCGCGGGATGTTGTCCGAGCGCCCGACCGATGTGTTCCAGTCGCCCGGCCTCGGGCGGGCGGTCATCGATCAGCAGCAAATGCGGGTTGCCCATGGAGGCGCCGTAGACGCTCACTTTTTCTCCGCTGACGGTGAACTGCCGTGGAAAACCTTCCGCTCCGGACAGGCCGACTGCCGTGGGCGAGAAATCCGGTACCCCCAGCGTAGCGCTGATTTCATCGTCGGAGTGGTAGTGCGCCTCGACGGTGCCCGCCGCGGTGGCCAGGCGAACCTTTCCCTCGAGCCCGTCGTGGCGGGACAGCCACAGGGCGACGGCCCGCATGCCGTTGCCGCATTGTTCGGCCTCGCTCCCGTCGCCGTTGCGGATTTCGACCCGGCAATGGTGTGTATCGTCGTCACTCGGGCGAAGCACCAACAGTTGATCAAAGCCGACCCCGCGATGCCGATCGGCCCATTGCCGGACAATCTCGCCCGGCAGGTTCACCGAGCGTTCGCGGGCGTCGATCAGCATGAAGTCGTTGCCCAGCGCTTCGAGCTTGTCGAAGGCCAGGTTTCCGATTACCCGCTCGGGCATGTCCTCAAGCTCCCGACGAGTCGGACTGCTTGCCGGCTTCTTCATCCTCGTCGGCTTCCGAAGGAGCCGTCGCCGGTTCATCCTCGGGCAGGTACAGATCGCCCTTGAGTCCGCAGCCTGTGTTTACAAGCACTGCAATGACCAACAGGACGACCGCGAGGACGGTTAAACTTGCACGCATGAACGACTCCACTGACCTGAAACTTGAACGCGTGGTGCTCGAGACCGGCGAAAACCCGGAACACGCCGTGGTATGGCTGCACGGGCTGGGAGCCGACGGGCACGATTTCGAGCCGATTGTACCGCAGCTCTCCAGCGCCTCTCGGCGGCCGGTGCGCTTTATCTTCCCGCATGCGCCGGTGCGGCCGGTCACCATCAACGCGGGCATGTCCATGCGCGCCTGGTACGACATTCTCGGCGCCGAAATCGACCGCGATCAGGATACGGCGGGCATTCACGCCTCGCTCGGCATGATCGACGCACTGCTCGACGATGAAATTGCCGCCGGCATCGAGCCGGGCAATATCGTTCTCGCCGGTTTCTCCCAGGGCGGTGCCGTCGCGTTGCGCTGCGGCCTGGCGCGTTCCGAACCCCTGAGTGGCCTGATCGGGCTTTCCACCTACCTGCTCGAAGCCGACCGGCTGGAAGCCTGGGCCGGCAAGGACGCGCGCCGGATGCCCTTGTTCATGGGCCACGGCGACCACGATCCGATCGTGCCGGTGGACCTGGGCGAGGCCAGCGCGAAGCGGCTGCGCTCGGCCGGTTTTGAGGTGACTTGGCAGACCTGGCGCATGCCGCATGCCGTCTGTCCCGAAGAAATCGCTGCCCTCGATCGCTGGCTGGAGCAGAGATTGTCGTGAGCGACATGCGCGTGCTCATCGTCGACGACGAGCAACCGGCCGCAGATCGCCTGGCCCGTCTGATCGACGAGTTGCCCACGGTCGAGGTCAGCGCCATCGTCATGCAGGCCGAGCAGGTGGTCGATCGTTGCCGCGAGCTGGTGCCGGATGTCGTTTTGCTGGATGTTGAAATGCCCGGGCTGGACGGGATCGAGCTGGCGAGCGAGTTGCGTCGCCTGAATCCTCGGCCCGCCGTGATTTTCGTCACTGCCTTCGAGCAGTATGCCGTCGATGCATTCGAACTGGCGGCCGTGGATTACCTGGTCAAGCCGGTACGCGCCGCGCGGCTGGGCCGTGCGCTGGAGCGCGCGCGCAATCGGCCGATCGGCCCCGGCACCACGCTGCGGACGCGGCTGGGCGATCGTGTGTTGTCCATCCCCGTCGTCGATATTCGCGCCCTCGTTGCGGAGGACAAGTACACTGTCGTGCATTTCGACAAGGGCGAGGCGCTGGTCGACGACTCGCTTGTGAGCCTTGAGCAACGTTTCAATCGTCAGTTCATCCGCATTCATCGGAAGGCCCTGGTGGCCCGTCGCTATCTGCGCGGTCTGTTCCGCGATGAACAGGGACAGGAGCGGGTCGAACTGGACGGCAGTGATTGTCAGCCACCCGTTAGCCGTCGCAACCTGTCGCTGGTGCGCCAGGTGCTCAATGGCCGTGAACTTGGAGAGAATCCATGAAGATGCTCAGAATCGCGACCCGCAAGTCGAAGCTGGCGCTTTGGCAAACCGAGCATGTTGCCGAGCTGCTGCGTGAGAGACATCCCGAACTGGAGGTGAGCCTGGTGCCCTTGAGTACGCGCGGCGACGAGGTACTCGATCGTTCTCTCGCGGAGATCGGCGGCAAGGGCTTGTTTCTCAAGGAGCTTGAGCGCGCCATACTCGATGGCCAGGCCGATATCGCCGTGCATTCCCTCAAGGACGTGCCGGCCGGACCTTCGAGTGAATTCGACCTGGCGGCTTTCCTGCCGCGGGGTGACTGGCGCGACTGGTGGATCACCCGGGATGGTGCCCGCCCGGAAGATTTGCCCGCCGGCTCGAAAGTCGGAACCGCCAGCCTGCGTCGTCAAAGCCAGTTGCTGGCGCGTTGTCCTCATCTGAAGGTCGTGACCGTACGCGGCAATGTCCAGACTCGGCTGGCGAAGCTCGATTCGGGAGAAGTCGACGCGTTGATACTTGCCGCGGCAGGCCTGCAGCGACTCGAGATCGAACGTGAATACACGCTGCCACTGGAGCCGCCGTCGTTTCTGCCGTCGGCCGGGCAGGGCGTGGTCGTCGTTCAATGCCGGGCCGGCGAAGAAGAAACCCGCGAGCTGCTGCATCCGCTCAATTGTCCCGATACCGTGGCGACCATGCGCGCCGAACGCGCTGTCGTAGCCGAGCTCGGCGGCGATTGCCGCATGCCCCTGGCGGCCTTTGCGCAACTGGAACAGGGGCGCATCCGGCTCGATGCCCGGCTGGCGAGTCCGGATGGCAGCGAAGTGCTCGATGCTGCTGTGTCGGGAGATGTCAATGACGCCGGAGAACTGGGCCGAAAGGCGGCCCACTCCCTGCTCGACCAGGGCGGAATGAGAATTCTGTCACAGCTTTGAAGATCGTCTTCCACTCGATTCCGCTGGAGTATGGACAAGCGAATGCAACTGTGTCACAGTAAACAGCAACTAGAGATAAAGGGGCGTGACGATTTGCTTTCCGGGCGTCACCCACGGTTCAATTTGCTGAGGTGCGTCCCCCTACTGCCAACGCCAACACGCAAGCCCCCAGCACTTTGGCAGGTTGTGCCAGACGCCCGGAATCTTCTCCCGAAAGCCTGTCCAAGCGGCAGGCTTTCGTTTTTTCAGCACCTGACAACAGGCTTGTGTCATGTCTGAAAGGACGCTTGTACTGATCACTCGAACGCGCCCGGCCGCGCAGGAACTGGCCGATCGCGTCTCCGAACTGGGTCTTGAGCCTCTCGAGTGTGCGCCGTTCCGGCTCGAATCGCCGGAAAAACCGGCAAAGGTCGCCGATGACCTGGCTACGGCCCTGCCGGCTGATCGCGTCATCCTTACTAGCCATGAAGCCGTACGCCAGGCGGTGAGCCTGGTGGGTGCCGAAGCCCTCAACCGTTCGCTGATCATCGTGCCGGGGCAGGGAACGGCTTCCGTTGCCCGTGAACTCGGTCTGGACAATGTCATTTTCCCGGAACGTCATGGAACCAGCGAGGCGGTGCTCGCCATGCCGGAGTTGCGCGATGTGGACGGACTCGAAATCCTGATACTGGCAGCCGCCGGAGGCCGCAGCCTGATGGGGGAGGTGCTGGAGCGACGCGGTGCCGCCGTCGAGCGGATTCATGTCTATCGCCGGGTAGCCTGCGACCTGCCGCCGGAGGCTCCTAAAAAAATCGGCGCCGCCGGGTCGCTGGTCACGCTGGGCGCCAGCCTGGAAGCCGTCTCCGGACTGGTCGAGCGGCTGCCCGAAGCGGCCAGGAAGCGGGTTTTTTCGTCATTGCTGGTCGTGCCTTCCCAGCGCGTGGCCGAGCACGCCGACAAGCTCGGTTTCCGTCACTGTGTTGCGGCGAGTGGTGCTTCCGATGAGGCGATGCTGACGCGGATGGAGCGTTCGCACCGGAATGATCAATCAACATCATCCCGATGATTTGCGTTAATCTCGACTGATATTTGCAAGCGGGCTGCGTTTCCCGAAAACCCGATGAACGAGCAGAAGGAAGGCCACGCACAATCACCCGATTCCGGGCCGGATTCGAAGCCGTCGGAAGCATCCGAAGCGGATCACCCGACTGTCGAAGCACAGGGTGGAGCGGAATCGTCAAACGAAAACGAAGCTGCTCCAGGCCGAGGCAGTCCAGCCATCGCCTGGCTGGCACTGCTGCTGGCATTGGCTGCCGGCGGCCTGGCGGGCTGGCAGTGGTGGCTGGCGCATACGGGTGATGGCGCCCGCGATCTCATTTCAAGGATCGACGATCACGCCGGCGCAATCGAATCGCAGGCCGGGCGAATCGATCAATTGGGTGAACGTTTCGATTCCTTCGATGCCCGTCTGGAGGAAGTAGCCAATCGAGCCGACTCGCGTGATTTCGACCCCGATGCACTGCGCCGCCGGATTCGATCACTGGCCGATACCAATGCCGAGCTCCGGGAGGATTTGAGTTCGCTGTCGCAGCGATTCGATGACGCCGTCTCGGACCTGCAAACGCAGGTCGAGCAGGCAGGTGCCGACCGTTCCGGCCGGGTCGAGGATGCTGTCGTCGATGCCCGGTTCCGTCTCGGGCTGATCGAGGTTGCCGGCCTGCTGCGCCTGGGCCAGTCGCGCGCCGAACTCGCGGCCGATCCAGTCGGTGCCGTTGCCGCCTATCAACAGGCACAGTCACGTCTCGAAACCATCGAGGATGGCCGCGTGGAGCGTCTTCGCCAGTTGGTGGCACGAGAGCTTGAAACGCTGCGGTCGGTCGACACGACGGACTGGTCGGCGCTGGCCGGCCAACTGTCCGCGATCGAGACCGAGTCAGGCCAGTGGCCGCTGGCCGGATCGGGCAAGCCCGAAGGCGGGGAAAAACCAACCGCTCAAGCCGGCGATACCGACGAAGGTTGGTGGGCGAGCCTGCGCCGCTCCTTCGGCAGCCTGGTCCGCGTGACGCCGCGGGAGGCGGCCCCATTGTCACCGGCAGCCGCGGAAAGCGTGAGAGAGCGTCTCCGTCTTCACCTGGCGGCTGCGCAGGCTGCCGCAGCACGCCGAAACACCGACGAGCTGGCGCGCCAACTCGATATCGCGAACGGGCTCATCCGGGCGCATTTCGACACGGCGGCCGATCCGGTGTCGCAAGCGCTCGAAACCATCTCCGAGGCCGCAGCGACCGAAACGCCCTCGGCACCTGATCTGGGCGCCGCCCTGGCCGAAGCCGAACGTCGAATGGCCGCGTCGTGAAGCGGTTGTTGATCATCGTTCTGGCGGCGGTCGCCCTGGTGGCGACGGCTTTTATTGCACCGTATCTGGCGGAAGATCCCGGTCACGTTCAACTCGAGATCGGGAGTTGGCGCATCGAGATGTCGGTGCTCGTGCTGGTCGGTGCCGTCCTGCTGGTCTGGATTGCGCTGTCCGTGCTCGTGGGCCTGTTTCGCCTGCCGTCTCGCGTCATCAGAAAAGCGCGTGAGCATCGCTCGCGACGGCAGCTCGAGAAAGGGTTCCTGGCATTGACCGAAGGGGATTGGCCGGCCGCCGAACGTGCCCTGCAGAAATCCCTGCGCTATCGCGATTCGACGGCTGGCTATCTTGCTGCCGCGCGTGCGGCTCAGGGGCGTGGTGACAACAGTGGACGGGACCGCTGGCTTGAGCATGCCGACAGCCGTTTCGGACACCGTCATTTCGTGACCGGGCTGGCGCGCGCCCGGCTACTGGCAGCGGAGGGTCGGAGCGAGGAAGCCATCGCCCTGCTCGAGAAACTGCACCTGAAAAAGCCGCGACATGAAGGTGTGCTTCGCTTGCTGCTGGAGAACTATCAGGATCTGGGTCGGTGGCGGGACCTGCGCTTGCTGACCCCCGCCCTGCGCCGCGCCGGCGTTGTCGATCGTGAGCGCGCCACGGAGCTGACCGTGCTCGCGGCCCGGCGCGAACTGGATGCCAGCAGCGACATCGATCAGCTCGAGTCCAGCTGGAAGGAATTGCCGCGCAAACTGCGCGGGCGCCGCGAGCTGGTGTCCGCCTATGCCCGGCGGGCCGCCGACCTGGGCCGCACCGCCCGGGCATCGGGCCTGCTCGAGCACCACCTTGCAGGAGATCCCGACGACGAATTGTTGTCGCTGTACGCGTCTTCCGACGAAGGTGAACTCACGCATCGCATCAAGCAGTGCGAAAAGTGGCTGGAATCGCATCCCGATCATATCGGGTTGCAACAGACCCTGGGACTGCTTTATCTCGACGATCGCCAGTATGATCGAGCGCGGGATTGCCTGGAGAGAGTGGTCCGGGAACGGCCCAACAGCCGCGCCTACGCCGCACTCGGCCGCGTTCTCGATCGCGCGGGCAAGCTCGAAGCGGCGGCCCAGTGTTACCGGAATGCCCTGCGGCTTCGGGATGGCCGCGGCGCGGAGCCGCTGCCGCCGCCATCGGAGCCTGTCTGAATTGAGTGTGAAGTGTTAAGTGTAAAGTGTGAAGTAAAACAAAGCGTTAACTGATAGTCTTTGCTTGGCACCTTCACACTTCACACTTCACACTTCACACTTCAAACCCACCGCCCTCGGCGGTGAGCCAGTGCATCGAAAACAACCCATCCGGATCGAACCAGACCTTCTCCGATGTCAATCCGGCCTCGGCGGCCAGTTTCCGGAAGGAATCCACCGAGTACTTGTGGCTGTTCTCGGTATGAATCGATTCGCCTTGTTCGAACTCGAAAACATGATCGTCGATGACAATCCGGGTCGGGTGTTGCGCAACCAGGTGCATCTCGATGCGCTCGCGGGATTCGTTGTAGCGCGCTTCATGGGCGAATGCGCCGAGGTCGACTTGCGCATCGAGTTCACGTCTCACACGCTCGAGCAGATTGCGGTTGAATGCCGCCGTGATGCCGCCGGCATCGTCGTAGGCCGCGATCAGGCGTTCGGCCGGTTTGACCAGGTCGACCCCGATCAGAAGCGCGCCCCCGGTGCCGGCAATACCGCTCAGTCGCGCGAGAAAGTCGATTGCCTGGTGTCGCTCGAAATTGCTGATGGTCGAGCCGGGGAAGTAGACGATTCTTCGCCTGGCCGCCGGATCGAGCAACAGCTCGCTATCGGCGATCGGCTGCGTGTAGTCGGCCTGAACCGGCCGGATTTCGATATCGGGAAAGGCCGATTCGAGATCACGGGTCGATTGCGCCAGTGCCGCGTCCGAGATTTCGATGGGTGTGTAGGTGCGTGGCGATTCCAGGCTGGCGAGTAACCGGCGCGTTTTTATGCCGGCTCCGGATCCCAGTTCGATGACGTGTGCGTCGGGGCCGATCATCGATGCGATCTCATCGAGGTGCGCCTCGTGCAGGGCCAGATCCGCCCGGGTCACGTAGTATTCCGGCGTCTCGCAGATCTGCTCGAACAGTGCGGATCCGCTGGCGTCGTAGAGATACTTGCAGGGAATCGATCGGGGCTCGGCCGAAAGGCCGGCGAGAACGTCTTCGCGGAACCGCTCGCTCTCCGAATCCAGGCTCATCGGATGCGCGCGAGGCGGATGCCGCTGAACTGCCAGCGATCGGGCGGATAGAAAAAGTTGCGGTAAGTGGCGCGAACATGGCCTTCCGGCGTGGCGCAACTGCCACCACGCAGGACCATCTGGTTGGCCATGAACTTGCCGTTGTATTCACCCACGGCGCCGGGAGGCGCCTTGAAGCCGGGGTAGGGTGCGTAGCTCGAGGCCGTCCACTCCCAGACATTGCCGAACAGGCCCGCGGCGGTATCGGGCGGTGTATCGGGATTGACGGCACGGGGATGGAATCGGCCATCCTCGGCAAAGGGTCCGCTTCGATCCGTGGTGGCCGTGGCGGCGATTTCCCACTCCGCCTCGGTAGGCAGACGGGCGCCGGCCCACTGCGCATAGGCGCAAGCCTCGTAGAAGCTTACATGCGCCAGGGTTTCGAGTGGATCAACCCGGCGCAGGCCGCCCAGCGTATACAGCCACCACTGGCCACCTTCGTCCTGCTGCCAGTACATGGGTGCCCGTGTGCCGGTCTCCCGCAACCAGGCCCAGCCGTCGGATAGCCAGAGATCCGGGTTGTCGTAGCCGCCGTCCTGCATGAAGGCAAGAAATTCACCGCAGGTCACGGGCCGTGAAGCCAGTTCGAAGGCTTCCACCACTTCCCGGTGGCGCGGCATCTCGTTGTCGAAACAGAAACAGCCGTCTTCCATTGCGCCGATTTCGGCAATGCGCTCGTCGAAACCAAGCCAGTGCAGTGGCGGTTCCCGGCCTTCGCAGGGCGGCGGGCATTCCGTCCAGGCCGGATACATCGGGTTGTGTGAAAAGCCGTGCTTGAGGTCGGTGGCAATGAGTTCCTGATGCTGCTGTTCATGGTTGAGCCCCAGTCGGATGATGTCCGTGAGCTCGGTCCATTGCGCGTTAGCGGCATTTTCGATCAGTGCGAGCATGCCGTCATCGACTGCACGTCGGTAGCGGTCCACCTCGTCGACGTTCGGTCGTGATATCAGGCCTCGCTGCGGTCGTGGATACTGGTCACCCACGCCGTTGTAGTAGGAATTGAACAGATAACGCCAGGTTGGATCGGTCTCGCGCCAGTTCGGGTTGCGGGGCTTGATCACGAAAGTCTCGAAAAACCAGGTGGTGTGGGCGCGATGCCACTTGACCGGGCTGGCACAGGGCATGGACTGCAGGTTCTGGTCCTCGGGAGAAAGCATTTCCGCCAGCCTTTCGGTTGTCGCCCGCACGGCGAGAAAGTCCTCGATGAGTTGCTCGCGCGTAAGGGATTCGATGCCCTGCCTGTTGCTCAGCGGCACGGCATTGCTCCGGTGTGTTCCCCGAGTTCGCATCTCGGTCGAGGTTGTAACCATCAGTCGATATCGTACTTCTTGATCTTGTAGCGGAATGAACGGAACGAAATGCCGAGTTGCCGGGCAGCTTCGGTCTTGTTGTACTTGGCGTCGACCAGCGCCTTTTCCAGGATGCGTTTTTCGATGTCTTCCATGTAATCGTCCAGGCTCCGGTTCTGCGGCGGACTGACATCGACCTCTTCGTCCTCGATAACCGATTGCTCGATGTTGAGATCCTCGACCGTGATCTCGTCGTCTTCACACAAGGTCACGGCCCGCTGGAGAATATTGACCAGCTCTCGCACGTTACCCGAGAACTTGTGATTCTGGAGTTTATCCATGGCGGCCGTGCTGAGCTTTCGCGGCGGCTCGCCCCACTGCTCGCCGATCACGCCCAGGAAGTGCTCGGCCAGCAGGCGGATATCGCCCCGACGATCGCGCAGGCTGGGCATGGGCAGATCGATGACATTGAGGCGGTAGTAGAGATCGTTGCGGAAGTCACCCGACTCGACAAGCGGCTTGAGCGGCTTGTGCGTGGCCGAGAGTATGCGAACGTCGATCTTGAGTTCCTCGCGCCCGCCGATGGGGCGCACGGTCTTTTCCTGAATGACGCGCAGCAGCTTGACCTGCATGTTCAGCGGCAGGTCGGCCACTTCGTCGAGAAACAGTGTGCCGCGATTGGCCGCCTGGAAGAGGCCTTCCTTGTCGGTATCGGCACCGGTGAAGCTGCCTTTCATGTGTCCAAAGAATTCGCTTTCCATCAGTTCGGATGGAATGGCCCCGCAGTTGACGGCCACGAACGGCTTTTCCGCGCGCGGGCCGAGGTCATGGATCAGGCGGGCAGCCAGTTCCTTGCCGGTGCCGGATTCGCCGCTGACGAGAACCGGTGCCTGGCTTCGGGCCAGTTTGGTAATCGTCTGGCGGACCCGGTCCATGGCTTGCGAGCGGCCCACAAGGCGCTGCCGCAGCAAGCTCTCTCCGCGTGGCGTACCGGCAGTGGAATGTTCCGCGGGTTTTTGCTCGTCGGGCTTGCTCGCCTGTTGTTCGGTATCGTCTTCGCGCAGCTTGAGGGCGGTGCGAACCATGTTGCGCAGCACTTCCAGGTCGACCGGCTTGGACACGAAATCGAAAGCGCCGTACTTGAGCGCGGTCACCGCATCATCGACCTTGCCGTAGGCGGTGATCATGGCAACCGGCAAGTTCGGATGATCGCGCGAGATTTCCTTGATCAGGCTCAGCCCGTTGCCATCGGGCAGGCGCATGTCAGTCAGGCAGAGAGCATAGTCGGTGCCGTTGGCCAGCAGTCGGCGCGCACTGGACAGATCTTCGGCGGTGTCGACGTCCAGCCCCATGCGGGTGAGGGTCATGTCGAGCAATTCCCTCAGATCCGGTTCATCGTCTACCACCAAAGCGCGCAGTTCGCTCATTGCCGTCCTCGAAGTTCAGCTTCTGATTGGGTCAACCCGTGGCCCGTTTCGCCCGGGCCGGCTGGCTGTCCCTGTTTTCCGTCATTTCTCCGGATTCCGGTCGCCGAAGCAGAATGCGGAAGCAGGCGCCCCGGTTGGGGACCTGAACATATTCCAGCGGGGCCTGATTGGCATCGCAAAGCTGCCTCGCCAGGTAAAGGCCCAGGCCAGATCCCTGTTTGTGGGTCGTGAAGAATGGTTCGAATACTTGTGACCTCTTTTCCAGCGGGATTCCGGGACCATTGTCGATGATATCCAGCGCGATTTCACGATGCCCGCGGATCGGGCTGACCCGCAGGGTGATCACCACCTCCTGTCCGTCGACGCTGGCGTGCTTGAGGGCATTGTCCATCAGGTTCCAGACGGCCTGATTGAGCTGGCTGGAATCGATCATCACCATGATCGAGGCGGAGGGGATTTCCAGCTTGACGCGACCGGCATCAAGCTTGTGATAGCGTCGAAAGTCGCTGGCCAGTTTGCGGATCCAGCTGATCAGGTTGACCGACTCGATGCGGGCACGCTCTCGGCGCGAGAGCTTCAGGACATTTTCGACAATATCATTCATTCGGGTGGCATGATTGAGCATCATGCCGAGCAGCTTTCGGTCGGCCTTGTTTAGATCTTCGGATTCATTGAGAAGCTGGGCGGCGTGGCTGAGTGCACCGAGGGGGTTTCGGATTTCGTGCGCAATGCTGGCTGAAAGCCGGGCGAGCGATGCCTGGGCCAGGTCGCGGGCTCGACGGGTCAGCACCGAGGTGTCCTCGAGAAAGATCAGGGTCGCCTCGGAATCGTCCACCCCGGGCATGGTCAGCATGGTGGGTACCACGGCCGACTGCGTGGATTGCAGCAGCAAGCCTTCGTCCATGACCTTGCCGGTCTTGCGCCAGCGCTCCAGGCGGTCGGCAAGCGGCGGCGCTATGCTCCGGAGGTTGCGGTCGCTGACCGGTGGGTTGCCCAGCAAGTACCACGCCGCTTCGTTCATCTGGCGAATCCGGTTGTGCGAGTCGACCACCAGGACGCCGGAGCGCAATTTGTGAATGATGAGCTCGTTGATGTGGCCGAGATTGGCCAGATCGAGGCCGCGGCGTTCAGCCAAAAGCTTGTACTCGCGTCCCCAGCGTCCCAGCAGGGAGGCGCCGACGGCGATACCGAAGGCGCCCGCGCCATACAGCGCGGCCTGAAACAACGAGCTCGCCTCCAGGGAACCCCGATGGTTGAGCCAGGCATCCAGGAGCAGGCCCAGGGTCACCAGGGACGCGAACAGCAGCGTGGTTCGGGCGTCCAGTATCAGCCCGGTAATGCCGACGGTGAATAGCAGCAGGATGACCAGGGCACTTTCGATGCCGCCGAAAGCATGCAGGATCAGGCCGATCAGGATCAGGTCGCTGGCCAGGGAGAACGACGCGAGTTCGGCGACTTCCATGCGGCGCCGCAGGTGCAGCACCATGAAACCGACGGCTCCGACGGCATAGGTCAGGGCCGCCGCCTGCGCCAGAAAGAGTCTGTAGCCTTCGAGTTCGGAAGCCGGCGGGCCGAAAACGGCACCCAGCGCGGCGAACGACACAAGCAGCCGAAAGGCATTGAGGTAGTGCAGGGCGCGGCCTACAGTCTGTTCGTCGCCAACCAGTGTGCCGAACGCTCTCAAGACTTGTTCTCCAGGTTCAGCGAAGCCGCGGTCAACACCGGCTCTTGGGGCATTCTGCTACGTCCCTTCGCGATGTTTACTGACCCTGAGTATACTACTCCCCGAGCTTACCGGGCCGCCGTCTGCCCCGGACGTCGCCTTTGCCTGTTGGCCTCGTAATTCCGCTCTGCGGGGGCTTTCGGTTTGATAATTGGGGCGGCTTGATCCAGAATACGCCGGTTTAGGCGCTTCCGGCCAGCCGGCCGGGTGCTGGACTTTCAGGATCGAATTCATCCACCAAAGAACGGGTTTCCAAGCATGAATTTTCATGAGTATCAGGCCAAGGAGCTGTTCGAGCAGTACGGCATTCCGGTGCCGCGCGGACAGTTGGCAACCACCGCTGAGGAGGCCGTGAGCGCGGCCAAGGCGATTGGCGGCAGTGAATGGGTCATCAAGGCCCAGGTCCATGCCGGTGGGCGCGGCAAGGCCGGCGGCGTCAAGCTGGTCTCCAGCCTTGACGAGGTTCGCGATGCCGCCGACAAGATGCTCGGCATGAACATCGAGACCTACCAGACGGGCGGTCGTGCGCTGCCGGTCAACTCGGTGCTGGTTGCAGAGGCCACCGACATCAAGCAGGAGCTCTACCTGGGCGCCCTGGTCGATCGCGCACAGAAGTCGGTCGTGTTCATGGGCTCGGCCGCCGGGGGCGTCGACATTGAGCAGGTCGCTTCCGAAACGCCCGAAAAGATCATCACTGCGCCGGTGGACACCGCGGCCGGCTTCATGCCTTACCAGGCGCGCCACATCGGCTTCCGCATGGGACTCGACGCCAAACAGGTGCGCCAGTTGATCAAGATCATGGATGGACTCTATCGCCTGTTCATGGAAAAGGACATCAGCCTCATCGAGGTCAATCCGCTGATCATCGACGGCAACGGCGACCTGAGTGCGCTCGATGCCAAGCTCAACGCCGACGACAACGCGCTTTTCCGGCACGCCGACATTGCCGAAATGCGCGACGAGTCGCAGGAGGATCCGACCGAGCTGGCTGCCAGCAAGCACGACCTCAACTACGTCACGCTCGACGGCAATATCGCCTGCATGGTCAATGGCGCCGGCCTGGCGATGGCGACCATGGACGTCATCAAGCTCGCCGGCGGCGAGCCGGCCAATTTCCTCGACGTCGGCGGCGGCACCAATGCCGAGCGTGTCAAGGAGGCGTTCAAGCTCATCCTGGAGGGCGATAACGTCAAGGCCATCCTGGTCAATATCTTCGGCGGCATCGTGCGTTGCGACGCGATCGCCGAGGGCATCATCAACGCGGTCAAGGACGTCGAGATGAATGTTCCGCTGGTTGTCCGCCTAGAGGGCACCAACGTGGATAAGGGCAAGGAACTGCTCGCCAATAGCGGCTTCGACATCATCCCCGCCGACGATCTCAATGACGGTGCGCGCAAGGCCGTGGAAGCGGCCGGCGCCTGAAGGAATCTGTAATGAGTGTATTGATCGACAAGAAGACCAAAGTCATCTGCCAGGGCTTTACCGGAAGCCAGGGCACTTTCCATTCCGAACAGGCCATTGCCTATGGCACGCGCATGGTCGGCGGCGTGACGCCGGGCAAGGGCGGTAACGAGCATCTCGGCCTGCCGGTGTTCAACACCGTCGACGAAGCGGTCGAGGAAACCGGTGCCGATGCCTCTATGATCTTCGTGCCGCCGCCGTTCGCGGCCGACGCCATCCTCGAGGCCGCCGACGCTGGTGTGCGCGTGATCGTTTGCATCACCGAGGGCATCCCGGTGCTCGACATGATGCGCGTCAAGGCCGCGCTCAACAATTACGACGATGTGACCCTGATCGGTCCCAATTGCCCGGGCATCATCACGCCCGACGAGTGCAAGATCGGCATCATGCCGGGCCAGATCCACAAGAAGGGCAAGATCGGCGTCGTTTCCCGTTCGGGCACGCTGACCTACGAGGCGGTCTACCAGACCACCCAGGTGGGCCTGGGCCAGTCGACCTGCATTGGCATCGGCGGCGACCCGATCCAGGGCATGAACTTCGTCGACTGCCTGTCGCTGTTCGAGGAAGATCCCGAAACCGAGGGCATCATCATGGTCGGCGAGATCGGTGGTTCAGCCGAGGAAGAAGCGGCGGAATTCATCGCCGATCGCGTCACCAAGCCGGTGGCCGCCTACATCGCCGGCGTCACCGCACCCCCGGGCAAACGCATGGGCCATGCCGGCGCCATCATCGCCGGCGGCAAGGGCACGGCCGAGGCCAAGTACGAAGCCCTGAAAGAGGCCGGGGTCACCACCGTGCGCTCGCCGGTGGAACTCGGCGACGCCATCGCCGGCCGCCTGAAGTAATCTAGGGTTCAGGTTTCAGGTTTCAGGTTTCAGGACGAGCGGCGCTCGGGATTTCCTGAAACCTGAACACTGAACCCTGAAACCTGGAGCCTTTATGCTTCGAATCGCCCTCGCGCAGGATGACTTCCAGGTCGGTCACATTACCGGCAATCGGGATCGTATCCTCGGGCAGGTAGCGCGTGCTCGTGACGAGCTCGGCGCCGACCTGATCGTCTTTCCGGAGCTGGCGCTGACCGGTTATCCGCCGGAGGACCTGGTGTTACGCCCGGGTTTCATGCGAAGCAGCGACGCGGCGCTGGCCGAGATTGCGCAGCAGGTGCACGGAATCGATGTGATCCTGGGCCACCCGCGTGCCGAAGGCGACAAGCGCTTCAATGCGGTCTCCTGGCTGCGCGACGGCGAAGTCATCGGCACTTACGACAAGTGGGATCTGCCCAACTACGCGGTATTCGATGAGCGCCGCTATTTCGTGCCCGGCGACAAGCCGCTGGTCATGGACGTGTCCGGCGCGAAGGTGGGCGTAATCATCTGCGAGGATACCTGGACCCCCGAGGCATCCCGGGCCGCTCGCGAGGCAGGTGCCCAAATCATCGTATCGGTCAATGCCTCGCCGTTTTTCGAGGGCAAGCACCGCGAGCGCGCTCGCATTCTCTCTGAACGCCACGATGAAACCGGCCTTCCGCTGATTTACCTCAACTGCGTGGGCGGCCAGGATGAACTGGTGTTCGACGGCCACTCACTGGCCATCGACGGGCGGGGCGGGTTGTCCGATCCGGCACCGTTGTGCGCCGAAGCCTTGCTTTGCCTGGATTTCGATGCCGCCAGCGGCAGTTTCGATTATCGGCACTGGCCGGCCGGGGAAACCGAGCGATTGCCGGTGATCTGGGAAGTGCTCAAGCGGGGCTTGCGCGACTACGTTACCAAGAACGGTTTCGAGTCAGTGGTGCTGGGACTGTCCGGCGGTGTCGACTCGGCGCTGACCGCCGCCATCGCCGCCGACGCGCTCGGCCCGGAACAGGTACTTGCGGTGGTCATGCCCTCCCGGCATACCTCGGAGCTTTCCATGATCCTGGCCAGTGAGCAGATCGAGCTGCTCGGCCTGCGCTACGAGAACATCTCGATCGAGCCCATCTACCAGGCCCAACTCAAGCAGCTCGCCGAGGTGTTCGAGGGCACGCGCGATAACTTCGCTGAAGAAAACCTGCAAGCGCGTGCGCGGGGCAATGTGGTCATGGCCCTGTCGAACAAGTTCGGCCATCTACCGCTCGCGACCAGCAACAAGAGCGAGCTGGCAGTCGGCTACTCGACCATCTACGGCGACATGTGCGGCGGCTACAGTCCGATCAAGGATGTTCTCAAGACCCTGGTCTACGAACTGGCGGCATGGCGCAATACGGTGTCGGAGGCGATTCCACAGGGCGTGATCGATCGTCCGCCATCGGCTGAGCTGGCGCCGGGCCAGACCGACCAGGACAAGCTGCCGCCCTACGATGTGCTCGACGACATCATTACCCGCTATGTCGAGCAGGACCAGTCGATCGCCGACATCGCCGCAGTCGACGCAGACGAAGCCATCGTTCGACGGGTTGCCGGAATGGTGCTCGCCTCGGAGTTCAAGCGCCGCCAGGGCGCGCCCGGTCCGCGTATTACCCGCAAGGCCTTTGGCCGTGACCGCCGTTATCCCATCACGTCGGGCTGGCGCGACAGCGGCTAAGAATCCGCTGCAGAACTACTGAGAACGAGCGTGACGGCGTCCGGCAGGCTGCAATCCGCGTTAATGCCGGGGTAATATGTGAAGCAGTTCACAAAAATTCGCTGCTTCGATGTCTGAAAAGCAAGAGCGAGCGACCATCTTTCTCGCTGTCGGATTCCGCGCCGGGTATTCGAGTGTGGGCAGAAAAAGGGCCGGGCCGCGATGAGTATCGACGGCTTCAATCTTGTCCGGGGACGCGTTGACCGGTATGCGATCAGATCATTGGAGCGACGATGACGGTCCCGACGAATACGCCGAATAGACGCGGGGTCGCCTGTTCCAGACTCCATGTCACGCTATTCGGCGCGTTCAAGCTGACCGGCCCCGACGGCCAGGAAATCGCCGTGACCGGGAAACGAGCGCGTGCCCTGCTGGCGATATTGTGCCTGGAACCGGGCATCGCCATCGAACGTGACCGGGTGTGCGAATTGTTGTGGCGAGGGGGCTTCAGGGCGCAGGCCCGGGCCAGCCTGAGGCAGACACTGCTGGGGCTGAAAAAGCAGCTGTCGCCGGTCGCGCCGAATCTTTTCGACGTCACCCGCGATCGCGTCGCCATCAGCGCCGCGGCCGTGAGATCCGACCTGGCCGAACTGGTATCGGCCCTCATCCACGGGCCGAAACCAGAGGCCAGCGAACTGCTGCTGGGAATCGGCGGCCGGCCGTTGCTCGGTCGACTGGATTTTGGCGAATCTTTCCAGCAGTGGCTGGACGTTCGGCGCGCACAGGTCGAGCAACGCCTGCAACGCGCCGTCGAGGACGCGCTTTCGGACTGGCAGCGACGCGGAGACGACCGCGAACACGCAAGACTGCTGAATGCCTGGCGGCTGCGGGATCCGGCAACCGGGCCCAGCAAATCCGATGCAAGAATCAGGATTGCGGTGCTGCCGTTCAAGTCGTTTGACTCAGCCGATGATCAGGGCCATTTCTCTCAGGGTCTATTCGACGAGCTGATCACCACCCTGGGACAATCGCCGCAACTGCTGGTGGCCGGTCGCGGATCGTCTCTCAACACAAAGGACTCCGAGCGGCCGCTTCCGGAGATCGCCCGGGCGCTTCACGTCTCTCACCTGATCCAGGGATCGGTCAGACGGTGGAATAACGAGTTGCGTGTTCATGTGAGCCTGGTCGACGGCAACAGCGGCTTCGAGTGCTGGTCGCAGGGCTATCGCGGCAACACAGGCAATATATTCGGGTTGCAGGAAGACATCGCCCGGACCGTGAGCCGTGAGCTTGCCAGTGCGCTCGAGCTGGAGATCGGGTTGCCGGGTCCGCGCCGGACAACGCCGGACAAGGCAGCCTACGAACTCTATCTCCAGGGTCGCGCGCTGACCGCGCGCGCAATCGGCGACGGCGTGTTGGCCAAGGCCGTGGAACTGCTGGAGGCATCGCTGGCGATCGACCCCGACTTCGCCGCGTGCTGGACGGCGCTGGCCGAGGCGCATGTCTACACCGTGGTCTACACCCCATGTCATGACCGGCTCGAGAAGTCGGCCCGCATGGCCGAGTGCGCAGCCAAGGCGATCGAACTGGATCCGGCCCAAGGCCACGCGCGCGCCATGCTGGGAATCCATCGCTGGACCCAGAACGATCCTGTCGGCGCGCTCGATCTGGCGCACGAGGCCTACCGGCTCGAGCCCGACAATCCTGATGTCGCGTTGCGCCTGGGCTCGTTCCTGCTCTATATCGGCCGAACGCGCGAGGCGCTGCCCTACATCGAGGCCGCGATCGACCAGGACCCGGTCAACGGCCGCAACTTCGGGATGCTTTGTGTCGCCCAGCTCAATCTCGGCAACCTCGATCGAGCCGTCGCAGCCGGCCAGCGCATGGTCGATCTCGGCCTGCCGTCGATGTGGCTGGCGGTGGCCACGGCGGCATCGGGCGACCGCAAGCGCGCGGTGGAGCAGTACTGGCAGACGCGATTGTTGATGAACACGGTGATCTTTCCGCCGGCCGGCACCAGGCCGCTCAGCGGGCCGGCCCTCGATACCTACTGGCGGCTGGCTGCCAGGGGTGTTTGCAGCGGACGCGCGGTTCACCGGAAGGTGTACTGCGCCATGCTCGACTACCTCCACGCAACCCTGCCGGATCCCTGCGACACCAGCATCGTCGCCCCGGCCATCTGGATGGGCTATGCCAGGATGGTCTTCAAGACCCTCGGAACCCAGATCACCCCGGCCAACATGTATTGCCTGATGTCGCTCTGGGCCGATATCGAACCCATCCGCCAGGTCCGTCTTCACCCCGAATTTCTCGCATTTGCCGAACGTATCGGCCTGCTCTCGGCCTGGGACAAATACGGCTGGCCGGATCTGCTGCCCGCACCGAATTCCGCTGACCGCCCCCACCAAAGCGCGCATTAGTTAACACTGATTGACGCAGAAATGACGCAAGTTTGACGCTGGCACCGTTGATTCGGTGCCGGCCGCGGCGCAGGCTATTTTGTGATGGATATCACATTGAATCAGCCTGGCGGCGCAGCATGACTGACCTCGCCCCAATCGCAAGCGCCGAACGTCACGAGGTTCTGGACGCGCTCAGAGGCTTTGCCCTGTTCGGCATCTTTCTGGCCAATATTCGTTTCTTCAGCGGCTGGGAGTTTCTCGGCGCGGACCAGCGAAGCGCCCTGGCCGGCAACGCATACGAGCTGATCGATTTTCTGCACCTGGCCGTCATCGACGGCAAGTTCTATACCCTCTTTTCCTTCCTGTTCGGGCTGGGCTTTGCCCTTCAGCTGCAGCGGCTGGAAGGGCGCGGCGCGGCTGCCAGTCAGATCTACCTGCGGCGTACGAGCATCCTGCTGGGTTTCGGCCTGATCCACCTGTTCGTGTTCTGGGTGGGTGACATTCTCACGCCGTACGCGCTGCTCGGTTTCATGTTGCTGGCCGTCCGCCACTGGAGCGACCGGATCCTGCTGATCATCGCGGGCCTTGCGTTGCTCGTACCCATCGTCGGTTACGCGCTGTTCTGGGCGTTCGACGTGGATCCCAGCCTGGGCTTGTACAACCTGGCGTATGCCATGATGCCGCCGGGGGCTCAACATCCGATGGTCGATCTTCGCCTGAGCGACTGGAGCGAGCGGCTGCAATCCTCCTTCGCTCTTGGTGTGCTTCGTTTTGGCTATCTGTTCGATACCTGGCGCTGGCCAAAGCTCTTCGCGATCATGCTGCTTGGGTTGTGGGCCGGGCGCAGACTCGTGCGCGGTGAACTGCTTGGCAACACCCGGCTGCTGGTCGGCGTGCTGGTGATCGGTGGATTGTCGGGGGTCATCGCCGGCCCGATCCTGGCCGCACTCGACGGGATCGGCTTTGATCGGCCGCATTCCCTGAACGGCTTGTATGCCGTCATCGCCTATACCTTTGCCGTGATTCCACTGGGCCTGGCCTATGCCGCCGGTTTCGTGCTGCTGTGGGGTCATGCTTCCGGCGGCCTGCGGTTTCTGACCGCGCCCGGGCGAATGGCGCTGACCAACTACCTGGGGCAGACCCTGATCGGACTGACAGTCTTTTACGGCATCGGTTTGAACCAGGCCGGCCAGTGGTCCGTTCAGGCGCTGATCGCGTTTGCCTGTGCTGTGTATCTCGTGCAGGCCGTCCTCTCCAACTTCTGGCTCCAGACATTTCAGTACGGCCCGATGGAATGGCTGTGGCGGACGCTGACCTATGGCACGGCGCCAAAGCTGCGTCGGGCGGTGGCGTCATGAAAGAAGGACAAAGGTTTCCTGGCCAGCCAGACATGATTTCGTGCAGAACGGAGGCTTATCTCCAAGCAGCCGAAAGCCGCGAAGACGCGGTATCAAGCGTCAACACTGTAGAAACTCTAAAAGGAAATGCTATGCAACGTTCAAATCTTGTGCGCGAATGCGCAATCGGTTTCTCCATGTTGCTGGGTGTATTGATCGCCGCGCCAGCTGTAGCCCAATTGGAAGTCTGGGAAGACTATGAAGTCTCGGACGCTATCTGGTCACTGACCATGGTCAAGCTCGATCCGGGTACTCAGGATATCTATCTGGAAGGCCTGAAGTCGACCTGGGTTGCAGCCAATGAAGTAGCGAAGTCTCTCGGCCATGTCGAGTATTACTCAATCCATGCCAATCAGGCTGTCGCGCCTGATGCGTTCGATCTCCTGTTGGTTATCAAATTCCCAAGTACGGAAATGATGGCGCCGAGCCGTGAGCGATACAACGCGTTCATGGAAGCCTGGGGACAGGAGAATATGGATGCCAGCAACGAGAAGGTGCTCGAGCTGTATAACGAGATTCGCGAAATCCAGGGCGAATACCTCACCCGGGAAATCACGATCAAGTAATCAGGTCGTCCACTGCGCTGCAGGGGGGTGTCTCTTGCAGCGTGGCTGGACTCCCTTCGAGACATCTTAAAAGGAGAACTGCCATGTACCGCTCAGGTCTTGTGCGCGCAGTAGGAAGCAGGACGGTAGGCAGTCAGCTAGCTTCATGTTCATTCCCCGGAGAGGAGCCATGAGTACGACGGTCTCATGTCCGGATTACCGCACATCTGGCCGCGCGTCGGCTAGCTCGTTGACCCGCTTCATGGACAGATGGATCTTCGTGCTGATGGCGGCGTGGTTCATCGCAATCACGCTCACCGGTTTCATCCCTACTTCCCTGGAGAAAATCGCCGCCGTCGAAGTCGGTATGCGGCCACCCTTCCCATTCATGCTGCATGCGCACGCCGTGCTGATGGGTGCATTCCTTGTGCTACTCCTGGTCCAGGCCCTACTAGCGGCAATGGGCAGGCAGCAACATCACCAGAAGCTTGGCATGGCCGGCATCGTGATGGCCCCCGCTCTCGTGGTGGTGGGTTGTCTTCTGGTTCCGATCATCCACCACCAGGTCTGGGGCATGATGCAGGCGGCTCCGCCTGAAGCGCAGGCCGAGCTTCAGCAGATCATGGTCATCATCAGCAACATCATGCTGCTGCAGATTCAGGTCGGCACCCTGTTCGCGATCTACATAGGCATCGCCCTGTATCTGCGCAAGTCCGACCCCGGCATGCACAAACGCCTGATCTTTCTTGCCGTGGCGCTTCCTCTGCCGGCTGCCTTCGATCGTATCGACTGGCTGCCCAACACTATGCCCGAGACTCCGCTGGGCCCGATCCTGTACATCCTGCTCGCGGTGGCCCCGATGTTCATTTGGGGTCTGCTGCGCACGCGGAAGGTACAGAAGGCCTACAGCCTCTGGCTGGCTGGCTTCCTGCCTTCCTCTCTGCTGATCTATCTGCTCTGGAACACCGACTGGTGGCAGGCCACCGCACCACGACTGGTGGGTCTGTGAGCCCGAATGTGTCGATGGGCAATTTGTGCGCCGCGGTGGTAACCAACGAATTCCGTCTGGACGCACGAGCCGAGTGATGAGCGAACCCACGCCCACCACGGACGACGTTGCCGCCGACTTTACGGCGCTGTGGCTGGCCGGGAAATTCCGCGCCGCCGGCGAGAAGTACTGGGCTGATGACGTGGTGAGCATCGAGCCGCACGCGCTGCCGGACGGCGCCGATCAGGTGTGCCGGGGTATCGAGGCGGTGCGAGCCAGAAATCTGCACTGGCTTGCGACTCACGGCATCGAGGACCTGAGCGTCGACGGCCCATTCGTGACAGGCGATCACTTCGCATTGTTCGCCGACATGCTGATCGCCCATGCCGGCCGGCGCACGCCGCACAGTCGAATCGCCGTGTTTGCAGTGCGCAACGGCCAGATCATCGAGGAGCGCTTCTTTTATGAATGAGAAAGTCCGCCTGGCCCGCCAGGCGCCGTCTGCCACCAACCATTGTTGAGGAAAATGTTATGCCTGCCACCCCCAAAGCCCTGGCCCACGTGGTCTACCGAACCCGCCGCTTTGCCGAGATGTTGAATTGGTACAGCACCGTGTTCGGCGCCAGGGTTCAACACCAGAACCCCGCGATGAGCTTTCTGACCTTCGACGATGAGCACCATCGGTTCGCGCTCCTCGACCTGTCCGTGATCGATCCGGACGGATCCGAGCCGGAAGCGACAAACTGGGTCGGCGTCGATCACCTGGCCTGGACGCATGCCTCGCTGGAGAATCTCTTCACCAACTACGAGCACTGCAAGGCCAACGGCATCGAACCCTACTGGTGCGTCCACCACGGGCTGACGATTTCGATGTACTACGCTGACCCCGACGGTAACCAGATGGAATTCCAGGTCGACGCGTTCGACACCGCTGAGGAATGCAATGCCTATATTTCCGGCCCGCCTTTCGAAGCCAACCCGATCGGCGTCGAATTCGATCCTGAAGCGTGGCTGGCGGCCGTGCGTGACGGAGGCTCGTTGGACGATTTCCGGGTACGCGCTGTGCACGAGCCGGTCTCGCCGATACGAGGTGCAGTCAGTGAATTGCTCTGACGCGTTCCGCAAGTCCGACCGGCGCCCGGGACTCGAGCGATGAGCCTGACGCTCGTCACGCCCGCGCTTCATTCGCCCCGCGGCCCAACCGGAATCCACCTGAACAAGGAGAAAAGTCGATGAACAATCCTCTCGCCGAGGGCGATATTCGCCAGATCGAGACGCTGATGGATACCTACATCGAAGGTGGCCGAACCGGGAGTGTGGAAACCCTGCGCCCGATCTTCCACGAATTGGCCACGATCTGCGGCCACGTCGGGCCGGATCTTTTCGCCGGCCCGATCGAGATGTTCTACGACTGGCATACCGAGAACGGCCCGGCCGCAGACCTCGAAGCCGACGACATCCGGATCGATATCGAAGGCACGGCGGCGACAGCGCCCATCGAGCTCCACAACTGGACCGGACATCGTTTCACCGACTTCTTCACGCTGGTCAGGATCGAAGATGGCTGGCAGATCATGAGCAAGGTGTTTTACCTGCACCCGGAGTAAGGATTACCGAAGACTTGGCCCAACATACAATCCAGTTCCACAAGGAATGCCACCATGCAACGATTCATTCTTGCGCTTCTCGCCCTCTCCCTGGGCACTTCCGTTCAAGCCGGCACATCTGGTGAGGCATCGTCCCGTTCAGTGGTCGAGAGCGTCTATACCTTGTTCGCCGTGGGCGACACGGAGGGACTCGCCGGATTGATGGCGCCGGATATTGTCTGGAACGAGGCTGAAGGCAATCCCTATGCCGATCTGAACCCCTACATTGGGCCCGAGGCCGTCATGTCCGGTTTGATGGCGCGCCTGGTCAGCGAATGGGAAGACATCAGCGTTACGCCGCATGAGTATGTCTCCGAAGGCGGTCGCGTCGTGGTCTTCGGCCGCTACAAAGAGACCTGGAAAGCCACCGGCAAGGAGCTCGACATACCGTTCGTGCATTCATGGATGGTGCAAGACGGCAAACTTGTCGCATTCCAACAATACACTGACACAGCCGCCTTGGTGGCGACGATGAATGATCCATCGGCCTCGGGCGACGTCACGCAGTCGCATGTCGGCGCACTGAGGCAGGTCGCGTTGGTGCCAGCCAATCGTTCGCTGGTGCGGCCCGAGGACGGTGTGATGCTCGCCGACGGCACCCTGCTGATCGCCGACCAGGTGCACGGCCTCGTCGCGCTGAGCCCCGATGGCGCGAAACGCCCGTTCGGCGATTTCAAGTCAGCAGGACACATTCACGAACCGCCGGCCCGAAGCGCCGGCCCGAACGGCGTCGCGCTGGAGCCCGGCGGGATGCACGTGCTGGTGGCCGATGTGCTGACCGGGGCCATTTACCGCGTCAACAGCCAAACCGAGCAGGTGGTCCGGATTCATCAGCACGAATTCGGCGTCAATTCCGTCCGGCGCGATCGCAGCGGCGCGGTCTGGTTTACCCAGTCGACTGAAAACAACGGTCCGCATTCGGAGGCCAGGATGTTCGCGGCCGTTGATGAGAAACCCATGGACGGCGCGCTCTTTCGCCTCTCGCCGACCAATGATCACGAGCCCTTTCCCGAGCTCCGGCGCATGGATTCCGGACTGGACTTCGCCAATGGCCTGGCGATTGACGAAAAGCGCGGGTATCTGTACGTGGCGGAAACGATGGCCGATCGCATCATTGGTTACCGATTGTCGGTGCCTACCGGCAGACTGTCGAACCGACGCGTGATCTCCCGGGTCCCGACACCGGACAACATCGAACTCGATGCCGCCGGGCGGCTCTGGGTCGCCTCGCCGATCGCCAACGCGCTGCTGGTCGTCGATCCCGAATCCGGCGAATGGTCGACGGCTTTCCATCCGCAAACGGAAGAACACGATCAGCTCATGGTCGAATGGCGGCGTCGAGCCCAAAGCGGCGAACCGCGCCTTGAGCTTTTTGGCCCGGACATGTGGTCGCCTTTGCCTGGGCTTGTCACCGGCATGATCCTGACGACCGAAGGCGGCCCGATCTACCTGACCGGTCTCGGCGACGCCCTGGTCCAACTAACGAATTCGGAGTAGTAGCTGCCGACTTGGAACTTGCCGGTATGGGGCGCGCAGGCAGTGGCCGGATGATCGGGCGGGGGCGGGGGCGGGACTGCAAACGAGGTATCCGGTCTGTGTACACGCATAGCTACGTGTGGCCCACCAGGTTGTCCGTGGGGGTGTAATCCCGATCCACGCGGGTTTGTTTACGCCCTGTTGGCGCATCAAAGGGCGCTACAATTCCCGCATGTCACGGTTGGTGGACAGTCGGCGCCAGGATCGGCGTCATCGGAATCTGGTCAGTGAAGCCAGCGGGCTGGTCGTGGCCGGCTTCGACGATTACAACGCCAGTTTCTCCGACATCACCCGTCGTGGCCAACGCCGGTTCGAGAAGGGAGATCGCGCCGGTATGCGCACTGATGTCGTCGCCCGTCTCGAGCTCTACGACCAGATCGTCAACGAGACCATCTCGCGCCTGGAAGGGCTGCTGGCCAACCGCCTGTTCTCGCGCAGCATCTGGCGCGACATGCGTGTCGTATTCGCCAGCCTGATTAAGCGCAAGCTCGACGCGGAACTCTACAAGACCTTTTTCAATACCATCACCCGGCGGCTGTTCAAGACCCGTGGTGTGGATTCGGCCATCGAGTTTGTGGCGTTCGACTTCCAGCCCAGCGATCGCATCACGCACCCGGTTGCACGCTACACCTATATCGTCGGCGAGCGCCTGGCCGATGCCTTCGGGCGAATTCTGGACGATTACGCATTCGGTCTGCCCTGGGTGGATGCCGAACGCGATGCCGGACGACTGGCCGGGCGCATGGAACAGGTGCTCGAGGGCGACGAGGCGCTTTCGATCGAGCTGCTCGAAACCGTCTTCTATCGGGAGGGACGCGCCTATCTGGTGGGACGGGTGCTGGGGCGTACCCGGCATGTACCCTGCGTGATTGCGCTGTGCCGTCGTGACAATGCCATCGCCGTCGACGCCTTGCTGACCCGTCGGCTGCAGTTGAGCATCCTGTTCGGTTACACCTACAGCTATTTTCTGGCCGATCTGCCGACCGTGGCCGACGCGGTCGTTTTCCTGCGCAGCCTACTTCCCGACAAGCCGGTGGACGAACTCTACTCCGTTCTGGGTCGGGCCAAGCAGGGAAAGACCGAGCGCTATCGCGCTTTCCGACGTTACATGAGCGATCATCCTGATGAACGTTTCGAGGTGGCCGAGGGCAAGCGGGGCATGGTCATGGCGGTGTTCACGCTGCCCGGCTACCCCCTGGTATTCAAGCTTCTGCGCGACAAGTTCGCACCGGAGAAGACCATCAAGCGCCATCAGGTGATCGAGCGTTACCAACTTGTCTACCGCCACGATCGGGTCGGGCGCCTGCTCGATGTGCAGGAGTTCAAGTCATTGCGTTTCGAACGCGACCGCTTTGCCCCGGAACTGTTGGAAGAATTGCTGGAGGAGTGTTCGCGGATCGTTCGGGTGGATGGTGACGACCTGGTCATCCGTCACTGTTATGTCGAGCGGCGGGTACGACCCCTGGATCTTTACCTGTCCGAAGTCGAGGTCGGCGGGGCAAAGCAGGTTCTGGTCGACATGGGGCAGGCGCTGAAGGATCTGGCGCGTTCGAATATCTTTGCCGGCGACTTGTTGCCCAAGAACTTCGGCGTGACGCGTTCGGGCAGGGTCGTGTTCTACGACTACGACGAACTGGCCTTGTTGACCGACTGCCGGTTTCGAAGGATGCCGAAAGCCCGCGATGATATCGACATCTATAGCGACGAGACCTGGTTTCACGTGGCCGACAACGATGTCTTTCCGGAGGAATTTCCCCGTTTCATGGCGCTCAGGCGTGATTACCTGGAGGTCCTCGAGGAAGCCCACGGAGAGCTGTTCGAAGCCGAGTGGTGGCAGGGGATCCAGGAACGAATTGTCTCGGGCGAGGCGCTGGATGTGCCGCCTTATGGAGAGGAGGCGAGGTTGTCCTGAGGTCTAAGCGATAAGGCGTTAGCGATGGGTCATCGCATGCTTGGTCGCCAGATCGGCTAGTTGCCGAGCGGCCGCTGTGACGGCTTCGACAAGTCAACTTCTGTTTCGCCCGGCGCGCTTCGCGCGCTCTTGCGGCGAGTTACTTTTTTCTCGCGCGAAAAAAGTAACCAAAAGCGCGCTTAAAAGATTGCGGATGCACCGCAGGACCAACCGGACGTGCGGGCTTCAGGATCTTGCTTCCGCCTTCGCTCCAGCTCCGTCTAGACACATGGCGTCTTCGACGTCCCTGGGGCGTAATCGGCATTC
>NZ_QVMV01000011.1 GCF_003417465.1 Wenzhouxiangella sp. 15190
GCACTGGGGTGAGGTCACCTTCACGTTCGAGAACTGCCAGGAGGCTACCGCCGAAATCTCCGGTCTCGACGGCACCCAAACCCACGACCTCGTCAGGATCAGCGAAACCGCCGGCATGGCCGACTGCGGGCTGTAATTCCGAGCACTTCCAACACGGCGGCCGGCCTTGCCAGCGCCAAAGCTGGCAACGGTCCGGCCGCCATTTTCATGCCAGCTTCAAGAGGGCTACCCATGCATACCAGGCAGCTGTGGATTGCAGCCATCATTCTTCTGTTCTTGCCGTGTCTGTCAGCGGCCGATACCACCATCACCTACCAGGGCCAACTCCAGGACCCCAACGGGCCGGTCACCGGCACCTCCGGCATGGAGTTCCGGCTGTTCGACAGCCTGGCCGACGGCGCCCAGGTGGGCAATGAGGTCGTACTGTCCGCAGTACCGGTTACCGACGGCCTGTTTCAGGCCGAGCTGGACTTCGGCGCGGTTTTTGATGGCTCAGGTTTGTTTCTCGAGGTAAGCGTAGAGGGCCAGGCGCTCAGTCCCCGCCAGGCGATTAAGTCCGCACCCATGGCCCAGTTCGCCATGACCCCGGCAGGCCCCGAGGGGCCGGCAGGTCCCGAAGGTGCCTCGCCGTTTGAGCTGGTTGGGGATGATGCCGTATATACGCAGGGTAACGTTGGCATCGGTACCGACTCACCGGGCGCGGCGCTGGATGTGGTTGGCTCGGGCGAGTTTGGTGCGGTGCTCAACCAAGCCAGTGGCAGCAACAGTTTTGTCACCGGTGGTTCAGAAACCCTTCCCAACACGGCTGATGGTACCCGCAGTTTTGTCGGCGGCGGCCGGAGAAACATCGCGAGCAGCCGCTTCAGTTTTGTCGGCGGCGGCAGCCGCAACAACGCCAGCGGTTCGTACAGTTTTGTCGGCGGAGGATTTCGCAATACCGCCAGTGGACAGAGCAGTTTTGTCGGCGGCGGCAACGACAACAACGCAAATGGCGAGGCGAGTTATGTCGCTGGCGGCAGCAATAACTCCGTTAACGGCGATTTCAACTTTGCGGCTGGCCGAAATACTGACATCACTGGCAATGGCAACTTTATTTGGTCTGATAGCCTCGATGTTACGACAACCATCTTTGGAAGCCCAATAGAATTGGACAACAGTTTTTTCGTTCGCAGCACGGGTGGTGTGGTCTTCGTAACTGCCGTTGATGAAGATATTGGCCACCCGCTTTCAGGGGCCGTCCTGGAACCTGGCGGTTCATCCTGGCAGGCCGTAAGTGACCGCAACGCAAAGATGGCGATCAAACAAGTCGATCCTGCCAAGGTGCTCGAAAGCCTGATGGAAATGCCAATTAGCGAATACAGCTACAAGAGCCAGAAGGAGAGTATTCGCCACGTAGGACCGATGGCCCAGGATTTTCACCCATTGTTCGGCTTGGGTGAGGACGAGTTGCGAGTCAGTGCCATGAACTTGTCAGGTATTGCTCTGGCCGCAATCCAGGGGCTTAACAGCAAGCTCGACAGCTTGGTGAATCACGTATTGGATTTGGAAGCAAGCAATGCCGAGCTTGCCGGGCGGTTGGCTGTGCTGGAAGACGAAAACGCCGAGCTGCGCCAACTGGCCGAGCGCAACGCGGAGTTGGCCGATCGCCTTGCCATTCTCGAAGCGCTGTTGCTCGACAATCGCCAGGTTGCGGAGCAAGCACGATGAAAGCTGCCATCTCGACAAGCCAGCTCCTGGCAGCCTTACTGCTGCTCGCCCTGACGGGCGCAGCTTCTGGCGAGACCTGCGAGGACGCCTACTGCATCGACTGGTGGAGCATCGACAGCGGCGGGGAAATGTTTTCCCAATCGGGTGACGGCCACTGGCAGCTCTCCGGCACCGTCGGGCAGTGGGACGCCACGCCGGCCCGTGAACTCTCCGGCGGCGAATGGCGCCTGACCGGCGGCCTCTGGGGGCTGACTCTTGAAGAACTGGCCGATCGCTTGTTCGACGACCGGTTCGAGCCGGCGCCATGAGCTTCCTAAGCCGCACCGAAACTATTCGAGCAATATCCGCCACTCGAAGATTGCAGCTCATCCCGACCATCTACCGCCAAACCGGGCCGGTCCAAATGCCGGAATGGCGCCATTTCCACAGACGAAGGACAATAAAATGAATATACGACAGACCATCCTCATCCTGTGCGCTGCTGTCATGCTCGCAGCCGCATCGAACACCGTAACCGCCCAGGACCCGGCTGCCCCAACCAGCCCTTACGGACAGCAGGAGGGCCCCGGGGGCGATCGACTGCAGCGTGAAAAGCAATCGTCGGCCAGCTTCGATGCCAACACGTCGATCAGGGAGTTTCCGACGGACGTCTTCTTTCCGACCGACGTATTCAACGAGCGCAGTATCCAGGGTCTCGAGCGCGCCGGGATCCGAACGGTCGGCGAGCTGGTCAAGGCCGATCCGCGCCAGGTCGGCAAGCGCCTGAAGATGGATCCGCAGGCGGTGCGGGATACACAGAAGAAAATCTACGAAAGCCTGCGCTGAGGCAAACACATCGCGAAGCTCCCCGGACTGCGGGAAGCTTCCCGGCCTTGAGGCCGGCGAGTGAGTTTGATTCGTCTTCGCCTGTCGAAGCGCAGCAGTTCTTCGCGCCGCGACTTCTCCGGGATGCCACCGCCACAGTGAACGCACACGGTTTCCGTCACAGGCATCAGCTGATGGCAGGTCGGGCATTCCAGTCGCGTTTCGAGCCGAATGGGTGGTGACAGGTGCTTCTGGAGGGCTCAGCCCTCCTTGTACTTCGACAACTCGAACCGGGCGACGAGAGCACGGTGCACTTCATCCGGCCCGTCGGCGATGCGCAGCGAACGCGCACCGGTCCAGGCGGCAGCAAGCGGGAAATCGTCGCTCAGGCCCGCGCCACCGTGAAGCTGCATGGCCATATCGATGACCTGCTGCGCCATCGACGGCACGGCCACCTTGATCTGGCTGACTTCGCTCATCGAACGCGCGATCCCCCGGTGGTCCAGGCTCCACGCGGCCTTGAGCACCAGCAGGCGGGCCTGCTCGATGGCAATCCGGGCATCGGCGATGCGCTCGGCATTGCCGCCCAGCTTGGCCAGTGGCCGGCCGAAGGCCTCACGCGACACGGCCCGCTTGCAGGCCAGTTCCAGGGCATGCTCGGAAAGCCCGATCAGGCGCATGCAGTGATGAATGCGGCCCGGCCCGAGCCGGCCCTGAGCGATCTCGAAACCCTTGCCCGGTCCGGCGATGATGGCCGACTTTGGCAGACGTACGTCGGTGAAACTGGCCTCGCCATGACCCAGCGGTGCATCATGGAATCCCATGGCATTGAGCATGCGCTCGATCTTGACCCCCGGCGTATCCAGCGGCACAAGAACCATTGAGTGGCGATAGTGACGATCGGCATCGGGATCGGTCAGTCCCATGAAAATCGCGACCCGGCAGTTGGGATGACCCAGCCCGGTCGACCACCACTTGCGCCCGTTGAGTACGACCTCGTCCCCTTCGACGACAGCCGTAGCCTCCATATTGGTGGCATCCGAGGAGGCCACATCCGGCTCGGTCATGCAGAAGGCCGAACGGATTTCGCCGGCCAGCAGCGGCTTCAACCATTCTTCCTGCTGCTCATCGGAGCCGTAGTGGTAGAGCACCTCCATGTTGCCAGTATCGGGGGCATTGCAGTTGAAGACCTCGGGCGCGATCAGCGAGCGACCCATGCGCTCGGCCAGCGGCGCGTAGTCAAGATTCGACAGGCCCTGTCCCAACTCCTCGTCGGGCAGAAACAGGTTCCATAGTTCCTGCGCGCGTGCCTTGCGCTTGAGTTCTTCGATGATCGGCAACTCCTGCCACGGATCATCCAGCCGCGCCACCTGCCGTTGCCAGTCCATTTCGACCGGCTCGACTTCCTCGCGCATGAACCGGCGCAGACGGCGGGCAATGTCCCTGCCCTTGTCGGTCGGCGTGAAATCCATCGAAATACCCCGTAGCAGCAGAACCAGCCCACAATCCTACCCGATTGCCCTTGAAAAGCGGCGTCACCGGTTCGTTATTCCGCTACGACGAACCGGCGATTCCGGCGTTCGATACGCGAGCATCGAAGTAGCTGATTCGCCTACGCCGACGCGCGCCCTGCCCGCTTGCGCTCGTGTTCCTTGAGGTGACGCTTGCGCAGGCGGATGTGTTCGGGCGTGACCTCGACGAGTTCGTCGTCGTTGATGAACTCCATCGCCTGCTCGAGCGTCATGCGCACATGTGGGGTCAGCTGCACCGCGTCGTCCTTGCCGGCGGCACGGACATTGGTCAGTTTCTTGCCCTTCATCGGATTGACGACCAGGTCGTTTTCGCGTGCATGCAGGCCGATGATCTGGCCTTCGTAGACATCTTCCCCGGGCCCGACGAACAGCTTGCCGCGATCCTGCAGGTTGAACAGCGCGAAGGCCACGGTCGTGCCCTTTTCCATACTGATCATCGTACCGTTGGCGCGCTCGGCCACGCGCTCGGTGGCCGGGCCCCAGTGGTCGAATACGCGGAAGAACAGGCCTGTGCCCGAGGTCATGGTGCGGTAGGCGCTCTGGAAGCCGATCAGACCGCGCGCCGGTGCCATGTAGTCGAGACGAACGCGACCCCGGCCGTCGGGCTGCATGTTCTCCAGTTGCCCCTTGCGCTCACCCATGGCCTGCATGACCGCGCCCTGGTAAGCCTCCTCCATGTCGAGCACGACCTGCTCCCAGGGTTCCCGGATCTCGCCGTTTTCGCCCTCGCGCTTGCGCACCCGCGGGCGCGAGACCGCCAGTTCGTAGCCTTCGCGGCGCATGGTCTCGATCAGAACGGCCAGGTGCAGTTCGCCGCGGCCGGCGACGTCGAACTGTTCGGGATCACTGGTATCGGCGACCTGGAGCGCCACGTTGTGGGTCGCTTCCTGGTGGAGACGCGCCCGCAGCTGGCGGCTGGTCAGGTACTTGCCCTCGCGACCGGCGAACGGTGAACTATTGACCTGGAAGGTCATGTGGATGGTCGGCTCGTCGACGGTCAGCGCGGGCATGGCCTCGACATTGGCCGGGTCGCAGAGCGTGTCGGAAATACTGATGTCGTCGACGCCGGAGACGGCGATGATGTCGCCGGCAGATGCTTCGTCGACCTCCTCGCGCTTGAGGCCCTTGAAACCCAGAACCTGGAGCACCCGCCCCGAACGCTTCTTGCCTTCACGGTCGATGACGGTCACTGCCTGGTTGGGGCGAACCCGGCCGCGCTTGATCCGCCCGACCCCGATCAGCCCGACATAAGACGAATACGACAGGCTCGAAATCTGCATCTGGAATGGTCCTTCCGGATCCACGGCCGGTGCCGGAACATGTTCGATCAGTGTTTCGTACAGGGGCGTGAGATCGCCCTCGGTGACGTCGGAATCCAGCGAGGCGTAACCGTTGAGCGCCGAAGCGTAGACGATCGGGAAATCGAGCTGCTCGTCGGTGGCGCCGAGCTTGTCGAACAGATCGAAGGTCTGGTTGATCACCCAGTCGGGCCGCGCGCCGGGGCGGTCGACCTTGTTGACCACCACGATCGGCCGGAATCCCATGTCGAACGCCTTCTGGGTCACGAATCGCGTCTGCGGCATCGGCCCGTCGACGGCGTCGACCAGCAACAGTACGGAATCGACCATGGACAGCACCCGCTCGACCTCACCGCCGAAGTCGGCGTGACCCGGCGTGTCGACGATGTTGATGCGCCAGCCCCGCCAGTCGATGGCGGTATTCTTCGACAGGATGGTGATACCGCGCTCACGCTCCTGGTCTTCGGAGTCCATGACACGGTCTTCGAGGCGCTCGTGGGCCGCGAACTGGCCGGACTGGCGAAGGAGCTGGTCGACCAGCGTGGTCTTGCCGTGGTCGACGTGGGCGATGATGGCGATGTTGCGCAGCTTCATTAAAAGGCCGTAGGTGTAGAAAACTTAGCCGACCATTATACCTTGAAAACGCTTGACCCCGCCTAGCGGCATCACTCCCGTCAGTTCGTCGCTGCCACTGACTCCAGGCGCGCGGCCAATTCCTGCGTGCTCAACAGATCGGGATGCTCGGCCGGCAGCACATCGGCCCGGATAGCCAGCGCCCGGCTGATTTGTCTTCGGGCATGCTCCTCCCGCTCCAGTTTAAGATTTACCTCACCCATGCGATGCAAAACGCTCGCTACCTTGGCGTGATTTTCGCCATAGATTTCGCTATAGATGTCCAGCGACTGTCGGTAATGATCGAGGGCGCTTTTATGTTGCCCAAGATCCGCGCGGATGGTGCCCAGGTTATTGAGGTTGGCTGCCACGGCGCTCGATCGCGGCCCGCGATGCGTCTCGTTGATCGCCTGGACCTGCTTTAACAGATTCTCGGCACGTTGGAGATCGCCTGCTTCCCTGGCAACGGCGGCCAGGGCCTGGAGCGCGCCGGCCACCTCGGGGTGGTCCGAACCATAGACTTCCCGCCTGATGTCCAGGCTTTCATTCCAGGCCCGTCCCGCGCCCGCGTGGTCACCCGCCTTGTACTGTGCATAGCCCAGCTCGAACCAGGCGGTGGCAACGGCCGGGTGCCGGTCGTCGTAGATCCGGCGCGTGGCCACGAGCAGCCGACTCAATATGTCGGCTGCGCCTTCATGATCGCCCAGGTGGTTCTTCACCGCGGCCAGGCGTGTGTCGGTCTTGATCGAGACCGGATGATCCGGTCCAAGCTGAGACGCGAACTGTTGGCTGGCACGCTGCAGCTGGGAGAGTGAGCGGTCGAAATCACCGATCCGATAATTGGTCATGGCCAGATCACTCAGGATATGGCTGACAGGCTGGCTTTGCTCGCCGTCCATCTCACGCCGGATGGACAGGGCCTGACGGAGTGCATTACGAGCCTCGGCGAAGTTGCCGGAGTTGCGTCGCGCATTGCCCAGCCGGTGATAGGTGTTGGCCAGCTCGTCTTCCGGAACCGGCGACTGCGCGCGAACGATGGCCAGAGCCTGCGTATGTGCCGCCACGGCCTCTTCGGGACGATCCATGTGATGCAGTGTCTGACCCAGGTTGTTATAGCCCTGGGCGACGCGCAAGTCGCGCTCGCCATGGGCCTGGTGAAGCAGTTCGACGGTCCGCTCGGCCAGATCAAGCGAACGGTCGTACTCGCCCAGTGCACGGTAAACCCGGGCCAGAACGCCGGCCATTTGCGCCTGGATGGCCGGCCGGGCATCGAGCGCGTCGAGTTCCCGCCCGCCACGCGCAAGCAATTCGCGCACGGGAAGCTCCGGCCCCGCTTCATAGACGGGGTCGGCCGACTCGAATAGTCCGACCAGAAAGTCACTGATCATCGTGGCCTTCGAGGCTTCCAGCTGCGCACGGTCGCGTTCGGCCTGGAGCCGATCGATATGCAGGACAACCGCGCTGACCGCAATGACCAGTCCCAGCGCCGAGGCCGCCAGGCCCCAGGGATGCCGTATGGCGTACTTGACCAGCCGATACCGTACCCCGTCCGGGCGCGCCTTGACCGGACGTCCTTCCAGAAAGTTATCGAGGTCGTTGCCGAAGACCCGGACGCTCGCGTAGCGGCGTTCCGGTTCCTTTCTCAGTGCCATCAGCACGATCTGGTCGAGATCACCGCGCAGCCGGCGCCTGAGCGCCTGGCGCGTACTGCCGAACTCCCGGGCCAACTGTCCCTTATCGAGCCATCGCTCGCTCGGAGCGGTCGGCTGGGCATGCGTGACCGCCTCGATCCATTCGGCCGGGGACTCGCCGGTAGTTTCGTAGGGTGATTCCGCACACAGCAATCGATACAGCACCAGCCCGAGCTGATAGACCTCGGAGCGCACGTCAATGGCCTTGCCGTTGAGCTGCTCGGGGCTGGCGTATTCGGGGGTCAGCCAGCGCCGGCTAAGTTGCGTGGCTTCCTGCACGCCCGAGGCCAGATCGGCCTGTATGCCTCCCAGCCCGAAATCGACCAGGCGCACGCGCCCGTAATCGTCGACCAGGATGTTCGCCGGTTTGATATCGCGATGCAGCACCATCTGCCCATGGGCGTAATCGAGCGCCTCGCAGACCTGCCTGATCAGCGATACGCGAGCCCGGATTCCCAGCCGGTAACGACTGCAGTAGTCGTCAATGGGCTGCCCTTCGATATGTTCCATGGCGAACCAGGGCCGCCCGTCGGCGGTCAAGCCGCCGTCGATAAGTCGGGCAATGCCCGGATGCTCGAGTCGCGAGAGGAGATCCCGTTCGCGCTCGAACCGCCCCACGGCCGCCTCGTCCGGACGGGCACCGCCCAGCACCTTGAGCGCGACAGTCTGCTCGAACCCGCCGCTGACCCGACGGGCCCGATAGACCACGCCCATGCCGCCCGAGCCGATGGCCTGCTCGATCCGGAAGGGGCCAATGACTTCTCCCGGCCCCGCCTGGCCGCTCTCGGCCAGCGCAGCGGCCAGCCGGGCGCCGAACTCCGGCTCTCCCGCCGGCGACCGCGTCAGGGCTTCCAGGGGCTGTCCGGCATGCGCGAGAAGCCGACGCGCCTGTTCGTCGGACGCTTCCTCATCCTCGTCGATACTGTCCGGCTCACCGGCCAGCTTCCGCTCGAGCCAGCGGTCCAGTTCGCGCAGCCGTTCTATTGAGGTCATTGCATTGCCGCCAATACGGCACAAATGGCTGAAAAGTCCCGTTATTGATACTATTCAATTCAAGGGAAGCCCTCAAGTTCGCTGGTTAAGGGGAACGCTGCCGCATGAGCAATACCGGTGTTATTACAACCCGCCTGGAAGAATGGAGCGAGGGCAACAAGGAGGCCCTGGATGCCTTGATGCCCCTCGTCTACGAGGACCTGCGAAGCATCGCCCGCCAGCAGCTAAGCCGCCTGCGGCCAAATCAGACCCTCAATACCACCGCCCTGGTCAACGAAAGCTACGCCAAACTGCAGGCCGGCAATTCACTCGATCTCGAGGACCGCAATCATTTCTTCGCGGTTGCCGCCTGCGCCATGCGCCAGATCATTGTCGACGAAGCTCGCAGCCTCATGGCCGACAAGCGCACTGGTATCAAGGTCGATCTCGACCAGATTCCGCAGTCGATCGAGGAGCACACGGAGCAGATTCTGTTCGTCGATCAGTTGCTGGGGCGCCTCGAACAGATCAATGCCGACTTGGTTCGCCTGATCGAATGCCGCTTCTACGCAGGCTATACCCATGAGGAAACAGCCAAAATCCTCGGCATTTCCCTGCGCACCGCACAACGCCGCTGGCAGCAGGCCAATGCCTGGCTCCACGAGCTGGCTTCCATCTAAGCCTGTCAGTTCCAAACCAGGCTGTGGCGACGCGGGTGAATTTGCATCCTGGCGGACTTTTCCGGTTGTTCTCGTAGAAGGAAGTGAACCCATCAATAGCCGGGGAGTCCGATGCGCCACCTCTTAGTACTGGTGCTGCTAGCTCTGTTCGCAGTTCATGCCGTCGCCAATTCAACCATCACATACCAGGGCCAGCTTCAGGACAACGGCCAGCCCTTCGACGGTCAGGCCGATCTGACCTTCGAGCTGTTCGACGATTTCGATCCCGATGATTCAAATGTCGGGAATTCCGTGGCGGGTCCAATTTCAGTCAACGATGTAGACATCAGCGACGGCTTGTTCCAGGTCGAACTGGATTTCGGGGCGGTCTACCAGCAGCCGGTCTGGATCGAGATCACTGTAGGCACCGACACCCTGCACCCCCGGCAACGTCTCACCTCCGCCCCGGTAGCCGTTCAAGCACTCAATGTCTCAAATACTGCCGGCGCCTGGATGCTCGGCGGCAATACCGGCACTAGTAGTGGCTTTGATTTTATTGGGACCACTGACGACGAACCCTTGCACATCCGCGTCGCTGATTCGCGAGTTCTGCGAATCGAGCCCGCAGAGTGGGAGAATGAAACCGGCCAAGTATATTTTACCCCCAATTGGATCGCAGGAAGTGTAAGGAACGAAGTAACCCTCTCCTCTGGAGCCACAATTGCCGGTGGGGGGCGGTTTGGCAGCTACAATCTAGCAAGTGGCGCAAATTTTGGAACCGTTGGTGGAGGTCAGGCAAACGCCGTCATGGACTCTCATGCAACGGTCGCGGGAGGGAATAGTAATGTCGCTGGCGGCAAAAGCAGTTCCGTGCCGGGTGGTCATGACAACTATGCCGGTGGCGACTTCAGCTTTGCAGCCGGACACCATGCCAAGATCGATGAAGCACACAACGGCACGTTTCTATGGGCCGACTCTACTGATGCGGATTTCAGCAGCACCGGGCCGGACCAGTTCCTGATCCGGGCCGGCGGCGGAGTCGGAATCGGAACCGATTCTCCCAGAAATCAACTTGATGTAGTACGCAACAAGTCCGGATCTTCGGCCAACGCCAACCACGTCATGGTGGTCGACAATACGGCAACCAGCCAGGGAAATGTGCTGGGTTTGAGAACCAATGCCACCACGCCCGGCGCCACCGAAAACTTCATAACTTTCAAGGCAGCCAGTTCCAATGTCGGCGCCATCGAGGGAGACGGCTCGGGCGGTATCACGCTGAGCAGCGGCAGCGCCGATTTCGCCGAGTATTTGCGCGTAGCCGATGGCGCTGCAGATATACAGCCTGCGGACGTAGTCGGCGTCGTCGGCGACACAGTCTCATTGCAAACCGCACAGGCTGACCGGGCCATGGTGGTCTCGACCCGCCCGATCATGACCGGCAACGACCCGGGCCTGGAAGCCGGCGACCGGGATGGTCATGTGCCGGTTGCATTCCTCGGCCAGGTTCCTGTTCGGGTTAGCGGGCCAGTCAATGCCGGTGATTACCTGGTTCCCTCGGGGCTGGACGATGGTACGGGTATCGGCATTCCGCCCGATGAACTGACTGCGAATCAGCTGCCACAGGTGGTTGGCCGGGCACTGGAAGACGCAAGAACGGAATCCCATGCGCTTGTGAAAACCCTGGTCGGCCTGCCTCAGGCTGCAATCACGGCGTCCGTGATCGAGCGGCGTGACCTTCGACTGGACCAGCTTGAATCCCGGGTAACGGAACAGGGACAACAACTCGTCCGGCTACACGAAGTCAATGCAAAGCTGCATCACGAACTGGATCGACTGGCCTCACGCAATGCCGAACTCCGGGAAACTGTCCGGTCCCTGGTCGGAACCCATGAGCAATCTCCCAAACTGAAACAACGCATCGCCAAGCTCGAGGCCATTTTGCTGGAGCAGTCCGAACTGGCCAAACACTAACTCGAAGCAGGACGGCCAGTATGGGCTTAAGCCGCGCTAAGATAGGCACATGCCTGTCGAAATGGACGACTTCATCCGCTTGGCCGTCGCCTTAGCCATTGGCCTGCTGATCGGCATCGAGCGCGGCTGGCAGCGGCGTGAAATCGAGGAAGGCCAGCGGGTTGCCGGGCTGCGCACCTACAGCCTGATCGGGCTGGTCGGTGGTGTGGTCGGCATCATGAGCCAGGACGGCGGTTACCTGCTCATCGGCCTGGTCTTCATCGGGCTTGCGATAGCCAGCGCCACCGCCTACCTGGTCACGACCCGCGCCGGGCACGATTTCGGCATCACCAGCGAAACGGCGGCGCTGGCCACCTACCTGCTGGCCGTTCTGGCCGGCGTGGGCGAGATTGGCCTGGCCTCCGCGGCGGCCATCGTCATGGCCCTGCTTCTCGGGTACAAGGAAAGCCTGCACGGCCTGCTCGACGTGCTGCGGCGGCGGGAGCTGACAGCCGGGCTGAAGCTGTTGCTCATTTCCGTCGTGTTGCTACCCATGCTCCCCAATCAGGGCTACGGCCCGTGGGACGCCCTGAACCCCTACGTCATCTGGCTGATGGTGGTGCTGATCGCCGCCATCTCGTTTTTCGGGTATATCGCAATCCGCGTATTCGGTCCAAGCCGCGGTATTGTTTTCGGCGGACTGTTCGGCGGTATGGCCTCGTCGACGGCCACGACCCTGGCCTTTTCCCGCATCGGCGCGCGCCAGCCTGTTCTGGCGCCGGTTCTGGCCGCGGGCGTGCTTCTGGCCTGCGGCTCGATGATCGGCAGGATGCTGCTGGTCGCCACATTGATCCATCCCCCGCTGTTTCAGGAACTCTGGCTGCCCGCCCTGTTGCTGCTCGGCGCCACGCTTGCACCCGTGGCGTTTTACCTGATGAGCGACCTGTCCCGGAAACCGGACGACGGTGAAGCCACCCTGATGCGCAACCCCATGGAACTGAAATCCGCCCTGCTCTTCGGCGCCCTGCTGGCCCTCATCATGCTGCTGGGTAAGGGGCTCTCCGAATGGGCCGGCGATATCGGCCTTTGGGCGCTGGCCGCCGCTTCCGGCCTGGCCGATGTGGACGCTATTACACTGTCCCTGGCGCGCATGAGCACGCAGGATCTCGGCCTGCAGGTCGCCACGGTGGGCATCGTCATCGCGGCCGCCGCCAACTCGCTGCTCAAGGGCACAATGGCATTGAGTATCGGCGGGCGGGCCCTCGGACTACGGGTGCTTTTGCCACTGACAGCCGGGTCCGTACTGGCCTTGTCCACGGTGCTTGTCGTCTATCTGACTGGAAGCCAGGCATGACCAAACGCAATCAGCCCCTCCACATCGGCGGCGTGACCATCCAGCCGGGAGAGCGGCGCAGCATCGATCTCGAAGTCGGCCGACTCTATACCCACTCGCCCACGACCATGCCCGTACAGGTCCTGTGCGGCAGCAAGGCCGGGCCGGTGCTGTTCGTCTCCGCCGCCATTCACGGCGATGAACTCAACGGCGTCGAAATCATACGGCGACTGCTCAAGGTGCCCCAACTCAAACGCCTGAGGGGTACGCTGATCGCCGTTCCGATCGTCAACCTGCACGGCTTCATCAACCTGTCGCGCTATTTTCCCGACCGGCGCGATCTCAACCGCAGCTTCCCCGGTTCGGAAAGGGGCTCGCTGGCCGGGCGGGTGGCCAACCTGTTCATGACCGAGATTGTCAGCCAGGCCACCCACGGCATCGACCTGCACACTGGCGCGATCAACCGCGGCAACCTGCCGCAAATCCGGGCCAACCTCGACGACGAAGAGGCTCTGCAGCTTGCAAAGGCATTCGGTACTCCCGTCATCCTCAACTCGGCGCTGCGCGACGGTTCGCTGCGCATGGCGGCCACCGACCACGACATCCCGATCCTGCTCTACGAAGCCGGCGAGGCGCTGCGCTTCGACGAGATCGCCATTCGCGGCGGCGTGGAAGGCATCGTCCGGGTCATGCGCCAGCTCGGCATGCTTCCCAGAACGCGAAAGAAGGCGCCGCCGGAGCCGGTGATCGCCCGCTCGAGCAGCTGGGTGCGCGCACCGCAAAGCGGCCTGTTCCGCGCCTACGTAGCCTTGGGCAACCGCGTGACTCGCAACGAGACCGTACTGGGCGTAGTCTCCGACCCCTTCGGCGAAGAGGAAATCGAGGTCCATTCGCCCTGGTCGGGCATCGTTATCGGGCGATTGAATTTGCCGCTGGTGAACGAAGGCGACGCCATCTGTCATATCGCCCGCTTCTACCGAACCGACATCGCCCACGAACGCGTCGGTGACTACACCGAAACGCTCGAAGCGGAGGATTTTCCCTACGGTGAACAGAGCTGAGCCTTCAACGGCTGGCGGTTTGCGGCCGGCTTTACGTAGAAGGGGACAGGCATTCTTGAAATTTCCGGACAATTCAGCCATGCAACAGCGCGCGACTAATCTATTTCTGGCCGCATTCACCGCCCAGATCGCAGCGGTATCCTGCGCGCTGGCCGAAGATCCAGGAACACTGTCCTGGGTCGGCCAGCTGGGCGGCAACGCCATTGACAGGGCTTACGCGATTGCAACGGACGATGCCGGCAATTCATATGTAACGGGTGGCTTCCACGGCAGCGGAGACTTCGATCCAGGCGATGGCATAACGTGGCTCACCTCGGAGGGAGTTGAAGACATTTTCATATTGAAGCTGGATACAAACGGCGAGCTGGCCTGGGGATATTCATTGGGAGGCGAATATGACGACACGGGTCGCGGTATCGGCGTCGATGGCGAAGGAAATGTTTACGTTACCGGGGAATTTCGCGGGACGGTGGATTTCGATCCCGGACCGGAAGAAGCTACATTTCAGGCAGCATCGGGGACAAGCCCTGATATTTTTGCCCTGAAATTCGATCCCGACGGCAATTTCATTTGGGCAAGGGCCATGCATGGCAGTGATGGATCGGACTTTGTCAACGACAGCAGCGTAGACAGCAATGGCAACCTGCTGACCACGGGCAAATTCAATGGCACAGTCGATTTCGACCCCGGACCCGACTCCTTTCACCTTACCTCAGGAGAAAGGGACGATATCTTCGTTCACAAACTCGATTCAGACGGAAATTTCGTCTGGGCACGCGCCATGGTCAGCGATGAATCTAACGAGGGAATCGGAATTGCCGTGGACGATGCGGGCAATGTGTACACCACAGGATCATTCAGAGGGAACCTTGATTTCGATCCAGGGAGCAACAGCCATCCGCTTACATCAGATCCCGACTCCTCAGATACCTTTGTGCAAAAGCTTGATACCAATGGCGAGTTTGTGTGGGCCGGGAAGTTTACAGGTGATGGTTTCAACAATGGAGAAGGCATTGCAGTCGACGGGACCGGCAACGTCCACGTGACCGGAAGATTTGACGATACCGTCGATTTTGATCCTGGCGATGGCACCTACCTTTTGACCTCTGGCGGCGGTGAATTCGCAGGCGAAGGCATCTTTGTGGTCAAGCTGGACACCAACGGCGATTTGCTCTGGGCACACGGCATGGGTGATATGGTCAGCCATTGGGCCCGCAACTCCTACGGCTATGCCATCGCTGTCGACGATACCGGCAACGTCTACACGACCGGCGAGTTCCAGGGGACCGTGGACTTTGATCCCGGCGGGGACACACACGAACTGACCTGGGTTTGCACCGATCAAGAGGAAGAACAATCGTGTTCCGCCGACATTTTCCTGCAAATTCTGAACATGGATGGTGAGTTCGTATGGGCCGGCGCCTTGGCGGGGCCCGACGGTGGAACCAATAGGGGCTGGGATATCGCCGTTAACGACGCGGGCAATTTCTATGTCGCGGGCGAATTTTTCGGAACCGTCGATTTTGATCCGGGGCCCGACACCGAGGAGCGCACGGCAAGCGGATTGACCCCCGACGCTTATGTCTCAAAGCATGCGTCCGTATTTCTGGAGTACGTCATTTTCGAGGATGGCTTTGAAGAATAAAGCCGCCGACTTCCCGCCACCGTCCGAACGGCGGATTTTCGGGGGTTGTGACACGAATTTAGTGAATTTATCGTAATATGGCGTGGAAACGAATTTTTTCGGGAGCCTCAATGATGAAACAGCTCGCAATGATCCTGCTTCTGACTGCCCTCGCTGCACCCGCTGCTGCGCAGGACTATGAAATCACTCGCTGGACCATTGCTTCCGGCGGCACGATGGAGAGTACCGGCGGCGACTGGGAGCTGAAGGGCACCATCGGCCAGTGGGAGGCCACCGAACCGCGCGAACTCAGCGGCGGTCAGTGGAAACTCACCGGCGGCTTCTGGGCCGATCTCCTCGAGGAACTCGGCGATATCCTGTTCCGGGACCGTTTCGAGCAGGAAGGTTCCTGACGCTTTGCGCCGGGCCACGGCGGTCGTGGCCCACCGTACGTTACCGCTCGACCGCGTACGCCGGCTCGACCGCCTCGTACTGATAGAAGCCATCGTGATCGACACGCTCGGTCAACCGGATCTCGACCCGGGCGATCTTGCCCTCCACCTCGAAATCAGCCACAAAGAGGTCTGCCGAGCCCGGCTCAAGCGCTCCGGGCAGGTTCAGCTGCCCTGAACCACCCCAATGCATGGTGCCATCGTAGTCCTCGCCCGGCTCGCCGGAATACTCGATACGAACGCCGTTTTGCCGATCATCGGCCAGCACTTCATCACCCCCGTTGACGATACAGCCGGCGACCCGGACCTCGCCGCCCGTTGCCTCGATCATCCGCAGTTTCTCGAGCGTGACCTTGCCGTCCGGAACTGCCGACGAAAGCGCAGTACAGACCTGCCGCAGATCGCTGTCAGGCAATTCCCGGATCGGATAGTCGAGTTCCAACTGATCGGAAAATGCGTGTTCGGCCAGCTCCATTCCATCGCGCAACTGCAGCGCGCGCAGCTCGATTCCGTTAATCCCCCACTCTTTCAGCCGTTCCCGATCCGGGCGAAATGCATGAGACACGAAGCCTCCCGCTTGCCCCGGCTGCAGTGATTCGAACAACAGTGCAGTGGTTCCGCCGCCGCCCCCACGCGACTGAATCTGATTGAACATCAGCCCGGCGCCGTCGAGGGCTTCGTCCCCGGTGTTGCGGATACAGCCGACCAGCCGCGCGCCTTCGAGATCGTATGGTCCCCGGTGAATGCGGATCTCCCCCAGTTCGGCTACATCGGTCTCGAGCACCGGCTCGAAGTCTTCGCACTGATCCTCTGTCGGGCCTTTTGCCAGACAGGGCAGACCCAACGAAGCCAGCAGCAGCAGGAATATTGGAAGTTTCAGGACGGCCAGATTCATTTGGTGTCTCCTTCGGTTGGAAGCAAGCCTGTGTACAACTACGAGAACCACCCGCACTCTCCGCCACGTTTACGGATTTGGCGCGTTTTCCCAGATTACTCGTATAGGGCCCCAGACACACACTCAATCCGCGACTATGCTTCGATCCACGCTCTGCGCGATTCTTCTGGGGATGAGCGCCCTGGCGCTTGCCGATACGACCATCACCTATCAGGGGCAGCTACAGAACAACGGTCAGCCCTTCGACGGCCAAGCCGATCTGACCTTCGAATTATTCGATGATTTCGATCCGAATGATCCAAATGTCGGCAATTCCGTGGCCGGTCCAATTTCAGTCAACGATGTGGATATCAGCGACGGCCTGTTCCAGGCCGACCTGGATTTCGGCGCCGTCTACGAGCAGCCAGTATGGATCGAGGTCACTGTTGGCACGGACACCCTACATCCCCGACAACGCCTAACCGCGGCACCGGTTGCGGTCCGGGCGCTTAATTTCTCAAGCCCATCCGGAGTCTGGAAACTCGGCGGCAATGAAGGAATTGATCCTGGTACAGACTATCTCGGCACATCGGACACCATAGCCCTCGAGTTGCGCGTAAATAACCAACGTGCCTTGAAAATCAACCCCATCGTGAACCTGCCAACCGGTGTAGATGCCACTGGGCCAAATCTGGTTGGTGGCTGGACCGGAAATACAATCAACAGCAGTGCTGTTGGCTCCAGCATTTTAGGCGGCGGCGCAGTGATCCAGGGAACGGATCATCCAAACATAATTTCCGCCGACGCTCACTGGAGCGTCATCAATGGTGGTATCGATAATACCGTTCACTCTACAAGATCGGCAATTGGTGGTGGACGTCTAAATACCATAACCGCCGCAAGCAGTGTAATCGGAGGAGGATTCAACAACGAAGCCAGTGGCGGTGGTTCAACGATTGCTGGCGGTTTTCTAAACATGGCTGTCGGGCCCAACGCCACAGTAGGAGGTGGAAATAACAACAGCGCCAATGGACACACATCGACGATAGCAGGTGGATTTGCCAACGAGGCAAGCGGCGAAAAGGCAACAATACCTGGTGGCGCCTTCAATCTTGCTGCTGGTAATTACAGTCTCGCCGCTGGAAACCGCGCCAAGGCAGAGCACGATGGCGCCTTTGTCTGGGCGGATTTTCAGCAGGACGATTTTACCAGCACAGCTCCGGATCAATTCTTGATCCGCGCCGGGGGCGGAGTTGGCATCAACACCAATGCACCTATGGCAAGTCTCGATATCGATGGGCTGACTAGGGTCGGCCAGTTTGCATCAGAATCCTCAGTGCCAGTATGCAAGTCTGTCGATGGAGTTCTCGCCGACTGCGACAGTTCCCTGGGAGTATGGACCGAACACTACAATGGAATCGGCTATACACTTGGGAATCTGCAAGTCGATCTACGGCGAACCACATTGGCTGGACCGGAAATAGAGATTGGCCATCCTGACAATGTCGCTGACGGAGCTGGAGCTGCGGTCCTTGCAGGTGGCGCTGAAACTTACCCCAACCTGGCCACATCGAACTACGCAACGGTCGCCGGTGGCATCAGAAACCATGCAAGCGGAAGCTTCTCCACAGTTTCCGGTGGTTTCGAAAATATCGCAAGCGGCAACAGGTCAACAATACCTGGGGGCAACGACAATGTAGCTGATGGATCTCGCAGTTTCGCTGCCGGCAATCGGGCAAAAGCCTTGCACGATGGAACGTTCGTGTGGAGCGGTGGACTGGGAGGTGACTTTGAATCGACTGCCGAGAAACAGTTTCTCATACGGGCATCAGGCGGCGTAGGTATTAATGAAAATGCTCCTGAGAGCAACCTGCACATCATGGGCTCCTCGCCCGACGTGGATGCACAGGCCCAGCTCCTGGTCGAAAGCTTCGAAACCAGCGGTGCGGAAGGTACCGGTGCGGGGATCGCCTTCCTGGGCCACGACGGTAATATCCGCCGACGCTGGGGTCGCATTCTCAATGTCAAGGAGAACGACACGGTCGGCGACACACGCGCGCGCATGAGCTTCTACGTGCGTGGGGGATCCGGCCTGCCGCAGGAGCAGATGCGCATCGAGTCTGACGGCACCACCGTCAACTCCAATGGGTCCTGGGCGACTTTCTCTGACCTCCGACTGAAGAAAGACATCGAGCCTATCGATCAACCTCTCGGTCGCCTTCTTTCACTGAAGGGCATTATGTTCGAGTACATCGAGGATACTAAAGAACCGATTCTGAAAACCGACCAGACGCGAATGGGCTTCATCGCACAGGATGTCGAAACAGTTTTTCCCGAGTGGGTTCGGGAAGGCAGTAACGGATTCAAGCAAGTAAGCCTGGTTGGGTTCGAGGCATTGACCGTTGAGTCGATTCGGGAGCTCGCCCGGCAACAGAGTGAGCTGCGCTCGGCAATTGCCGAGAGGGATGCAAGCATTGAGCGTCTTGCAGTTCGTTTGGAATCATTGGAGGCGGAAAACGAGCGCCTCCGTGCTGATCACGCCAGACGAGCCGATCTGGAGAATCGCCTCACCGACCTGGAAGCGCTGATGCTGAACGACCGATCGGTCACCGATGGTCGCTGACGATCGGGCCGAAACGCCTATTTACGCTTGGAAGGATCCCAAGGCCGGATCACGCCCTCCTGGGCGGTCGAGGCGACCAGTTCGCCTGACTGCGTAAAAAACTGCCCGCGCGTAAAGCCACGCCCGCCGTGGCTGGTCGGGCTGTCGCAGGCGTACAGCAGCCACTCGTCGACCCGGAAAGGCCGGTGGAACCACAGCGCATGGTCGATGCTGGCCATCTGCACCGGTCGGCTGCTGAAATCCAGATCGTGCGGTAGTGTGGCGGTGCCCAGCAGTTCGTAGTCCGAGACGTAGGTCAGCAAGTTGCGGTGCAGTTCCGGATCGTCCGGCAGCGCATCCCAGGCGCGCATCCAGACATGCTTGCGCGGCGGCCGCGGCTGCGGGTCCATGAATTTGGGCGGCTCGACCGGGCGGAACTCAAGCGGTGGGCGGTGTGCGAGCAGGCGGCGCATCTTCTCGGGCACCTTGTCGATAATCGAGTCGTGAATATCGATGCTCTTTGACAGGCCTTTCGGGCCGGGCACCTCGGGCATCTCGACCTGGTGATCGAAGCCCTCCTCGTCGGCGTGGAACGAGGCCGCCAGATTGAGAATCGGCCGTCCGTGCTGAACCGCCACGACGCGGCGATTGGAATAGCTGCCGCCGTCACGCGAGCGCTCGACCTGGTAGACGACCGGCTGATTGAAATCTCCCGGACGCAGGAAATAGGCGTGCAGCGAATGCGGGCTACGCCCCTCGACGGTACAGTGCGCCGCCGACAGCGCCTGGCCCAGAATTTGCCCGCCGAAAACCTGTGGCGCACCGATGTCGCGGCTTTCACCACGAAACAGGTTGTCTTCCAGCCGCTCGAGGTCGAGCAGGCCGATGACTTCCGAAAGCGCTTCGTTCATGGGCGTTTCAGTCCTCCCAGCCCCAGGGCGCCGGCGGCGGCTCGACCGGCTCGCTCAGATCGAAATCGATCTGGAACACGCGGGGCGTGCCCAGGCGCCAGAGGCCATAGGTAAAGGTCTCGCCGGGATGAACGCGCATCACCCAGACGTTGGAGAAAGCCGCCTCGATGGTCTGGCGCGTTTCCTCGTCGGCCGGAAAGTACTGCTCGGTGGCGCGGCCGGCATTAGTCGCGCTGCCCCCGTACATCGTCACTTCGTCTTCCGAGCCGTCCTCGTGCCGGTGGTCGTGCTTGAGTTCGATGCGGTCGTCCTTGCGGGTCAACACCCAGGTGCGCGAGCGATCCTCGCCGACCATGAAGGGAATGCGAATCACCTCATCGCTGCATTCACGGACGTGCATGACCAGGCGCTTTCCCACAAAGCCGTCCTCGCCCTCGGGCGATTCGACCAGCCGGCCTTCGAATGCCTGTCCGCACAGATCCTCGAGGCTCGACCAGTATTCATCGACAGGACCGGCCTGGACGAGAAGTGGCAAGAGCACTCCGGTGGCGATCAGAAAGCGTTTCTGCATGATGGTTTCCATTGGGCGTGAACAAAACGCACTATAGCGAATGCCGGGCGTCGATGCGCGGCGCCACGTACAACTCACTTGCCCCGCGCTTAACAGTTCGCTATATATGGCGATCATGCGTTATCGCTTTGGCAGCTTCACCCTAGATTCCCTGACCGGGACCGTGGTCGGTCCGGACGGACCGGTGACGCTGCGTCGACAAACCTTCCGCCTGCTCGAAGTACTGCTCGAGCACGCACCCGAACTGCTCGACCGCGACACCCTGCTCGACGAGGCCTGGGGCCGCACGGCGCTTTCGCCCAACGTACTCCCGCAGGCCGTCAGTGAATTGCGCCAGGCGCTGGGCGACAGCGCCAGGGAGCCGCGCTTTATCGAAACCCTGCACCGGCGCGGCTATCGCATCATCTGCCCGGTCGAGCAAATCGACGACAAGCTACGGCAGAAGTCGGCATCGGCCGAAGATTCCCAGGCGCATGCGACACCGTCCAAAACTCAGGCCAGCCACCGAACCCGGCCCGCCCGATCAACCGTCATCGCACTGGGCCTCGCAGTGGTAGCGCTAGTCGGGCTGTCGAGCCTGTGGTGGCACCAGGCCTCGCAACGCAATTGGCTGCACGGCACCCTGATTCCGGAAATCCGTGAATTGCTCGAAACAGACCTGGCGGCGGCCTGGGTGCTGGCCCGGGATGCCCGCGCCCGTGTCCCGAACGACATCCAGCTCGAGCAGCTCTGGCGCGATATCAGCCTGCCGGTATCGCTGACCAGCGTGCCCGAAGGCGCGACCGTCAGCGTGCGCGGCTACCGGGCATCCGACAGTGACTGGATCGAACTCGGCACGACGCCGCTCGAGGACGTCCACCTGCCACTGGCCCAAATGCGTTATCGCGTCAGTCTTCCAGGGTATCGGGCCATCGAGATCGCACCCAGCGTCCTTCCCGTCGCCGAACCGTTCTACCTGCACCCGGACGACGAAGTACCCCAGGACATGGTGCACGTGCCAGCCGGGCCGCTGGCCTACCGGGACCAACGCGTGGCGTTGCCGGCATTCTGGATCGACCGGCACGAAGTCAGCAATCGCGCCTACCGCGAGTTCGTCGAGGCCGGCGGCTACCGGGATCAGGCCCTTTGGACCGAGCTGTTGGAATCCGGCGGAGACGAGTCGCCTTTCGAACAGCTGGTTGCGGATTTCGTCGACACCACCGGCGTACCGGGACCGGCCACCTGGGCGATGGGCACCTGGCCGGACGGCAAGGCCGATCACCCGGTCGAGGGCGTGAGCTGGTTCGAGGCCATGGCCTACGCCCGCTGGGCCGGCAAGCAGTTGCCGACGGTGCTCCACTGGCGGCGCGCCGCCGGGCTCGGAACCGCCCAGGTCTCCAACTTCTCCGACATCCTGCTCTCGAGCAATTTCAATGGCCGGGGCACCGTGGCCATTGGCGCGCTGGACGGACTCGGACCCTACGGTACGCTCGACATGGCGGGTAACGTGGCCGAATGGTGTCTGAACCCGGCGGAATCGCTGCGCCACCTCGCGGGCGGGTCGTGGATGGAGCAGGGCTACCGCTTTCGCGATCCCGAGGCCCGTGACCCCTACGACCGCGGCCCAGGTACCGGATTGCGACTGATGCGCCAGGACGATCCGCTCGATGCAACACTGGCGGCTGATGTCGATGCCGGCAGCTTTACCGTGCCCGAGCCGGTCGACGACGACACCTTCGCCATCTATGCCCGGCAGTTCGACTACGATCCACTGCCGCTCGAAGCGCGGGTCGAATCCGGCGACAGCGCCCACTCCGACTGGTACCGCGAGCGCGTGAGCTTCACCACGGCCTACCCGGGAGAACGCATCACCGCATGGGTCTTCCTGCCCAGAAACGCTCCTCCGCCCTACCCGACCATTGTGCATTTCCCCGGCGGGGATGCATTGATGCTCGATTCCAGCGAGAAGGCGGGACTGCACCACGTCGAGCCGTTCCTGCGCTCGGGCCACGCCGTCGTCTATCCGGTCTACAAAGGCACTTTCGAACGCGCCGGCGATCCGCCGTCCGGCCCCAATACCTGGCGCATGCTGCTGGTCGACCAGGTGCGAGACCTGCGGCGAACCGTCGACTACATAGAAACCCGCGACGATCTCGACTCCGAACGGCTGGCCCTGCATGCCGTCAGCTACGGTGGCTACCGTGCACCCTACGCGCTGGCCGTGGATCGGCGCTTCCGTACCGCCATACTGGTTTCAGCAGGCGTCATTCCGGTCGACAACGTACCGCCGGAAGTCCAGCTGCAGGACTACCTGCCGCGAGTGGACGTTTCCGTACTGCTGATCAACGGCGTCAACGATTTCAATTTCCCTCACGAAACCTCACAGAAGCCGTTCTTCGAACTGCTCGGTACGACACCGGAGAACAAACGCCATGTCGTACTCGACTGGGGCCATCTGCCGCCACACTACACCGAAGTCATCCGTGCCTACATGGACTGGACCGGTCACTGGCTCGCGCCGGAGACGGACTCCACTTACCGGCTAGCAACAGACGGCGTTGCGTTAGAATAAACACCGTCCCCGAATCACAGATTTTCAGGAGCGCTCCATGAACGAACCCATTCGCGTCGCGATCACCGGCGCCGCCGGCCAGATCGGCTATCAACTCTGTTTCCGCATCGCCGCTGGCGACATGCTCGGCCCCAACCAGCCCGTCATTCTCCAGCTGATCGAGATTCCGCCGGCCCTCGACGCGCTCAAGGGTGTGGCCATGGAACTCGAGGACGCCGCCCTGCCCCTGCTGCACGGCATCGTCACCACGACCGAGCTCGACGAGGGATTCAAGGACACCGACATCGCCCTGCTGGTGGGCGCCAAACCGCGCGGACAAGGTATGGAGCGGGCCGACCTCCTGTCGGAGAACGGCAAGATCTTCGGGCCGCAGGGCAAGAGTCTCAATGCCGTGGCCAGCCGTGACGTCAAGGTCCTGGTCGTCGGCAATCCGGCCAATACCAATGCCCTTATTGCGCAGGCCAACGCCCCGGACCTGCCGCCGGAAAATTTCACCGCCATGACGCGCCTCGACCACAATCGGGCCCTGGCGCAGCTCGCCGGCAAGACCGGCGTGCATCACACCCGCATCAAGCAGATGACGATCTGGGGCAATCACTCCGCGACCCAGTATCCCGACCTGCACCACGTCAACGTCGACGGCAAGACGGCCACCGATCTCGTGGACCGGGACTGGTACGAAAACGATTTCATTCCCACGGTGCAACAGCGTGGTGCGGCGATCATCAAGGCCCGCGGCGCTTCCAGCGCGGCATCAGCGGCCTCGAGCGCCATCGACCACATCCGCGACTGGGTACGGGGCACGGACGGCGACGACTGGGTCTCGATGGCCGTTCCCGCCGACGGCAGTTACGGCATCGAGCCGGGCGTGATCTTTTCTTTTCCCTGCACGTGCGAGGATGGTCAATGGAAGATCGTCCAGCGCCTGGACATCAACCAGTTTTCGCAGGCGCGCCTCGACGCGACCGACAAGGAACTCCGCGAAGAACGCCAGGCTGTGGAATCGCTGCTCTGAACCCAACCGAGGAGGTTGCCATGAACGCACTCAAGCTTCTGACCCTGCCCTTCCTGCTCCTGCCCCTGCTGGCAACTGCACAGGGGCTCGAGCGCACCAGCGCCCCGGAAGAAGCGGCGGTCTATTTCATCACACCGGACGACGGAGAAACCGTGAGCAGTCCGGTCACGGTCCGATTCGGGCTGGACGGCATGGGCGTGGCACCGGCCGGCATCGACCAGGACAAGACGGGACACCATCACCTGTTGATCGATGTCGACGAGTCGAACATGCCGGCCATGGACAGGCCGCTACCGACCACCGATCACGTCGTTCACTTCGGCGGCGGCCAGACCGAGGTCAGCATCGATCTCGAGCCCGGCGAACACACGCTGCAGTTGCTGCTAGGCGACCACCGCCACGTGCCGCACGATCCGGCCGTCAAGTCGGAGAAGATCACCATCACCGTCGAGTGACAAGAAACCATCCCATGAAAAAAGAAAAGCCCGGCGATTGCCGGGCTTTTTGTTTTCTGTTAAATAACCGTTGCTGTTCTACCAAGGAGCCTCTGAGAGCGTAGCGAGCGGGCGTCTGACGGTGGCCGCCGGAACGCAGGAACCGCAGCGCAGGCGGAATATCCGGTGCGCTTTGCGCATAGCGCAAGTAGCGCCGGATTGGAGCCGTTGCGCGTGTATGTGCGAATACATGAGGATTCCGAGTACGCGCTTTACGGCACTCCACCTGGGCTTCATTCCTGCGGAAAGCCGCCAAGGTTCCGTGCCTGCGCCGCCGGACGCCGTCAGACGCACGCGCAGTAGCTCTCAGAGGCTCCTCAGGCGAGGCTTCGGTGCTTGCCGACAATCCGCATCGACAGCTCCAGCGCCTGCTCGTAGTTGAGCCTCGGATCGACGGTGGTCTTGTAGGCGCGCGACAGATCATGCTCGGCCAGATCACGCGCACCGCCGATGCATTCGGTCACGTTCTCGCCGGTCAATTCCAGATGCACACCGCCGAGTCTTGAACCACAGGCGGCGTGGATGTCGAAGCTCTGCTCCACTTCGGACACGATGTTGGCGAAACGCCGGGTCTTGTATCCGTTTTCGGTTTTCTCGGTATTGCCGTGCATCGGATCGCAGATCCACAGGACGGGCGAGCCGGTCGTGCGGACGGCCTCGATCAGTGGCGGCAACTTGTCGGCCACCTGGTCGGCTCCCATGCGGTGAATCAGCACCAGGCGACCGGGCTCGTCGTCCGGATTGAGCGTCTGAATCAGGCGCTTGAGCCAGCTGGCCGACATGCCCGGGCCGACCTTGATGCCCATGGGATTGCGTACACCGCGGAACATCTCCACGTGCGCGCCTTCGAGATCAGCCGTGCGCATACCGATCCACGGAAAGTGGGTCGACAGGTTGAACCAGCCCCACTGGCGTGGAACTTGGCGTGTCAAAGCCTGCTCGTAATGCAGGTGCAACGCCTCGTGGGAGGTAAAGAAGTCCACTCGCCGGAGACTGCCCGGCTGCTGGCCAGTGATGGTTTCCATGAAACGCACGGAATGACCAATGCTGTCGGCAATCCGCTCGAACTCCGCCGCCAGCGGTGAATGCTCGAGCCAACCCAGGTTCCAGTACTCCGGATGATGCAGGTCGGCGAAGCCACCGTCGACCAGCGCCCGAACGAAATTCATCGTTATCGCCGAACTGGCGTGCCCGCGAAGCATGCGCTCGGGATCGGGCGTGCGTGCGGCTTCGGTAAACTCGGGTGCATTGACCAGGTCGCCGCGGTAGCTCGGCAGGGTCACGCCATCGCGCGTCTCGTTGTCGGCCGAACGCGGTTTGGCGTACTGGCCGGCAAACCGACCGATACGCACCACCGGCTTTTCCATGCCGTGCAGCAGTACCAGCGACATCTGCAACAGCACCTTGAGCCGGTTGGCGATAATCGTCGGCTCGCAGTCGTCGAACAATTCGGCACAGTCGCCGCCCTGCAGAACGAAACGCTTGCCTGCCTGGGCCTCGGCAATCTGCTCCTTGAGCGAAAGGATTTCCCAGGATGTCACCAGCGGCGGCATGGCGGCCAAGCGGCTCAACGCATGCCGGAACGCGATTTCGTCCGGATAGCTCGCCTGCTGGCCGGCTTCGTGCTGCTGCCATGAATCCGGGCGCCAGCCCTTGGCGGGCGTGATTGTCCTGAACTGTTCGCTCATTGCTCCTGTGTCCTCGAACCGGGCTTGTTCGCCAGCAGTGCCCACAGAGTGAACACTGCGAGTCCAACATACCAGATCAGGGTCCACATGGGCATCGACAGGCCCAGAAATTGCCAGGCGACCTCGGCACACTCACCTGCCCCGGTGAACGCCTCACGCAGAATTTCCATGAGCGGGAAGTCGTATTCGAGCATGAAATACATGCCCGGGCCGCAGTCGGGCACCTGGTCAGCAGGCAGGTTCTGCAGCCAGATGTGCCGGGCGGCCGTGGTAATGCCCCAGGCAGCTCCGGCAAGAATCGGGACGCCGTAGACCCATCGCCCCCAGGCCGTCGGCCCGTGGATGGCACCGAGCAGCGCAAACCCGCCCATGATCATGAAACCCAGCCGTTGCAGGATGCACAACGGACAGGGTTCAAGCTCGAGCACGAACTGCGCGTAATAGGCGAAGGCCAGCAGGACAGCGCAGACCGCGAAGACCAGTACAAATGGGGTTCGTCCCCGGATCAGATTTTTCATGGGATCAATTGTAGTCAATCAGGGATAGAGGCGTCGATCAACCGACACCTGTACCCCGAAACGGTTCAGCACCAGTTCGAAAACCGCGCTGGCCGTTCACTCGGATTGCAGGAGCAGCGATTTCACGCGCGCCTGCGCGGATTCGTCCGAGATAATCTCGACATGCCCGGCGTCCACCCCGAACACCGAAGTGGCCTGCCTCTGGACCTGCGACGGCAACATGCTCGCAAGCGCTGCTACGTCGTCGCCCGAGGATCCGGCCAGCCAGCCCGACTGACGAAAACTGAACAGCAGGTGGTGTGGCGGCAGGTCTTCGAGCGTCTCGTCGTGCCCGAACAGTCCGTTCAGGAACTCACTGCCCGTCGCCATGTCACGCCACACCGGCACGACGACCGGCGAGTGATCGACGCCCTGGCGCGCCGAGGGGTAGCCCGACCAGGGTGTGGAAAGGCTCACGAACGAAGCGATCTGCGCACCCGTGCCCTGCCTGGAACGCTCCAGTAGCCAGGCACGCGCAACCAGACCGCCCATGCTGTGCGCGACCACGTGATAGCGGTCGATATCACGCCGATGCTCCAACTCGCGCATGACCCGGTCGAGATGCCAGGCGATCTGTCCGATTCGCAGACCGGAGGCGTAGTAGAAGTACATGGGCTGGAACTGCTCGCCGTCGAGGTGCTGGATGAGCGGCTCGAGCACTCTGGGTGACCCGTTGATGCCATGGATGAACAACACCGGCGTGCGCTCAGGATCGAGCGGTTCGCGCAGGTAGACGCCCACATGGCCCTGGCGAATGAAATCCAGAGGGCGCCACAAACTGTCGCGCGCACGCTCCAGATCAAAACGCGAATCGCTGAGCGGAACCACGTCACCAAAGGCCGTCAGCTGCCCCAGGCTGGCGGCGGACTCCATTGCGCCGGCAACCAGGTTGCGACCTTCCTGAATGAAAAACGTGCGGCCTCCCTCCAGGCGGTCATCAGATTTCAGGCTGATCGGATTCTCCCGCAGCCGGTCGCCGGCGCCGCAGGCAAACGTGCCTTCACTGTCGGCGCGACTGGCCGGCTCATCGTCGTCAAGTTCCAGGTCGCCGTCGGTGTCTTCGAATGCCAGCAGCCGATACTGCCCGGGTGCGACGGCAAAACTGAACCCGCCCGCCGGGTCAGGCAAAGTGAAGTCGACCGGCTTGGGGGGCACTTCGCTTTCCGCGTCCCCCATGGCCAGGACGACCACCACGGCCTGGCCGCCACCCTCGCCTTGCTGCACCCGTCCTTCGATGACGCACGCCCGATCCATCATGCGCACTTGTTCGTTCAAGTCCCTCAGCATGCATCCACTCGAGAGCAGAACACCGAGACAAGCCATTGCCGCGACGCACCGACCGCGCCATGGCCCCCGCATCATTGAGAATATTCCCCTGTTCAAGATTGCTCTCCCCCGGCTTGTCGTGGGATTTGCGCGGCCGGCCACGCTTGCCGCGAGCCGATCAAAGTAGTATACAGGCGACATATCGGGTTGAGATGGCGCCCGAAGTTCACCCTCGGAGATGACCCCCATGCTGCGATCGCCCACCCAAAGATCCCGCAGCATTACCGAATTGATTCGCGACAATCCCTTTCTGTGCGTGGCCTTTCTTTCGGGGCTTTCGCTGGCCGCCCTGGAAGCCGATGTCGGCTCGCAAGGCATGTTCGAATGGCTGTGGCAGGTTCTCGGCATTGGTTTCAAACTGACCGCCGATTGGCCACAGAAACTCATGCCCGGAATGACCGGATGGCTCAGCATTGCCATGAATATCGTCCTTGGCCTGATTCCCTACCTTCTCGCCGATATCGTCTGGCGCCACCTGCGTAACCGCTGAAAGCCTGGGTGATTGCTATACTGCACCCATCCCCAGACATACAGTGAAACGATGACCCACAAGGATCCGTCGCCTCCGGTCGTGCGCGCCCCGCACGGCCCATCCATCAGTTGCCGTGGCTGGCACCAGGAAGCCGCCATGCGCATGCTCATGAACAATCTCGACCCGGCTGTCGCCGAGCACCCGGACAAGTTGATCGTCTACGGCGGCACGGGCCGGGCGGCACGCAACTGGGACTGCTACCACGCCATCGTCGCCACCCTGAAGCGACTCAAGGACGATGAAACGCTGCTGGTGCAGTCCGGCAAGCCGGTCGGGGTGATCCGCACCCACGACCAGGCGCCCAGGGTGCTGATCGCCAATTCCAACCTGGTCGGACGCTGGGCCAACTGGGACGTGTTTCGCGACCTGGAAGACCGCGGCCTGACCATGTACGGCCAGATGACGGCCGGCTCCTGGATCTACATCGGTTCCCAGGGCATCGTCCAGGGCACCTACGAGACTTTCGCCGAACTGGCCCGCCAGCACTTCAGCGGATCGATGAAGGACAAGCTGACGGTCACCGCCGGCCTCGGTGGCATGGGTGGCGCCCAGCCCCTCGCGGTAACCATGAACGAGGGTCACTGCATTGCCGTGGAAGTCGACGAGACGCGCATCGACCGGCGCGTGGAAACCGGCTACTGCGATCGAAAAGCGACCAGTCTGGATGAGACCCTGAAGATCATCGAACAAGCCAAGGATCCCGTTTCGGTCGGCCTGCTGGGCAACATCGCCGAAGTGCTGCCCGAAATGCTCAAGCGCGGCATCATTCCCGATGCACTCACCGATCAGACCTCGGCCCACGACCTCAGGCACGGCTACATTCCGACCGGACTATCCCTGGACGAAGCCGAAACCATGCGGGAGACCGACCCCAAAAGCTACGACGAGCGAGTACTGGACTCGATGGAAATCCACGTCGAGACCATGCTTAAGATGCAGGATCGTGGCGCGGTCACTTTCGATTACGGCAACAACCTGCGAGGCCAGGTGGCCGATCTGCGCGGCATGAGCAACGCCTTCGACTTTCCCGGTTTCGTACCGGCCTTTATCCGGCCGCTGTTCTGCCGCGGTGCAGGCCCTTTCCGCTGGGCCGCCCTGTCGGGCAATCCGGCCGATATCGCCGCGACCGACGAAGCGCTCCTCGAGTTGTTCCCGGAGAAGGCGCATCTCAGGCGCTGGATCGAGAAGGCACAGGAGAAAATCCAGTTCCAGGGACTACCGGCGCGCATCTGTTGGCTGGAATACGGCGAGCGCGCCGAGGCCGGCGAGAAGTTCAACTGGCTGGTCGAGAAGGGCAAGGTCGATGCACCCATCGTCATTGGCCGCGACCATCTCGACTGCGGCTCGGTGGCCTCGCCCAACCGCGAGACCGAAGCGATGAAGGACGGCTCGGACGCCATCGCCGACTGGCCCATCCTCAACGCCCTGGCGAATACGGCCTGTGGCGCTTCATGGGTATCCTTCCACCACGGCGGCGGGGTCGGTATCGGTTATTCGCTGCACGCCGGCATGGTGTCACTGGCCGACGGCACCCGGTCAGGCTACGAACGTCTCCAGCGCGTACTCACCGCCGACCCCGGACTGGGCGTCATGCGCCACGCCGACGCCGGCTATGAGGAAGCAGTCGAGACCGCGCGCGAGCGCGGAGTCGATATCCCGATGCTGGATGAAACCACCGAAGACACTGAAAACACGGAATAATGATTTATTTTATCGATTCATTCATTTTTTCGGTGTATTCGGTGCATTCGGTGGTTCCCAAAGAAATACGAGGAAGGAACTGACTATGCCCGACGCGAGTGCGACAGTCACGATCGCTTCTCTCTACCATGACCTGAACCGGCGACTGGATGCCTTGCGCTCCGACGACGGTGCCGTGCAACGCTCGCGCCAGTTGGTCGAGCGCGCACTCGAAGGCGACGAGGCCATTTACGGCGTCAACACCGGCTTCGGCGCCCTGGCAAGCAAGCGTATCGATGACGATCAACTCGGGAAGCTGCAACGCAATCTGCTGCTGTCGCACGCCTGCGGCACGGGTGAGCCGGTGCCGATCGAGATCACCCGGCTGATGATGCAGCTCAAGATACACGCGCTAGGTCTTGGTAATTCAGGTATTTCCCTGCCGATCTTCAGGCAGCTTCTCAAGTTCTGCAAACTCGACATCCTGCCCTGGATCCCCAGCCGCGGCAGTGTGGGCGCATCGGGTGACCTGGCGCCGCTGGCGCACATGAGCCTGCCGCTGATCGGTCTCGGACAGTGCTGGAACCAGGAATGCTCGGGTCCGGAACCCGCGCGCAAGACGCTTGCGCGCCACGGTATCGAACCGGTCGAACCCGCGGCCAAGGACGGCATCGGCCTGATCAACGGCACGCAGCTGATGTCGGCCTATGGAGCATTCATTCTCAATCGCGCCGTTCACCTGATGACAGCTGCCGACGTGTTGGGCACGATGAGCCTGGAGGCGCTTCAGGGTTCCGCACGTCCTTTCGACGAACGCGTGCACCATATTCGCCCGCACCCGGGCCAGATCTCGGTTGCCGCCAACGTTCGGCGTTTGCTGGCCGACTCCGAAATTCTCGAATCGCACCGCCACTGCGGCAAGGTGCAGGACCCCTACTGCCTGCGATGCATTCCCCAGGTTCACGGCGCCAGCCGGGACGCGCTCGGCCATGCCATCGAAGTGGTCGAGCGCGAGATCAACTCGGTTACCGACAACCCGCTGGTGTTCGAGGATGGAGACATCATCTCCGCCGGCAATTTCCACGGCCAGCCGCTGGCGCTTTCGCTCGACTACGCTGCCATGGCCCTGTCCGAGCTGGCCAGCATCTCCGAGCGGCGCACCTATCTCCTCCTCGAAGGCCATGACGGCTTGCCCAAGCTGCTGATGAGCGACACCGGAATCAATTCGGGCTTCATGATCCCCCAGTACACCGCCGCCGCCCTTGTCAGCGAAAACAAGGTGCTCTGCCACCCGGCCAGCGTCGACTCGATCCCGACCAGCCTCGGGCAGGAAGACCACGTCTCGATGGGTTCGATCAGCGCGCTCAAGCTACTCAGCGTGCTGCACAACGTCGAACGCGTCATGGCCGTGGAAATGCTCACCGCCGCCCAGGCGCTGGACTTCCGCAGGCCACTCAAACCGGGCCGCGGCGTCCTGGCAGCGCACGAATTCGTTCGTGAGCACGTCAACCATGCCGAAGAAGACTACGAAGTCGGCGCCGACATCGACACCTGCACCCGCCTGCTGCGCTCAGGCGACCTGGTGGGCTCCGTGCAGGCAGAAATTTCGGGGCTTCGATGACTTCAGCTTTTTAATTGTCCACAGATGAACACAGATAAACACAGATGGAAAAGAACACCAATACCCTTCAATGAGTGTGTGGATGCAGCCGACACCGGCGTTGCTACTACACCTGCCTCAAAAAGTAATATTTACTGTTCTTTATGATTTTCTTGTTTTTTAATCTGTGTTCATCTGTGTTCATCTGTGGACAATAGGTTTTTATGAAGTTATTGCGCAACATATCTACCCTGTACCGGGTCCCGGCCGACGGCGCACACGACGACGTTGATGCCGTTGTCGATGCCGCGGTGGCATGGGACGGCGACACGATTCGCTACGCCGGGCCGGCCGACGAGTTGCCGTCGGAGTTCGCCCAGGCCGAGTCTTTCGACGCCGGCGGACGCTGCGTCGTGCCCGGGCTGATCGACTGTCACACGCATCTGTGCTTTGGCGGCTGGCGCGGTGACGAATTCGCCGCGCGGCTCGAGGGTGCCAGCTACCAGGATATCCAGGCCGCCGGCGGCGGGATCAACGCGACCGTGGGCGCGACACGCGAGACCGATATCGATTCGCTCCGCTCGAAGGCGGCCGAGGCACTCGCCGACATGGCCGGACTGGGCGTCACCACAGTGGAAGCAAAATCAGGCTACGGGCTGGATCGCGACAACGAGTTAAAGCAGCTGGAAGTCTATCGGCACCTCCAGACAGAGCAACCACTCGAGCTCGTGCCGACCTTCCTGGGAGCGCATCTCGTGCCCGTGGAATTCCGGGATCGACGAGCCGACTATGTCGAGCTGCTCTGCGAGGAAATGATTCCGGAAGTCGCCGAACGCGAATTGGCCCGCTTCTGCGATGTATTCATCGAAGACAATGCCTTCACGCTGCGCGAAGGCCGCCGCATACTCGAAACGGCCAAGGCACATGGGCTCGGGCTCAAGATCCACGCCGACCAACTCTCTTGCGGCGGCGGTGCGGGACTGGCGGCCGAACTCGGCGCCGTCTCCGCCGAGCATCTCGAGTACGCCTCGGACGAGGACATTCACGCCATGGCCGAGGCCGGCACGGTGGCTGTCAGCCTGCCGATCGCGTCGCTCTACTTGCGAGAGCCCTTCCTGCCGGCGCGCAAATGGATCGACGCCGGGGCCAGGGTGGCGGTTGCCACCGACTTCAATCCCGGCTCGGCGCCAAGCTACCACCTGCACCTCGCCATGACCCTGGCCGCGGTCCACCAGCGCATGAGTCCCGCGGAAGTCCTTCGCGGCGTCACGACGAATGCCGCCCGCGCCATCGGCCTGGAAGCGTCACACGGCAGCCTTGAACCCGGCTACCGGGCCGACCTGGCCATTATCGATGCACCCGACATCAATCACTGGCTCTATCACTTTCGTCCCAACGCCTGCCGGGCAACCCTCAAGGCGGGTCGCTGGCTGCCCCACCCGCCTTGAGGTACCCTGACAGCGAGTTAGAAAATGCACCTTCCACGATCCCGCGAAGCGACACCGAACCCGTCCAGGGGATAATCAGAGATTGAGCAAAAGGACGCAAGAAGTCACTTCCGCCGGTTCCGGAACCCAGGGCTGGGTCAGCCATCTTCGGCGTCGTTTCATCATACTGTCGGCCACATTTTCCGCCGCACTTGTACTACTGGTTATTCTCGGCATCGTCGCTTTCCAGGGACTTTCGGGTGCCCGGGCCTTCGTGAATGGTGAAAGCCAGTGGACCAAGGCACAAAAGCAGGCCGTCATCGCACTGTTCGACTATGCCACCACCGGCAACGATGAACACTACGAGGCGTTTGAAAATGCCCTGACTGTCAATGAGGGTGCCCGCCGGGCAAGGCTGACCCTGTCCAGCGAGGATCCCGACTATGCCGTGGCCCGACAGGGCTTGCTCGACGGGCGCAATCATCCCGAAGACATCGATCTGATGATGCGGCTGTTCGTGCTCGGTCGTTCCTTGCGGCCTTTCCAGCAAGCGGTCGAGGCATGGACCCGAGGCGATGAGCTGATTGCACAGCTCCGATCAGAAGCGGTGACCCTGCGTGAGTTGGTACACGAAAATGGTGCGGCGACTCCACCCGTATTCGAACAGCTGGAATCCATCCGCAGGCTCGATCACCAATTGACCCGGCAAGAAAGCGAGTTTTCGAACGCCATGGGAAGGGTCAGTCACTTCATGACGCGGTGGTTCACCATCGCCATCGCGTCAACCGCACTCCTTTTGGTAGCGGGCGGATTCTTCCTCGCCTGGCGCCTGATCCAGATCAGTGAACGCAGAGAGGCCGCGCTGAAGGAAAGCGAACAACGTTACCGGGCCCTGGTCGATCAGCCGGAAGTGGGCATGTGGCAGATCGATCCGGAGGGTCATATCCTCTACTTCAACCCCGCCATGCGCTCACTTCTCGCAATCGACGATACCGAACGAATCGAAGGGCAGACGATCGAGGAATTCATTTCTCCACGCCATCGAGAGAAAGTCAAGAACAACAGACAGGCCCGCGTTCAGGGACATAACGCTGCCATGGAAGTTGAACTCCAGCCCCGTATTGGTTCTCCCCGCATCGCCCTTGTCCACGGTGCACCCATCCGGATCGGTGAAAACGTGGTCGGCCATGTCGGAACCTGTGTCGACATCACATCTCGAAAGCGGGCTGAAAGCGAACTGCGCTTTCAAGTTCTGCACGATCCGTTGACCGGACTCCCCAATCGCCGGCTATTCCTCGATCGCCTCGAAATGGCGCTCAAGCGTGGCCGCCGTAGCGGTACTTCCGTCGCCATTCTTTTCATCGATCTCGATCGTTTCAAGGTCATCAACGACGGCCTCGGCCATGCTGCCGGGGACTCTCTTCTCAGGCAGGCCGCAGATCGCCTGAAGGGGGTCATTCGCGATAGGGACTCGATCGCGCGCTTCGGAGGAGACGAGTTCGGACTCATCCTCGAACCCGTCGAATCGGAAGAAGCGGCAACGATGCCGGCGCAGAGGATTGCACGAGAGTTTGACCGGGAGTTCAGTGTCGATGATGTCACGACCCGCGTCGGCGTGAGCATAGGTATCGCGGTATCAGGAGATAGCACCGAGGCTCCGGCGGAATTGTTGAGACAGGCCGACATCGCCATGTATCTCGCTAAACGCAAGGACGGTGCTCACATCCATGTCTACGACCCGAATCAGGACTCCTTTCAGCAAGAGCACCTTAGATTCGAGAACGACCTGTGGCGGGCAGCCGAACGCGGTGAGTTGCGGCTTTTCTATCAACCGATTATCGACCTCGAAAGTCGGCGAATCGAAACGCTCGAAGCACTCGTCAGGTGGTCGCATCCCACGAAGGGACTACTGTCGCCTGATCAGTTCATCAGCCTGGCCGAGGATACGGGTGCAATTACACGTATCGGCGCATGGGTATTCCAACGCGCGAGTAGCGATTTTTCACACATGCAGAAGACGCTCGGGGCGCGTTGTCCCACGGCCATTGCCGTCAACCTGTCAGATGCCGAGTTCCGCTTTGGCGACCCCGTTTCCTATATCCAGGAAGCCAGTACCCGGGCTGGCGTCGATCCTGAGAACCTCCAGATCGAAGTCACCGAGAGCATGCTGACCCGGCAACCCGAAGCGCTTCACCGGATCAACTCGCTCGGCTACGGCATTGCCATCGATGATTTCGGAACGGGGTACGCGTCCCTGGACCGGCTTCGCCAGGTACCCTTCAATACAATCAAGATCGACCGATCGTTCATCGCCGGTTTTCAGCATTCCAGGGTCGACCGCAGCATCATCGAGGCGGTCATGCATGTAGGCCAAAGGCTCCGCGTGCAAATCGTGGCTGAAGGTATCGAGAGCGAAAAAGAGGCCCACGCTCTTCTACAGATGGGATGCCAGCATGGACAGGGCTACCTGTTCGCCCGCCCGGGAACCCTCAATGAAATAATGGCTCTGATCGAGGCTGAAACGCCGCCTTCTCACTGACTCATTGCTCAACGCCGTGGTGACTATATCACCAGACTGAATTGCCCGATAACCGGATCGACATCGAACTGATCCCGGAACAGCGGCACTTCACCGCGGATGGACAAGTTGAGGGGGATAGTCAATACAGGCTCATCGCTTCGACTCGAAGGGTCGATCAGCACGAGACTTCCCGTAAATGCATCGCCTTCCTTGGCGCTTGCGGGAGCGAGAAAGCCCACCTTCAGCCGAGTGGCCCCATCCGGACCTTCTTCGACGGCAAGGCTCGCCCAGCTCCCGGTGTCTTTGAGCTGCGGCTGTAAGGTGCGGCCATCCCGGCCGCCGGAAATCAGACTGAGGCCGCGGCGTGCGCCGACGGGCAATGCAATGTCGATCCGGGCAATACCGTGCTTTTGGCAGACAATTTCCAGGGTACCCGGCAACCGCGCTGTTTCCGGGGATTCGAGCGCACGAACCGCGTCCCCAGACGCCATTTCAGACCCGCCATCCGCCTCGAGCACACAGGAATCAGCGCCGACTGCCGACAAGGGCAGCAGAGCCAGCCCTGTGAGCAAGTTCATCAGTTTCAACCGGGCCTTCATGCGATCACTAGTCCCCACCACGCGTGATTAACGTCATCCGCATTGTAGAGCAAGCGGGCCCCGGAAATGAAATCGGCATTTCCGGCGGAATGGGTTAGCATTTGAGCATCGATATCCCAGGCAAAAGGACGGGGATGAATCAGCCGAGCAAACAGGCCGCAGAGCTCGAAGCACTGATCAGGCGCTCTACCGAGCGCGGCGAAGCCTCGCTGGCCAGCATTCTCCCGCTGGTCTACGACGAATTGCGTGCGCTCGCCGCCCGCCAACTCGCGCGGCAGCGGCCCGACCATACCCTGCAACCCACCGCGCTGATCAACGAGGCCTATCTGCGTCTGGCTGGCCAGGACTACGAAAGCTGGAAGGACCGGCGGGAATTCGTAATGGTGGCCGCAACGGTCATGCGTCGCGTACTGGTCGATTATGCGCGCCGGCGGCACGCTGACAAGCGCCCGCAGGAGAAACAGCGCGTCGATATCGACGAGTCCGCACCCGGTCAGTCCTTCGGTCTCGAACTGGTTGCCATCGACGAAGTTCTCGAGCAACTGGCAGAAATCGATGAACGCCAGGCGCAGATCGTGGAATTGCGCTATTTCGCGGGCTTGAGCATGGAAGAAACCGCAGAAACGATGGAGCTTTCGCGCTCCACCGTGGCCAGGGAATGGCGCATGGCCCGGGCCTGGCTCAGGCGGCGCCTGTCGGAGCACGAACTCAATTCCGACTGAACTCCCGCTCAAGCTCGGCCAGCTTGGCGGTGATTCTCTCGCGCAGGTTTGCCCACTGCTCTCCAGAACCCGGCTTCAGCGAGTCCAGTGCCCGCCCATAGGTTTCTGCGGCCTTGGAATGCTTCCCCTGCATGACCTGTGCGCCACCCAACACCTCCAGCGCCGATGCGAGATAAAGGGTTTCGACACCCCCGAACAGTTCCTGGCGCCGCTCCAGGCCAGGCAGGATGTCACGTACCAGTCGCTCGGCCTCGGCGGCCTCACCGTCACGCAGGTGGAGTGCTGCCAGATTCGTGATCGACAGCCGGTAGAGGTAGTGATCCCGCCCCACGGATGCCTCGATCATGCCGGCCGCACGCTCGAACGCCGCAATGCTTTCCTGGTTTCGGCCCAGTCTCGACAAGGCAACACCGAGATTGCCGACAGTATTGGCCATGCGCTGGCTCGGCCCGACAAGACGCTCGTGATCGGACAGCAGTGACTCGAACATCGTCACCGCCTGCTGCGGATCGCTGAGCATCAGTGCCGTGGCATGTACATAACGTCCGCGCAGGCGGCGTGGATCACCCTCGTCATAGACGGTTTCAGCCAGCTGCCGGGCTTTCACCGCGTCCGCCAGGGCTGCTTCCTCCTGGCCGGCAGCCACACGCGCCCCCACCAGGGCGGATCGCGCCTCGAACAGCAATTCGGAACTCGCCGAGGCGTCATCCAGTTCGTCGATGATGGCCTCGAGATCAGCAATGACGGCCTGCGGTGCCTCAGCCAGCACATTGACCTGGTTGCGAAGTCGACGAATCCGCACATGGATCAGCTCCCGGGTATCCTGCAGTTCCTGCGACTGCTCCAGCAGCGCAATCGCCTGCTCATCCGCATCAATGGCCTCAATCGCCCGACCCGCGGAATCGTAGGCTGCACCCAGCTCGGACTGGAGCATGGCCCTTTCATCGGGCTGTAATTTTCCCTGGCGCATCTCCTGTGCCTTTTGCAGCAATGGCACAGCCTGTTCACCGAGTCCGAGCGCGTTGTAGGCCTCTCCAAGCGCCCTGTACATCTGGCCCAGGGCATCCGGATTGCCTCGTTCGGTCTCTGCCAGCTGTTGCCGGCCCCGGTCCAGAATCTCGCGAACGGTCACGTCGTTCCCCCGACTGGGCAGCGAGTCGGCACCTGCAAGAAGTTCGGACACGAATTCGGTGACCGCCTCGGCCCGGTCACGTTCCCAGGCCACTCGGTCAAGCTGTCTTTCCCGATCAACGAGAAAGGCCGCGAGCGCTGCTACGGCCACCAGGCCAAGCGCGAGCGTCAATCGATGTCGCCGCATAAAGCGGCCGCTGCGATACAGCACACCGCCCCCGTACGCCCGAACAGGGCGATACGTCCTGAACCGCTGCAGGTCGTCGGCCAACGAGCGAACCGAATCATAGCGTTTCCGCTCTTCGACATGCATGGCCCGGTCGATTACGCTGGCAAGATCCCGCGGCAGGGGCGTCCCATCACGAGCCCGGGGCTCGGAATAGCGACCCCGAAGAACACGCTCGCGCAACGTTGCCGGGTCGTGGGTTCCTTCAAAAGGCGATTTGCCACCCAGAAGTTCGTAGAGCAGGACGCCCAGTGAATAAACATCGGTAGCCACACTCAGGCCGGCACCCTGGACCTGTTCAGGACTGGCGTACGCCAAGGTCAGCGCCCCGGCACCCTCACCGGCCTCACTATCTGAATCGAGCAGGCGCGCAACACCGAAATCGAGCAACTTCGGCTCGCCAGAGGGAGTAACCAGGATATTGGCCGGCTTGAGGTCGCGATGAATGACCATATGGCGGTGTGCATAGTCGACGGCCTGGCATACCTTGATGAACATTGCCAGGATCTCGGCCCGCGATCGACCGCTCGCCGCCCACTGGTCGATTGGCACGCCCTCGACGAATTCCGTGGCAAGAAAGGGCCTGCCATCGGCCGTCAATCCGCCGTCGATCAACCGTGCAATGCAGGGGTGATCGAGCGCGGAGAGGATGCCGCGCTCGATCGAGAATCGTCGTGACAGCACTTCGTTGTCCGACTCGTGCAGGTGCAGCAACTTGAAGGCGACCGGCTGTCGCAGGTTGCCATCGACGCGCTCGGCTAAATAGACGATACCCATGCCGCCCTGGCCGAGACGCTTGATCAGTCGATAGTTCCTGGGAAGCGGGACCTCCAGGGAAACGTCCTGCAGGGCACCGCGGGCCGCGGCCTGGAAACGTTCCGGCACTTCGTCGTCGGCATCATCTTCAGCGGCCTCGATCAGCCACTCCACTTCCCGCTCGAGGGCTTCGTCCGACGCGCAACGCGATTCGATTATCGCCCGCCGTCGTGCCGGCTCGTACTCGAGTGCTTCCAGGGCGATTGCCTTGGCTTCGCGGTAGCGTTGCCTGGCCGAGTCGTCACTCATCAAGACTGCGCCAACGGTGCGGGTAGGCACCTCAGATTACGCCATAACAGCCTTGCAATGCCAGCAACGCCCGGGGTGATCAGTTAGTGGTTTCCGAGGGGCGCAGAATCGAGGCCCGTGCCGTGAGGTGAACCAGGCTGTTCTCTCGCGTTGCCTCATCGACACCGGACTCGACCAGCGTCATGGTGCCGGTCCGACCTTCGCGCACACCCAACAAGGAATCCGTCAGCAGCTCCCATTCACCTTCACGCCGTTCCTGGACAGCCAGGTTCAGCCAGATGGAGCCGACCGGGGCCCCTTCGGAGGCAATCGGTGGGTCGACCAGGAGTTCGATCTTCCACCCGCTCTCTCCCGTGGCGTCGCTCACCTCGACCGTCGCCGGTTCTCCCGGCTCGACCACCAGCATGGGGGTGCCGCGCTGCTCGCCCTCGATCCACAATTCCATCTCGACCATATATCGATCCGGCTTCGCGGCAGCCGATGTGCTGACGGCCGCGAGTACCGAAAGCAAGCACACCACGATAGCGTTTGCGGCCCGCATCTCAGGCTTCCCGATTACGGAAGCGCTCGGGCAGGATCTCCTGGTCGGGCTGGTCCGCACCTTCCTTCTGCACCGGCATCAGGTCCATCTTGGACACGCCCAGCTTGACCGCCAGGCTGCCGGCCACGTAGACCGAAGAGTAGGTGCCCACGATCACGCCCACGATGAGCGTGAAGGCGAAGGCGTGAATGATCTCGCCGCCGAAGTAGAACAGGGCCGCGAGCACCAGCAGCGTCGTCAGCGAGGTCATCAGCGTCCGGCCCAGCATCTGGTTGATCGAGAGGTTGGTCAACTCGGCCGGCGTTCCCTTGCGGCGCGTCTGGAAATTCTCACGCAGGCGATCGTAGACCACGATCGTGTCGTTGAGCGAATAGCCGATCACGGCCAGGATCGCCGCTACCACGGTCAAATCGAAGCTGACCTTGAACATCGACAGCACGCCGACGACCAGCAACACATCGTGAATCAGCGCGCCGACCGCACCGACGGCGAAGCGCCACTGGAAACGGAAGGAAATGTAGATCATCACGCCGATCAGCACGTAGAGCAGCGCCAGCCCGCCCTGCTCGGCCAGCTCCTGGCCGACCTGCGGGCCGACGAACTCGACCCGACGCATTTCGATGTCGGGTGTCTGTTCCGACACCGCCTCGAGTACCCGGGTACTGATATCGGCACTCGACTCGCCGTCGTCGGCGACCGGAATGCGAATGACGATATCGCTGGCCGTACCGAAAGTCTGAACGACGAACTCCTCGAAACCCTCTTGCTCCAGGGTCTGCCGGACCTCGTTCATTTCCGGTGCCGCGGGATAATGCAGCTCGATCAACGTGCCGCCGGTGAAGTCGAGGCCGAAATTCAAACCGCGGGTCGACAACGAGACGATCCCCGCGATCAGCACCAGCGCCGAAATGACCAGCGCAACCTTGCTGAAGCGCAGGAAATTGATCTTGGTGTCGCTCTTGATGATATCCATGACGATTCAGGGCTCCTCAGATGGCCAGTGACTTGACGCGCTTGCGGCCGCCGTACATGAGACTGACGACACCGCGCGTGCCGAGAATGGCCGTGAACATGGACGTGACGATGCCCAGGCTGAGCGTCACGGCAAAGCCCTTGATCGGCCCGGTGCCGAACATGAACAGCACGATCGCCGCGATCAGCGTGGTGACGTTGGCGTCGGCAATGGTCGAGAAGGCTTTCTCATAGCCGGACCGGATAGAGGCCTGCGGCGTATTGCCATTGCGCAGCTCTTCTCGTATTCGCTCGAAAATCAGCACGTTGGCGTCAACCGCCATGCCGACGGTAAGCACGATCCCGGCGATCCCCGGCAGGGTCAGCGTGGCGCCGAGCATCGACAGCAACGAGACGATCAACACCAGGTTGGCCGTCAGGGCCAGGTTGGCGATCAGGCCGAAAACCCTGTAGTAGACGGCCATGACGATGAGCACCAGCACAAAGCCGATGATGACCGACTGGACGCCCTGGTTGATGTTGTCCTGGCCGAGACTCGGGCCCACGGTTCGCTCTTCGATGATCTGCATGGGTGCGGCCAGGGCACCGGCACGAAGCAGCATCGCAAGCTGGGCCGCCTCGGTCGCCGACCCCAGGCCGGTGGTCTGGAAGCGCTTGCCCAGGGGCTCGCGCGTGACCGCGGCGGAAATCACTTCCTCGACCCGCCGGGTGGTGTGGACTTCCTCGCCGTCTTCCATCCGCGTTTCCGGCCGGTACTCGATGAAGACCACGGCCATGCGCCTGCCGACGTTCTCACTGGTGTGATCGAGCATGCGGCGGGCACCGTCGCCGTCGAGCGTGACCACGACGTTGGGCTGGCCCGACTGCTGGTCGAAACCGGCGGCGGCGCCGATCAGGTTCTCGCCCGAGGCGATGACCTCGCGCGAGAGCAGGATCGGCTCGCCATTGCGATGCTCGTAGAGCTTCGAGCCCGGCGGCACCCGTCCGGTGCGCTCGGCCTCGTAGGGGTCGTTCTCCTCGTCGACGGCCCGGTATTCGATCGTGGCCGTCGCGCCCAGCACGCGCTTCGCCTGGGCGGTATCCTGCACACCCGGCAGCTGCACCACGATGCGGTTGGCGCCTTGCTGCTGGATAACCGGTTCGGCCACGCCCAGCTCGTTGACGCGGTTGCGCAGCGTGGTCATGTTCTGTTCCAGCGCGCTCTGCTGGATTTCCTGCAGGAATTCTTCCGTGATCGTGCCGCGCAGGTTGTAAGTCCGTTCGGAATCGACCGACTCCAGGGCCAGGCCTTCGAGCTCGCGCTCGAGAATCTCGCGCGCCTCGCTGCGATGTTCCTCAGTACGCAGTTCGGCGACCACGCGCTCGCCGGAGGCGCGAACCGAGCGGTAACGAATACCGGCATCACGCAGCAGGCCACGAATGGATTCGACATAGCTGTTCAGCCGCTGCGTTTTGGCGGCGTCCATGTCGACCTGCATCAGGAAGTGCACGCCCCCCTGGAGGTCGAGGCCCAGCACCATCGGCTCGGCTCCCAGCGCCGACAGCCAGGACGGCGTCGCGGGCGCCAGGTTGAGCGCCACCACGTAGTCGTCACCGAATGAATCCCGCAGCGCATCGGCCGCGCGCAACTGGCGATCCGTATCGTCGAAGCGAACCAGTACTCGCTGCGACGAAAAATCGACGGGGCCGTGCTCGACCCCGGCCGACTCGAGTGACCGTTCGACCTGTCCGACGATTTCCTGCTGCAGATCGAACCCGCGCGAAGACGAGACTTGAACGGCGGGATCGTCGCCAAAGATGTTGGGCAGGGCGTAGACAAAGCCCAGGCCGAGCACAATGATCAGCAGGGCATACTTCCAGGGTGGGAATCGATTCATGAGTTGGTCAGTCGTTGATTCTGGTTTTTGCTGCGGACGAACGCGACAAGGGGATCATTCGGATGAGTCGGTTGTTCCCTTCGGCACGACCTGGGCGACGGAATGCTTCTGCAGCTTGATCACGACACCGTCGGCCACTTCCATGGAAACGAAACTATCGCCCACTTCGGTGATCTTTCCCAGCATGCCGCCGGCGGTGACCACCTCGTCACCCACCGACAGGCCGGCGACAAGCTCGCGGTGCTGCTTGTTGCGCTTCATCTGCGGACGAATCAGCAGGAACCAGAAAATGACGACGATCAGGATCAGTGGCAGCAGGCTGCCGAGCATCGAGGGCGCCTGTCCCGCGGCATCCTGCGCCATGGCGCTCGAGATCAGAAAATCCATAGATTATTCCTTCGGTCTGTTGGCGTCTGAGCTTATCTGGGGTCCGTTGACCACGGATACAAACGCGCAATTATTGCACAGGAAGGCCGATGCGGCCACAGCATCTGGCCATGAAACACTTGTTTATCATTCGGGGGCGGCGTTTCGTGCCCGTTTGGGCGGGGTCAGGAATATTCCCCGGACCAGCCCGCTTCGAGCTCGGTGGCCAGCTCGTCGAAACGCCCCGCCTCGATCGCCTCGCGCATGCGCCGCATCAGCGACTGGTAGTAGTACAGGTTGTGGATCGTCGCCAGTCGGTGGCCGAGAATTTCGTTGCACTTGTTGAGATGCTTGAGGTAGGCCCGCGAAAATCGGCTGCAGGTATAGCAGTCGCAGTCGGGATCGACCGGCCCGGTGTCGCGCGCGTGCCGCGCATTGCGGATCTTGATCACCCCCCGGCTGGTAAACAGGTGGCCGTTGCGGGCGTTTCGCGTCGGCATCACGCAGTCGAACATGTCGATGCCGCGTGCGACCGCCGCGACCAGATCCTGCGGGCGCCCGACGCCCATGAGATAGCGGGGGACGTCCCGGGGCAGCAGCGGACAGGTCGTCGAAAGGATCGACTCGCGTTCGCCTTCCGACTCGCCGACACTCAGGCCGCCGATGGCATAGCCGTCGAACCCGATCTCCCGCAGCCCCTCGACCGAACGGCGGCGCAGATCCGGGTACATGCCCCCCTGGACGATACCGAACAGGGCCGCCGGGTTATCGGCGTGCGCCTGTTTCGAGCGCTCGGCCCAGCGCAGGGAACGCTCCATGGAATCACGGGCCTGTTGTTCGGTGGCCGGGTACGGGGTGCACTCGTCGAAGATCATCACGATGTCAGAACCCAGGGCGCGCTGGACAGTCATCGATTCCTCGGGTCCCAGAAAGACCTTCGAGCCGTCCACCGGCGAGGCGAACGTCACCCCTTTTTCATCCATCTTGCGCAGTTCGGCCAGGCTGAATACCTGGAAGCCGCCGGAGTCGGTCAGAATCGGCCCGTCCCAGCCCATGAAATCGTGCAGGTCGCCGTGGGCGGCGATCACATCGGTGCCGGGACGCAGCATCAGGTGGAAGGTGTTGCCCAGAATGATTTCCGCGCCGATCCCGCGCAGTTCCTCGGGCGTCATCGCCTTGACCGTCCCGTAGGTCCCCACGGGCATGAAGGCCGGCGTCTCCACCGTCCCCCGCTCGAACGTCAACCGTCCCCGCCGCGCCTCGCCATCGGCTCCCAAAAGCTCAAACCGCATCGTTAGTCACTTCACACTTAACACTTCACACTTCACACTCACCCAATGAACATCGCATCGCCGTAACTGAAGAAACGATATTCCTGCTCGACGGCATGGCGGTAAGCCGCCAGTACGTTTTCGCGTCCGGCGAACGCGCTCACCAGCATCAACAACGTTGACCCCGGCAGGTGAAAGTTGGTAATCATCGCATCGACTACCCGGAATTCGTAGCCGGGATAGATGAACAGTCTGCTGTCACCGGCAAAGGGCGCCAGCTCGCCTTCGGCCGCCGCCGTCTCCAGGGCACGCACGGCCGTGGTGCCGACCGCCACCACCCGCCCCCCGCGTGATCGCGCTGCCTGTACGGCCGCCACCAGCTCGGGTGAAACCGAAAGCCATTCGGCATGCATGCGATGTTCGGTCACCTCGTCCACGCGCACCGGCTGGAAGGTGCCGGCACCGACGTGCAGCGTACACTCCGCTCGTGCCACGCCCATGTCATCCAGGCGCTCGAAGATCCTTTCGTCGAAGTGCAGTCCCGCCGTGGGTGCGGCCACCGCACCGGGTACGCGGGCATAAACCGTCTGGTAGCGCTCGGCGTCCATCGCTTCGTCAGGGCGCTCGATGTAGGGCGGAAGCGGCATGTGGCCGGCCGCTTCGAGCAGGGCCGACCAGCCGGGTCCGTCAACGATCCCCAGACGCCAGAAGGACTCCTCGCGCCCCAGCACCTCCAGCTCGGCTTCGCCGTCGACGAACAATCGAGTTCCGAACGACACCTTGCGGTTGGCACGAAGCTGGACCACCGCCTCACGATCGTCCACCACGCGCTCGACCATGATCTCGACCCGACCACCGCTTTCCTTGCGCGCCCATAACCGGGCCGGAATCACGCGCGTGTTGTTGAACACCAGCAGGTCCCCGGGCGCGAGCAGCCCGGGCAGATCGGCGAACTGCCGATCATGCCGGCGACCGCTCTCGCGCTCGAGATGCAGAAGCCGACTGGCCGAACGCTCCGGCAAGGGGTATTGCGCGATCAGCTGCTCCGGCAGATCGAATTGAAAGTCGGAAACCTTCATGGGGGTGTCCATCGAACCGAGCGCCATTGTAGCGGCACCGCCCCGTCGACTCGCATCTTTAAGAACGCGGTGAATCCGGATATCCTGCCTTTTCCTAGAATGGTTGCCCGCAAGATGACCGATACCCGGCCCGTAAGCGCCTTCACGCCAGGCCAGTTCCGCGACCGTTTCCGGATTCCCGACGGCGGCAGTGGCGAGCCGGGTATCTACCTGTGCGGCAACTCCCTGGGCGCGCAACCGAAAGCCGCGGCCGATGCCGTCGACAGCGAACTCGAGCGCTGGGCGAGGCTGGGTGTCGCCGGCCACTTCGACGGCCCGACGGCCTGGACGGAATATCACGAACTTCTGACCACGCCACTGGCAGGCCTGTGTGGGGCGCGCGATATCGAAGTGGTCGCGACCGGCACCCTGACCGCGAATCTGCACCAGATGCTGATCAGCTTCTACCGGCCGCGGGGCAAGCGCCGGCGCATCCTGATGGAGAAAGGCAGCTTCCCCTCCGACCGCTATGCGGTCGCCTCGCAGGTCCACCTGCATGGCCTGGACCCGGAACACGATGTGGTGGAACTGGCCCCGCGACGCGACGGCCTGTTGCACGAGGAGGATGTCGAGGACTATCTCGAGCGCTACGGCGAGCAGGTCGCCCTGGTGCTCTGGCCGGGCGTACAGTACGCCACCGGCCAGGTCTTCGACACCGCAAGAATCTGCCGGGCCGCGCAAAAGGCCGGTTCGGCCGTCGGCCTCGACCTGGCCCACGCCGTGGGCAACGTGCCGCTGAACCTGCACGAGGACGGCCCCGATTTCGCCGTGTGGTGCAGCTACAAGTACCTCAATGCCGGCCCGGGCGCCATCGCGGGCTTGTTCGTGCACGAACGGCACGCCCACTTCGACGGCCCCCGCCTGGCCGGCTGGTGGGGCCAGGACGTACACACGCGCTTCCAGATGCGGCCGCGGTTCCGCCCCGAGGCGGGCGCGGCCGGCTGGCAGCTCTCCACCCTGCCGATCCTCGCCACGGCGCCTTTGCTCGCATCGCTGCAGTTGTTCGAGGAAGCCGGCGGCATCGAAACGCTCCGCCACGCCTCTCTGGAACTCACCGGCTACCTGGCGCACCTCCTCCAGCAGGAACTGGAGGACGAGATCGATATCGTCACGCCATTGGAACCGCACCGACGCGGCTGTCAGCTGTCGCTGCGCCTGCATGCCGGCGAGGCCGCCGGCCGCCGACTTTTTGAACGCCTCGAAGCCCACGGTGTCACATGCGACTGGCGCGCACCGGACATCATCCGGGCCGCCCCCGCACCGCTTTACAACAACCGCGAAGACGTGGAACGCTTCGTCGAACTGACCGGCAAACTGCTTGCCGCCGACACACGCTGATCGATCATGCAGCATAAACCGATCACCCTGGCCTTGGTCGCACTGGCGATTTCGATCGTGCTTGCTTTCGCGGTGGCATTGACCGACGTGGGCCAGGAACAGGTGTTGCGCTTGCTCGGACAGCTGGAGGGCGTCGTCACCACGCATTTCTGGCCGGGCGTGGTCGTCTACATCCTGGCATTCGCAGTGCTGATCACGATTACATTACCGTTGGCGACGGCGTTCACGATTACCGGCGGTTTCCTGTTCGGTGCCTGGGTCGGCTCCGCGGCTGCACTCGCCGGCATGACGCTGGGCGCGATACTTACTTTCACCCTGATGCGTTTACTGGGCGTGCGTGAGGACAGCGCCTTCCTGCGCAAGGGGCGAACCCGAACCGCGCTCGAAATCATGGATCGCAACGCTGTCTTTTACGTCACGCTGCTGCGGATCGTGCCTGTCGCCCCCTGCTTTGCCGTCAACGCCGGGGCGGCCATCACCCGCATCGATTTCGTCCGCTTCGTGGTTGCCTCGCTGGTCGGCCTCACGCCCTCGGCCATCGTCTACGCGGGGGTCGGCTCGGGCCTGGATACCCTGCTCGAAGCCCAGGAAGTGATGTCGCCGACCATTCTGCTCAAACCCCAGATCGGTCTGCCCATGCTGGGCGTGGTCGTATTGGTCTCCATCTCCTGGCTGTTCAGGAACCGCCTGCCCGGCCTGACGCCGGAAGCCTGAAAACGACGAAGTCCTCGCTCTCGTGCCAGGGTGCGCCCGTGTGCGCCTCGAACGCCTCGATGCAGGGCTGGAGGTCGGGAAGCGGACGCCGCTCATGCTCGAACGGGTTGCTGAGTGGAAAGACCACGAATCGATTGATTTCATCTTCAGCCTGCAGCACGTCGCTCAGGAAGACGAAACGACCAAGCTCGATATCAAGCTCGCTTTCCGGCCGCAGCTCACCCCAGGTCCAGTCGGTACAAAGACCGCTGATCATGCCGATCTGAATTGGAAGCTGGTGGGACCGCTGGTACTGGGAAATCGGCGTGAAGTGCGTTTCGAAATGCCAGGCCGCCTCGATCAGCCGCCATTGCCCGGGCTCGTTGGCTATCTTGTTGTAGAAGTCCGGGATCTCCAGGGGCGACATGATGGAATGGAAGATGCTGCGCTCGAAGTTGTAGTCGATCTGGTATCTCACCGAGTTGGTGAACTGATTGACACCGCTGTAGGTCGCCGGCAGCGGGCCGGCAAGATACAGCCCTGCCACCACGGCAGCGCAAGCCGGGAACATCCAGACACGGCGGCAACGCAATCGATCGATACAAAGCGCGACGATCCGGACCAGCCCGATCGCCAGCAGGCCCAGAACCAGCGGCATGGAGATCACGGTGTAGCGCACCAGCACCAGGGCATTGCGAACCCATTCCGGCCCCAGAAGCTGGATGATTACCCCCGAAACCAGGGTCAGTACCAGCCAGAAGCACAGGAAACTTCGATCCCGCAGCCACAGGATGCGCGCCCCGACGGCTACCGGCACGGCCAACACTGCGGCCAGCCAGGGACTGCCGATACCGAGCACCATCTCCCAGGTTCGCATCAGCGTCTGCAGTTCGATCGAGTGCTTCCCGGCCTTGACCGCAATCGACGCTGTGTCCGCCAACAACGGCGGCAGGATCAGGGCGCTGCAGGCGGCCGTCGTCAGTCCGCCCAGCGCCATCACGGACCAGAACGGGCGTGACTCACCGGCCCGATACCAGCGATGAATGCCGGCAATGGCGAACCAGGTCAGCGCCGTTCCCGTGTACAGGGTCGTCAGCGGATGAAGCCAGGCAGCGGTGACGGCGCAGAGGAAGAAACCGATGGCCCGCCCGCGGCCGCCATGCCGCCACCACTGCCACAACAGAATCATCGCTGCAAACCCGAGCAACACCACGAGTGCATACGGGCGCACGAAGCGCGAGAAATGAATCAACAGGGGTGATACCGCGATGAGCGCGGCAAGACTCAGTCTCTCGGCTGATTGCAACCACGGCCTGAGCAAGGTGGGCACAATCACGATCGCGGCCAATCCAAAAACCATGGGCAGAAGGCGCATCTGCCATTCGTAAAGCCCGATGGAATCGGCCAAGCCCCGGAACAGCAGGGTCAGCGGAATCGTGTAGTCTGCATGGCCAAAAGACAGAAAGATCTCGGCATAGCCTGCCTGCATGAGGCGATGCAGTGCATGCCACTCGTCATCGAGCAGAATCTGGATGTCAATCTGCCAAAAGCGCAACCAGGCGCCTGCCGCCACAACAGCCACCCAGACAAAAAGCGCGAGCGGACGCCCTGGCTGGATCGATCCGGCCGTCACGAGTCGAAAAAGCGGGAACGAATCAGGCCAGTACGACCCATCAGGTGCTGCAGGGAAACCCCGATAACGCCAAGCCCGTAAGTCACCGAGCGGCGAAAGTTGATCGAAGAAGCATCACCGAAATAGTGAGTCGGACAAGTGACTTCGCCGATCCGGAAGCCCCGGGCCAGGACCTGCGCCAGAACCTGGTTGTCGAATACGAAGTCGTCGGAGTTGGCTTCCAGGTCGAGTTCCGCAAGGAGCTTACCGGAGAACGCCCGATAGCCGGTGTGATACTCGGACAGCTTGGCGCCAGTGCAGAGGTTCTGGAAAGCCGTCAGCAGGCGATTGGCGACGTACTTGTACACCGGCATGCCACCGCTGATGGCACCACCACCGAGAATCCGCGACCCGAGCACCACGGGAAAGAGCCCGCTGGCAATCAGCTCCGCCATGGCCGGAATCAGGCGCGGATTGTACTGGTAGTCCGGGTGCAGCATGATCACGATGTCAGCGTCCAGATCCATCGCGGTGCGATAACAGGTCTTCTGGTTGCCGCCGTAGCCGCGATTCTCGTCGTGACTTATGACGTGATCGATCCCCAGCCTGCGCGCCAGATCAGCAGTGTCGTCCTGACTGGCATCGTCGACCAGGACGATGGCGTCGACCACATCGCGCGGCACTTCCGCCAGCGTCTGTTCGAGCGTTCTGGCGGCATTGTAGGCGGGCATGACCACCACGACCTTGTGATCCCGGATCATCTGGACCCTCTTGCCGGTTCAGATATCAAACCGAATGACGGCAACCGCCGGCCAGGACGGTTGCCGCTGCCCTTACTGGCATGCCTGCCGGACCGAAAGCTTCTCGATCTCGACCTCGGTCGAGTAGGCCTGGTTCAAGGGTGGACCCGACTCGAACTCGACGATCTCGGTCGCGCTTTCCTCGTCTTCGAAAATGCGCGTGTACGTGCCGACCTGCTCGATTGTCACCGGTCCTTCAGTACAGTTGGGGCAGAATCCGCGCAATTCGAGGAGATCCAGTTCTTCCGCCAGCGGTCCATCCCCGGACCGGGCGTTGCTGATTACCCAGCGACCGACGCCGAGATCATCGAAGTAGTAACGCACCTGCGCCTGGAAGGAATCATTGACGATGACCGTCGTGCCGCCCTGAGCCTGGCCGGGTGCGAACCAGTGGCCGGTATAGCTGACGGGCTCGCCACCGACGGTCGGACAGGTGGTCGCGCTGTCCGGCCCCAGTCGCTCGGAACCGTGGGCACCATTGAGCCGCCAGGAGACGATCATGTCCTCCTCGCCCAGGGACGTGATACCCAGGCGGCCGACCGTGTCAATGTTATTGCGCACACCGATGCTGGTCGTCCGCAGCAGATCCGCCCACCAGGTCGAACGACTCTCGTCGATGGAGCCGACGGCATTGTAGAAAACGGGCACACCGTCCGCGTCGTAGCTGTACCAGACCACCAGACCGGCCGCGCCGGCGTTCCATTCAAAACCCTGGTTGATCACCCGATCGCGTGGGCTGTAGAGACCGAAGCGAGACAATGCAGCCTCGTCGCTTTCGACGATCGATACCGATACGTCGACACGTCGCTCCTGGGTGCTGGTGTTGTCGAGCACGATGTAGTAGCGGCCGGCCGGTAATGTACTGCCGATGCCCGCTGAGTAATCCAGGCTGAAACCGTCGCCGGAACCACTGCCGGAAACCAGCGAACCAATGACCGGTGCCGGCGGCGTATCCGGTGCGAACCCAGCAATATCGGCATGGTCGAGGCGGTAAAGCGCCCCGTCAACTCCGGTCTGGCCCTGCACATCGATCTCCAGGCCGTTTGCCGACGGCGGAACGTCGATGAACAGCAGGTCATGGGCCATGTTGCCCGGTATGACCACCGAGCGCGTCTCGCCGTCGAACAGGGCCGTCGACTGCGGCGTATTGCTCCCCGTTCGGCTAACAAACACCGGCACGGCATCGATATCCGCCAGTAAATCCGGCGTGCTGGCAAAGCCGACGACGCCGATCCGGCGCTCGTCTCGAAGCATTGCCGGCTGATCCCAATACAGGTCGATGTTCAGAGGTCCACCGTCGTGCCTGCCCGGCCCGGAGGCAACGAAACTGGGATCATCAGTGGCATCGAGCACCGCCAGATCCAGCTCCACGGAGTCTTCCATGCCTGAAGCCGACGCCTCCCAGTTCTGCACCAGCACCCACCACTGCCCCGCTTGCGGCATCTTGATCAGGCAGTCTTCGAGTTCATTCGGGCTGGTCGACCTGCACTCTTCCTCCGACTCCTCGGCCACACCATTGCCGTTTTCGTCGAAACCCACGAACAGATCGATATCTGCCGCAGACGAACTGATGACTTCCGCAAACAGCACCAGGCTGTTTTCACTGGTATCGAGCAGGAATGTCTTGCGTCCGTCCGTGCCGGAGTACGGATCACTGGACGTTGTATCCTGCACCAGAGCGAACGATTCACGCGTCGGCTTGACCAGGGGGCTGGTCCGGAAGACCGCCTCGGGCAGCTCCGATTCGGCTGGCATCGCGATGCTGGTCCGGCCGCGATTCGCAGTCACTTCGAGATCCGTGCTTCGCGTACTCGCGACCAGCAATCTCTGCGTCGAGTGATCGCCCGCGGGACGCAACACGACAGTGCTTTCGGGGGTGGCGCCGAGCGGCATCCGGCCACTGTTTACCGTAATGGTCAGCGTCTGGCTCTGACCTTCATTCAGTTCGAAGCTTTCGGGCTCGACCTCGACATCCAGTTCGCCTTCCACACTGACGGTCCAACTGTCGTTACCCAGTGCCCTGACCGTGCGCGTGAACTGGCACTCCTGCGCACAGTCCTCGGAGTAAACACCGGCCAGGTTGAGTTGGCCGGGATCGCCACCGTTTGCGGGATTGGCATCCTCAAACTCCGCTGTGCTGATCGGTAGGTATAAACCGGCTTCGGCGGCCAGGTCGACGCGGATGCGGCCATTGCCACGGTCCAGAGCGGTCGTTGGACCCTCGTTAAAGGTCATACCTTCCACTTCGGCGGTCGTCTCCAGAACCGACTGCAGAATATCGGGCGTCCAGTCCGGATTGAGCGACTTGAGCAGGGCGGCCGCGCCGGCCACGTGCGGGCTGGCCATGGACGTGCCGCTGAGGAAGGCGAGCGAATCTTCGTCCGGCACGAACCCGCCCAGGATGAACTGCCCCGGCGCACTGACGTTGGGCTTGAGCACATTGGGGGATTCCCGGACCGGCCCGCGGGAACTGAACGTGGACACAATATCCTCGAGCTCATCATCGGTCACGGCCGCCCGTTCCGAGAACATCGTGGCCGATGGCATCGAAGCACTGTTCCTGATCGAATCAAGCGCTGCCTCACCCCGTGCTCGCGTCATCATCGCGGCGGGAATGGTCGTCTCCTCGAGTCCACCCATGACGATGGCCGGACCGGCGACGTTGTTGAACACCAGCACGGCGGCCGCGCCCGCGTCGGTGGCATTCTCGACCTTGGCCTCGAAGGTGCAATCCCCACGCTGAATAAATGCAATGGCGTCATCGAGCGAATTGTCCGGATAGGGCTCGCAACCGAACAGGTCTGAGCCCAGCTCATCAGCCACGATCACCGGGCCTGAAACGTCCTCTTCAATCTCCGGGCCGGTGCCCGGTTCGACGAGAATATCGCTGATCCCGGCCACGCGTGCCCGATTGCCTACACGACGGCGATGCGTATTGCTGGCCACAGCCATGACCCAGGGCGCGTTCGCGGGCGATGAGATGGTGCCCCGCCCCGGCCCGGAGTTGCCCGCCGAAGTGACGAAAAGGATGCCCGCCGAGCGAACATTAAGGAAGGCCTGAAGGTGCTGCCAGGGATTCTCCTCATCGCCTCCGGCGGAATAGTTGACGACATCGACACCGTCCTCAATCACCTGGTCCAACGCCTCGGATACGGCGCTACCGACACATTTTCCATCCAGCTCATCATCATCCGGATGCTCCAGGAAGCAAACCTTGTAGGAAATGATATTGGCGTTGGGCGCCACGCCCGAAGTGTTGAATGAGTGGTTGGGCACACTCTGCAGCGAAAAGCGCCACCGGTTACCGGCCGCGATGGAGGCCACGTGGGTGCCATGGCCCTCGCCTTCGGGGTCGCGGCCGTTGGTTCCTTCATCGGCGAAATTGTAGACACCGATCAGTTTATCGTTGCAGGGCACGCTCGCGTTGGAGCATTCCCCGAATTGCCGGCCTTTCGGATTGGTGAACTCGTAGCCGTTGGTATGGGCCGTATCATCGGAAAAGTATAGATGCTCCCAATTAATGCCGCTATCGAGCACACCGACGACCACTTCCTCGCCGCGCGACATTCCGGCATCTGTGATTCCGTTCCAAAGCGCCGGGGCACCGATCAGGCCGGGCCCTTCGTCCAGCAACATCGGATAGGCCACGTCCGGCCGCACCGACTTTACACCCGAAAGCTTTTCCAGTTGTCGCGCTTCGTCGGCGCTCATCTCGGCCGCGAAACCGTTCCGGATGTGGCGGAAAACCGCTTTCGGACGCAATTCGCGCCCGAGCCTTTCTCCCGCACGCGTCATCACCGCCTGTCGTTTCGCATCCAGATGCTGGACATACTCCTGTACCTCGGGAGACTCGACATCGAGCTTGCGCGCTCCAGTGACCGAAGGTGCCGTCGCAGCGAGGCCCTTGGCGGACTTGCCGTCGGCCGACTGCAACTGCATGGCTTGCGAACCCGTGAATTCAAGCGTTGGTGGGGAATCCAGTTCAACGATCCATTGATTGGGGATCCGGAAGGAGTCCTTGGCTGCAGACGCCGTCATGGCGAGGGCAAGCAGACAAGCCGCCAGCAGGTATCGAAGAGCTACTCTCATTTTCAATTCGCCTCTATCTCAGTCATCACGTCAGTCAACGACCCGCTGCCGGAGCGTGACGAGCTCTTCGGCACTGGTCGGATGAATGCCGACGGTGCGGTCGAAGTCAGCCTTGGTGAGGCCCGCGCGAACCGCCACGGCAAACCCCTGGACGATTTCCGGCGCATCCGGGCCGACCATGTGGCAACCCAGCACCCGATCACTGACGGCATCGACCACCAGCTTCATAACGCCCTTTTCCTTTCGACCGCTCAGAGTATATTTCATCGGCGTAAAAGACGACCGATAGATGTGAACGTCGTCAAAGCGCTCTCTCGCCTCGGATTCGGTCAGCCCCACCGTGCCCACCGGCGGCTGGCTGAATACCGCCGCCGGCACATTGGAATGCTCGACGGGACGGTCCATGCCGCCAAATTGTGTATCGGCAAAGGCATGCCCTTCCATCAGGGCCACGGGCGTGAGATTGAGGCGATCGGTCACGTCGCCCACGGCGAAGACGTTGTCGACACTCGTGCGGTTGTACTCGTCGACCTCGATGCGATTTTCCGCACCGGTGCGCACACCCGCGTCTTCCAGGCCAAGGTCCCAGGTATAGGGCGAGCGCCCTGTGGCGAACATCACACAGTCGAAGGTCGCAACACGATCATCCGAAAATGTCACCGCGATGCCGTCGCCACTTCGCTCCAGACGCGCCGGAGCACAATGATACTGGATATCGATGCCGCGCCCGCGCATGCCCGACTCGACCGTCTTGCGAACGTCGTCGTCGAACCCCCTCAGAATCAGATCGCGCCGGTACGCCAGCGTGACCTCGCTGCCCATGCCGTTGAAGATGCCAGCGAACTCCGCCGCGATATAACCGGCCCCGGCGACCAGAATGCGCTTCGGCAGGGATTCGAGATGGAAGGCTTCGTCGGAGGTAATGCCGAGCTCGGCTCCGGGAATATCCGGCACCCAGGGCCGGCCGCCGGTGGCGATCAGGATCTTGTCAGCCGTCACACGCTGCCCGCCGACGTCCACGGTGTGCCGATCGAGCAGACGACCACGCTTCTCGAAGAGGTCGACCCCGGCGTTGTCCAGCAGCATGTGATAGACACCGTTGAGTCGATCGATTTCACGATCCTTGGCGGCAATCAGGTCCGGCCAGGAAAAGGACGACTCACCCACATCCCAGCCGTAACCGGCCGCATCGGCAAAATGCTCGGAAAACTGCGAGGCAAAGACCAGCAGTTTCTTGGGCACGCAGCCCCGGATCACGCAGGTGCCGCCGACACGCGACTCCTCGCAGATACCCACACAGGCACCGTGGCCGGCGGCAATGCGCGATGCACGAACGCCGCCGGAACCGGCACCGATCACGAACAGGTCATAATCAAAGCTGGGCATTTCTCATCCAGTAGCGAATTCAATCCAGTGTGTTTGACTCAAGTCATGTCGCGCTTGTAGCACGCTGTAAAATACTACGTCACCAACCCTTACAACCGGTCAATTTCTTCCAGCCGATGCATACCGACACTGCCGAACAAACGCCCGAGAGGCTTCTGCAGGCCTTCCTGGCCACCGACTACGAGGCTCGAATTGACGGCCGTCAGTACATGCTTCATCCCGGTCGGTTACACAAGAGCCTGGATGCTGCACTGGCGGGTCGTCCCTGGGCTGTCGTCACAGCTTTCAATCCCCGGGCGCGCCTGGTCGACGAATCGGCAAACCGTAAACGCCACCAAGACCTGCTCGATACGGTCGCTGCGCGCGGCTGGGAAGTGCATCCGGCGGTCAACCGCGATCCCTGCGGCACCTGGCCAGACGAAAAAGCATTGCTGATCGTCGACGCCGACCTGCCCGAACTGGACGGCCTGGCCGAGCGGTTCGAGCAAGCCGCCATCGTCACCGGCCGAACCGGCGAGCCCGCCGTGCTTCGCCTCTACGGCAGTCAATGGCCGCAAACCCTGCCCGATTGGGCCCGGCGGGTCAACTGATGCGTACCCTGCTGGAGACACGCCAGGCAACCTTTTCACGTGCCGGCGAACCCGTATTCGAGCCGGTGGATCTTTCACTCGCCGGGGGGCAGGCCCTGGTCGTGCGCGGCACCAACGGCTCGGGCAAGACCACCCTGTTGCGGCTGCTCGCCGGCATTCTGCGTGCCAGTGCCGGCACCGTCGAGCGCCATGCTCCGGTTGCCTTCCTGGGTCATCTGGCCGCGGTCAAGGGTGACCTGAGCTGCCGCGAAAATCTGGATTTTCGCCGCCGCTTCCACGCTACGGCCAGCGGCTTGAGCAACAGCCGCGCCCTGGCTCGAGTCGGCCTGGCCGGCCTGGGGCTGAGACCGGCACGCGCGCTCTCGGCCGGCCAGAAGCGCCGCCTGGGACTGGCCTGCCTTCTGGTCGCGCCGGCCGCAATCTGGCTGCTCGACGAACCCTACGCCAGCCTCGACGACGACGGCTGCGCCCTGGTCGACGCCCTGCTGATCGAACAGCTCGGACGCGACGGTTCGGTCGTTCTCTCGACCCACCAGCGCCAGCCCGAGCTCAAGGCCGCGCCGAATACCCTGCTCGTCCGGCACCACGTACAGGGGGCGGGATGATTGCCCAGATGAGCGCCCTGCTCAAACGCGACCTGCGCCTGGCACTGCGTCATGGCGGCGAATCGCTCATGCCGCTGATCTTCTTGTTCGCGGTCATCATTCTCGTGCCGCTGGGCGTCGGCCCCGGCCCCAACCTGCTTGCAAGCATCGCACCCGGCATGGTCTGGGTCGCCGCCTTGCTCGCCAGCCTGCTCGCCCTGGAACAACTCTTCCGGCCCGACCTCGAGGACGGCACGCTGGAGCAGTGGTGGGTCGGAGCGACCTCGCCCATGGCGCTGGTCGTCACGCGTCTTTTCAGCCACTGGCTGATCACCGGCGTACCGGTGATCGTCTTCGCGCCGCTGGCCGCCGAAATGCTCTACCTTCCGGACCGGGCACTCGGAACGCTGATGCTCACCCTGCTCATCGGCACCCCCATTCTCAGCCTGGTCGGCGGCCTGGCCAGCGCCCTGACCCTGGGAACGAACCGAGGCAGCGTGCTGTTGTCCATTCTGGTGTTCCCGATGGTGGTCCCGGTACTGATATTCTCGACAGGCGGGATCACCGCGGCCGCGGAGGGTTTCTCGGCGCGAGCACACCTGGGTCTGCTTGCGGCACTATTGATCCTGGCCGTCACGCTGGTTCCGCTGGCCACCACTGCTGCTCTGAGGTTGAACATCGAATGATCTTTCATCGCCTGAAAGTGGGCTTCCATCGCCTAGGCTCCCCACCGACCTTTCACAAGCTCTGCCGGGTGCTATCACCCTGGTTATGGGCCGGCTTTCTGCTCTGCGCAGCTATCGGTCTTTACTACGCACTCTACGTTGTCCCGCCCGATTACCAGCAGGGTGACAGCTACCGCATTCTCTTCATCCACGTTCCGGCCGCCTGGCAGGCCATGGCCAGCTACGTAATCATGGCGATCCTCGCGGCCATCGCCCTGATCTGGCGGATCCGCACTGTCGAGATCATGACCATGGCCGCCGCCCCGGTCGGCGCGGCCTTCACCGCATTGTGCCTGGCCACCGGCTCGCTCTGGGGCAAGCCAATGTGGGGCACCTGGTGGGCGTGGGACGCGCGCCTGACTTCCATGCTCGTGCTGCTGTTCATCTATCTCGGCATCATGGGCCTTTACGCCGCCTTCGAGGATCGACGCAAGGGCGCACGGGTGGCATGTATCCTTGTGCTAGTGGGCCTGGTCAACATTCCGCTGATTCACTTCTCGGTTGAATGGTGGACCACGCTGCACCAGGGCGCGACCATCCGGCTGCTGGGCGAGTCGCGTATGCATCCGAGCATGCTGCCGCCGCTGATCTGGATGACGATCGGCGTGAAACTGATGTTCGGCGCGGCGATGCTCGATCGCGCCCGTAACGACCTGCTCGAGCAGGACCGGCGCAAGAACTGGATTCGCCAACTCATCGGAGAGAGTGCATGATTCCCGAACTCGACTACGCCTTCTACGTCTGGACCAGCTACGGCCTGTTCGCCGTTATCATGGTCTGGCAGTTCATCCAGCCACGCCTGCGCAGGCGGCGAATTCTCGCCGAACTGCGTGAAGAACTGGCCCTACAAAGCGGAAACTACGATGACCCCAACGCGTAAGAAACGACTCGCCATCGTCGCGCTGCTTGTCCTGGGCGTGGGTGCGGCCGCCGCCGTGGCATTCACCGCGCTCAATGACAACATGCTCTATTTCGTCAGCCCGACCGACGTGCACGCGGCTGCCGCACCCGAGGACAAGCAGATCCGCCTCGGCGGCCTGGTTGCTGCCGGCTCGGTGCAGCGCGATCCCGACAGCCTGTCGGTACGGTTCACCGTCACCGACGGCCGCCACGATGTGCCCGTGAGCTTCGAAGGCATCCTGCCCGACCTCTTCCGCGAGGGCCAGGGCGTGATCGCCCACGGCCGCCTCAACCAGGACGGTCACTTCCACGCCAACGAAGTGCTGGCCCGACATGATGAAAACTACATGCCGCCGGAAGTCATGAAATCGCTGGAATCCGCCGGCCATCCTCCGGAGGCTTCGAAGCAATGAGTGCCGAACTCGGACAAATTTCCCTGATCCTCGCCCTGGTGCTGGCCGCCCTGCTGTCGGTGCTGCCGCTGGTCGGCGCGCAGCGCGGCAACGAGGCCCTGATGAAACTGGCGCCGTCGCTGGCCATCGGACAGTTCGTGTTCCTCGCCGGTGCCTTCGCGGCCCTGGCGGTCGCCTTCCTGCGGCATGATTTCACGGTCAGCTACGTGGCCATGCATTCCAACCTGCTGCTGCCCTGGTACTACCGCCTGTCCGCCGTATGGGGCAGCCACGAGGGCTCGCTGTTGTTGTGGATGCTGCTGCTCGGCGGCTGGATGCTGGCTGTGGCCGCCTTCTCCCGCTCGGTTCCGCGGCCCTTCACCGCCCGCGTGCTGTCGGTGATGGGCATGATCTCGGTCGGTTTCCTGCTGTTCATCCTGTTCACCTCCAACCCGTTCGAACGCATCCTGCCCGGGCCCATCGACGGCCGTGATCTCAATCCGCTGCTGCAGGACGTGGGCATGATCTTCCATCCGCCGCTGCTCTACATGGGCTACGTCGGCTTCGCAGTGGCCTTCGCCTTCGCCATTGCGGGCTTGATCGGCGGCAAGGTCGAGCGCAACTGGGTACGCTGGTCGCGCCCCTGGACCCTGGCGGCCTGGTCCTTTCTGACCTTCGGTATCGCGCTGGGCTCCTGGTGGGCCTACTACGAGCTCGGCTGGGGCGGCTGGTGGTTCTGGGATCCGGTCGAGAATGCCTCGTTCATTCCCTGGCTGATCGGCACCGCCCTGATTCATTCCCAGGCGGTCACCGAAAAGCGTGGCGCCTTCCCGGCCTGGACGGTACTTTTGTCCATCGCGGCCTTCTCGATGTCGCTGCTGGGCACTTTCCTGGTGCGCTCGGGCGTGCTCACCTCGGTGCACGCTTTCGCCAACGATCCCGAACGCGGCCTGTTCATCCTGGTCTTCATGGGGATCGTCACCGGCGGGGCACTGACGCTGTATGCACTGCGCGCGCCGCGCATCATGACCGGTGAAGGCTTCGATTGGGTCAGCCGCGAGTCCGCGCTGCTGCTCAACAATGTCTTTTTCACCGTCTCGGCCGCCATGGTGTTGCTGGGCACGCTCTATCCGCTGATCATCGACTTCATGGGATGGGGCCAGATTTCCGTGGGCCCGCCCTACTTCGGCGCCATGTTCATCCTGCTGATGACGCCGGTCGTGTTGCTGGTTCCGCTCGGCCCCCTGACACGCTGGAAACGCGACGGCTTCATGCGCGTCGTTCGCCCGCTGGCGACCGCGGCCATCGTTTCGATCGTCGCCGCGCTGCTCGTATGCGCCTGGCTGGAATCATGGAGCCTGCGTGCGGTAACCGGCTGGATCGGCGGCTTCTGGCTGATCGGGGGTGCGGCGACCTTCGGATTGCGCACCGCCCGCGCCAGTCGTTCGGGCCTGGCCCGGCACCAGTGGGGCATGGTGCTTGCCCATGCCGGTGCCGGCGTGTTCCTGATCGGTGCCGCCATGGTCGAGGCCCATACTTTTGAGCGCGATGTGCGCATCGCCCCGGGCGAGACCGTCGAGGCGGCCGGCTACCGCTTCACGCTGCACGAAGTCGTAGAGGTCAAGGGCCCCAACTGGCGTGCAGACGAGGCGCGCTTCAGTATTCACCGCGGCGACCGCGAAATCACGCGCATGGCACCGCAAAAACGGCACTATCACCGCGGTGGACAAACCATGACGCAAGTCGCGCTCAAGCCCGGCGTATTCCGAGACCTCTATGTCGCCATGGGCGAGGAACTTGGCGAAAGCGGTGCCTGGAGCATTCGCGTGCACATCAAGCCCTTCGTGCGCTGGATCTGGGGCGGTGCCGTGCTTATCGGTCTGGGTGGACTGATTGCTGCCAGCGACCGTCGCTATCGCGGCAAGCGCAAGGCGCGCGAATCGGCGCCGGCAGCCGCCGAGGCGACGGCATGATCCGAATGCTGATCCCGCTGGGCGTGTTCCTGGCGCTGGTCGCACTGCTCGTCGCCAGCCTGCAGACCGGCGACGAGCGCAAGGTGGTGCAGTCGCCACTGGTCGGCAAGCCCGTGCCGCAATTCAGCCTGCCCGGGCTGCACGATCCCGACACCATCACCAGCCGGGCCGACTTGCTCGGCGAGCCGTTCATCCTCAACGTGTGGGGCAGCTGGTGCTGGGCCTGCAGGGTCGAACATCCGTTCGTCGAACGCTTGGGGCGCGAAGCGCCAATCGATCTGATCGGTTTCAACTGGAAGGATGAGCGCGAAGACGCGCTCGAATGGATTGGCCGCTTCGGCGATGCCTGGGACCGGCACGTCGTCGATTTCAAGGGCAAGGTTGCTATCGACCTGGGTGTCTACGGTGCTCCCGAGACGTTCCTGGTCGACCACGAGGGCATCATCCGCCACAAGCATGTCGGGCCAATAGACGCAACGGTTTTTGCGGATTTGATGCAAAGAATCATGGAACTGGAGGCGCAAGCACAGTGAGTTGTCAATTGTCAGTTGTCAGTAAGTGGGCCCTCGTTCTGGCCCTGGTGCCACTGCTGGCGCTGGGGTCGGCGATCGAGCCTTACGATTTCGACAGTGAGGTGCAGCGGCAACGCTTCAAGTCGCTGGCCGAGCAATTGCGCTGCACGGTCTGCCAGAACCAGTCGCTGGCCGACTCGGACGCGCCGCTGGCCAGCGATCTGCGCGACGAGGTATTCCGCATGCTGCAGGAGGGGCGCAGCGATCAGGAAATCCGCAACTTCATGGTCGAACGCTACGGCGACTACGTCCTTTTCCGCCCACCGGTAGCCGGTCACACGATACTGCTCTGGGGCGGCCCCGTCGCCTTGCTGCTGATCGGCCTGGTCGCCGCCGTCATCGTCATTCGCAAACGGAGAACAGCGCTTTGAGCAATCCGGTCTTTCTTATCATCACCGCGGGCGCGGTGCTGCTGGCACTCGCCTTCGTCGTGCTACCCCTCGTGGGTAGCCGCCACAGGGCCATGATCGTCGGCGCGATCGTTTTCGTACCCGCGGTGACGCTGTCGGTCTATCTCCTGGTCGGCATGCCGAATGCCGTCGACCCGGACACCGGGGAAACCGGTGAGATCCGCTCGGCCGTCACTGAACTCGCGCAACGCGCCCTGCGAGAACAGGAGAATCCCGAGCACTGGGCCCGGCTGGGCTTGGCCTACAAGAGCCTGGAAGAGTTCAGCTCGGCCGAGCATGCCTTCCGACGGGCCCTCTACATCGACAACGATGTGGACTTTATCAAGGCCGAGCTGGGTGAAACGCTGCTCTACGCTTCGGGTGAGCGCCAGCTTCCCCGGGAAGCGCGCAGGCTACTCGAGGAGGCCGCCGAAACCGGTAGCCACAAGGCACTGTGGCTGCTGGGCATGGATGCCTTCCAGCGGGAAGCCTGGCCAGTTGCCGTCGATCGATTCGAGCGCCTGCTCGCCGTGCTGCCGAACGACAGCAACGTGCGTGGCACGGTCGAAGAACACCTGGCAGCCGCTCGATCCGGCGGGCGCGGAACCGGAGCGATGCGCGGCGGCGCCGGAACGGGAGCAACGTCCGGCAGCGAGGCGGCGGGCGAGGCCGGAACCGGGGCAACGACCGATAGCGAGTCGGCGGGGAGCCCCGAACTGGCGCTCTCGATCCGCATCGACGAAGCGCTTGCGGAGCAACTCGAGGGCGATGAAACGGTTTTCGTAGCCGTACGCCGCCCCGCCGGCGGGCCGCCGCTGGCCGTACGGAGAATGCGGGCCGACCAGCTGCCGGCCGAACTGGCCATCGACGACGGCGATGCCATGATGGCGGGCAGCGGCCTTTCCTCGGCCGAAAACGTGGTGGTGACTGCCCGGGTCTCGTTCAGCGGGAATGCCACGCCCGCGGCGGGTGACTTCGAGGGACAAAGCGATATACTGCCCGTCGAATCCGGGAGTATCCGCGCGGAGGTAACCATTGACAAGGTCCGGTAGGACCGCTTGGTGGGGGATTGCGGCCGCTCTTTCTCTGATCATCTCCATCCATGCCGCCGGCCAGGAAGGCTCGGCCGACGGTAATAACGACAATCTCGAAGAACACGCCATCTGGATCGTCGAGTACGAAAACGATATCTTTGTCGACGAAGATCGCTACTACACCAACGGAATTCGACTCTCGCGCATCGGCCAGGTGCGTACCCCGCCATCATGGCTGGAAGAAGTAGCACGGCGTTTTCCGGGCATTGATGACGCCGACGCCCTGCCGTACCGATTGTCGATCAGCCACAACCTCTACACCCCTAGGGATATCGACAACCCGCAGTTCCCGCCGGACGATCGCCCCTATGCCGCCTGGCTGAACGTGCAATTCGCGACCGGCACGACCAGCGAACGCGGCGCTGACCGGGTACAGGTCGGCCTGGGCGTCGTCGGTCCCCTGGCGTACGGCGAGGAAATACAGAAAGCCATTCACTCGGCCATCGACTCACCGGAGCCGATCGGCTGGGACACCCAGATTCGCAACGAACCCACGCTGCAGGTCGGCTATGATCGTATCAGGCGGTTCTTCACCATCGGGGACGAAGAGCCCGGCGGCGTCGGCCTGGATGCGACCTGGATCGGCGGGCTCATGCTCGGCAATGCGCACACCCACGTGGCCGCCGGCGGCTTCCTGCGAGCCGGCCACAATCTCCCGCGCGGCTATGGTCCACCCCGGATCACGCCATCAATCTCGGGAGCCGGATACTTCATGCCCAGCCGGGAACCGTCCTGGTACCTCTACCTGGGCGTGGAAGGCCGACGGGTGTTCAGGGACCTGTTCATCGAGGGCAATACATTCGGTGGCGTCGACGGCGTCAGTCGAAAGCGGAATATCGGCGAGGTATTCGGCGGCCTGGTCTACACCCGCGGGCCGTTGCGCCTGGCCTACACACAAGTATGGAGAACCCGTGAATTCGTGGGCCAAGTCGAAGGGCAAACCTACGGCGCGCTGTCGTTCTCGCTTTGGTGGTAGGCATCCAGCGGCTGCGGACGCCCGAACAGAAATCCCTGCATGTAATCGATACCGATCTCCTGACACAGCTCGGCCGTCGTCTCGTCTTCCACCCCCTCGATCAGGGTACTGACTCCCATCCCGGCAATCATGCGGTTGAGTTCGGCGAGAAGGCGATAGCGCGGCGAATCGCGATCCGTCATGTCCCGGATCAGCCCCATGTCGAATTTGAGATAGTCCGGCGGCACTTCGACCAGCTCCAGCAAGCGCGCCTGTCCGGCACCGAAATCGTCGTAGGCTAAGGCGATGTCCATGCCGGAGAGCTCCTGCTTGACTTCGGCCATGGCGCCCAGATCGGTCACGGCCGACTCGTGCACTTCGAACACCAGATCCAGGTCGGGATACTCGGCCCGCAATCTGTGCAGTTCGTCCATGAGCGCGACCATGTCATCGCATTCGGCCGGGTGGTTGTTGAAGAACAGCGGCAGACGCAACCCGGCTGCACTGGCCAGCTCGAAACAGCGATTGCGCAGGATTTGACTGAGACGAACCTCGGTGTCGAGCGCAGCCGCCAACGCAAAAAGTTGTCCCGGCCCTTCATCCAGCATCGCATTCTCGCTGCGGCCGAGTAGTTCCAGTCCGTACAGTTCGCCCGCCGCAGTCACGATCGGCTGCCCGTAGCCAGTCACCTGGCGGTTTTCGAGCAATTCGAAGAATGCCGGCATATGCAGCGGAAAATCTCTGGGCAGTGTCGGCATACCCACGACGGTCTCCTCACCCGTTCGCGAGACACCCATCTCGTCCGCCAGTGAATCGGCCATCAGTCGAAACTCGTGGTCGGCGAGATGAAGCACGTCTCCGACCTGAAGCCGGGTCGGGGAAACGACGCGTGCATGATTGACGAACGTGCCGTTGGTGCTGCCCAGATCCTCCACGGTCAGAACGTTGTTGTCCAGATCGAAGCGCGCGTGCATTCGAGACAGACGATCGACGGCGAGCTGGATCAGGCAGTCGGAATGACGGCCAACAGTCGCCGGCAATTCGTCGAGATGGATATGTCGCGGCAAGTTCGAGTCCTTGCCGGAACTTTCAAGATAGAAACGCTGAGTCATTCAACCCCCTGCGCGGTTTCTGCTGAGCAGTATCCGCGTATTGGCTGGCCAGCGCAAGCGAGGTGGGCAAGGCGTCCCTCGAGTGGATGGTATTGACAATGATTCGCATTCATGAGATTCTTCAGTCATGTATGTTTGCGTCTGCAATGCGGTCACCGAGCGAACCATCCGCGATCTGGTCGCCGAGGGCTATCACACTCTAAACGAGATTCAGGCCCTGACCGGCTGCTCGGGCACTTGCGGACGCTGCCACGATCATGCCGAGGCCGTCATCGAGGCATCGCTGGCGCGGCCCGCAAGCCCCGTAATACCCGTTATCGACCCCTCCGGCACCAGTCTTCTCCTGCCCAGAACCGCCTGAGCGATTTCATTGTCTGGCCAGTAAGCGCCACGGGCGTTATCCTATACGGATAATCCAATCGGCGAGACCAGAACCAATGAAAGGCGACCCCAAAATCATCGACATCCTCAATCAGGCCCTGAAGGCGGAGCTGACCGCCATCAACCAGTATTTCCTCCACTCCCGCATGTACGAGGACTGGGGCCTGATGAAGCTCTCCGAGATGGAATACGAAGAGTCCATCGACGAGATGAAACACGCTGATCGAATCATCAAGCGCATTCTGTTCCTCAGCGGCCTGCCCAACCTCCAGGATCTCGACCACCTCCTGATCGGCGAGAATCCGGTCGAATGCCTGCAGAACGACCTCAAGCTCGAGTATGAAGCGCTCGACATGTACAAGGCCGCTGTCAAGGAATGCGAATCGGCTGGCGACTACGCCACCCGAGAGCTCTTCGAGCACCTCATCCGCGACGAGGAAGGCCATGCCGATTTCCTCGAAACCCAGCTCGAACTGATCGACCGCATCGGCGAGCAGCGCTACCTGCAGTCGCATATGGGCGAGCAGGAAGCGGGCAGCTGATCCGCTACCGGTTTCGAACAGGCAAGTCAGTTCTGCTATCGAAGTGACTTCCGGAAAGCGTTAGCTGGTTGGCTTGTTAGCTGGTTGGCTGGTTCCCGAGTTCAAATTGAATGTCTGTCAGCCGGGCGCGGCAAAGCCGCCCCGCAATCCGGTCTGTGCCGAACTAGCCAACCAGCGAACGAGCCAACGCGCCTATGGCGCGATCACTCTGTCGAGCCCCCGCACCAACTTCTCCACCAACTCATCCACCTGCCCTTCATCGATAATCAGCGGCGGGCAGACGGCGATCGTGTCGCCGGGCAGCGCCCTGACGATCAGCCCCTCCTCCAGGCAGGCCGAGGCGGCCTTGAAAGCAATCTTCTTCTCGGGGGCGAAACGCTCGTGCGTCTCGCGGTCAGCCACCAGTTCCACCCCGGCGATCAGACTCTCACCTCGAACATCGCCCACCAGGGGATGCTCGCGCACGCGCTCCAGACCAGCCTGCAACCGTTCTCCCATCTTCGCGGCATGCACCATGACGCCGCGTTCTTCCATCAGTTCGAGGTTGCGCAGTGCCACGGCTGCCGCCACGGGGTGTCCGGCATAAGTCAGCCCGTGGGCGAACAGGCCCATTTCACCTGAAGCCTCGGCGATCGCTTCATACATGAACGGTGGCACAGCCACGGCCGAAATCGGCTGGTAGGCCGAAGACAGGGCCTTGGCCATGGTCATCGTCGCCGGCTGGATGTCCCAGGTCTGGCAACCGAAGTCGTTGCCGGTGCGGCCGAAGCCGCAGACGACCTCGTCGTCGATCATCAGGATGTCGTTCTCGCGCAGGATCGGCTGGATCTTCTCGAAATAGCCGGCCGGCGGCGGGATCACGCCGCCGGCAGCCATCAGCGGCTCGGCGATCATCGCCGCAATGTTCTCGGCTCCCTCGCGAGCGATGACCGCCCGCAATTCCTCGGCCAGGCGATCGGAAAAGGCCTCCTCGCTCTCACCCGGCTCGGCATGACGATAGTGGTAAGGCGCCGTCAGGTGAATGACGTCGTCGCCCGGCAGATCGAAATTCTTGTGGAAAGCCGGCAGTCCGGTCAATGCCGCCGAAGCCAGGGTGACGCCGTGATAAGCGTTTTCACGCGAGAGAATCTTTTTCTTGTGCGGCTTGCCGATGGCATTGAAGTAATAGCGGATCAGTTTGACCTGGGCGTCGTTGGCGTCCGAACCGGAACAGCCGAACAAAAAGCGCGCGCCCTCGATGGGCACCCACTCGGCCAGTTTGGCGGCCAGACGGATGCTGGGCTCGTTGGCCTTGCCGGCAAACAGCGGTCCGTAGCAGAACGTCTCCATCTGCTTTTTCGCCGCTTCGACCAATTCCGGCTCGCCATACCCCAGCGCGGTACACCACAGCCCGGCCATGCCCTCCAGGTACTGCTTTCCATCGGTATCGTAAACATGAACGCCCTCCCCGCGCTCCCAGATCAGCGGACCGCTCTGTCCATGCGTCTTGAGGTCCGTGGAGGGATGAAACAGGTGGTCGAGATCGAGCTGGCCGAGGCGGTCGGTAGTCATGAGCAGATCACTTGGAAACGGGAAACCAGCCGGGGATGATAACGGGGTTTGAACGCACGTGTGACCGACCGCTATCTCGCCGTCAATCGATCCGCCGCTTGCTCTCGCTCACGGCAACCTGTGCCCGGCGCGCCAGCGCTCGGCGATCCGCCGCTCCAAGCCCATCCGTGGCAATCGGTTGGCCAAAGGCCAGGCGAATGGTTCCGGGCCGGATGCTGAAGCCGCCCGGCGGCATGACCCGTCCGCTGCCCTCGATGGCCACCGGCAGTATCGGGACGCCCGCTTCGATCGCGGCCTGGAACGCACCGGCCTTGAACGCACGTACGCCGCCGTCGCGACTGCGCGTACCTTCGGGAAACGCAGCCAGGCTGTGTCCATCGCGCAATAACCCGGCAGCGTGCTCGAGTTGAGCCGTCACCGCGGCGGAATTTCCGCGCTGCAACAGAATCATGCCCATGGCACGGGTGTACCAGCCCAGAAACGGCACCCGGCCCAGCGAGGCCTTGAGCATGAAACGAAGCGGCACGGGCACGGCCATGAACAGCGCGCAGATCTCGATCATGGACTGGTGATTCGCTACCAGCATGTGCGGCTTCGAAAAATCAACATTCTCCAGGCCCGAGACTTTCAGCCGCGCCCCGGCTCCGAGAATCAGGCCCGGCGCCCACAGCCAAGCCGCCATACGCAGGGGAATGCGCTCACTGCCGAACACCAGCCACACCAGCAAGGCCAGTGTGATGCAGCCGGCCGACCACAGCAGCGTGAAAACGAGCTGCACGGCATTGATCGGCCACCATAACCACTCGGGCACCAGGCGCAAACGACCCCATCCGCGCTCGACGGACTCGGCCACGCCGTCGTGTCGTTGTTCCTCCATTTCTCCCCTCTCGTGTACCAGTTCAACTAAACCATTTCAGAAGCCGCATCTTTGTCTTGCTGTAGGGCGGGAAACGGATCGGGATCTCCGGGAAGCGGCCGCGCTTCATCACCGCCTTGAGATGCGACAGGCGATCGAAGCCCGCCTTGCCGTGATACTGCCCCATGCCGCTGTTGCCCACACCGCCGAAAGGTAACTCCGGCACCGACATGAACATCAGCGTGTCATTGATGCAGAGATTACCGGTCGAAACCGACTCGGCAAAGCGTCGTTCTGACTCGCCCGAGCGGGTGAACAGGTATGCCGAAAGCGGTTTCTCGCCACGACCTATGAAGGCCATTGCTTCATCCAGGTCATCCACTTCCAGGATCGGCAGGATGGGGCCGAAAACTTCCTCCTGCATCACCGGCGAGTCGGCTGCGACGTCGGTCAGCACGGTCGGTTCGATACGGCAGCTCTCCTCGTCGATGCGGCCGCCGATGACCACGTGCCCACTGTCGAGCAATGCGCGCAAGCGGTCGAAATGACGGCGATTGATGATCTTGCAGTAATCCGCACTGCCGAGTCGATCGGAACCGTACATCTCGAACAGTTCGTGCTCGATGGCGCCGATAAGCTTGTCTCGCTCACCCGGCGTGACCAGCACGTAGTCGGGCGCGATGCAGGTCTGGCCGGCATTGAGACACTTGCCCCAGATCAGTCGTCGAGCCGCCGATTCGAGATCAGCCCCCTGGTCGATCACGCAGGGACTCTTTCCGCCGAGCTCCAGTGTGACCGGGGTGAGATGTTCGGCAGCGGCGCGCATGACGATCCGGCCCACGGCGGATCCCCCCGTATAGAAGATATGGTCGAAGCGCTGCTTGAGCAGTTCCGTGGTTTCCTCGACCGCACCCTCGACAACACGCACCACGCGCTCGTCCAGATACTCCGGAATCAGTTCAGCCATCAACTTCGAGGTGGCCACGGCCACTTCCGAGGGTTTGACAACCGCGCAGTTACCGGCCGCCAGCGCCGGAATCAGCGGGCTGAGAAGCAGTTGAATGGGATAGTTCCAGGCGCCGATGATCAGCACCACGCCATAGGGTTCGGGCTGCACCCAACTCCTGCCGGGCTTGCCGACCATGGGTGTGGGCACCCGTCTCGGTTTCGCCCAGCGCTTGAGGCGCTTGCGGGCATGATCGACTTCACTGAAGATCAGCGCCGTCTCGCCCAGCAGGACTTCCTGCGGCGGCTTGCCGAGATCCTCGGCCAGGGCTTCCGCGACGCGCTCCTCGTTTTCCTCCAGCATGCGGGAAATGTTGGCCAGCTGCTCGCGGCGCCACGCCAGGGAGCGCGTAACGCCCTGATCGAAGCTGGCACGCAGTTCGTCCAGCATTTTCGGGTATTGGGCGGGTTCGATTGTCATGATCTCGCTCCGATCCTGGCGATTTCCGGTTGCGGGGGCGTCCAAGGTCTCGTTCGTCGCGGATGTAACCCCGACCTACGGCGCCATCTCTCCCACATATTGGCCCCGCAGCGCTTTGGGCGCAATCCTCCCTACCCGATCGGCTCGAAGTCCGCGGTGAAATGACGCAGAAAACGCGGTTCCCAGGTGATCCGGTAGCCCGGCGCCGCGTGCCGTTGGTCACGCACGATCTCGAAGGCCTCGATCAGGTAGTCGACATGGCTCTGGGTATACACTCGACGCGGAATGGCCAGGCGCACGAGCTCCCGCGGGGCCGGTATCAACTTGCCCTCTTCGTCATACTTGCCGAACATCACCGAGCCGATTTCCACCGAACGGATACCGGCCATCTTGTAGAGCTCGCACACCAGAGACTGGCCGGGGTACTGATCGACCGGGAGATGATCATAGAGCTGGCCGGCGTCGACGTAGACGGCATGGCCGCCGATCGGCTTGATCACCGGAATGCCCAGCTTGTCGAGGTGCTCGCCCAGGTAGGCGGTCGAGCGCGTGCGATAGCGCAGGTAGTCCTCGTTGAAGATCTCGTCGAGCCCGATGGCGATCGCTTCCATGTCACGGCCCGACAGGCCGCCGTATGTCGTGTAACCCTCCGTGATGATCAACACGCTGGTGCAGTGTTCGGCCAGCTCGGCATCATCGAGCGCCAGGAAGCCGCCCATGTTCACGAGCGCGTCCTTCTTGGCGCTGAACACGCAGCCGTCGGCCAGGCCGAACATCTCCGTGGCGATCTCGCGGCAGGACTTGCTGGCGTAACCTTCCTCGTCCTGCTTGATGAACCAGGCGTTCTCGGCGATGCGGCAGGCATCGAGAATGAACAGGATGCCGTGCTTGCGACACAGATCCCTGACCGCTCGTGTGTTGGCCATGCTCACCGCCTGGCCGCCGCCGGAATTGTTGGTCACCGTCAAGATGATCGCAGCGATGTTCTCGGCGCCTCGCTCTTCGACGATTTCGGCCATGCGTGCGACATCGGCATTGCCCTTGAAGGGAAAATCGCTGTCGGCCTTGCCGGCCTCCGGCGTGACGCAGTCGATCGCCTCGGCACCGCTGTACTCGATATTGGCGCGTGTGGTGTCGAAATGGGTGTTGTTCAGGAAAACCTTGCCCTCCCCCCCGAGATGGCTGTAGAGAATCCGCTCGGCCGCCCTGCCCTGGTGCGTCGGCAGGATATGCGGATAGCCGGTCAGGTCCCGAATCTCTCGTTCCAGACGTTGCCAGCTTGTCGAGCCGGCATAGGACTCGTCGCCACGCATCATGCCGGCCCACTGTTCGGCACTCATCGCCGAGGTACCGCTGTCGGTCAACAGGTCGATGATTACCTGCTCGGACTTCAGCTTGAACGGGTTGTAATGCGCTGATTTCAGAAATTTTTCCCGCTCTTCCCGGGTGGTCATGGCGATCGGCTCGACGGCCTTGATGCGAAACGGCTCGATCACCGTTCGGAATTGCTCGGGCATGGGGTTGATGACTCGCTGATTGAAACCTGAAGGCATGATAGCCGCTGGCTCGACTGTCTTCACCCCCAGCGCGTTCAACACCGGCACAAGGCCAGGCGGCTTCGATTCAATAAACCAGCACCGAGTGCAGCGGGGCGGTAACGCGCCCGGCGCCTTCGAGAAAGCCGAGTTCGATCAGCACCGCAGCCCCGACAACGTCCGCCCCCGTATCGGCCAGGAGTTCGCAGGTCGCCCCCATGGTGCCGCCGGTGGCCAGAACGTCGTCCACGATCAGCACCCGTTGCCCTTCGACCACTGCATCGGCGTGCATTTCCACCGCATCGTTGCCGTACTCCAGTTCGTAGTCGCACCGAACCGTCGGTCGCGGCAACTTGCCGGGCTTTCTGACCGGGATGAACCCGGCGCCCAGAGCCCGAGCCACACCGACGGCAAAGATGAAGCCGCGCGACTCGATCCCGGCAACCAGGTCGATTCCCTTGCCGACGAAAGGCTCGTAGAGTCGATCGACCGCCCAGGCCAGGCCCTTGGGGTCGGCCAGTAGCGGGGTGATGTCCTTGAACACCACGCCCGGTTCCGGCCAGTCGGGCACGTCGCGAATGAGAGCGCGGTAGTCCATACCAGCCTCAGCGTGCGCGAACGGCATGGTCGGCCAGAACGCCGGCAACCACCGTAGTCAGCTTGCTCGCATAGGACAGGTGCAGAAATTCATTGGGTCCGTGCGCATTCGACTTCGGCCCCAGCACGCCGGTAATCAGGAACTGGGCATCCGGGAAGGTCTCGCCCAGCATCGCCATGAAGGGAATCGTGCCGCCCTCGCCCATGTACATCGCCGGCTTGCCGTAGACGGCCCTTGAGGCACTCTGGCAGGCATCGTCGAGCCAGGGGATGACCTCCGGCGCATTCCACCCGGTTGCGGCGGCCTCGGGCTCGAAACGCACTTTCGCACCGTAGGGTGGATCGGATTCCAGGATCTGCTTGACGCGCTCGGTCGCCTCGTCGCCGTCGAGCGTCGGCGGCAGGCGCATGGACAGCTTCAGTGAGGTACCCGGACGCAACACGTTGCCGGCCGAGCCCAGATCCGGCAGGCCGCCGGCCCCCGTGACGGACAACGCCGCTCCCCAATTGCGGTTGAGCAGCCGATCGAGGGGGTCCTCGCCCATCGGCTCGGCACCCTCGACCCAGGGAAAGGCTTGACTAACGCCCTCGCCCAGTTCCTCGGCCACGGCCGCCAACTGCTCCCGGCGCTGCCGTGGAATCTCCGCCTGCAGCGCCTCGGGCAGGATCCGCCCGGTCGTCTCGTCCTCCAGGCGCGAAATCAGCTGCCGGGCGATCCGGAAACTCGACGGCACGATGCCCGAGGCCATGCCCGAGTGCACGCCTTCGGTCAGGATATCGACGTGCAGGGTGCCGGCCGCCATGCCCCGCAACGACGTCGTGATCCACAGCTGCTCGTAGTTGCCCGCCCCCGAATCGAGACAGACCACCAGCGAGGGCGAACCGATGCGCTCGGCCAGGTGGTCGATATAGGCCGGCAGGTCGTAGCTACCGGACTCCTCGCAACCCTCGATGATCAGCACGAAGCGCGCATGCGGCTTGCCCTGCTCCTGCAGTGCGCGGATGGCCGCCAGGGAGGCGTAAGGCGCATAACCATCGTCGGCACCGCCACGGCCGTAAAGCTTGCCATCCTTGATGACCGGGTTCCAGGGACCGAGCCCTTCCGACCATCCGGTCATTTCCGGCTGCTTGTCGAGATGGCCGTAGAGCAGCACCGTGTCGTCGATCGTGCCCGGCACTTCCATGAAAATCAGGGGTGTGCGCCCTTCCAGGCGAACGACTTCGACCTGCAGTCCCTCGATGGGCTGGTCGCGGCACCAGCGGGCGATATGGTCCACCGCCGCGTCGATGTAGCCGTTCTCTTCCCAGTCGGGATCGAAGTCCGGCGACTTGGCGGGAATGCGGATGTACTCGACCAACTCGTCGATGATGCTCTCCTGCCAGAGTTTCTCGATGGTGGCACTCGCCTGATCCAGTTGCATCTCTCATCTCCACAAAGTCGATAGCCGACATTATGGCAGGGCCTCACCGAATTCAATCATTGAAATGGCAGATCCTGGAAATCCGGCCGCCGCGCACATGGACCTGGATGGTCTTGCCACGCAGGTAGAAATCGTAGCGAATGCCGGCGGCGCCGCCTCGCCGGTTTTCCAGTTGCACGGTGCGGTCGGGATCATGCCCGATTACCTTGCGTTCGGAATCGCCCACCTTGAGCAACTCGTTGTCCAGTCGCGCCGAGGAAAGTTCGCAACTAGCATATGCGGCGGGCGCCAGGAGCATGAAAACAAAGAGAAAAACACGCATCAATCCGTCCCCATTCAAGAATCAATACAGAGACTAGCACGCACAAAGAGATGCTCCCTGAGCATGCGCTGAACGGACATTCGATCTACACTGACGTTGCAACCCTCATCCGGACAGGCTGAACAGGTCATGACCGAATCGATTCCCGAGACCATGCGCGCAATGGTGTTCGAGGGTGCCGGCCGGCCACTCGAATCACGCCGGGTTGCCGTGCCGACGATCGAGGCCGACGACCAGGTTCTGTTGCGCGTGGAAGCCTGCGGACTTTGCCGTACCGACCTGCACATCGTCGACGGCGAGCTCGACGCACCGAAGCTGCCGCTCATTCCGGGCCACCAGATCGTCGGTCGGGTGGTGGCCCTGGGCGACGACGTCCCTGATCTGTCGGTCGGCGACCGCGTCGGCGTGCCCTGGCTGGGCCGCACCGACGGCGACTGCCGCTTCTGCCGTCGCGGCCGGGAGAACCTTTGTGAATCGGCCGAGTTCACCGGCTACACGCTCGACGGCGGATTCGCCGAATATGCCCGCGCCCACGCACCCTTCTGCTTTCCGCTGCCGCCCGAAGCCACCCCGCTGGATATTGCACCCCTCTTGTGCGCCGGACTGATCGGCTACCGTACCTGGCGACTGGCCGGCGGCGAGAACAATACCCGCATCGGCATCTACGGCTTCGGCGCCGCGGCCCATATCCTCGCGCAGCTCGCGCAGCACTTCGGCCAGTCAGTCTATGCCTTCACCCGTCCCGGCGATGACGCGGCCCAGCAACTGGCCCGCGAACTGGGTGCGGCCTGGACCGGTGGCAGTGACGAGACACCGCCGGTGACACTCGACGCCGCCCTGGTGTTCGCCCCGGTGGGCGATCTGATGGTCACGGCACTGAATCATATCGACCGCGGCGGGCAAGTGGTCAGCGGCGGCATCCATATGAGCGATATACCGTCATTCCCATATCACAAACTCTGGGAAGAACGCAGCCTCAGTTCAGTTGCCAACCTGACGCGCCGCGACGGCGAGGAATTCCTGGCCCTGGCACCCCGGGTTCCGATCAGGACCACCGTCCATCGTTACCGGCTGGAACAGGTCAACCAGGCCCTCGAGGATTTGCGGAATGGCCGCTTCACCGGCGCTGCCGTAATCGACCTGGCGGCGTGACCCTTGTGCGTTCAGGGTTCCCAGACGTTGACGCGTTCCTGCAGGGCCCGGATATCCTCGCTGTACATCTGGCGAAGCGAATTCCTCTGCCCATCACTCCATGGATCGTATCGGGGATAGTCATCACCCACCGGAAATCGCTCGCGAATTGACTCAAGCCGCTGCTTGCCGATCTTGGATCCGGCATATCTTTCCAGCTCCGCGACCGCGCGGGCCGAAAAACCGGACTTGGGCTGCGACTGCCGGGGCGGTGGAAAACGCTCGATGGCGCCGTCGGCGTAGTAGCGGGTGATGGCTTCGGCATGCACCCGGTAGTCCTCATAGCGCCAGACGTGAATCGGCACCCCGGGCAGCGCCGCGTGCAAATCATCGACCACGTCGGTCCATCGACGTTGCGGCATCGCCGGCTCGAAGGGCTGGAATTCGTGATGCCAGAGGCGCTCACCCCAGGCCGAGGGCAAAAAGCTGTCGTAACTGCGAATACACAGGAACACGAACAGATCACAATCCGAGAAATACTGCAGCGCGGTCGCCGGGCGCGGATACATTCTGAGGCCGTTGGCCGTGGTCCCCAGAATGTTCTCGTCGGAAAACAGCCAGGTACCCGAATACCAGCGATGCCACGGCACGATCAGCCGTCCCTTCCTCACCCTGGAGGTCAGCAGTCGACGCAACCGCTTGAGCGGCACGTAACGCGTACCGGCCGCGAGATCACAGCGGGCCAGGGTCATCTGCAGGTGGGTCGTGGCCGTCTTGTGCGCGCCGATGTGGAAACGAATTCGCGTCTTGACCATACGCGGGTCAACTCATCATGTCTGGTCGGCATCGGCGCTGTTTCCGCGCTCACGCACTCGCAACTGGGCCTGACGAACCCGTGTACGCAGTCGGCTGTGAACGCCCCGCCTGCGGTAGCGACCCTTGGCCTGGTGACGAATGCGATAAACGGAAGGAATCTCAACCGGCTTTCCACCCGTGCCCAGCAGCCAGCGAAAAGCACGATCCTCCTGGGCCTTGGCCCAGCGGTCGGTCGGCTGCTGATAGACGGGAATGTCCCTGCAATAACCGCATGCACGAGCAACGTCGCCGTGGGTAATCTGCAATGGTCCGGTTGCCCGTGTGCGCTCCTGGCGAACGAAAGTCGCCGTGTCGATCTCGACCAGACAAGGCTCGCGCGCGGCCTCCAGCACCGGATCCCCGGGCTCGTAGACGGGTGAGCAGAACTCGTGGTCGGGATACACCAGCGCCTCCCGGCTTCCCTGCAGCGCTTTCCCCAGGCCGTCGAGGCAGCCCTCGTGAAAGACCACGTCGCAGTCGGTAAACCAGACCCAGTCGGCGCCACTGGCCAACGCCGCCTCGTTGCGCCCGATCGAGCGGCGAAACAGCAACGTCTTGTCGCGCGCCTGCCAGTTCCAGGACACGTTGGGCACCTCCATCGCACCGAAGTACTCGAGCAGGCGGACGGTTTCGGCATCTTCCGACGCATGAAATACCGTCATGGTCACGACCACGTCCTCGGGCGGATGATTGACCAGCGAACTGAGCTGGTAAGCCATCAAGTGGGCATAGCGCCAGCAATGACTGACGATCTCGACATGGAGCATCCCCGTACGGGCGGCACGTTCGGACTTCTTCGGCGGGGGCGGCTGAAACCAGCGGGCGGGCACCAGCCCGCTGGCCGCCAGCCAGATGCCGCCCAGGCGCAATCGATACCCCAGCCCCCCTGCCGAGGCAACGCGATCAGCCATGCAGGAACCCCGGGCGGCCGTCAGCTTGCCGCGAGACTCGGCACTGCATTGACGTATTGGCAACGAGCATGATCGGACAGGCTGTGGAAGGTCTGCCATAGACTAAGCCCCCAGCGCATCCATGGCAAATGTCCGGATAGAGACCCCCTCCACCTCAATCGTGGGCGAAATCCGTCCTCAGCCAGTGCCGTAGCTGTGCCATCTCCGCTGCTTGTCCATCATTGCCCGGAACCAGGCCGGAAACGAACCCGCGCCGTTCGAATCCGGCAAGCAGACGCTCGTCCGTGCTGATGACATGAATCGGCACGGCCGCCGTGGCGCCACGGCCGGTAATCACCGACGTCGGCTGGTGATCGCCGAGCACGACCAGCAGCGCGCCATCGCGCAGCTGGCGGGCCCAGTCGAACGTGACCTCGAGCGAGTATTCGATGCTTTCCAGGTAAGCCTCGCGCTGGGCCGCGGGATCGAAGAGCAGCGAGACCGGATCCCCGCCCTCACCGTGCCAGCGTTCATAGATGCGTCCGTCGCCGATTCGCGATGGCTCGGGCGTGGGTTCGATTACCGGCCTCCAGGGCCAGTGACTGCTGATCAGGGCGATCTGGGCAAAGACCGGCGCATCGAATCGGGGTCGTATATTTTCGCTGAAGGTGTGCAGGGTGAACTCGTCCGGCATCGTCACCCAGCCCAGCGACGGGCCCTCGTAGCCGAGGTCGCCGGCGGCGTAGACGCGGTCGAAACCGAGTCGTTCACCCTCGGGCCAGTCGTCGACGATGGCCGGCGCGAGATTGAGCGACACATGTCCCGTGGCGCGAAAATCTTCAGTCAGCACGTCGATGTCGCGTGCCTGCAGCATCCGGTACCAGAGCTGGCTGTCGATCGTCAGGCCGCTGAGCACCGTGGTGTGAGAAAGCCAGGACTGGCCACCCCGGATGGGTGCTTCGAGGCGTCCGCTGACGACGGCCAGGCCCGTCGTATCCAGGCGCTCACCCCAGCGCTCGAGATACGGAACCATGCGCCCGGCGTAGCGATCCCGGTCGAGCACGCTTGCGCCGTAGGACTCGATGAACACGAAATAGACGTCGCGCCCGGCCAGGCCGGGCAACGCGCGGGCCGCGAACGCCGGGGCGTCCTCCGCCACAATCAGCTCGCGCCGGGCACGGCGGGTCTGGTCGAACTGTTCGACCTGCTGCGCCCACATTCCGGGTAGCTGGGGAGCGACACCCGGCAAATACGATGCGGCCCAGGGCAGGCTTGCGATCAGCCCGAGCGCAAGAAGCAGCAGCGCCGGGCGCCGGGCGGACGAGGCCGCGGTTACGAACAGCCGCCAGACCGCCCAGGCGACGACCGCCACGCCCATGGCCACGATGATCGAGGCGCCGATGGCAGCCCATAGTCCCACGCTGCCTTCGATCAGGTCGAATCCCGCGCGCAGCATGAGAACATCGATGAAGACATTGAGGGGCCGGCCCAGAACGGAACGGACGAGCCCGTCGGAAATACCCGCGACGATCGCCAGTGTGAGTCCGGCAGCCAGGACCAGGCGCAGCACCCGCCCGGATCGCCCCTCCGGCAAGAGTGCGGCCAACGCAGGCAACAACCACGCTTCGGGCGCGAACCACACGCTGCCGACCTGGCCGTCGCGCCACCAGGCCGGCAGCACCAGCAGCAGGTTCAGCGCCAGTCCGGCCAGCAACAGCCAAGTCAGGGGCCGAATCGTATGACCGTCCGCCCTGCCCCGGTTCACGACGAATGGCGCACAATGGGAAACATGAACACGCTGATATCAGCCCTTGCGCCGCCCGGGCGCGCAGAACACCGCTCATGACGGTGCGAAGCATCCTCGGCCTGGCCCGGTCGATGTGGAGCTACCGCCGGCCCGGTCGCCTGCATGGACTGCTGGCGCTGTACCAACCGTTCGTTCCGAAAGACGGCCTGGTCTTCGATATCGGGGCGCATCTGGGTGATCGTACGCGAGCCTTCCGCCGCCTCGGCGCGCGGGTCGTCGCCCTCGAACCCCAGCCCTCGATGATGCGTTGGCTGCGACGATTTCACGGCCGCGACGCCGGCGTGGTCCTGCTGGAACAGGCGGTGGGAGCCCGGCCGGGCCGGGGTCGCCTGGCGCTGAGTGAGACACATCCGGCGGTCGCGTCGCTCTCGCAGGGCTGGCGCGCCGAAGTCGCGAGGCGGCACGCCGGGTTCGCTGCCGTTCGCTGGTCGCACGAGATCGAGGTGGCGATCACCACCCTGGATGCTCTCATCGATCGTCACGGCCTGCCGGATTTCTGCAAGATCGATGTCGAGGGACACGAAAGCGATGTGCTCGAAGGCCTGTCCCAGCCCCTCCCGGCCCTGTCAGTGGAGTTCGTCGCGGGCGCCCTGCCCCGCGCACAGGCCTGCGTAGACCGTCTGGAGGCCCTGGGCGACTATCGCTACAATGCGGTAGCGGGCGAGCAACGGGCGTTTCTGTGGCCTGAATGGGCACAACCAAGCACGATTCGCGGCTGGCTTGCCGCCGGCGCCGACGGACTGGCGTCGGGCGATCTCTACGCCGTTCACGGCCCGACCGGAAGCTGAAACCATGCGTCACTACTGGGGCGAACTGACCACTACCGACTTCGACCGCCTGGCAGGTCAAAACCCGGTTGCCGCTATGGTGCTCGGTGCCGTCGAACAACACGGCCCCCACCTGCCGTTGGCGACCGACCGGATCATCGGCGAAGGCCTGCTCGACGCCGCCAGTGCCCGATTGAAAAACGATTTCCCCCTGCTGATCCTGCCCCCGCTCTCGCTCGGCGCAAGCGAGGAACATGCCGATTTTGCCGGCACGCTGAGTCTTTCCGCCGATCAGCTCAAGCGCCAGGTCATGGCCGTCGGCGAAGGGCTTGCCCGTGCCGGTCTCGAGCGCCTGGTGCTCGTCAACGCCCACGGCGGCAACATCGGCTGGATGAATGACGCCGCGCTCGAATTGCGTCGTCTCAACCTGCTGGCAGTCAAGGCCAGCTACATGCAGTTCGAACCCCCCACCGACCTGCTCGCCGCCGCCGAACTGCGCGACGGCTTGCACGGCGGCCTGGCCGAAACGGCCATGATGCGCCACCTGGCGCCTGAACTGGTTCGCATGGACCGGGCGCGGGACTTCGAGCCGAACTACCCGCAGCGCGGACCGCTGGCGCCGCAGGGTGAAGCAGCCTGGGCCTGGCTGGCCCGGGACCTGCACCCGGCCGGCGTCGTCGGAGACGCCGCCTCGGCCAATCCGGAACTGGGCGAACGCCTGGTGGGCCATTACGCCGAGCGCCTGGCGCAAGTAATCGAAGCCAGCCGGGATCTCGAGTGGCCGCCCGAGCGTTCGAAAGCAACGTAACTCCGGGAAACCAGCCGATGACGCATTACTGCTCGTCCAGCACGTCGCCCAGCAGGTGCCCCGAGCGTCGGGCCTTGGCTTCTAGATAACGCCGATTCTGCCGGGTGACCCGGCCGTACAGGCTGCCGCGCCCGGCAACGTCGATCCCGCCTTCGGCCAGGGCCTGCACCTTGTTGGGATTGTTGGTCAGCAGCCTGACGCGACGAATGGAAAGCGCGGCGAGAATGTCGACGGCCACGCGATAGCGCCGCTCGTCTTCACTGAACCCGAGTACCTGGTCGGCATCGACCGTGTCGAGCCCGGCATCCTGAAGCTCGTAGGCTCGCAACTTGTTGGCCAGGCCGATGCCCCGCCCCTCCTGCGCCAGGTACAGCAAGAGCCCGCCGCCGAGATCGGCAATGGTCCGTACCGCATTCTGCAATTGTTCACCGCAGTCACAACGCAGGCTGCCGAAAAGATCGCCGGTCAGACAGGCCGAGTGCAGGCGGACGGGCACTTCCTCCGCCCAGCTGGCCGCGTCGCCGATGACCACCGCGACATGCTCGCGCAGACCGTCAGGCTCGCGAAACAGGATGAAGCGCGAGCGCACCGACTCGGCCAGCGGCACGTCCGCCTCGCTGACCCGGCGCAGCATCCCGGTACCGGACTCGAAGCAGCTTTCGGCCGAGCGCGCCGACACGCGCAGGAGCCTGCCCTCGGCAACCATGGACTCGAGCGCGGCACGCCGACTGCCGTCGATACGTGCGGTCAATGCTGCGGGCACCAGCAGGGCACGACGCATTAGCGCCAGACCGGCGCGTTCGGTGGCGCTGGCGGGCCGGGGGTCGTCGAACAACCCGGCCCGGATCCCTTCGCTGGACGCCGCGGCCAGGTAGAGCGCTTCGGCACGCAGGCCGTCGGCCCCGTGCAGCGGCAGGCAGGCCGCCTCGGCGTGGATGGAAAACCCCATCGCTTCCAGACGATGGCGTGTGACGGTCAGGGCCGGCTCACCACCGGCCAGCTCGAGCGTCTCTCGCAAATCCGTATCCGCGATGGATTCGACGGGATAGACCAGAACGCCGGCATCGGAGCCCTCGTGGTCGCCGTCGATGATGACCGGGAGTCCCCGGCGGAGATCGAAAATCGCGCGTTCTACCTGGTACATGGTTCGCTCACAGCTTGTGCCATCATGATCGCATGTCCCGAAACGGTAAGCGACATGCGGCTGAACTAAGACATTGACGAACCCTGCCTCATTCAGCTTGTCTCTCGGCGTTCGTGGCAAGGCGTCGACGTGAAGATAGTAGCGACCCTACATCGAACGGCGAGAACGCAGTCCACGGACGCCGAGAGGCAAGCCCTTCGGGAGCCTCGGACTCGCTCGCTCGCTGCGTTCCATTGGCTCGACGTAGGCCGTACTATGCCTTCGCCAACGCGCCTTGCGAGCGAACGCGTCCGGGGCTCTGAATGTGGAAGGGTTCGTCAATGTCTTAGTTTGTGAATTGCCATCCCGGACGCCTTGAGCGACAGCTATGACGAAATACAGTGAATCGATCTGGGAAGTGCTGCTCGAGGCGCGCGGTCTGGACTGGCATGAACGCAAGAGCTGGCGCCGATCCACCCCGGCGGGCGACATCACGCTGTTCGCCTCGGGAAACTGGCAGGGCGATTCACCGCTCGATGAAGCGTCCCGCACGCTGCTGGATTCGCTGGCGCCGCTGGCCACGGCAAGCCGCATGGCGATCGCCCAACTCGGACAGAGTCTCGACGGACGGATCGCCACCGCAAGCGGGCACTCGCACTACATCAACGGCACCGCCGCGCGTACGCACCTGCATCGTCTGCGGGCGCTCGTCGACGCGGTGGTGATCGGCGCCGGCACCGCCTGTGCCGACCATCCGCGCTTGACCGTCCGTCATGTTGCCGGGCCCGACCCGGTGCGGGTCGTCATCGATCCGCGCGGCCGGGTTCCAGTCGAGGGTCCGTTGTTCAATGCCAGCGGCAGGCCACCGCGCGTGCTGCACATCGTCGGTCCGCAAGCATCGCCCGAACCCGCGAGCGGGCACGTCGAACGCCTGGTGTTGACCCCCGAGCAAGGCGCTTTCTCGCCCGCTGCCGTGCTCTCCGCCCTGAAAGCCCACGGCCTGAATCGGGTCCTGATCGAGGGCGGGGCCGAAACGGTTTCGCGTTTCATCGAGGCCGAGGCACTCGATCGCCTGCACTTGCTCATCGCACCCTTGATCATCGGCTCGGGGCGGAACAGCCTGAACCTGCCCGTGATCGAACGGCTCGACCAGGCCCGCCGACCGCCCTTCAGGCCCTTTTCGCTCGAAGACGAACTGCTCGTCGACGTCGATCTGCGCGCTGCCCCTGGCGGGGCCTGACCAGCAGCGGCAATGCGCCGGGCAGTGACGCGGCCAGGTTGACGAGCCCGTAGGCCATCGCCACCGCCACACCCTGTTCGGCCGGCAGCCCCAGCGCCAGCCACACCGAGGCCGCGGCCGCCTCGCGAAACCCCCATCCGGCCACCGAAAGCGGTATCAGCATGGCCAGCAGGATCGGCAATGCAACGGCCAGGAGCAAGGTGAACTCGACGCCGACACCGACGGCACGACCGGCCAGGGCAAACACCAGGACATAGCTGAACACGATCGCTACGGAGGAAGCGAGTTGGCGCGGCCAGGCCGCCCGTGCCAGCAGGGCTGCGTGAATGTCCTCGCGCAGCACACGCCAGAATGCCGGCCATCGCCGAGCGACCGCCGCCAAGGCAACGGCCAGCGACAGCAACGCGAGCAGTGTCAGAAGCCCCGCACCGACCCTGTCGTGCTGGGCCGCCGACCAGACCTCACGCCAGACCGGCACCAGCCCGAGAATCACCACGGTACCCAGCGCGACCACGAACTGACCGGAGGCACGCTCGATGATGACCGCCCGCCAGGCCGGCCCCGTCGAGCCGGTATCGCGGGCGTGACGGTGTGCGCGCAACGCATCGCCGGCCATCCCGCCCGGCAGCACCTGATTGATGAACACCGCCAGGTAATAGTCGCCCAGCGCCCGCAGCCACGGCAGTGAAAGATCCAGGCGGTGCGCGGTAAAGCGCCAGCGCCAGGCCGACAGCGACATCTGGATGAGCGTGACGACCAGCGCCGCCACCAGCCAGAGCGGGGAGAAATCCGAAATTTCCGCCGCAATCGCGACCGGATCCAGCCACCACAGCAGCATCCCGAGCACGCCCAGACTGACCGTCCAGCGCGGCAGCGGTCCGACCCGGCGTCGCTCAGTCATCATGATTACGGCAGGGCCAGCACGTCGACATGGCCGACGACCAGGCCGATGCGCCCGTTTTCCAGTTCGTTTCGACGGGTTCGATACCAGGATTCGACACACGCTGCATCCTCCGGCGACTGCGCCACGACAGCCCGCATCCAGTCATCCAGCAGCGCCGAACCGAGTGCCAGCGTTCGTCCATCGGCGGCGCCAAGCCGCCAGTCCGACTCGTCGATCCGGACAGCCAGGCCCGCTTTCTCCAGCGCGGCTGGCAGCACGCTGGCGGCCTTCGGTCCGAGCGCTTCGCCCAAGCCCTTGCCTCGTTGTTGGTGCCGGTTGAAAAGTGTTTCCATACGCCGGTCGCGCTCGTCGTCGATCCACCGACCGTCTTCATCGACGAAGTGGCGCCGGCCATCCACCGTGAGTGCAAACAGCGCGGCCGCGCCGCTGTGCGCGATCCATTCGACCAGGGAATCGATCCAGTTTGCCGAGACCAGGTCGAACAAGGCTGCGGCAGTGACCAGGTCCGCGTCATCGAACACCTCGCGCGGGAGGCCGGCCAGGTCGAGGCAACGCGTTTGTGCCCGGATCGCCGGTTTCCCCGAGCTGCCGGCGGCGAAGCCTTCACGCGCTCGCGCCAGCAACGCGGCGTCATGGTCGATCAGCAGCCAGTCCTGTTGCGCATCCAGGCGCGGCGCCAGCCAGCGCAGGTTGCTCCCCGTGCCGGCGCCCAGATCGATGATTCGCAGCCGGTCCGCGCTCTTCAGCCATTCCGATAGCCGATCGGCCAGTGGCGCTGATCGCGCGGCGTGATCCGCCGGCTCGCGCAGCGCGAGCCAGTCGCCTTCGAAACGGGCCGCCTCGTTCGTCATCGGCTCCGGTCCCCCTCCAGGGCGGCGGCAAATTCGCGCCCCGCCTGAGACCAGCTGCGCAAATGTTCGCGCCGGGCGACGGCATTGCCCGTCAGGCGCCGACGCAAGCCGGCGTCGTCCAACCACTGAGCCAGAGCGTCGCGCAGCGCGTCGGCGTCGGCCGGCTCGACCCGCAAGCAGCAGTCGTCCGGTGCGGTCTGCGCCAGTGCGCCACCGGTCGTCGTGATCATCGGCAACCCCCGCGCCAGCGCTTCCCCGACCACCATGCCGTAGCCTTCGTAATGCGAGGGCAGCAGGCACAGGCCGGCCCGGCGATACTCGGCCTCGAGCGCATTCTCATCGCACTCGCCAATGCAATCGATGCCATCGATCAGGCCGGCTTCCCGAATCAAGTCGGCAACGCGCCCGGCAAAGCCCGCATCGCGCGTGTCCGAGCCGGCCAGGATGCAGTGCCAGTCCCGCTCGGTCAGTTGCGCCAGCGCCCGCACGAGCACGTCCTGGCCCTTGCGTGGCGTCAGGCTGGCCACGCAGAGCAAGCGCTCCGGGCCTTTCGGCTCGCGGCCCTGCAGCCGTTCCGCGACCGGTTCGGCCGTCTCTGCCTTGTCCACGCCCGGCTCGACGACCCGGGGAGTTCGTGGATCAAGACCCAGTTCCCGCAGTCGACGCGCCGTGAACGGGCTGGTGACAATGACCCTGCGGCAAGCTTCCAACGATCGGGTTTCGCGCGCCAGCAACCGATCCCGAACCCCTGCATCCAGGCCGGTCTCGTCGGCCAGGGGATGATGCACCAGCGCGCTGATATCCAGGCGCCCGGCATGGGCGGCCACGGCGTCGGGCAGGCCGCCGAGGGCGAGTCCATCGATGACCACGGCGGCGCCATCGGGCAACCCCGACAAGGCCCGGTGCATCGCCCTGGCGGCAAGATCGTCGGCATCGGGGAAGCGCCCCTCGAGCCCGATCACCTCGACCGACCAGCCCAGGTCTCGAAGCTGGCGCACGATGTGCTGGTCGTACAGGTAACCGCCGGTGCGCTGCGCCGGGTCGCCGGGAACGATCATGCAAAGTCGCTGGCTCAAAGCGCGCCTTCGAAGCTGGCCCAGGCCTGGTGCGATTCCTTGAGCTCGACCTTCAAGTATCCCAACCCGTCGGCAGCGGATCCCAGTCGGCCCTCGGAAATCGCACCGGCCAGGCGATCGAAAACCACTCGGGCCATGAATTCGGTGGTCGTGTTCCGCCCCGAAAACTCGTCGATCTCGTCGAGATTGCGGTGGTTGAATTCGGCCAGGATCTCGCCGAGGACCTTACCGGCCAGTCCAATATCGACGACCAGGTCGTCGTCGTCCAGTTCGGGCCGGCTGAAACTTGCGTCGACGACGTAGGTCGCGCCGTGCAGGCGCTGCGCCGGTCCGAAGATCTCCCCGGCAAAACTGTGGGCGATCATGAAGTGATCGCGAACGGTCAGTGTGTACATGCTTTCCTTCCTCGCATTGAATTTCTATCCTGCCCCGGGGCGCGAAATCGTCAAGTGCGGGCTCACTTCTCGTGCCCGTACTCGATGCGATGGCACAGCACATCACCCGAATGCCCCAGCAACCCGGGCATGTCCTCGGCCAGATTCTCGAAAGAACTCGCACCCGATATCAGGTGATCGAGCGCTGGATCAGTCAACAGCCGCAGCGCCAGCTCCAGCCGCCGCCGATACGTCCAGCGCGGCTGCCGCTCGGGCGGGAGCTGCCCGACCTGGCTCGAGATCAGCGAGAGCCGCCGCGAGTGAAAGGCCTCACCCAGCGGCACCGCCGGGCGCGTCGTCCCGTACCAGCTCATCTCGACTACGCGGGCCTGGTTGCCGGCCAGGGCCAGCGCGCTCGCCAGGCCGGATTCGCTGCCGCTGGCGTGCACGACCACGTCGCAGTCGCCCTCGGCCTGCCCGGGTGCGGCAAAGCCCACGCCCAACCGCTCCGCGAGGCGCTCGCGCCGGGTCTGGAGATCGATCAACGTGACGTCCGTCCCGGGAATGCGACCGGCCAGCCAGGCAACCAGTGATCCGATCACGCCGGCACCGACAACCGCCACGCGATCGCCCGGGCCGATACCGGCATCCCAGACGGCGTTCACGGCGGTTTCCATGTTGGCCGCCAGTACCGCACGCGTGGCCGGCACATCCTCAGGCAACGACACGACCGATTCGGCCGGCACCACGAAACGCTCCTGGTGCGGATGCAGGCAGAACACCGCTCGTCCCCGCCACACCTCGGGTCCGTCCTCCACGACTCCGACCGCGCTGTAGCCGTATTTCACCGGGCCGGGAAAATCACCCTGCTGGAACGGTGCGCGCATGCGCTCGTACTCCGAGGACGGCACTTGCCCGTTGAACACAAGCGCCTCGGTCCCGCGACTGATGCCGGAGAACACAGTCCGCACAAGCACCCTGTCACCGGCCACATCCGGTAGCGACTCGCTGCGAATCTCGCCACGGCCGGGCGCGACGATCCAGAAAGCCCGAGCAGTTCCACTCATGAGGCTGCCTCACTCCAATAAGTCGTCACTATCACGATAACCCAGTGACGCTGACGTTGATGTATCCAGTAAATCAGATGTGAGATGATCAGGTGGTAAGACAAGCGAGCAGCTTGCGATGACAAGTCCTGTGATCAAAGCGGAACTGACTGCCGGAGCGCTGGCTGCGGGTGGACTCGCAGTGCTGCTTACGCCCCCGTCCGGCCCGATCTGGCAAGTCACGGCAGTGGCTGTGTCGGTCTTTGCCGTCGTCGCTTCGATCCTGATGCTGGCGCTTCCCGACAAGCACGATCTCGGCTGGGCCAACCGGGTCACCCTGCTGCGCGCCACGATCACCTGCGCCCTCGCCGGGGCCCTCGTTCAGCCCGGTCTCTTCATCGAGCAAGCGGGCATGATCGTGGGCCTGACGCTGATCTCGCTGTCACTGGACGGTATCGACGGCTGGCTGGCCAGGCGCAAGGGTGAGTCCAGCGCCTTCGGCGCGCGTTTCGACATGGAAACCGACGCCGCACTCATCCTCGTGCTGTGCGCCGGACTCTGGCTTTCCGGCCTGGCGCCGGCCTGGGTGCTGGCCATCGGACTGATGCGCCCGGCTTTCCTCGCCGGCGCGCTGATCTGGCCCTGGCTGTCTAAACCACTCCCCGACAGCTTCCGCCGCAAACTGGTCTGCGTGGTCCAGGTCAGTGTACTGCCGATCGCCCTTTTGCCGATCGTCACCGAACCCCTGCGATTGACCCTCCTGGCCGTCGCACTGCTGGCGCTTTGCGCTTCCTTCACCATCGACATCGCCTGGCTGTTCAGAAACCGCCGGCCCACGGAACATCCCGATTGGAGAATCTCATGAATACGACACCTATTATCCGTTGCACGCTGGCCGCGCTTGCCCTCGGACTCTCGAACCCATCCTTCGGCGAGCCGGTCGAGTACCAGATCGACGAAGATCACTTTTCCGTCGGCTTCCTGGTGGAGCATGTCGGTTACGCCGACACGCTGGGCCAGTTCCTCGAAGCCAAGGGCAGCTTCGTCTACAACGAGTCAGCCAACGAACTGAACGAAGGCGAAGTGATCATCCAGGCCGACAGCGTGTTCACCAACCACGAAAAACGCGACGAGCACCTGCGCAACGACGACTTCCTGGATGCCGACGATCACGAGACGATCCGCTTCGAGGCAACCGAGTGGCGCCCGAAAAGCGACAAAAATGGCACACTCGTCGGCGATCTCACCCTGCTGGGACAGACGCAACCGGTCGAGCTGGATGTGACCATCAACAAGTCCGGCGAATATCCCATGGGACACGGAAAACAAACACTCGGCGTCTCTGCACGCACCACCATAAAGCGCAGCGAGTGGGGCATGACCTACGGCGTCGAGGGCGATCTCGTCGGCGATGAAGTCGAACTGATCTTCGAATTCGAAGCGAACCGGCAGTAAAGCCCCGCCCTGAAGCGCGGTGACTGACCCGCGCATTCGTAATGCGTGGAACTCTGGATACGAAAAAGCCCCGTCGAGTGACGGGGCTCCTTCGATATTCATGGTGCCGGTGGACGGAGTCGAACCGCCGACCCACGCATTACGAATGCGTTGCTCTACCTACTGAGCTACACCGGCGCCGGCAAGCGGAGAATTATACCGATTCTGCGCCGCCGGTGCCATGCGATTGGGGCTGGAATTGCTCCGCGGCGGGGATTCGTCCCGCTTTGATCACCATGGCCAGCATCATCAGCAGGGCCAGCAGCACCAGGATGGACGAGCCGGCAAGGATCGGCTCGAGCTGGCCATGACTGAATCGGCCGTTATAGAGCAGGAACAGGCCGGTCACCATCAGCACCACGCCAGCGTGATGCAAGGCCAATTGCAGCCACGGCAGCCAGCCGTCGCGATCCGGCAGCCACAGGCGATGAATGATGGCGTAGATCACGGAAAGCAGGAAACCGGCGAGCAACAGGTGCGCGTGGGTGACATGCTGGACGTGGTTCTGGGCGGCGGCCATGTAAATGCCCAGCCCCATGCCCAGTGCGGCATAGGCCAGGCCGGCGATAAGGTGGGCGCGATTGACAGACAGCTTCATTGCACAACTCCTCGGTTAAACTCGCTGTCAGCCTGCCGTCATGCAGCCCTCAAGTCCTGCATGAACGCTCAAGAAAACGTGAAATCGCTAAATCCTGATTGAGTAATGGGCTCAGCCCGTGTTCTGCAGCCCCTGGGCGATCCCGTGCACGCTGTCGATCAGGGCCTGCTCCAGGACCTCGTCCTTCGAGCCGCCGGCTCGCCAGCGCTTGAGCAATTCCACCTGAGTGAAGCTCATCGGATCGACATAGGGATTGCGCAGCAGGATCGATCGCTTGAGCGTGGGATCCTGGTCGAGCAGGCCGTCCTGGCCCTTGACCCGGCAGATCATTTCACGGGTTCGGGCAAACTCTTCTTCGATGGTCGGAAAGTAGCGCTCGCCCAGTTCTCCGGCCAGTTCGGCGTAGCGGCGTCCGATACCGATGTCGGCCTTGGCCATCGCCATTTCGGCGTCGGCAAGCAGGTTTGAAAAGAACAACCATTCGTGCGCCATTTCGGCGACCGGCTCGAAACCGAGCTCGTCGATCAGCTGCTCGAGCCCGCTTCCCAGACCGTACCATCCCGGAAGACCCTGTCGCGACTGGCCCCAGGCGAATACCCAGGGAATGGCGCGCAGGCCGGAAATACCGGTCTTCTTCGCCCGCGAGGCCGGCCGAGAGCCGATCCGCAGGCGCTCAATCACGTCGATGGGCGTGGCCAGGCGGAAGTACTCGCCGAAGGCCTCGTCGCCGTAGACCAGGTCGCGGTAGGCCGCGCGCGAGAGTTCGGCCAGGCGCGCCATGGCCCGGCGCCAGGGGCCTTCCTCGGAATCCGGGTCGCTGTCGACGAAACCGGCCTGAATCACCGCCCCGGTTGTCTGTTCCAGGTTTCTTATCGCGATGGTTCGCAGACCGTACTTGCGATGAATCACCTCGCCCTGCTCGGTCATGCGTAGTCTTCCGCCGACCGAACCGGCCGGTGCGGCCAGCACGGCACGCGGGGTCTTGCCACCGCCACGACCGACGGTACCGCCCCGGCCATGGAAAAAGGTGACCTTCATGCCGTGTTGCTCGAACAGCGAGAGCAGCTTGCGCTGCGCATCCTGCAGCGACCAGCGCGAAGCGACCATGCCGCCATCCTTGTTGGAATCCGAATAGCCCAGCATCACCGTCTGGCGGTTGTCGCGCGCGGCAAGCAGCTCGCGCCACACGTCCAGTGCCAGCAGCCCCTTCATCACGCCTTCGGCCGCGATCAGATCGTCGACGGTCTCGAACAGCGGCACGATGTCGAGCCGGTGACGATCCACGCCGGCGGCACGCGCCATGAACCACGCCGCCAGGATGTCGTCGGCATTACGGCTCATGGAGATGATCAGCGTGGTGATCGCGCGCTCGCCGAATTTCTCGTGGGCGCGGGCAGCTGCCGATAGCAGTTTGTAGACAGGATGGCTGGCGCCGTCTCGTCCGTCGGGGATGTGACCCCGACCTACGGCATCGGTCAGATACCGGGTGCGTTCTTCTGGGTCCCGGTCAGGCCAATCGGCGTCGTCGATCAATTCGGCGACGGCCTCGTGCAGGTCGCCCGAGTCGATGCGCAAATCGAGGGCGGCCAGGTGAAAACCGAAAATATCGACCCGCCTGAGCAGCCGCCCGACTGGAAACAGCCCGGCGCGACGGCCGCGGTTGGCCTTCAGGCTCTCGGCAATACGCTTGAGATCTCGGGCGAACTGATCGACATGACCATAGGCGCCTTCACCTTCTTCCACGGTGGCGCGCAGCCTCGCCTCGACCAGGTAGAGCAGTTCCCGATACGGCATATCGGCATGGCGACTCGGAATGGCCTCCGCTTGCTGCGGCAGCAACCGGCGATACTCGGCCACGCGCTCACGGATCTCGGCAGTAACCCCCACGCGTCCTTCTGTCTGACTGAGCAGACGATTGAGGCGACGGACTTCCTTGAGGTAGTTGCCGATCACCTGGCGGCGCTGCTCGGTCAGCGTTTCCATCACCGTTTCGCCGGTGACGTTTGGATTGCCGTCCATGTCGCCACCCACCCAGGAGCCGAAACGCAGCACGGAGGGGAGATCGCCGGGCCACAGATCCACGCCCCAGGCACGGGTGGCCGCCTCGGCCAGGTTCTCGTGCAGCACCGGAGCGACGCGATAGAGCACATTGGCCAGATAGTAATGAGCGTGTTCGGCTTCGTCGGCCACGGTCGGGCGTGAGCGCGACTGCTCGGCCGTCTGCCAGGCTATCGTCTGCTCCATGCGCACACGATCGACCAGGCGATTGGAAGCATTCTCCGAAAGTCCCGGATCGAGCCGCTCGACCAGGTAGCGCGCCATGCGCTGCTCCTTTTCAAGGATCGAGCGCCGCGTCGCCTCGGTCGGATGGGCGGTGAACACCGGCTCGACCAGCAAATCGGCCAAGCGCTCGCGGACCGTCTCCCAGCCCTGCCCTTCATTGGCCAGCTTCTCGAACACATCGGATAGCGAATCCGGCTGCACGCCTTCGCCGGCGGCCATATACTCGCGCCGGCGCCGGATGCGGTGCACTTGCTCGGCCAGGTTCACCATCCGGAACCAGGCCGCGAAAGCCCGCACGAACGAACTGGCCTCAACCGCATCGTCGATGCGGCACTGCGCCAGCAGCTGAGCGCCGTCGTCCTCGCCCACCCGTCGGGCAATCGCCGCCGAGCGGGCCGTCTCGACGCGCTCGAACAGAGCATCACCGCACTGCTCGCGCAGCAACTCCCCGATCATCGCGCCCAGCAGGCTGACGTCGTCGCGGAGCGCCCGGTGCTCGGGCGGAAAATCGATGTCCTGGCGTTTCATGATAGCTGGCGCTCTTCCTTGGGGGCGACCTTGCAATAGTAATCGCCCGTGCATTCACAATCGTCGAATCGGTACAAATAAGCGAAAGTCGGTACACCTGCGCTAGCAGTCGTTTGCCGGACCCACCGAACCCTGGGCAACCATCACGCGATCCCGGCCATCCCGCTTCGCCTTGTAGAGCGCACCATCCGCACGCTCCATGAGCTGACTCCATTCCTCGTTTTCCATCCACTGGGCCACACCAAAGCTGGCGGTAACATGGTCAACATCTTCAAACGACAGGCGACGAATCTCGCTGCATATTCGTTCTGCTAGCTGGCACGCCTCCTCGGCGGCTGTTTCCGGCGCGAGAATGATGAATTCCTCGCCGCCCCAACGACCGACCACATCAACGCCCCGCACCGTATTACCCAGGTGCCAGCCGAGCACTTTCAGAACCTCGTCGCCGACCAGGTGGCCATAGCAATCATTGATGGCCTTGAAATGATCAATATCGATCAGAACCAGTGACACGGGCTGGCGGTAGCGCGACGCCTTTCGGAGCAAATCCTCGGATTTTTCCTCGAATTTACGCCTGTTCCACAGTCCAGTCAGGAAATCCTGTTCGGCCTGCTTGACGGACGTCAGGTCACGCACCACGGCATACACGCCTTCGACCTTCCCACTGCTATCGAGGTTGGGCTGGTATTGTGCAAGAACCGTGCGTTTACCGCCCTTCTGGTAGGGAATATCGGCCTCGTAACTCACCTCTTCACCACTGAGAGCCGCATCGAGATGCGGGCGGATGGTTTCATAGGCGGCTTCACCGACAACCTCCCACATGAACTTCCCCCGGATGTCGCTTGCCTCGACGCCGAACCAGTCCTCGTAGGCTGCATTGACCTCCTGGTAACGTCGATCGAGATCGATATAGGACACCAGAATGGGGATGGCATCGATCAGCATGCTCCGACGATTGACTTCGCTTTCGAAACTGGCCGCGGTGAACAACGCCGACGCCAGGATGCCCGAGGCGATCTCCAGCAACTGACGCTCGTCGCTGGAAAAGGCGTCGGGCCGCGATGCATAGACTTTAAGTACACCGTAGCAATGCCCATCGTGGACAAGGGGCACGAGTATTCCGGAGACGAAGCCCACCTTTAGCGCCGCCTCCGTGTCAACGCGGGGGTCGTCCCGCGTATCGTCGGTACGCAGGATTTCGCAACTGCGGAAACACAGCCCGGACAGGCTGGCGTCGATGGGAAGTCGCATACCGAGTGCCTCTCCCGCAATTCCGGCCACGGCACGGTAGACCATTTCCTCGCCTTCTGTCTCCTCGACCACCGCCGCATCCGCGCCGGTGATCTCGCGTGCAGCTTCAACGATCCTCTGCCGAACGCGCTGTAAATCGAGGCCGCCGCTGACAACCTCCCTTTGCAGATCGACCATCCGTTCGAGATCCTGCCTTCGACGACGGCGCCTGCGCCGTTCGGTCACGTCCTGCTGGACGACCACGAAATGGCTGACGTTCCCCGCGTCATCCAGTACGGGGCTCGCCTCCCAGGACATGAGAAACGGCTTGCCGCACTTCCGGTAATACCAGGATTCACCCTCGCAGGATGCACCAGCATCCAGTGCTGCGCTGAAGGACTCAAGGTCCCCAGCGTCGGTCTTTTCCCCGCGAAGCACACCCGGTGCGCACCCGAGCACCTCGTCTCGCTCGTACCCGCTCATGGTTTCGAAGGCGCGATTGACGTAAATGATGCCGGCAGCCGATCCACCATTCCGGATTTCGAAGATGGTCACGGCGTCGTGTGAAAGCTCGAGCGCCTGTTCGAGGAGTTGCGGCGTCACCTGCATTCGATTTTCCTGGCGGCAATTTGAGCATCCCTGGTGCACCATATTACAGGGACTCGGGCCGTTTCACCGCATCCGGGCCGGTCACCGCTTTGCTTTAACGTTTGGGGCAGCCACGGTTTTTCAGCTGCAAGGGACCGGCTTTGACAGCGATAATCCATGGTGCCGGCACCCATGAAACCGCGATACTGCTATGACACCAACCAGCTTGAGCACGCCCGCCCTCCTGATCGAAGACGAACGCTTCAAACGTAATGTCGCGCGCATGAATCGGCAACTCGACCGGCTCGGTGTACCGCTGCGGCCGCACTTGAAGACGGTCAAGAACATTGAACTGGCCCGTCGCATGATGGCTGACCACGCCACAGGCGCCACCGTCTCGACCCTGGCCGAGGCGGACTATTTCTTTGCGCACGGTATCGATGATCTGCTTTACGCCGTCGGCATTGCGCCGGGCAAGCTTGCCGAAGCGGCCCACCGGATCGCCAATGGCATGCAGTTGAGTCTGATCCTGGACCATCCCGATACAGCCCGTGCCGTTGCCCAAGCGGCCACGGAGCACGAAACCGACTTCCAGGTCCTGCTGGAAATCGACGCCGATGGTCACCGTGCCGGATTTCGGCCGGATGACCCGTCTCTGATCGAGGCCGCCCGGATACTCCATGGAGGCGGCGCGACCGCCGCGGGTGTCATGGTGCATGCAGGAGGTTCGTACGGTTGCCGCGATCGCGACTGCCTGGTACGCATGGCCCGGCAGGAGTGTGACGTAGCAGTGGCCGCGGCCAGGGAACTGCGCGGAGCGGGATTCGGTGCGCCGGTGGTCAGCGTGGGCTCAACGCCGACGGCTCTGTTCGCCGAAGACCTCACGGGCGTCACCGAAGTACGCGCCGGCGTCTATGCGTTCATGGACCTGGTCATGACCGGTCTGGGTGTCTGCGATATTGACGACATCGCCATTTCGGTCCTGACGGAAGTCATCGGTCATCGAAAACTGGAGGGCCAGGCGATCATCGATGCCGGCTGGATGTCGCTCTCGCGCGACCGCGGCACCGCCAACCAGGCCATCGACCGCGGTTATGGCGTGGTCTGCGACGAGATCGGCCGTCTCCTGTCACCCGAAGTCATCGTCCAGGCCACCAACCAGGAACACGGCATCCTCGCCCGGCGCGACGGGGAGTCCCTGGACCTGGGCCAACTTCCGATCGGCCGGCGCCTGCGGGTTCTGCCGAATCACGCCTGCGCTACCGCCGGACAGTTCGAGACGATGTGGTTAATCGGCGCGGACGGCCAGGCCATCGAGCGACTGGAGCGCTGTCGAGGGTGGTAGCGCACTGTCGTCCCGACAACCGCGGAAGCGGTTATCCGGGACCTTCACTCAGCGCGTCAACCCGTGTCGCTCGTGCCACTCGGCCAGACTTTCATCAGGAAAGTCATCGAAATGGCGCTCGTTCGGGCCTTCGGGCACCTCAACCCAGTTGGCCTTGCTGTCAAGCTTCACGTGCACCCGCTCGGGCGGCGTGGGCAGATCCGTATCGATGGCCGAGGCGAACGGGTGAATCAGCTCGGGCCAGTTCGGATCGTAGACCCATAACGCACTGGCGCAGTGGCCGCAGAAGTTACGCTCGCCCGAACTCTTCCGGCCGTCGATTTCAGCCTGGTAGACCTTGACGTGCTCACGCCCTTCCACCTTCAGGCTTTCCGACAATGCGCCCAGATTGATGGCATAGCCACCCCCGCCCGCGGTCTTGCGACAGATCGAGCAGTAGCAGCGATTGAATGGATAGGGATGCGGCGATTCGACGCTGAAGCGCACCCGCTGGCAATGACAGGATCCTTTCAGCAGCATGGCTGACCTCCGCTTTCCGAATGCTCAAACGTCATTCGTGATCGTAACGCTGGATCGCGCCGCCTATCCGGCCGGCGGCCCCATTCCGCCGAGAACCGCGTAGGCCCGCACCGGGAACGTCCCCATGCCACGCACCTTCACGGGCGCGGCGTGAAAGGTGAAACCGCTTTCGGGTAGTTGTTCCAGTCCCCGCAAGTGTTCGGCGATGGGAATGTCGGCGCCAAGCAGCGTGGTGTGGACGGGCCGCTCGCCGTCTTCGATGTCGTCGATGTTGAGTGAATCGATACCCACAAGCGCCGCACCGTGATCGCGCAGCCATTCGGCCGCCTCGCGCGTCAGGAAGGGATGGCCTTCGAAATAGGCATCGGTGTTCCAGTGATTGGCCCAGCCGGTATGGACCAGGACGGCCTTGCCGGTGACGTCCAGACCTTCAAAGGCTTCGGGCCCGATGGCGCGGGTGACTTCCTGTAGTTCGGTGCCATCTTCCGGGAGGTCCCGGATCGGGGTCCGGGACGACACGGATTGTTGTTCCTTTCGATGGTGTCGGATCGGGGTCCGGGACGACAGGTCTGCTTCAAGATGGACGCAGAGCCCGGGAAGCTCCGCCAGGCTTTCCAGTTCCAGTTCGGACAGATCCTTGCCATCGGCAAAACGATGGAACGGCGAATCGACGTAGGTACCCGTATTGGCCACCATGTCGATGCGGCCGATATGGAAGCTGGTGCCGTCCTCGTAGTGTTCCTTCGAGTCTTCGCGCGAGAGGAAATCGCACATGATCGGCGCCGGCAGGCCGCGGTAGGTTACCAGGCCGTCCTCGACGGTATGGCTGAGATCGATCAATCGCCGCATGTCTCTGGTCACTAGAGGGAACGGGCAACGAACATGTCATCACCACATTAGCAAACACACCCGCCGACAATTCAGTTCTGCCGGCGGGCCTGGACCAGGAACAGTCTACTCGGTGCGTGCCGGGACGTCCTCGTCGTCGTCGGAGATGATCACTTCCACCCGGCGATTGAGCTGGCGGCCGGCCTGGGTTTCATTGGTCGCGACCGGGTAATCCAGTCCGTAGCCTCGGGTCCGGACACGATCTTCGTCCACGCCGCGCTCGACCAATGCATCACGAACCGAACTGGCGCGTCGCTCCGACAGGCGCAGATTGTAGTCGCGTGCGCCGGTGGAATCGGTAAACCCTTCGACCCGTACCTTTCGATCCTCGTATGCCATGAGGAATTCCGCAATTTGATCAATGGTACGTTCTGCACCTTCGGGCAGTTCGTACTTGTCGAGGTCAAAGAGCACATCGCTGCCGAGCGTCAACACCAGTCCACGATCGGTGGGCCGCGCTTCCAGCTCTGCAATCTGCTTTTGCAGCCGGTCGGCCTGCTCACGCATGCGACGGGCCTCTTCCTCGAGCTCCTGTGTCCGCCTTTCGGCAGCCATGCGCTGTCGGCGTTCCTCCGCGGCCTCTTGCTGCGCCATCTCGCTCTGCTGTGCTGCTTCGCGCCGTTCCATCTCGGCTTCGCGAGTATCCTGTTCGGCCCTGGCTCGCCGGGCCGCTTCCGCCATGCGCCGGGCTTCGGAACGCGCGGCCTCAGCCTCGGCACGAGACTGCTCCGACTCGAGTCGTTGCGCTTCCCGTTCGGCCCTGGCAGCCCGCGCTTCCAGGCTCAGCACTTCGCGCTGGTTGCTCAGTTCATCAGCGCGCGCCTCGAGGCGGCTGAGTTCCGCCGATTCGCGCGCGATGCCCACCTGGGTTTCCGTCAGTTGGGCCAAATGCAGCACCTCAGACCGGTCGGCACCATCGCGCCACTGTTCCTGGGCACGTTCAAGCAATACTTCGGCCTCCTGCATTTCACCGGGCGCATAGCGGCGCACTTGAGGATCGGAAACCAGGGTCTCCACCGATGCTTCGGCGCGCTCCAGTTCGGACAGTCTCTGGGGGGTGGTCGCACAAGCGGCAAGCAACCCGGCAATCATCAACACTACAACAGGAAATTTCAGATCGACGCGTTTCATGACGAACCTCCTTGCTCACGGGCACGGGCGATTTCTTCGCGCAATGCTTCGACGGTATCTTCCAGCTGTTCCACCTGGCGACGACTTCGAGCGGACCGCGACTTCCGGTCTGCCAGTCGCGCCATCTTCTCGGCTTCCAGGGCAAGCTGGCGGGCGATTTTGTTTTCGCCCTGTTCGATCGCCCTTTCCGCCTCCGCGAGATGCTCGCGTGCCTGCTGCAGATCGCCGGGAGCGTGGTCACGTGCACCCATCTCGACCGCGTAATCGATTGCGTTGCGGGCCACGGCAAGTTGATCGTTGGGGACAGGTGGCTGGGTGGCACAGGCGGTCAGCAACAACGCCAATATGCCAATCAACCCACCATTCAGTGCTCTACTCATCGGTTTTCTCCCGGTTTGGACACTTGGTGACTGGCCGCCCCCACAAGTACTTTTCGGCTTCATCACCGTAGTGCGATGCATGCTCTCAGCGAGAATGCTCACTTACCGACCTACTCTGGAGTGTTTCGCGCACAAATGATGTACGCCGGCGAACATAGCGGGGCCAGGGAGGGGTAACGCCGAAAGAAATGACAGGCGGCACTGGACTATCATTGCTTCCTTCTACCTTCACGTAATCGCCTGCACCGCCAGGCCGCCTGCCATCTCATGGACAAACCCGTTCGATACAGCTTTGAGAACGCAACTTTCGCCCCGCGCGGGGGCCGACTGCGCCTGGGCGACGAAGACGTGATCCTCGAGCAGAAGGTCGCCGGTCTGCTGCATGCCTTCTGCCGCCGGCCGGGACAGGTGCTGACCAAAACCTGGCTGATGGAGGAAATCTGGCCGGGCCGCATCGTCAACGAGGACAGCCTGTCGGTGGCCGTCAGCAAGCTTCGCCGCGTGCTCGGCGACCGCGCAGCCGCACCGAAGTACATCCGCACGGTCACCGGCACGGGCTATATCTGGCTACCGGAAACCCGGCGCCTTTCCGTCGAGCCGGAGCGGCCCTATGCAGCGGCCGGGTCGCGGACGGGCTGGTGGCTGTCGTCCGGCATCGTCGGCGTGGGCCTGCTAGTGGCCGCTCTGGGCGGCTGGTGGGTCAGCCAGCCCCGATCCCCCGAACCGGCTTCTACGCCAACCACCAACGAATCATCCCTTTCGGAGCAATCCAGCGCCGAAGTGGGCCGGCTACTCGAACAGGCCGAAGAGCGCCTCGACAGTGATCAGCCCGAGTTACTGCGACAATCCATTGCCGAGTTCCGGGAAGTACTGGAAGAAGAGTCCGACAATATCGCCGCCCATCTGGGCATTGCCGAAGCCAAGCTGGAATTGAGCGGTGCCGAGGGTTACCTCGATATCGAACTCTATGCCGACGAAGTCCGCGCCCTGCTCGAGCGCGTGCTCGAGATCGATCCTGACAATGCTCGCGCCTGGCGTCGCAAGGCGCAACTCCACCTGCTGGCCGACTGGGCCATCGAGCCCGCCCGTGAGGCCTACCTGCGCGCCATCGATGCCGATCCAAACGATGCGATGAACTACCTGCACTACACCGAGTTTCTGCTCACCCTCGGCGAATTCGAAGAGGCGGAGGTCATCGTGCAGGAAATGCGCGAGGTCAACCCGGGCTGGTACCGCTACGAGAACATGTCCTACGTCTACTACATGCGCGGCGAGCTCGAGCGTGCGCTGGCTGAAACCCGCCGCCTGATCAACAGTGAGCCCAAATCGGACTACGCACAGCGCATGCTGCATCGAACCACGCTGCTCCTGGGCGAGGATGACGCCGCCTTGGAACAACTCGTCAGACTGATGGGCGATGCGGGTCTGGAGCAGCCAAGAATCGACCAATACGTTGCGCTGTATCGAAACCAGGGCATGGCCGCCCTATTCGGCCGCCTGCTCGATGACCGCCTCGAGGCCAATATCGGGCACTACATTCCGCCCATGAGCTGGGCGCGGTATGCCGTCACGGCCAGGCGGCCCGACGAGGCCTTCCGCTGGCTCAACGAAGCTGTCGACGAACGCCAGCCTCAGATCCTGCTGGTCAACGTCGATCCCCACTACCTGCCCCTGCGCAACGATCCGCGCTTCGCCGAATTGCTCGATCGCCTGCCCGCTGCGGCAGGCGATTCGAAGTCTTCCGACAGGGCGCGAGATCCTGGATAACCACGCGCTGCCGGCATTCCGGAAGCCCTTCTTTCGCCTGACGGCGAAAACCGGCCTTCCTCCATCGCCTGCGCTGCGCAGTTTCCGGGACGACGGTTTCTTGTAAGCCCCCAACCCTTGTCGTCCCGGCCCCCGGATCTAGTCCGGGGCAAGCTCCGCGAAGCGTAGAGCCGGGACCCCGCACATCACAGATCGGCACGGCTCAACTCAGTGCCAGCCGATGGGTGCGAGGTCCCGGACAACCGCTAACGCGGTTTCCGGGACGACAGGCAGAGTGCCTAGCTGTTCAGCGTCGTCACGGGAAACTCTTCCGGCGACAAAACGGTCACGAGATCCCCGCTGCGAAGCGACTCCGCACCACGCACGATCACCTGCTGGCCGGCGGCGAGCGAACCCGTCACACCGACATAGTCGCCGTGGTCGGCACCGACTTCGACCGGAATGGCCCGCGCCCGGCCCTCCTCGTCGAGCACGAACACCCGGATCTGCTTTTCCCCCAGCACCAGCGCGTCGCGCGGCACGATGAACTGCTGCGACGGCAGTGCCGTTGGCACGGCCACGCTGATCAACTGGCCGATGCGGAACTGTGCGGCCATCGACTCGGGCACGCTGAGATAGCCCAGGAAGCTCTGCGACTGCTCGTCGCTGACCGGCACCGTGGCCCGCACGGCCATTTCGGCGCTGCCCGAGCCCCAGTGAACGCGCAGCGTGCCCAATGCAGCCGGCAGCGCGCTGTGGGCCAGCGGCCCGTGGAAGTGGATGTCGAGCGCTTCGGTGCTGACCAGCTTCGCCACCGGTTGCGTGGCCGACACGCTTTCGCCCTGTTGCTGAAAGCGCCTGGTGACCATGCCGTCGAAAGGCGCGACGATGCGGGTCCTGGCCAGGTCCTGGCGGGCCCGGTCGATTTCCACCTCGAGCAGTTCGGCGTCCGATCGCGCCATGCCCAGGTCGGCCTCGAGCGAGTCGACTTCACGCGCGGAGATCGACTGCTGTTCCTGCAGCCGGCGGTAACGGTCGAGATCCTGCTCCAGGCGGCGAATCTCGATGTGCTTTTTGTTCAGCCGTGCTTCCAGCTCTCGCACGGCCAGTTCGAAGGGCCGATCGTCGAGGCGCGCGACCGCCTGTCCTTTCGCGACCCGCGTGCCGGGCTGGGCCACCCAGGTCAGCGCGCCGGCGATACCGGCCGAGACCGCCGAGTCGTGGCGACTCTGCACGGTGCCGGTGACCATCAGGGTGGGACTGACCTCGTCGGACTCGACCGGTACGACCGAAACCACGGGCCGTTCGGCGGCCAGGGCAGCCCCGGCCAGGGCCAGGGCGGCCGGAACGAAGAAAATGACATGGGTAAAGCGTTGCGTGATATTCATTGCGTAATCTCCTGTTTTCACGATGTTTGAATAGTTGAGTCAATGGCTGTGTCGGCCCGGCGGGCGCGAAACCGCGCCAGCATCCGCAGGGCGGATGCCATGAAGACGACGGTGAACAAGGTGCTGGTAAGCATGCCGCCGACGATGACCACGGCCAGGCCGCGGTAGATTTCGCTGCCCACGCCGGGCACGAGTACGAGCGGCAGCATGCCGACCACCGAGGTGAGCGTACTCATCCAGATCGGGCGAACGCGGGTCTCGACGGCCATGCGGATGGATTCCTCGTCGGAAAGCCCTTCGGCACGCCCGCGTCGGGCGCGGTCAATCAGCAGGATGGCGTTGTTGACCACCAGACCCATGAGAATCACGAACCCGATCATCGTCAGCAGGTCGAGCGACTGAAAAGTGAACAGATTGAGCGCACACAGCCCCAGCACGCCACCGGCCAACGCCATCGGCATGGAGGCGAGCACCACCAGGCTGTCCAGGGTGGAACGGAACAGCGCGGTCATCAGCAGGAACAGCACCAGCACGGCGAAGGCGAAGTTCCAGGTCATGGTGGCAATCGTGTCGGCCAGGTCATCGGAACCACCGGAGAGCATCAAGTGAATGCCGGGGCTGACCTGCGCCTGCGCATCGGCCATGATCGGCGCCAGTTTCTCCAGCGTGGCTTCCAGTGACATATCGGCCGGCGGGGTGATGGCCAGGGTCAGGGTGCGCTCGCCGTTGTAGCGGCGAAGCTGGGTCGGGCCGGCCCGGCGCTCGGCCCGGGTGAGCTGGCCCAGTGTCTGCACGCCGCTCAACGGCGTGGCCATGGGCACCGCCTGCAGCTGCTCGGGATTTGCCCAGGGCGGCGCCTTGAGGATGATGTTCTGCCGCCGGCTGCCGTCGAACTGCTCGCCGACGTACAGACCGCTGGTGGAGGCACGCACCATGTCGGCCACCTGGTTGCGGTTCAGGCCGGCCCGGGCGACGGCATGGTCGTCGGGTGCAAGCACCAATTGCGGCTGCGCGTCGTTCAATCCGGGGAGTGGACGGAGACCGGCCCCGGGGATCTCGGCCTGGATGCGCTGCATGGTCTGCGCCGCCACCTGGCGCGAGGCATCGTCGAGTTCGCCGGCGAAATTCATATAGACCGAGCGGCTGCCGCCCACGTTGATGCTCAGCAACGACGACTGGAAGGAGAACGCACGCGTGTCGGGCAGGTCCGCGAGAATCTCGGTGCGCAGGAGATCGAGCACCTCATGCACTTCACGCGGGTTCTCCGGGTAGACGAACATCACCTTGCCGCCCTCGCTCATGGCCAGGTTGTAGGCGCGAATGCCCGGCGACTTCTCGCCGGTGCGGTAGGGTTCGAGCCGGCGCATGAGCGTGCGGCCGATCTCGTCCTCCAGTGTTTCGTAGCTGGCGCCCGGCGGCACGGTGAACACCGTCATGATGCCCTCCCACCTGGCCTCGGGAAGGAAATCCGTTTCGGGGGTGAGTACCCAGATCACAGCCGCCGCCCCGGGACCGAGCAGCAGCAGCCACAACAGCGCGCGCGAGTCGGTGTTGGCCAGCCACAGGTAGCGCCTCGCCAGGCGATGCCAGAAGCGCGGCGGCTGGCCGGCGTCGCCCCCGCCTTGCAGGAAAATGCCGGCGACAACCGGCACCAGGAAGAAGGCGCCCAGCATGGAAGCACATACGGCCACGGCCATGCTCACCGCCAGATCGAAGAACAACTGCCCTTCCACGCCTTGCATGAACACGATCGGTGTAAAAATCGCCACCGTGGTGAGCGTCGAGGCGAACAATGCCGGCGCCACTTCGACCGTGCCCTGCACAACCGCTTTCTTCAATGGCTTGCCGTGCTGCAGCAGGCGCACGATGTTTTCCTGCACCACGATGGCCGCATCGAGCACCAGCCCCACGGCGAAGGCCAGCCCGGCCAGCGAGATGATGTTGAGGCTGCGACCGAGCAGGTCGAGTACCAGCAACGCGGCCAGTAGTGAAAACGGAATGGTGATGGCGATCAGCACAGTCGCCCGCCAGCCGCGCAGCATCAGGTAGAGCAACCCCATGGCCAGCGCGATGCCCAGGCCGAGATTGCCCTGCACCAGGGCGATGGCGCGCTTGATGTGCTCGGAGGCGTCGAAGCTGAGAATCAGCTCGAGGTCCGCATCCGACAGATGCTCGGCATTGACCCGGGCAATACGCTCTTTCAATGCGGTCATGATCTCGACCGTATTCGCGTTGGTCGCCGCGAAAAGCTGGATGTAGAAAGCGGGGTCGCCGTCGCGGTAGGCGAAGCCGCGCAGCCGCTCATGACCCTGCCGCACCTCAGCAATCTCGCCCAGCCGCACCGGCCGGCCATCGTTGTAGGCGACGATCATCTGCGCCCACTCGTCGGCCACGTACTGTCCGGCAAAGCGCACCGTATATTCGCGCCGGCCGACGGAGGCGAAACCGCCCGAGACGTTGCCGGCGCTTCGAATACGCTGCAGGAGCGTATCGAGTTGCAGGCCGAGCGCGGCCATTCGATAGGGATCGAACACGATCTCCAGCTGCGGATCGCGGAAACTGTTGAGGTCCACCTTGGTAACGCCCTCGATGGTTCGAAGCGCCGGCGCCACGGTCTGTCGGATCAGCTCCTGGTCGGCCGTGAAATCACCGTCGGCCCCTTCAACGGTCTTGCGGATCAGCAAGCTGGCGAGCGGCTGCTCCAGCCCACCCAGGCTGATCATCGGCTCTTCGGCGTCGCGCGGTCGGGGCGGGGCCTGGTTCATGGCGTTGATCACGTCCATGAGTTTCATCTGCATGTCGGTGCCCACCTGGAAATTCAGCGTGGTAATGCTCATCCCGGCGCGCACCGAGGAGCTGATGCTCTCCAACCCCACGATCGTCTCGAGCACTTCCTCCTGCGGCTCCACGAGCTCGGCTTCCATTTCGGCCGGCGCGGCCGCGCGCCAGAAATTGAGGATGGTGATCTTGGGCTGCTCGAGATTGGGCGTGAGCTGCACCGGCAGCTTGACCAGCGCGGCGAGGCCCATGATGGCGACGATCAGAAAGACGACGACCGTGGCGACCGGGTTGGCATGTGAGAGCTTGAACAGGTTCATGGCGCGATTCCGTAATGGACGTGATGAATGTGCGATCCATCCTCCGCATCGCTGCCCATCGAGTCCTGAAACCATCCCGAAGCATTCGGAATGATTCCGAAAAAGCGCTTAAGAATTGCTTCAAGCCTTTGTTGGGAAACAACAAACCCGCTTCGAAAGCAATATCGCCTACACTGGAATCATTGGAAACTTCCGCGCCATTGGCGCTACTCGCTCACGAAAAGGACAGGCATGGCCGAACACCACGGCGGCGAATTGGTCGCCCGTATGCTCCAGGCCGAAGGCGTCGAGAAGGTCTTCGGCATCATCGACGGCACCTACTTCGGGTTCTACGAGGCACTCGACCGGCTGGGTATCGAAATCGTCACGCCGCGCCACGAAACCTGCGCGGCGCACATGGCCGGCGCCTACGCGCGCCTGACCGGGCGGCTGGGCGTTTGCATGGCCTCCAACGGCCCCGGCGTGGCCAACATCCTGCCCGGCCTGGTCGTCGAGCAGGCCGAGGGCAACCGCGTACTGGCCATCACCAGTGCGCGCCGGCCCGAGATCATGTATCCCGACCGCGGCGGCGCCTACCAGTGCTTCAACCAGGCGGGCGTGATCAGCCAGATCGGCAAGTTCTCAGAAGCGGTCTCTTCCTGGGAGCGCGTGCCCGAACTGATGCGCAAGGCCCTGCGCGCTTGCTGGGACGGACGACCGGGCGTGGTCCACGTCGACGTGCCCGAGACGCTTATGAACGGCAAGTTCAAGTCCCTGCCCTCGCTGTGGGAGCCGAAGCAGTACCGAAGCACCGAGGCAGCCTCGCCCACGCCGGAACAGGTCGAGCAGGCGGCCGAACTGCTCTGCCGAGCCGAAGCACCGATGATCCACGCCGGCAGCGGGGTGATCCACGCACAAGCCTTCGACGCCCTCGAGCGCGTGGCCGAACAACTCCACGCGCCGGTGACCACCAGCTGGGCCGCCAGGGGCGTGATCGGCGAAGACTCCCCGCTGGCCATGCCCATGCCGCACGTCAAGCTCAATCACCAGGTGCGCAACGAGGCCGATATCGTGCTGATCCTGGGATCGCGCGTGGGCGAGACCGACTGGTGGGGCAAGCCGCCCTACTGGCGCAAGCCGGCCGAGCAGACCACCATCCAGGTCGATCTCGACGCCAGCATGCTGGGGCTGAACAAGCCCGCCGACCTGGCCATCCAGGCCGATATCGGCAAGTTCCTGGACGCCCTGGCCCGGGCGCTGGCCGAACGCAAGGTCGCCAACATGGACGCACGCCGCCAGCGGGTGACCGGCTACGGCAAGACCATGGAATCGGACCGCGCCGACTGGAACAAGGCACTGGAACACGACGGTGTACCCATGCACCCGGCGCACGTAGCCGCCACCTGTAACGAAGTCTTCGACGCCGATTCACCCATCGTCGCCGATGGCGGCAACACTGCCATCTGGGCGATGTTCTACCACCGCGCCCGCGTGCCCAACCGCGTGCTGTCGACCTTCAAGTTCGGCATGCTCGGCGCCGGCGTGGCCCAGGCCATCGGCGCGGCCGTGGCCCGGCCCGACAAGCCGGTGTGCTGCATCATCGGCGACGGCGCCTTCGGCTTCCATCCGCAGGAAATCGAGACGGCCGTGCGCAACAAGCTGAAGGTGGTCTACATCGTGCTGTGCGACAAGCAGTGGGGCATGGTGAAAATGAATCAGCAGTTTTCACTCAAGCCCCTGAAGACCCTGATGTTCAAGTCGCTCAAGCCCGAGGAGACCATCAAGGCGGATCTGGGCGAGATCGCCTTCGACAAGGTGGCCGAGGCGATGGGCGCCTACGGCGAGCGCGTCTCGGACGCCGCCGACCTGAAACCCGCCCTGAAGCGCGCCATGGAATACGGCGACTGCGCCGTCATCCACGTCGACGTCGACCCGGTCAAGCACATGTGGGCCCCCGGATTGATGCATTTCAAGAAGATGCACGAGGAGCCGAAGGGATAATCAAAGGCGGGTAGACTTTCCCGGTGCGTTTCGATCCCGACAGCCTGATCCTGCTCAACGTTATTCTGGCGTTGATGATGTTCGGCGTGGCGCTGACCCTGCGCCCGGCCGACTTCACCCGTGTCATCAAGATGCCGGTCGCGCCCGCGGCCGGGCTGGTGGCGCAGTTCCTGCTGCTGCCGGCGGCGACCTGCCTGGTGACCTGGCTGCTCGAACTCGACCCGGAAATCGCTCTGGGCATGATCCTGATCGCCGCCTGCCCCGGCGGCAATTTTTCCAACATCATGACCTTCATGGCCCGCGGCTCGGTCGCCGTGTCGGTGTCGATGACAGCCGTCTCCAGCCTGGCCGCCATCCTGCTCACGCCGCTGAACTTCGCCTTCTACGGCTGGCTCAATCCCTATACCCGCGAGTACCTGACGAGTATCCAGATCGACCCGGGCAATATCCTGATACTGGTCGTGCTGGTGCTCGGCATTCCGCTGGTGCTGGGCATGCTCACCGGCCGGCACTGGCCGAAGCTGGCCGAGAAGAGCGAGAAGCCCCTACGGGCGTTTTCGTTGCTGGTGTTGCTGGCCTTTGCCGGCATCGCTTTTGCCATGAATTTCAATACCTTCCTGGAGAAATTTCAGACTTTCGTCTGGCTGGTGATCGGCCACAATCTGCTCGCCTTCAGCCTGGGCTTCGGCATGGCCAGTCTTGCCAAACTCCCCGACGCCGACCGTCGTGCGGTCACCATGGAAGTCGGCATCCAGAATTCCGGGCTGGGCCTGGTGATCCTGTTCACCTTCTTTCCCGAAGCCGGCGGCATGCTGCTGATCGCCGGCTTCTGGGGCGTGTGGCACCTCGTCGCGGGCATTGCACTGTCGCAATGGTGGGCTCGCCGGCCCCCGGCCGAACCGCGGCAAGCCGCCGCGGAGGCGCCATGAGCAAGCGCATCCTCATCACCGGCGCGGCCGGCTACATCGGCCACCAGCTCGGCAATCGCCTGGCCCATGATTTCGAGGTCTTCGGCACTGATATCCGCGAGCGCGATGACTTGAACTTTCCGCTGCAAGTGCTTGATATCCGCTCACGCAGCCTGGCGGAGGTGATGCGCGTCCACGCCATAACACACGTCGTCCACCTGGCCTCCGTGCTGCAGGCCTCGAGGGATCGCCAGCGCGATTTCGACATCGACGTCGGCGGTACACGCAACGTCGTCCAGGCCTGCATCGAGACTGGGGTGAAACACCTGACCGTCACCAGCTCCGGCGCGGCCTACGGCTATCACGCCGACAATCCCGAATGGATCGACGAGGACGATCCCTTGCGGGGCAACGAGACTTTCGCCTACGCCGACCACAAGCGCCGCATCGAGGAGATGCTTGCGCGCTACCGCAAGCTCCACCCGGAACTGAAACAACTCGTGCTGCGCCCCGGCACCGTGCTGGGCGCCGACACCCGCAACCAGATCACCGCCCTGTTCACCGCCCGTCGCATCCTGGTACTCAAGGGCCACGACTCGCCCTTCGTATTCATCTGGGACGAGGACGTGCTCGAGATCCTCGAGAAAGGCATCCGCGAGGACGCCGAGGGCGTCTACAACCTGGCGGGCGATGGTGCGCTGGATATGCGCGAGATCGCCCGCCGCCTGGGCAAGCCTACGCTCGCCCTGCCCGTCGGCCTGGTCAAGCTCGGACTGCGCATCGCCAGGTGGCTGGGCAAGCCCACCGGCCCTGAGCAGATCGACTTCCTGCGCTATCGCCCCGTGCTCTCCAACCGTCGCCTGAAGGAAGCGTTCGGCTACACCCCGAAAAAGACCTCGGCCGAGACCTTCGACTACTTCGCCGAACACACCATAGGCAAGAAGGCGGAATGAAGGTCGTGTTGATCACTGGTGCGGCCGCGGGCCTGGGCCGCGCCCTGGCGAAGCGCTACTTCGACGCCGGACACCGACTGGTACTGGCCGATCTCGACGAACAAAAACTGAAAGATCTCGAGCGGGAGCTGGACGCCCCGGAGCGCGTGCTGAGCCGATCGATGGACGTCACCGATGCCGACGCCATCGCCGAACTGGTCGATGCCACACGCGACGCATTCGGGCAGCTCGACATTCTCATCAACAACGCCGGCATCACCCACCGATCGCCGGCACACCGAACCGACCCGGCGGTTTTCAAAAAGGTCATGGCGGTCGACTGGCAGGCACCGATCGAGTTCACCCTCGCCTGCCTGGACATGTTGCGGGAAAGCCGCGGCCAGATCGTCAACATCGGTTCGATGGCCGGCTGGATGCCCCTGCCCGGCCGCGCGGCCTACGGTGCGGCCAAGTCCGCGCTGACACAGTTCTTTGAAGTGCTGCGCATGGAACTCAAAGACGACGGCGTCGACGTGCTGATGGTCTACCCGAGCTTTCTCAAGACCGATATCGAGGCGAATGCACTGGGCCACGACGGCCAGCCGGCCGGACACGCCCAGAGCCGCGTCGGCAAGCAGCGCGACGCCGACTGGATGGCACAACGCATCGTCCGCGCGGCCGAAAAGCGGAAGCGCTGGCTCTTCCCCGACCGCCTGTCGAGCATCGGCAGCCTGCTGTGGCGGATCAGCCCGAGCCTGTACCTGAAACTGATCCGCCGGAAATTCGAAGGAGACCTGCGCTGATGCTGCCGTGGATCTGGCTGGGTGTCTGCATCCTGGTCTCCTCGACCATCGAGGCCATCACCGGCTTCGGCTCGATCGTCATCGCCCTGGCCCTGGGCGCCCTGCTGCTGCCGATCTCGGCCATGCTACCGATCCTGGTGCCGCTGAACATCTTCATGACCGGCACCATCGCCTGGAAGAACCGCCACCACATCGACAAAACGTTACTGTTGAAACTCGTCCTGCCGTTGATGGCCGCAGGCACCGCGGCCGGCTACCTGCTGCGCCCCTGGCTCGGCGAGGATCTACTCAAAATGCTGCTCGGCGGCCTGATCGTCTGGTTCGCCCTGCGCGAACTCTGGCGCCTGTGGCGCCACGTCGCCACCCATAAACACCCCAAGTGGCTCAGCCGCATCCTCACCTTCGCCGCCGGCATCACCCACGGCCTGTTCGCCTCCGGCGGCCCCCTGCTGGTCTACGCCCTGGCCGGCACAAAACTGAACAAGGGCAGCCTGCGCGCCTCGCTGGTGACGGTCTGGTTCAGTCTCAACGCCGGGCTGACGGTTGTTTTCCTGTTTGACGGCACGCTGATTCCCGCGTTGCCCAAAGTAGCGCTGTACCTTCCCATTCTCGGCGTCGGGTACTTGCTGGGGGACTTCCTGCACCACCGCCTGGACGAGCGGCGGTTTCGGCAGCTAGTCTACGTGATGCTGATCGTCACCGGGGCAGCACTAATACTTCGCTAACCTTGCGGCATAAACCACCACGCCAAACTTACCCTTAGCCATTTCTGCCCGCTATCGGCTGCAGGCGCAAATATCTGCAGCCTAATCAAATAATCGGTTCACGATTCGAGCCAAGGTGGCGCGATCGTGAGGTCCCAACTCGGGGGCCGAGACCACAAGTTTTCAGATAATGATGGCGGTCGGCTTCAGAACCGTGAGGAGGTCAGTACGACATCAGCATGCTGCCAGGCCTCTTGGAAACGTTGTTGCACCTCTAACGCCCTTTCGGCCTCATCCTGTGCCCGAAGCGCCTGCATCAAGCCGTACAGCGACCACCCGTTGTCGGGAAACTTCGCCAGATCCTCGCGATAGACCGCCGCCGCGCGTTCGGGGTGGCCGGCTTCGAGCAGTATCGCGCCCAGGGACTGGCGCACGGGGTAATGCCAGCTCGGCGGCTCGTCGTAGTTGAGCTCGTCTTCACGCTCGACAGCCTGCTCCAGGGCTTCGATGGCGGCCGGATAATCGCCGGCTTCGGCGGCGATCTCACCTCTCAGGGCATGGGAGGCAATCTCCAGGATATGCCGGCTCTTGTTGATGTCCCAGACGGTGACCCACTTCAGGCTTTCGTCATCGCGCAATTCGTCCAGGCGTTGCAGTTCCGCTCTTGCGTCTTCCAGATCGCCCTTGCGCGTGTATGCCATGCCGCGGGCGTAGTGCCAGACGGCGCGCGGGTAGATGAGATCCTTGGCGGGCTCTTCGTATTCGAGGATCTCGTCCCAGTGGCCGAAGCGCACCAGGGCGTAAACGGGCGTGATCCAGTAGTGCTGCAGCGTGGTCAGGGGGCGTTGGCGCATCGCATCTTCGTCGACCATCTGCGACATTTCCCGCGCCAGCCGCAGGGCGAGTTCGCTGCGGCCCTCGAACGTGGCCGTCGCCCAGCCGAAATGGTAGTTGTGCGGCACGTAGCCCAGCGGGTAGACGCCCTGGGCCTCGACCTGCGCCAAGTAGCGCTTGTCGGCCTCGATCGCCGCAAGATTCTGGCGCGTGGCGTCGTGATAGCGACCGGTGCGGATGTAGATATGCGACGGCATGTGCACCAGATGGCCCGCGCCCGGCACCAGGTCTTCCAGGCGCTTTGCCGCTTCCAGCCCCCGCTCAGGCTGGACGGCTTCGACTGCATGGATGAAAAGGTGATTGGCCATGGGATGTTCGGGATTGCGCTCGAGCACGCCATCGAGCGTGTCGATGACGGTCTCGGTCACGGCCTTCGGCTTGCCGTTTTCCTTCCAGTAGTCCCAGGGCGTGGTGTCCATCAGCGCTTCGGCGTAGATCACCTGGGCATCCAGGTCGTCGGGCCAGGCTTCGGCCACCTTCCCCATTGCCTCGGAAAAGGCCTGATCGCGGCTGGAGCGGTCCTCCAGGGGTTCCGGGCCGTAGCGTTGCGCAAGCGCTTCGATATAGGCCTTCTCGCGCTCGCTGGCGTGTTCGGCGGCGGCCTCGGCCTTCTGCAGCAACTCCCAGGCCTCCGGCACCATCTCGGGATCCATCGCGGTGTTGATGTTGGGTCCCAGCACCCAGGCCGCGCCCCACCAGCACATCGCACAATCGGGATCGATGCGTGCGGCCTGAGTGAACGAACGATGCGCTTCGCCGTGGTTGAAACCGAAAGCCAGCACCAGACCCTGGTTGAAATAGCGCTGGGCTTCGGGGGAGTCGGTGGTGACCTCGTGATGGTGGTCGCCGAGGCCCTCGATCAGCGGCGCATGTTCTTGCTGATCGTCTGCAAGCACCTTACCGGCGGCGCCTGCCAGTAGCATTGCGGCAAGTATGGAAGTGAATTCGGCTCGAGTCATGGGTTGCCTCCTCTTCAGATTCCAGCGCCTTCAGGGCAGGCGCATTCCGGTTCTTTCAAAGAAGTGCAACGGGAGGCGTGTCTTCGGACCGCCAGTGAGTTTGTGGTTCCGGCAAAGTGCTTGGAGAATCCGCCCTACTCGTAATGGCTCCAAAGCCGCAGCACCTTGACGACTTTCTGCTCTTCGAGCACCTGGTAGACCAGGCGGTGCTGGATGTTGATGCGGCGGGAATGCGCGCCGGCGAGGTCACCCACCAGCTTTTCGAACGGTGGCGGTCTCTGAAAAGGGTTCTCGGAGAGGAGTTCGAGCAACTCCTGAGCATTGGGTTTCAGGCCGCTGGATGCCAGCTTTTTCGCGTCTTTCTGCGCCTGTCTGGTGTAGACAAACTTCCAGCTCACCAGTCCAGTTCCTCGTCGCATTCATCGACGGGGGCCGCCATGCCTTCGCGAATGGATTCACGCATCCCGGGAACGGAGAGCAAATAAAGGGTCTCCTGAATTGCCGCCCAGTCTTCCTCGGCGACGAGCACTGCCTTGTTGCGCTTGCCGGTGATCACGATCGGCTGGTGGGACTCCGCCGTTTCGTCGATCAGCCGATAAAGATTGCTTCGTGCCTCGGTTGCCGTAATGCCCGTCATGACGCGAACCTCTGATAGGGTTGACTGTGGAAAGTGTACGCTATTTCGTACGTTCGTCAATTCGTACGTTTGCCAGGGGCGGGTCGGCGATCGCCCAGCCCCAGGAACTTCGCAAACTCCGGCCTCAGTGAAGTAACTTCGACCGGCTGGTTGATGAAGGCGTTGCGCAGGCCCAGAGCCGTGGCCCGCAACGCCATGCGCTGGTAGCAGCGGCCCGCCTCGATCCAGTGTTCCTTGTCGTTCGACCCGGAGTGAATCACGGCAATGGCGGACGAACTCATGATGTGCTTTCGGTCCTTGGCATTCTGCTTGCCGGCCGAAAAGCCGAAGCGCATCGCCAGTCGACCCAGCGGCCGCGGCACGGCCGGACTACCCATCGCGGGGCCGTACAGTCCATCGCCCCTGCTGAGGGCCTCGCGGCCGTTGAAACGAATCCAGGACTTGAGCTCTTTCGACCAGTCAGCATCGTCGAACTGGGCGGTGTTGCCGCGCTCGCCGATCCAGATCCGGCGGAATCTCGATGGTATCGTCGTGCAGCCTGAACAGCCACGGCTGGGTATTGTGGCTGGAGGCGGCCAGTATGGCGTAGTGGACGAGCGTTCGATAGTCCTGTCCCGCGCCCTCGATCGGCCCGGGCCGCCGGATGCTATCGGCTATCGCGGCGTAGTCCATGAGGGCAATCTCCTTGGTGACCGCTCTGACCGCAAAGTATGCGGGGATTGCATGTCAAGCCATTGCTCGAAAGACTCGGTATTCATTGGCTAAGGATTCCTCCAGGTCTGCTTGTCCAATCAATTGCGTAGTACCTGCTGTTACACAAAACAATCGAGCCAATCCAGCGCCATGTGGACCAGCAGACCCAGCCCGGCGAGGTGAAGTACACGGGCCGTGTAGTGCAAGCCTTGAACGGACCCCTTCCTTGGCCAAAACAGTGGAACCGCAAACAACGCGACGTAGACCACGATGGCGGGAACGGTGTGCAGCGGGTGGAAGCCAATGGAACAGCGCTGCGGATCGTAGATCGGATCGGCCAGCATATGATCGACATCGACGAGCAAGGTGGCGATCATGACCAGGAACGCGCTTAGCCAGCCGCTGCGGTAAAACGCGAAAGCAACGAAGGCCGGCACGATGAAATGCAGGACAACATGGATCATGCCCGGTCGTTACGCATCTTCCCCTGCCAGCTTCCTCGCAATGTATACGCCATAACTGAAGTACGGCTTGTACCTCGAATACAGTTCGATCTCGTGCCGCTCGGCTTCGACAATGGCCCGGGCCTCCTCGCTGTTGCCGTGCCGCTCGAGGAAAGCCTCGAAGTCCGACTGGATGGGCTCATAGTAATTGGTCGTCCAGCAATGTTCGGGCAAGGCGAAGTAGCCAACCGGTGAGTAACCGCTGGCTTCCAGTTGTTTGATCTTGGCCGATGGCGTATCGATTTCCGGATACTCGCTATCCCAATGCGCCTGTATCTCCGAAGGTCGCGATTCCGTGAGCCAGCTGACTTCCGAAGCCACCAGCAGCCCGCCGGGCTTGAGGTAGCGCCGCCAGTCGACGATTCCCTTCTGGAACCCGATGTTGTAGATAGCGCCTTCGGACCAGATGATGTCGAAGGCTTCGGAATCGAAAGGCAGGTCTTCCATCTCACGGCACAGCGGCGTGATCCGGTCGGATAGCCCTTCGCGTGCGGCCCCTTCCTCGAGCACATCGAGAAATTCCTGGAGGAAATCGACCGCCACGATTTCGGCATCGAGCAAGCGGGCGAGGGTCAGCGTGGAGGCGCCGGTGCCACAGCCAATATCGGCGATCTTCAGGGGGCGCTCCCGGTCGATGCAGGCCAGGTCGACGGCCTTTGCCGTTTCCTCGTCACCGCCGGGTCCCTGGCGCTGGTGATTCTTGTGCAGGTCAATCAACAGTTGAAACTCATCCATAACTTCATGTGCCTTGCTGGAATGGGATGAAGAGCCCAACGGGGCGGTGAAGGAACGGTTTCTGTCCGGCAGCATGGAAAGGCTGTTCCGGGCTGAAGGATGGAAGCGCGTGACCACCGCAGGCGACGGACGAGATTCCCGTAGACTGAGGGGGAATCTAATGGAAATCGCCAATGCCTGCAACGCCCAGCCGATTCCTGCCCGCGGAGAGCGAACTGGACGAGCGATTCATCCTGGCCGGTGGCCCCGGCGGTCAACATGTCAACCGGACCGAAACCGGGGTGCAGTTACGCTACGACGTGCTCAACTCCGATTTCCTGTCCCAGCCGGTCAAGATCCGCCTGCTGGAACTGGCGGGTCGGCGCGCCGACACCGACGGCGTGATCACCATCGAGGCCAAGTCGCACCGCAGCCAGCATCGCAACCGCGAGGAGGCGCGCGAGCGTCTGGCCGAGTTGATCGAGAAGGCACATCACAAGCCCAAGAAGCGCATTCCCACCAAACCGAGTCGTTCGGCGAAGAAACGCCGGAAGAAGAAGCAACAGCGGCACAAGGAGATCAAGCGGGCGCGGAAGACGCCGCGGCTGGATGAATAAGGTGCGCCCGTCGCACCGAGGAGTGCGAGATCCCGGCTCGGAGGCCGGGATGACATATCCGGCGGAGCCGCCTCCATAGCCAGATGATATGAAGCCATTCGTTGCCGTCGATTGCAATGTCGTGTCGCCTCTGCCATTTTGTTGAACCTGCTCAGTGACCCGAAGGAGACCCTCTTGAGAACCCTTTCACATGGGCTGGCGGCAATATTGCTGCTGGTCGCAATCCCGTCTGCCGCGCTGGCGGACACGCGCGCTTTCGTCGGTGCGAAGATCATTCCCGTCGACGGCAATCCGATCGACAACGGCGCACTGGTCGTGGTCGACGGACAGATCGATCGTGTCGGGGCGCGCGCCGACGTGAGCATTCCCGACGGCGCCGAAATCGTCGAGCTCGAAGCCGGCACCGTGATCATGCCGGGCATCGTCGACACCCACAGCCATATCGGCGAGGTCTCCGGCGCCGACCGGTCCGGGCCGATCCAGCCCGAGGCGCGGGCGATGGACGCCGTGAATGTGCGCAGCTCCGGCATCAAGCGTGCGCTGGCCGGCGGCATCACCAGCGTCAACGTCATGCCCGGCTCGGGTCACCTGATCAGCGGCCAGACGGTTTACCTGAAGCTCCGCGACGGAGACGCCATTACCGACCTGGCTTATCGCTTCGAGGACGGCGGCATCGCCGGCGGCCTGAAGATGGCCAACGGCACCAACCCGATGCGCAAGCCGCCCTTTCCCGGCACGCGCGCAAAGTCCGCTGCCCTGGCGCGCGCGGCTTACATCAAAGCACAGGAATACGCCGACAAGCTAGACAACGCCGAGGAAGGCGAGGCGCCCTCGCGCGATCTCGGCATGGAAGCCCTGGCTGAAGTGCTCAGCGGCAAGCGCATGGTGCATTTCCACAGCCATCGCCATGACGACCTGATGACGGCCATGCGCCTGAAGGACGAATTCGGGTTCCGCATGGTGCTGCACCACACCAGCGAGGCCTGGCGGGTGGCTGACGAGATTGCAGCCGCCGACGTGCCGGTCTCCCTGATCCTGATCGACAGCCCGGGCGGCAAGCTCGAAGCAAAACACCTGAAGGCCAAGTCCGCCCCGGCGCTGGAGCAAGCCGGCGCCGACGTGGCCCTGCATACCGACGACTGGGTGACCGATTCGCGCTACTTCCTGCGCATGGCCGCCCTGGCGATCCGCGCCGGCATGTCGCGCGAGGCCGCGATCGAGGCCCTGACCATCCGCGGTGCCGAAATGCTCGATATGGCCGACCGGGTCGGAACGCTCAGCCCCGGCAAGGACGCCGACTTCGTGATCCTCTCCGGTGATCCGTTCAGCGTCTACACCCGCGTACTCGAAACCTGGGTGGAGGGCGAACGCCGTTTCGACCTGGACGACGAGGACGACCGCCTGATCGCCGAGGGCGGCTTCAACGCGCTGTCGGACGACGACGGAAACGGTCATATTCACGGCCACGGCCATGGAGACGCGGAATGAACAAGATGATCAACAAGGCTGCCGTATTCACGCTGCTGGCCACCATGGCCCTGCCCGCCCTGGCGCAGGATATCGCCGTGCGTGCGGGCAAGCTGCATACTGCCCCGGGCGAAATGATCGAGGACGGTGTCGTCGTCATCGAAGACGGAACGATCACCGCCGTCGGGCCGGCAGACTCGACCGAGATTCCCGAAGGCTTGCTGGTGCTCGAATCGGCCGTGGCCACGCCCGGCCTGATCGACGCGCGCGCCACGGTAGGACTTTCGGGCTACCTCAACCAACCGCACGACCAGGACCAACTGGAACGCTCGGCCGCCATCCAGCCGGAACTGCGCGCCATCGATGCTTACAACCCCATGGAAGAACTGGTGGGTTGGCTGCGCGAGCACGGCGTTACCACCGTGCACACCGGTCACGGCCCCGGCGAGGTGATATCCGGGCAGATGCTGATCGCCAAAACGACCGGCGACACCGTCGACGAGGCCGTCGTGCGGCCCTACTCGGCGCTGGCTGCCACGCTGGGTGCAGGCGCCACCCGCCACGACCGCTCCTCGCCCGGCAACCGCTCCAAGGCGGTAGCCATGCTGCGCGAAAAGCTCTACGCCGCACAGGAGTATGTCGAAAAGCTCGAATCCGCCGAGGAAGGCAAGACACCCGCCCGCGACCTGGCGATGGACGCGCTGGCCGATGTGCTCTCCGGCGAAGTGCCGCTGATCATCGAGGCGCACCGCCACAGCGACATCATGACGGCACTCAGGCTGGCCGACGAGTTCGGCTTCCGGCTGATCCTGGCCGGTGCCAGCGATGCGCACCTGCTGGTCGACGAAATCAAGGCGGCCGGAATACCGGTCATCATCCACCCGACCATGGCTCGCGCCCGCGCCGGGGGCGATACGGCGCACATGGCCTTCACCACCGCAGCCGAGCTGAAGAATGCCGGCATCGAGGTCGCGGTGCAATCGGGCTTCGAGGGCTACGTGCCCAAGACCCGGGTGGTGCTGTTCGAGGCGGCCATGACCCTGCCCTACGGCGCCAGCTTCGACCAGGCGCTGGAAATGGTCACCATGGCACCGGCCCGCATCCTCGGCCTGTCCGATGAGGTCGGATCGCTGGAGGTCGGCAAGGACGGCGACGTGGCCCTGTTCGACGGCGACCCGTTCGAATACACCACGCATGTGACCGGCACCGTGATCGACGGGAAGCGCGTGAGCGAGATCCGTCGATAAGCGATCCGTTCAGAGCCGGATCGTTCCCACCAGGAAATCCACCGCGGGGCCGGCGAGCTTGACCCGCTCGCCGGCCACCCGGCATCGCACTGTGCCGCCGCGGGCGGAAACCTGCCTAGCCAGGAGCTCATCCTTGCCCAGCCGCTCGCCCCAGTAGGGCGCCATCTGGCAGTGGGCCGAGCCGGTCACGGGATCCTCGTCGACCCGGAGTTTGGGAAAGAAGCAGCGGCTGACGAAATCGACCTCGTCGCCGGGAGCGGTGGTGATGACACCGCGGCCGGGCACACGGACGAGCGCGCGGAAATCCGGCGAAAGGGCACGGATTTCGGCCTCGCTGCCGAATACCAGCATGCAGTCCTCGCCCTCGAAAGCCTGCCGGGGCTTGCTACCCAGCGCCTGATCGATGCCGAGGGGAATCCCGATCTCGCGACGCCAGCCGGCCGGAAAATCCAGTTCCAGGCCCGCCTCGCTGCGGCGCACCCGCAATTCCCCGCTGCGGCTGTCGAAAACGACTTCCTCACCGGAAAAACCCAGGTGTTCGAACAGGACGTGTGCCGTCGCCAGGGTGGCATGGCCGCACAGGTCCACTTCGGCCTGGGGCGTGAACCACCGCAGCTTGTAGCGCCCGTTTTCGGGCACGAAGAATGCCGTTTCGGAAAGATTGTTTTCGCTGGCGATGGCCAGCAGCAGTTCATCGTCGAGCCATTCTTCAAGCGGCACCACGGCGGCCGGGTTGCCTTCGAAGACCTTTTCGGCAAACGCGTCCACCTGGAAGAGCTTCAGTTCCATGAAGGAAAGTTCATCCTGCTTTCGGGAAGTCCAGGCAACATTATGCGACACTTCAAAAAAATGCGGAGTTTTGACCGGACATCACGGTGAACGAAGACAGCGAAGACGCGCTCGACGGCGAGCAGCCCTACTCCTCCGACCGCTACGCCCGCCTGGTACTCAACCTGGGTCGGGCGCTGCTGCACGTGGGCTCGCCCGCCCACCGGCTGGAGTCGTCGATGCAGATCATGGCCGACCGCCTCGGTCTGCAGGCGGAGTTCTTTTCCACGCCCACGGCGCTGATCGTCTCGCTGGGCGACGGGGAAAACCAGCAGACCTTCCTGGCCCGCTCCGAGCCGGGCTCGGCCAATCTTTCCAAGCTGGCCGACCTGACCGAGGTGATGGAAGACCTGGCCGAAGGCCGCATCGACCCGCAGCAGGCCGACGAGCGCGTGCGCGCCATTGACAGCGCGCCGCCGCTCTACGGCGCCTGGCTGCAAGTTCTGGCCTTCATACTCATCGGGGGCGGTGTCGCACCGCTATTGGGCGGCGGATGGCGAGAAGCCATGATGTCGGCGCCGCTGGGCGCGGTCACCGGGCTGACCGTATGGTGGATGCGCCAGCACGTGGAGCGTTCCCGGCTGATCATGCCGATGGTGGCCGCGCTCATCTCTTTCCTGGGATCGCTGTGGTGCGGCTTCGACGAGCGCACTGCCCTGATGCCGGCCATCCTGGCAGCCATGATTCCGCTGCTGCCCGGCATGGACCTGACCACCGCCGCGCGTGAGCTGTCGACGGGGCATCTGGTTTCTGGCTCATCTAGGCTTTCCTTTTCGGTCACGATCTTTGCGCTGCTCGCTTTCGGTCTGGTGCTTGGCGGCATGGCCGGCCAGGCCATCGTCGGGCCGGTTGAGCTGACCACGGCCTCACCGCGACCGGACTGGCTGCTTGTGGTCGGCCTGGTGGTGGCGTCTTGCGGCCTGATGATGCTGATCCAGGCGCACACGCGCGACTGGTTCTGGATCCTGGTGGTGTCATTCGTCGCCTGGATCGGCAGCGGACTGGGTGGCTGGCTCGAGGCACCCATCATCGGTGCCTTCGTCGGCGGCCTTGCGGTAGGCCTGGTCGGCAATCTCTACGTGCGTTTTTCCGGGCGGCCGTCATCGATCCTGCATATCCCGGGGCTGATCCTGCTCGTACCCGGCAGCATCGGCTTGAGAAGCCTGGCGACGCTCATGCAGGACGACGTGGTCGTCGGGGTGGAAACCGCCATTCTGGCTGGCATCATTGCCGTAGCACTGACCACCGGCATGATTCTCGCCAGCGTTCTCGTTCCGCCACGCACGACCCTGTAGCCTTGCCCCGGGCCGGCGCATATGGCGCACGGCCCGCGTTTTCCGTATGCTGGGCCGATGATCCGCTCAGGCGAGGGAGGGCCTAGGTGGTTGCATCAGCAGCGTTCGGTCCGGGCAACCGGTCCGCCATTCGGGATCGAAGAACGAGAAAGGGGGTGTTCATCGCCCTCTTCGTCGTAGTTGCTGCACTCACCGCTGCCAGTCCGGCTCAGTCCCCCACGCTTCCCGCATCTTCCGACATCGTTCGTGTCGGCGTCTATGAGAATAGCCCCAAGGTCGGGCTCGACGAGGACGGCCGACCGCAAGGCATTTTCATCGATCTCATCGAGGCCATCGCCGAACGCGAAGGCTGGCAACTCGAGTACGTTGTCGGCACCTGGCAGGACGGTCTGAATCGGCTGACGACCGGCGAAATCGACCTCATGACCGACGTTGCCCGAACGTCGGATCGAGTCGAACTCTACGCATTCCACGACGAACCGGCCCTGTCGAGCTGGCACCAGGTCTACGCGCCGGCGGGCAGCGATATCAACTCGATCCTGGACCTCAATGGGCAAAGCATCGCCGTCCTCGACGGTTCCATTCAGCAAGACCAGCTCGAGAACATGGTTGACGGCTTCGGCGTCGTGGTGGAACTGGTGCCGTTTGCCGATTTCGATTCGGCATTTCGAGCCGTGGAAGCCGGCAGCGCCGATGCGGTGATCACCAACCGCTTCTTCGGCGAATACAACGCCAGTCGCTACGGACTTGAAGACACTTCGGTGATCTTTTCGCCTTCGAGACTGTTTTTCGCCGCCCCCATGACGGGACGGCAGGGCCTTCTAGATGCCATCGATCGTCACCTGATCGCATTCAAGCATGATCCGCAATCGCCCTGGTACCAGACGCTCGAGCGCTGGACCGTTGGGCCGCCGCTGACTGCCTGGCCGATATGGCTGCCCTGGGCGGTGGTGGTGATTGCGACCCTGCTAGCCGGTACCCTGGTCATCGTTATCGCGCTGCGCCGGCAGGTACGCGCGAGAACCCATCAAGTTTACGCGCAGGCCAGGCAACACACCCGTGAACTCGAAAAGCGCGTAGAAGACCGTACGAAGGAACTGCGCGAGACCTCCGTGTTTTTTCAGGCGCTGATTGACCACATTCCCAGCCTGATTTACTACAAGGACAATCGCCTTCGCTTCACCGGCTGCAACACGGCCTATGAAAGGGCTTTCGGACTCGATCGGGAAGACATCGCCGGCAAGAAGGTGACCGACCTGGACTATATCTCGCCAGAGGAACGCGAACGCTTCGACGAAGAGCAGCGGCAATTGCTCGAGCTGGGCGGATCGATCAACCGCGAAGTCACCCTCGACTTTGCCGACGGCACCCGCCACGAAATGCTCTACTCCGCTGCGCGGATTGTCGATCCGGACAATCGGCCACTGGGCATCGTCGGGCTTCTGGTCGACATTACCGTACACAAGCGCGTCGAGCGCGAACTGGCCATCGCGCGCGATCGAGCCGAAGCAGCCGATCGGGTGAAATCGACTTTTCTGGCTACAATGAGCCATGAGCTGCGCACGCCGCTCAACTCCATCATCGGTTTCACCGCCATCCTTCTGCAGGAGATGGCCGGGCCACTCAATGAAGAACAGGGCAAGCAACTGCAAATGGTGCGCAACAGCTCCCAGCATTTGCTGACCCTGATCAACGACGTGCTCGACATCTCGCGTATCGAGGCCGGCGAAATGCACCTCTCCGAAGAAGCTTTCGAGCTGCCGGAGTCGATCGAGAAAGTTGCGGAAATCATACGTCCGCTGGCCGAGCAGAAGAACATCAGTCTGAACGTACACTTTGAAAGAAACCCGGGGACACGCCTGGGTGATCCCCGGCGGGTTGAGCAGATCCTGTTCAATCTCATCGGTAATGCCGTGAAGTTCACCGAATCGGGCTCGGTGAACGTGGAAGTCGACATGCAACGCGAGGAAGGGCACAATCTCGTAGTCATTACCATTCGTGATTCGGGAATCGGCATCCGCGAGGAAGACATGCGGAACCTGTTCAAACCATTTCGCCAGATCGACTCGGCGCTGTCGCGCAAGCATGAAGGTACCGGTCTCGGACTGGTAATCTGCAAACGTCTGACCGAAATGATGAACGGCGACATCGAAGTCTCCAGCCGCTGGGGCGTCGGCACGACCTTTACCCTGCGACTGCCCCTGGCGGCCGCCAGAACCGGAGAACCGGCATGAGGGGCACGATTCTGATGATCGAAGATAACGAACAGAATGCCTACCTGGTGGAGTACCTGTTGACCGCACGCGGCTGGAAGATCGTCTGCGCCGCCGACGGCGCCACCGGACTGGAACTGGCCGATACCCAATCGCCGGAGCTGATTCTGCTCGACATCCAGCTTCCGGGCATGGACGGATATGAGGTTGCCCGGCAACTGAGGGCCAAGGAACATCTCGACGAGACCCCGATCGTCGCGGTAACCTCCTATGCAATGCCGGGTGATCGGGAAAACTGCCTGGCCGCGGGCTGCACCGGTTACATCGAAAAGCCGATCGACCCCACCAATTTCGCCGATCAGGTTGAACAGTTCCTGGGGGTTCCTGGATGAGGCGTGCGCTGATCGTCGACGATCACGAGGAAAACCGTTACCTGCTGCGCTCCCTGCTTGCGGCCAACGGGTTCGAAGTCAGCGAAGCCGAAGACGGCGCGGTGGCCCTGGCACGCGCTCGCCTTCAGCCACCTGATATTGTCATCAGCGACCTGCTCATGCCGATGATGGACGGCTACACGATGCTGCGCGAGTGGAAGGCCGATCAACAGCTTAACGAGATTCCGTTCATCGTCTACACGGCCACCTACACCCAGTCCGAAGACGAACGACTTGCGCGGGACCTCGGTGCCGATGCCTTCCTGATCAAGCCGACCGAGCCGGAAGTTTTCCTCAATCGCCTGGAAGCCGTGCTGGAAAAGGCCGATCAGCACACTCCCCAGCCGCGCCAGCCTCAGACCCAGGGCGAAGAGGCCGAACGTCGTTACAGCCAGGCACTGGTACGCAAGCTCGAAGAGCGCAGCTCCGAGCTCGCGCGTCGGGTCGAGGAACTGCAGTCGGCCAAGGCACAAATCGAGCGTCTCAATCGACTTTACTCGGCGCTGAGCGCCATCAATCAGCTCATCGTCCACGCCAGTTCACAGCAGGAACTGCTGGACGGCGCCTGTCGGATTGCAGTTGAAAGAGGCGGTTTCACGCTTGCCTGGGTCGGGCTGCTGGAAGGAGACGGGAAATCCGTACGAATCGCCGCGCGGCAAGGCGGTGACGACGAGATATTCGAACGGGCGAGTCCCTTCGTGGTCGAGCCACCGTTTAGCACGCCTGGCGAAATCGCCATTGGCGAAGACAGAGTCTTCCTGAGCAACGATCTTTCCACCGAACGCTCTATCAGCAGGGTGCAGCCACTGCTCAGGGAATACCAGTTGCACTCGGCGGCCGCATGTCCGCTTTATGCCAACGGACGGCCTATCGGTGCCATATGCCTGTACGCGAACGAAACCGGCTTTTTCGACTCATCGTTGACCGGGTTGGTCAAGGAAGTCGTCAGCGACCTGTCCTACGCGTTGGAAAATTATCATCGCGAATCCATGCGCCGGCAGGCGGAGGCGAGCCTGAAATCAGCCGAGGAATTCAATCGCCTAAGCCGCAGGGTTATCGAAGCTTCTCCCACTGGCGTGATGATCACGTCGACGGAAGAAGCCGATACGCCGCTCGTCTACGTCAACAACGCTTTTGAACGCATTACCGGCTACAGACGCGACGAAGTACTGGGTCACAATCCCCGCTTCCTGTATGGCGACGACCATGAACAGCGGGGTCTGACGAACATTCGTAATGCCATAGAATCGAAACAGGAAGGCGAAGCCGTGCTGCGCTACTACCGCAAGGACGGCACACTCTTCTGGAACGAACTGATCATAGCTCCGGTATTCGATGAAGACGGCCGCGCCAGCCATTTTGTCAGCATCATCAACGATATCACCGACCGCAAGCGTTACGAGGAACAACTCGAGCAGCAGTACAGCCAGGACACCCTGACCGGCCTGGCCAGCCGTAATCTGCTGCAGGATCGTGTTGAACAGGCAATGGCGGCAGCGAGGCACGACAAACACAGTGTCGCCCTGATGTTCATCGATCTCGATCAGTTCAAGCGCATCAATGACAGTCTGGGAAGATCGGCCGGGGACAGTGTGTTGTGCGAAGTGGCCAAACGATTGCAAAAGCTGGTGGCTTTGCACGATACCGTCGCGCGCCTGAGCAGCGACGAATTCGTGATCCTCTTGACGGGTTGCGAGGATCCGGGCGAATTGCCCGGCCGAGCCAAAGCAGTTCTCGAGTCATTTGAACAGTCCTTCGATGTCGCCGGGCGGGAAATGAACATCTCGGCCAGTATCGGCATCAGTGTCTTTCCGGGCAATGGCGAGGACTACAACACGCTATTGCGCAATGCCGATATCGCCATGTATCGGGCTAAGCAGTTCGGCGCCAACCAGTTCCGCTTCTACACCGAGGACATGAACACATCGGCGCTCGAGAGAGTCGACATGGAGTCGAGGCTGCGTCGAGCCGTTGAAGAGAACGGCATGGCGCTCTACTACCAGCCGGTGATCGACTTGAAGAGCGCCGGGGTCACCGGGGCCGAAGCGCTGCTTCGCTGGCACGACGAGGACGGCTGGATCCCACCGGACGAATTCGTTCCCCTGGCCGAGGATACCGGCCTGATCATTCCCCTGGGCCGGTGGGTTCTCGAGGAAGCCGCGCGCCAGGCGAAGCGCTGGCATGACGACGGCCTCAACTTGTGCATTGCCGTCAATCTTTCCGCCCGCCAGTTCAGGGACCCGCAACTGGCCGATCACATCCGGGCCGCGCTGAAGCATGCCGACGTGCCAGCCCGGTGCCTTAGGCTGGAAATTACCGAGTCGGTCATCATGGATAGCGCGGTGCATGCAGCGAGCATTCTGGGGGAACTCCAGTCGATGGGGCTGGGCATTTCCATCGACGATTTCGGAACCGGTTATTCCTCGCTGGCCTACCTGCGGCGCTTCCCCATCGACCAATTCAAGATCGACCGATCCTTCATCCACGATCTGGATCAACATAGCGAAGGCGAAGCGATCGTAAACGCGATCATTCTCCTGGCACACAGCCTCGACCTGGGCACGGTTGCCGAAGGCGTTGAAACCGAGGCGCAGCGGGACTATCTTGCCCAGGCCGGTTGCGATCTCGTCCAGGGCTTTCTCTACAGCAAGGCGCTTCCGGCCGACGAGTTCACCCACTGGATCGAACAATACCGAGAAAAAATGAATCAGCCTCGATGAGCATCGATATCCATAAAGTCCACTCAATGAGCCTGGAAGATGCGCAGCAGGTTGCCGACGAGCTGGCTGAGGATCTTGCTAACAAGTTCAACATAGATTACGGCTGGGACGAGGACACCATCGTGTTCGAACGTCCTGGCGTGCATGGCGAAATCGACGTCGATGATGAACGCATCCACGTCCGCGCTCAACTCAACTTCCTGTTCACCTACCTGCAGCCGGCCGTCGAAAAGGAAATCAACCGTTATCTGGATGAGCATTTCGAGTAGGTCGGGGTGATATCCCTGACGTACCAGATATCCGGTTGAATGACCTTGGGTTGCGTGACGCCGCCGAACGCAGTGCGGGTTTCGACACTTCAAAATCTGTTTCGCCCGGCGCGCTTCGCGCGCTCTTGCGGTGGCGCCTTCATTGCCTTATTGGCAAACAGCTTGTCGCCGCAAGGTCGCGGTGCGGGCTTCGACAAGTCAAAATATATTCCGCCCGCCTGCTCCGCAGGCTGATGGCGGGTCCCTT
>NZ_QVMV01000014.1 GCF_003417465.1 Wenzhouxiangella sp. 15190
TTCCGGGCTGGGGTCGCCGGCGAGGACGTTGCGCAGGTCGGCGACTTCTGGCAGGGCGACGTCGCGCTCCCAGTTGATGCCGAAGTAGTGCTTGTCGTCGGTATTGGCGCCGGCGCCGAAATCGCTCATAACGGCGACCTGGCGGTCGATAACGCAGGGAATGGGCAGCTCGACCCGGTCGAGCTGCCCGGGCCGGCGCCGATGGCCGAGCGGATCTCTTCCTAAGTGGCCAAGCGCACCGCCGAGACTGGCATTCCCGATGGCCGGATCTCGTTAAATAGCTTTACTCGCCAAAAACTCATCTTCCCGGAGGGATTCCCAATGCGCGGTATTGTGCGCCTGGCCGTTGTCGGCCTTTTTTTGTGTTTCGCGCCGCTGCACGCGGCAGTTATCACGACCATCACCTATCAGGGGCAGCTCCAGGACGGCGGAACACCGGTCAATGGTAATGTCGGCATGTTCTTCGAGTTGCACGACGACCCTGACCCCACGAGCGGCAGCAAGGTAGCCGACAGCGGGCCGTTTACGGTGAATGTTTCAGACGGTCTCTTCGAGGTGCCGCTCGATTTCGGTGACGTCAACTTTACGGTTGCCAGGCATCTGCGCATCCGGGTCGACGGCACCTGGCTGGCCGACACGCAGGAAATCACCTCCGTGCCGATCGCGCAATATGCGCTTGGTGCCGGTGGCGTGTATTGGTCGGATGTGTCCGGTGCGCCTGATTTCTGGCGTCTGGGCGGCAACAGCGGCACCACGCCCGGCAGCAATTTTATCGGTACCAACGACAACACCCCTTTCGAAGTCCACGTTGACGGCGATCGCGCGTTGCGGATTGAGCCGGGTGACGGTCCCAATTTCATTGCCGGCAGTCGGGCCAACCGGGTCACCGACGGGGCTGTGAGTGCGAGCGTGGCCGGCGGGGCATACATCGACGGCAATATTGTCAGGGATGATTTCGGCACGGTCGCCGGTGGTGCCGCCAACGTGGCCGGATCCGAAGACGGTGATCCAAACTCAAGCCGTGCGGCCGCCGTAGGCGGTGGCGAGGACAACATTGCTTCTGGCTCACGTGCCACGGTCGGTGGCGGCCACTTCAATACGGCCAGCGGTCTCAATGCCACCGTTGGCGGCGGGCATGGCAACGTGGCTTCGCAGTCCTACTCGACGGTGGCCGGCGGCTTTGAGGGCACTGTCGATGGTTTCTATGGCGCCATAGGTGGCGGTTCTCACAACTCAGTGCTCGCGTGGTTTGGCAGCATAGGGGGTGGTGGCTGGACGGACAACGCAAATCGCGATGCCACGGCGAATAAAGTGCACGACCAATACGGGACCATCGCCGGTGGCGGCAATAACCGGGCAGGTGTTGATGATGGAGATTCTTCTGCTCAGCAATTCGCTACGATCGGTGGCGGCTCGGGGAATTCAGCCGAGAACACAGGGGTGACCATTGCTGGAGGCATCAACAACCAGGCCGGGGGATTGGGGCAGGGCGCCACGGTCGGAGGGGGCGAATCGAACACTGCAAGCAACAGTTACGCGATCGTGTCCGGCGGCATTTCGAATACTGCTACCGGCAATCGCGCCACCATCGGTGGTGGCGAGTCGAATTTTTCTCAGGGGTTTCGCGGGTTCATCGGTGGCGGCTACAGCAACGATATCGGCAGCGGCGCACAGCACGCCACCATTTCCGGTGGTCGCGAGAATGTCGTCGAGAATTCCGCGGACGGCGGCACCATCCCGGGCGGTGAGGGTGCCCGGGCAACGCGCTACGGTGAGCAGGCCTATGCGAGTGGGTATTTCACGCAACCCGGCGATGCGCAAGCTTCGAACTTGGTTCTGCGCAATACGACCTCGGACACGGCATGGACCGAACTATTTCTTGATGGGTCGGGTGAGCGGCTCAAGGTCGACTTAGGCCGGGCGGTTGCGTTCGAGATTCTGATCATAGGCAAGGACGTTGATTCGGATACTGCACATGCCTGGAAAAGTTCCGGGTTGATCTTCACCAACTCAAGCGGTACCGCTACACAGTTCTGGGGCGATCCAAACGCTAATCTGGTTGACCTAGATTCATTTTCAGGCTGGGATGTGAGGTTCCAGGCCGATGGCACAACTAATGCGTTGTTGATCGAGGTGACCGGTGATGCCGGCACCAATGTGCGCTGGGTGGCGCGCGTCGAAACCGTAGAAGTCGCCGGCCTATGATCGGGTTGGGGTGACGTTCGCGCGCCTCAGTGGCGCGCGAGCATTCCCCAAGGGCTGTACGGAAAATTGCCTGGCAGGATGGTACGCTGATTCCCGTAAGAGGAGTATTGGTCTCAAAATCCAATGGCAAAGGGAGGCGCCATGCTCCGGAGTACATACCAGGCCTCGATCGGCCTTTTTCTTCTGTTCATTTCCATCCCGATCACGTTCGCTCAGACCACTCTGACCTACCAGGGTCAGCTCCAGGAGGGCGGCAACTTGGTCGATGGTGAGACCGTCGGTTTGTTTTTCGAACTTTACGACGACCCTGATCCAGCCACCGGTACCCTGATCAGTTCTGATGGCCCGTTCAGCGTGGCGGTCGAGGATGGGCTGTTCCAGGCCGAACTGGACTTTGGTGAAGTCGACTACACCGTCGCAAAGTATCTCAGAATCCAGGTCAACGGCACCTGGCTGGCCGAGACTCAGGAAATCACCAGCGTGCCGGCGGCCCAGTACGCCCTGGGCGCCGGCGAGGTGCAGTGGACGAACGTGCTCAACGCACCCGCCTTCTGGCGCCTGGGCGGCAATGCCGGCACCTCGCCGGAAACGGACTTTATCGGCACAACCGACGACACGGCATTAGAGCTGCATGTCGATGGCGGCCGCGGCGTGCGCATAGAGCCGGCCACCGATACTATCCGAGACGGCTTCGCTCCCAACCTGGTCGCCGGCGCTCCCAATAATACGGTGACGCCTGCACACTACGGGGCAACCATTAGTGGCGGACGGGCGAATGTTGTAGTTGACGCCTACGGAGTCATTGGGGGGGGGCATAACAACCAGGCTGGCAACGATGATTTTTCTACGCCTGTCGGTTGGTATGCGACGGTAGGCGGAGGTCACAACAATACGGCCAGCGGGGAAAACGCGACGATCGGCGGCGGCGTGTCGAATGCGGCCAGCGGGGCAAGCGCGACTCTCGGGGGCGGCTCCAGCAATAGTGTTGGCGGTCACTATGCCACGATCGGTGGCGGTTCCAGCAATAAGGCCAGCGGGAATTACGCGACGGTCGGGGGTGGCCGTAGTAATACGGCCAGCGGTTCTCTGGCAACGGTCCCGGGAGGCTCTGCAAACGAAGCAACCGCAGATAATAGTTTTGCCGCGGGCTTCAATGCCAACGCTAATCATCGGGGAGCTTTCGTCTGGGCAGATAAGTCGAGTAGCGATGTTTTTGCCTCGACGGCTGATCATCAGTTTCTGGTTCGCGCCGCCGGCGGCCTTGGCGTCGGCGTCAACAATCCAGCAGGGGCTGTCCACTTGCGACCGGTCGGGACCGGCGATATGGGCCTGATTATCCAGAACTCCGGTGGCGGAAGTGGAAGTGCCGACGGAGGCTGGGCAATGACCACCGGTTGGGACACTGACAATCTCAACTTTTATTGGAACGACAATCTGTCCGGTTCATGGGGTCCAACAGCCAGGATCACCACCACTGGCGATTACGAGAAGGCCTCGGATCGGACATTGAAACGCGATGTCGAGGCGATCGACGGTGTCCTCGATCGTGTGCTTGAGCTTCGTCCAGTCCGCTACCGATTCAAGAAGGACACCCCCGATGCCACGCCTTCCATTGGATTCATTGCCCAGGAAGTGCGCGATATTTTTCCGGAAATCGTAAGCCCACTTAGCGACGAGGTCGCGACGCTGGCACTGTCCTATGACGACTTCACGCCCCTGGCCATTCAGGCAATCCGCGAGCAGCATGTGCTGATTGAGCACCAGTCTGAACAGATCGACGTGCTTCGTTCGAAGGTTGCCGAACTCGAAAAACGAGCATCAAGGTCTGACCAACTGGAACAACGCCTCGCGGCGTTGGAAGCGCTGCTGCTTGACGACGAGCGCGTGGCCCGGTCTGAATGAAGCTCGGCTCCGGCGGTGCGGCCTGCACCGCCGAGCTTGCCCCGCCGGTGGGGTCAGCTTAGTTGCGACGTGACGAAGTCGATGACCTGATCGAGTGCGATCTCATCCTTCTCGCCGCCGCGCCGTCGATATTCGACGATGCCCTGGTCGAGGCCGCGTTCGCCGATGACGAGCTGGTGCGGAATGCCGATCAGCTCGGCGTCGGCGAACATTACGCCGGGGCGGAGTGGCCGGTCGTCCATCAGTACTTCCACACCGGCTGCGGTGAGTTCCTCGTAGAACTTTTCGGCCTGCTCTCGGGCCCGGTGCGACTTGTGGCCGTTGACCGGCAGGATGGCGACCTGGAACGGTGCCATCGGCTCGGGCCAGATAATGCCCGCGTCGTCGTGGTTCTGCTCGATCGCGGCGGCGACG
>NZ_QVMV01000043.1 GCF_003417465.1 Wenzhouxiangella sp. 15190
TTGGTCATAAACACCTCTCCATCTGTCAAAATTGAGGTGTCTACTTTTTCGGGGTCGCTCCACGGAAGCCGCGATAGCGGCTATCCGGGACCTCGCATGGTGGGCGGCCTTGGCTGAGTGCCAGCTGAGGTGTGCGAGGTCCCGGCTCTCCGCTTCGCGGAGCCTGCCCCGGACTTGATCCGGGGGCCGGGACGACAGGGGGTTAGGTCGTATTGTCGTTTCGTCGTTTTGTCATCCCGGAAACCGCGGAGCGGTTATCCGGGATCTTGCATGGTAGACAGTGGCATGGCTTGGCTGAGTGCCGGCTGGGATGTGCGGGGTCCCGGATAAGCGCACCGCGCTTTCCGGGACGACAAGGGGAGGGGCGGCGTCGCGGCAGTGGTTTGCGAATCGTACAAAAATGTACGATAATTCTCATGAACGGAAACGAATTCATCAAACGATTGAATCGGCTGGGCAAGCGGCGGAGTGTTTCCGTTCGCTACGAGGCGCATGGGAAGGGCAGTCATGGCCGCATCTATTTCGGTGAGCGGTTCGCCACCCTCAAGGACCGGAAGAAGGAAATCGGCAAGGGGCTGTTGAGAGCCATGTGCAAGCAGTTGGGTATCGATCCAAAGGATCTGGAGCGCTGATCGTCATGCGATATGTTTATCCGGTAACGCTGGAGCGCGATGAAGACGGGCGTTTTGTTGCCCTGGCCCGTGATGTGCCGGAGGCGATGGCTGACGGGGAGACATTCGAGGGTGTCTGTTCGGAGATGTCGGACGCGCTGGGAGCGGCACTGGCGGGATATTCTCTGGAGGGCAGGGGCCTGCCGGAGCCATCGGCCGAGGAAGGTGATGAAGTGTTAATTCCAGTCTCGCCGTTGGTGGCGGCAAAACTCTCCTTGCGTGAGGTGATGCGTCAGAAGGGCATCAGAAACACGGAGCTTGCCAGGCTGATCGGTGTTTCTGAAGGCGCCGTGCGCCGGCTGGTGGATCCGGATCATTCGTCACGGCTGGATCGCGTTGTTGCTGCGCTTGATGCACTGGGACATCATCTGATCATCGAGGACCAGCCTCGGCGGGTGGCGTAGGTTTGTTGTTTCGTCGCTTTCCGGGACGATACGTAGGGGCCTAGTCAGGTTGTCACTTGACAACCTGACTAGTGGGGCGCAATATATATGGCAAGAAAACGGCATCCTAAAAAAGCGGTTGAAGCTGCGGTACGGGTTGCCGAATCAGCGGTGTACTCACTTCGAACCGGAGGAGTCGGACCCATGAATTATGAATTCGAGTTAATTTTCCAGCTTCCTGCCTCTGAACGCCGTTCCTTTTGGGAGTTGGTCGAAGCCTTGATGGAGGCTGGTTGCGATGACGCGATTGTTGGGACGGGGCATCCGGGGCGTTTGGCGCTGCAATTCGATCGGGATGCTGACTCGGCGGAGGCGGCCATATGCTCGGCATTCGACAACGTGGAGAGTGCAGTGCCTGGAGTGGACCTTGTCGAGGCCGTTCCGGATTACGTGGGGCTGACCGAGATTGCCGATATTATTGGAATATCTCGTCAGGCATTGAGAAAGCAGGCCCTGAGTCATCCTGAGTTTCCAAGGCCCATTCATTTTGGAAAACCGTCTCTCTGGCATCTTTCGCCGGCTCTCGATTGGTTGAAACGTTATCGAGGAGATACTGTGGATCCTGAGCTGGAGAGTATCGCGAAAGTTGCCATGAGATTGAATATCAAAGCGCAGCAGGTGCAGGCTGAACGAAGCCACGGAGTTGTTGCGGTTGGTGGGTGAGTCTCATGCGTCGGATGAACGTTTGAAAGTCGCGGCACTGTCCGCGACTTTTTTGTTTTGGGCGGGTGGTTCGGTCTCGTGCGTCGGCGACGTCGCGCCGACCTACGGCTCGGTGGCCCACATCAGGTAGGTCGCGGCAACGTCCGCGACGTCTTGTCATTCCAATTCCATTCCGGAAATCCGTTTGGGCTCGGCCGTGCCCCAGCATTTTGTGTATGCGCCACGGGCTAGCCAGGCATGGAAGCTGCTCCAGCGGTATTGGCAGGCCATGGCAACGTAACCGTGCTTGACGGGGTTGTAGTGGATGTAGTCGAGATGGCGCCGGAAGTCCTCGTCGTCGCGGAGGATGTGGTCGTAGTAGCGGCGCTGCCACAGGCCGTTCCAGGATTGTCCGCGATGGTGGCGCTTGAAGTTGACGGTTTGTTTGAGCCGGGACACCAGTTCCGGCACCGAGGCAGTCGGGCCGGCGATCAGTAGCCAGTGTATGTGGTCATCGAGGATGACGTGGCCGAGATGTCGATAGGGGTGTCGTTGCTTGAGCTCCCGCATCGATTCCAGCAGCAGTTTCTTGTTGGCCGCAGGACGCAGCCATGGCCGCCGGTTGCCGGTGACCAGCGTGAGGAAGACCCAGTAGTGGCGCTCGAAGTAGCGTCGATAGCGTGGCATGGGCCCATGGTGGGCATGTTGTCGGGTGGGGGCATCGGGAGTTTGGTGCGGGGTGGTGTAGGAATTTTGCGTGGCGGTTCCCGATGGTCCGGGATTCTTAGATTTCGGGTGCGGGGGGTGATTCGACCTCGTCCGTCGGCGGCGTTGCGCCGACCTACGGGGCTTCGATATGTGTACGGGGGGAAACGATGGTGCCCAGGGGGAGACTCGAACTCCCACATCCTTTCGGATACTAGCGGTTAAAGCGCTCCGCAGGCGCTTCTTTGTGCTCGCGCACAAAACCGCACCTGCTGCGCGATTTGTTCATATCGCTTCAGGTGCACGAGGCTGCAGAAAGTGGGGGATTAAATGGTGCCCAGGGGGAGACTCGAACTCCCACGTCCTAATGGACACTAGCACCTGAAGCTAGCGCGTCTACCAATTCCGCCACCTGGGCAGGTGGAAGCGCGGCATTATAGTGCAAGCCGCGGGGGTTTTCCAAATTTTTGTCCCCCCAAAAAGAAGGCGGCCGGAGTGCGGGTACTCCGGCCGCCGGGGTAGGTGTGGCCCGGGCAAGGGGGGAACCCGGGCCACGATCCGGATGGGGAAGGGGGGAACCCCGGTCCGGAGATTATGATTGTACGGGGCGCTCAAGCGCTGTCAAGCGCGATTTTGCGGGTTCGTGAGGCAGTTCTCATTCGAGATTTCGAGCTGTCGGGGAGTTCATGTTTGCCCTGCGGGGGTGCCTGGGGCTCGCGGTGGGGCTTCAGGCACTCGCATTGCCTGTCTTCACCGGTCTGGGGGAGTATAATCGCGAGCCTGAATTCACTTGCCAGGAAAGCGATTCTGATGGATTTTGCACTGACCGACGAGCAGCAGATGATCCAGGCTGCTGCACGCGATTTTGCGCGTGACGAGATTGCCCCGATTGCCCCCGAATTCGACGCCTCCGGCGAGTTTCCGCTCGAGACGATCCAGCGCATGGGCGAGCTGGGCCTGATGGGCATCGAGGTGCCGGAGGAATACGGTGGCTCCGGGCTGGACACGATCGGCTATGCGCTGGCCATGATGGAGGTCTCGGCCGCCGATGCCGCCCACGGCACCATCATGTCGGTCAACAACTCCCTGTTTTGCAACGGCATTCTCAAGCACGGCACCGAAGAGCAGAAGCAGCGGTACGTGCGCGCCATCGCCTCGGGCGAGGAAATCGGCGCCTACGCGCTGACCGAGCCGCAGTCGGGCTCGGATGCGGCCAACATGAAGTCGCGTGCGGTGCTCAGCGACGACGGCAGCCACTACGTGATCAACGCGCGCAAGTCCTGGATCACTTCCGGGCCGGTGGCGCGCTACCTGGTGCTGTTCGCCATGACCGATCCGGATGCCGGCGCCAAGGGCGTGACGGCGTTCATCATCGACGCGGAAAAGGAAGGCTTTCACCGCGGCAAGCTCGAACCCAAGCTGGGCATCCGCGCCTCGGCCACCTGCGAGATCGAGCTGACCGACTACAAGTGCCCGGTCGAGGATCGACTGGGCGAGGAAGGCCAGGGCTTCAAGATCGCCATGGGCGTGCTCGACGCCGGTCGCATCGGCATCGCCGCACAGGCCGTCGGCATTGCGCAGGCGGCTTTCGACGCCAGCGTGGAATATGCCCAGGAGCGCAAGGCCTTCGGCCGGGAAATCGGCACGTTCCAGATGATCCAGGCCAAACTGGCCGACATGAAGACGCGCCTGGAAGCCGCGCGGCTGCTGACGCTCAAGGCCGCCTGGACCAAGATGAAGGCGATGGAGACCGGCGGGCGCTTCACCCAGGAAGGCTCGATGGCCAAGCTGTTCGCCTCCGAGGCGGCGATGTGGATTGCCCACCAGGCGGTGCAGATCCACGGCGGCATGGGCTACAGCAAGGAAATGCCGGTCGAGCGCTATTTCCGCGACGCCAAGATCACCGAGATTTACGAGGGCACCAGCGAGATTCAGAGGATGCTGATAGCGCGCATGGAAACCGGCCTACGCTGAGGGCCCGCCGCAAAACTACTGCGCGTGCGGCTGACGGCGTCCGGCAATGATATTCGGGGTAATAAACAGGGTTTGATGGAATGACCCAGCACAGCGAGAAAAAAGAGCGGATTCTGGAGGAGGTTGCCGGGATCGTGGCCCGGGGCGAGGGCCGTGAGCTGGGCAGCGGGTTTGCCCGGCGATTGTTCCGGCGGGTGCCGGTCAACGAAATGGCCGAGCATTCGGTCGAGGACCTGGCCGCGATGGCGACCGGTTTTCTCGACTTCGCCCGCCAGCGCGTGGGCGACGAGATCCGCTTTCGCATCTACAACCCCCACAGCGACCGGCACGGCTGGGAGTCGAGCCACACGATCATCGAGATCGTCAACGACGACATGCCGTTCCTGGTCGACTCGGTGGTCCTGGCGCTGTCCGAACTCGGCATTTCGGCGCATCTGATCATCCACCCGGTGATGCGCGTGGTGCGTGATCAGGGCGGACACATGATGACGCTGGCCGCCGACGACGACAAGGACACCGGCCATCCCGAGTCGATGATGCACCTGCAGGTCGACCGCCAGAACTACCCGGAAATGCTGGCGAAGATCGAGCGCCGCATCCTTTCGGCCCTGGCCGACGTGCGCCTTGCGGTGGCGGACTGGAAGTCGATGCTGGCGCGCTCGCGCGAGATCGCCGCCGAACTGCCCAAGACCCACACCCACCTGTCCGAAGAGGCCCGCCAGGAAGCGCGCGACTTCTTCGACTGGCTTGCCAACGATCATTTCACCTTCCTGGGCTATCGCGAATACGTGATCGAGGAAGGCGACGACGGCCGCGTGCTGCGCGCCGTGGCCGACAGCGGGCTGGGCATCATGCATCCCGAGCATCGTGATGCGCCGGTGCGCCCGCTCAAGGAACTGGGCCGCGGCAGCGAGCAGCCCTCGCCGGACGACCCGATCATCATCACCAAGACCAACGCCACCTCCAGCGTCCACCGCGGTGGCTACATGGACTACATCTCGGTGCTGTATTTCGACAAGAACGGCACGGTGACCGGCGAGAAACGCCTGATCGGGCTGTTCACCTCCGGCGCCTATATCCGCCGTTGCCAGGACACGCCACTGGTGCGCCGCAAGGTTACCGAGGTGGTCGAGATGTCGGGCCTGCAATCCGGCAGCCACGCCGGCAAGGCGCTGATGCACATCCTCGAGACCCTGCCGCGCGACGAGCTGTTCCAGGCCTCCAGCGAGGAGCTGCTGGACATGGCGATGGGCATTCTCGACCTGCAGGAACGCAGCCAGACGCGCCTGTTCATCCGGCGCGAGCGTTTCGGCCGCTTCTTCTCCTGCCTGGTATTTATTCCGCGCGACCGCTTCAACACCGAAAACCGCGAGAAGATCCAGAACATTCTCAAGCGCGCGCTCAAGGGCGAGCGGCTGGATTTTGCCGTGCAGGTCGGCGAGTCGAAGCTCGCGCGCGTGCACCTGGTCATCCGGCCCAAGGGCGATGCCACGGTCGATTTCGATATCGAGGCCATCGAAAACCGCATCAAGCAGGCCATCCGATCCTGGGAAGACGAGTTGACCGAGATCCTCGTGCGCGAGCACGGCGAGGAACACGGCCTGGAACTGGCGCGGCGCTTCGGCCGGGCCTTCCCGGTGTCGTATGTCGACGACGTCTCGCCCAATGTCGCCAGCTATGACGTGATCAACGTTTCCAGGTTGCGCGATCTCGACGACTTGCGCATGAGCCTTTACAAGCCGCGTCGCCGCGGTACCGGCCTGCTGCGCTTCAAGGTCTTCAAGCACAGCCAGCCGCTGCCGCTTTCCGACGTGCTGCCCATGCTCGAGAACCTGGGCATGCGCATCGTCTCCGAGCGGCCCTACGAGCTGACCGTCTCCGACGGGCATCGCGTCTGGATCCAGGACTTCGACATGCGCCCGCCCAACGACAGCGAGGTCCAGCTGGATCGCGTTCGCGACAAGTTCCAGGAGGCCTTCGAGCAGATCTGGCGACGGCGCTGCGAGAACGATGGCTTCAATCGCCTGGTCATGGTGGCGGGGCTGGACTGGCGGCAGGTCAAGCTGCTCAGGGCCTGCAGCAAGTACCTGCTGCAGACCGGCATGCCGTTTTCGCAGAACTACATGGAGCAGACCCTGGCGGCCTGGCCGCTGGTCGCCCGCCTGCTGGTCGAGTATTTCGAAATGCGCTTCGACCCGGCCCGGCGGGGCGAGGGGCGCCAGCACCGAAGCAGCGCCCGCAAGCGCCTCGAGGCCCAGTGCCGGGAATTGTGCGCGAGTTTCGATGACGATGTGCTCTTTGAATACCTCGACGAGGTCTGCCGCTCGCGCGAGTCCGAGCCGTCGGAAAAAACTGAATTCCACCTGCGCAAGACCATCCTGCGCGCGGTCGACAGCGTCAGTTCCGCCGACCAGGATCGTATCCTGCGCGCCTTCTACGACCTGATCCGCTCCATGCTGCGCACCAACGTCTACCAGCGCGACGCGCGGGGCGAGTGGCACGAATATTCCAGCTTCAAGCTGGACTCCTCGATCGTGCCGGAGTTGCCGCAGCCGCGTCCCTGGCGCGAGATCTGGGTCTATTCGCCGCGGGTGGAAGGGATTCACCTGCGCGGCGGCCAGGTCGCCCGTGGCGGCCTGCGCTGGTCCGACCGGCGCGAGGATTTCCGCACCGAAGTGCTGGGCCTGATGCGTGCGCAGAGCGTCAAAAACACCATGATCGTGCCGGTCGGCGCCAAGGGCGGCTTCGTGGCCAAGCAGCTGCCCGAGGGTGACGACCGCGAGGCGATGATGGCCGAGGTGGTCTACTGCTACCGAAGCTTCATCAACGGCATGCTCGACATCACCGACAACCTCGACGGCGACGACCTGCTGCCGCCACGCGATGTCGTGCGCCATGACGATGACGACCCCTACCTGGTGGTCGCCGCCGACAAGGGCACGGCAACGTTCTCCGACATCGCCAACGCGATTTCGGCCGAACACGGCTTCTGGCTGGGTGACGCCTTTGCCTCGGGCGGTTCCAACGGCTACGACCACAAGCAGATGGGCATCACGGCCAAGGGTGCCTGGGAGTCGGTCAAGCGCCATTTCCGCGAACTGGGGCTGGACACCCAGAACGAGGACTTCACGGTTGTCGGCATCGGCGACATGGGTGGTGACGTGTTCGGCAACGGCATGTTGCTGTCGCAGCATATCCGGCTCAAGGCCGCCTTCAACCACATGCACATCTTCATCGACCCCGAACCGGATGCAGCGGCCAGCTTCAAGGAACGCAAGCGGCTGTTCGAAACGCGGGGAACGACCTGGGCGGACTACGACGAAAAGCTGATCTCGAAGGGCGGCGGTGTGTTTTCGCGCCAGGCCAAGACGATCGAACTGTCCGACGAGGTGCGTGAGTGGCTGGGCGTGGATAAAGAGGCCCTGGCGCCGCACGAGCTGATCAAGGCCCTGCTCAAGGCACCGGCCGACCTACTGTGGAACGGCGGCATCGGCACTTACGTCAAGGGCGAGAACGAGGCCCAGTCCGATGTCGGCGACCTGGCCAACAACCTGGTGCGCATCAACGGCCGCGAGATCGGCGCACGCGTGGTCGGCGAGGGCGGCAACCTGGGCCTGACGCAGGGCGGGCGCATCGAATTCGCCATGGCCGGCGGTCGGATCAACACGGATTTCATCGACAACTCCGCCGGTGTCGACTGCTCCGACCACGAGGTCAACATCAAGATCCTGCTCAACGACGCCGTCGAGCGCGACATGATCACGCTCGAGGACCGCAACGAGCTGCTGGCCGACATGAGCGACGAGGTCAGCGACCTGGTGCTGCGCTCGAACTACCTGCAGAACCAGGCGCTGAGCATGATGGAGTCGATCACCAGCGACCGGCTCGGCGCCGAAGCGCATTTCATCGCCGTGCTCGAACACCAGGACGTCATCGACCGCGATCTCGAGCAGTTGCCCGACGACGAGGAACTGCGCGAGCGCGTCGCACGCGGCCAGGGCCTGACCCGGCCGGAGCTGTCCCTGCTGCTGTCCTACAGCAAGATCACGCTATACCAGGACCTGGTCGCCTCCGACGTGCCCGAGGACCCCTATCTCTCGGCCGAGTTGAAGGATTATTTCCCGACGCCGTTGCAAGAGCGCTTCAGCGACCTGATGCCGGAACATCGCCTGTGGCGCGAGATCATCGCCACGCGGGTGACCAACAGCATCGTCAACCGCATGGGTGCGCCGTTTGTCATGCGCATCCGCGAAGACACCGGCGCCAGCTCCGCCACGGTGGCCAAGGCCTACACGGTGGCACGCGAGATCTTCGCGGCACGGGATCTGTGGCAGAAGATCGAGTCGCTGGACAATCAGGCGCCGGCATCGGTTCAGCTCGATGCACAGCTGGAGATGTGGAACCTGCTGCGCCAGGTCACCCGCCGGCTGATCACATTGCCCGGCGGTTATGCCATCGATATATCCAGCAAGGTCGAGCGCTTCGCCCCGGGCATCGAGCGCTATCGCCGGGCGCTGCCCGAGATGCTGCACGGCGATCTCAGGGAAGCACTGGATTCACGCCGGGAGGAACTGGTGGAGGCCGGTTTTCCGGAAGAGCTCGCGTACGATATCGCCGGCTTGCGCTATGTCTTCTCCGCGCTCGATATCGTCGACGAGGCGCGCCGGCAGGAGCTCGAGGTCGAGGCAGTCGCGCGGGTCTACTTCCGCCTGTTCGACTACCTGTGCCTGAACTGGTTGCGCACCCAGATCGAGGAGCTGCCGGTCGAGCGTCAGTGGCACGCCCACGCACGCGGCCACCTGCGTGATGACCTCTACCGCTGCCACCGCGAGCTCACCCGTCGTATCCTGACCGAGACCGGCGACAATCCGGAGCCGGTCAAGGCCTGGATGGAACGCAACGACGAGGCCGTCGACCGCATCAGCCTGATGCTCGAGGAGATGCGCAATACCGGTTCACGCGACTATGCCGTACTGCAGGTGGCGGTGAATGGGCTCGGACAACTCCTGCACGCGACATCGGAATGATTGTCGATTGGGCTTGTTGTCGCTTCGCCGCTTTGTCGTCCCGGCCTTGAGCCGGGACCTCGCACGCGGAGTATCGGCACGGCTTTAGATATGCCATGCTAAACGGTCAGGTGCGAGGTCCCGGATAATCGCATTCGCGATTTCCGGGACGACAAAGTGACAAAACGACCAAACGACGAAGCGACGCCGATGAAGTTCTCCATCCTCGCCAGCGATCACCCCGGCTCCCAGGAAGCCGCGCGGGCGTTGCGCGAGCGGTATGGCGAAGTGGACCTCGATGATGCCGAGGTGTTGGTGGTACTCGGTGGCGACGGCTTCATGCTGCACACCCTGCACGAGCACGTCGATCGCAACCTGCCGGTTTTCGGCATGCGCTTGGGCGAGGTCGGTTTCCTGATGAACCGCTTCGCCGACGATGACCTGCCCGAGCGTATCGCCGCCGCCCGCGAGGTGGTGCTCAATCCGTTGGAGATGCTGGCCACCAACGTGGACGGCGGGAAGCACCGGGCGGTGGCCATCAACGAAGTCGCACTGCTGCGCCAGATCAACCAGGCGGCCCATATCCGCATCCTGGTCAACGGCCGCGAACGCGTCGCGCAACTGGTCGCCGACGGCGTGCTGCTGGCCACGGCCGCCGGCTCGACCGCCTACAACCTCTCGGCCCACGGCCCCATCCTGCCGCTGGGCACCGAGGCGGTGGTGCTCACACCCATCTCCCCCTTCCGACCACGCCGCTGGCAGGGCGCCATCCTGCCGGCCTCCGCCGAGGTGCGCTTCGAGATCGTCCACCCCGAAAGACGCCCGGTCAGCGCCACGGCCGACTACGACGAATTCCGCAACGTGGTCAGCGTCGACGTCAAGCAACAGCGCAATGTCACGCATCGGCTACTGTTCGACCCCGAGCATTCCCTGGAAGAGCGGATCCTCTCGGAGCAGTTTTTCCAGTGAGGATCTAAGTGTGAAGTGTGAAGTATTGAGTGTGAAGTGTGAAGTGTGAAGTGTGAAGTGGCGGGCGCTAGATTGCTTACACTTTACACTTCACACTTTACACTTAGACCCTTCCTCCCCACCGTTATAATCAACCCATGGCGAAGAACGCAGCCAAAAAACCCGACGAAAATCCCGGCCCCCTGACCATCGGGATCTCCTCGCGGGCGTTGTTCGATCTCGACGCTTCGCATCGGGTGTTCGAAGAGGAAGGGCTCGAGCGCTACATGACGTATCAGCGCGAGCGCGAGGACAAGATCCTCGGCAAGGGCGTGGCCTTTCACCTGGCCGAAAAACTGCTACGGCTCAACGACGACGGCATGGACCACCCCGGCGTCGAAGTCGTGTTGATGTCGCGCAACAGCGCCGATACCGGGCTTCGCATCTTCAATTCGATCGAGCATTACGGGCTCAATATCGAGCGCGCGGTTTTCACCAACGGCGCCAGCCCGGCCGACTACATCGAGCCTGCGGGTGCGCAGCTGTTTCTCTCGGCCAACGAGGACGACGTCCGGCGCGTGCTGATGGCCGGCTACGCGGCTGCGACCATTCTGCCGACGGCCATTCGTGAGAATCGGTCGGATCAGCTCAAGCTCGCCTTCGACGGCGATGCGGTGATCTTTTCCGACGAGGCCGAGCGCATCTACAAGGAACAGGGCCTGGAGGCGTTTTCCAGCAGCGAGCGCACGCAGGCGGGCAGTCCGCTCTCGGCCGGTCCCTTCAAGAGCGTGCTGGAAGGTATCCAGCGCATCCAGGCCGCCTATCCGATGGAAGAAAACCCCATCCGAACGGCGCTGATCACGGCACGCTCGGCGCCGGCCCACAAGCGCGTGATCCTGACGCTACGCGCATGGGGCATCCGCATCGACGAGGCGATGTTCCTCGGCGGCCGCGAAAAGACGCCTTTCCTGCGCTCCTTCGGCGCCGATATCTTCTTCGACGACCAGACCCTCCACACCGGGCCGGCAAGCCGAGAGGTTGCTACTGGTCATGTTCCGCATGGCGTTGCTAATGAACAGGCCAGCGAAGACGATTGATGAAATTTAAGTGTTAAGTGTTAAGTGTGAAGTGTGAAGTTCGGCAGCCTGAACACTTCACACTTCACACTTAACACTTCACACTCAAGTTCCATAACCCAACCCAAGAGACTTAAAGATGCCCCATAGATTGCTGTTGATGCTTCTCCTTTTCGTTCTGGCTCTGCCGCTTGCGGCGCAGGAAAACGGGGAGGGCGATGATGCCGAGAAGGAGTCCGCCGCCGACTGGTCGGTGACCGAACCGCCGGGTGACTGGGAGACGGTCACCATCGATACCGACGAGGTGACCTGGTCGGATGTCGATGTTCATCCCGACGGCGAGATGCTGGTCTTCCACATGCTCGGCGATATCTACACCGCTTCCATCGACGGTGGCGGGGCGACGGCGTTGACCGGCGACCTGGCCTGGAACTTTCAGCCGCGCTACAGCCCGGATGGCTCGAAGATCGCCTTCGTCTCCGATCGTGACGGTGCCGAGAACGTCTGGATCATGGATGCCGACGGCAGCAACCTGACCCAGGTGACGGATGAAAGCGATCACCTGCTGCACAATCCGGCCTGGTCGCCGGACGGCGACTACATCGCCGCGCGCAAGGGCTACGTCTCGCGCCGCTCGATTCCGGCCGGCTCGATCTGGCTCTATCACCGCGGCGGCGGCAAGGGCGTGAGCCTGGTCGATCGCCTGCACGGCGAGGACTCGCAGAAGAACATTGCCGAACCGGACTTCTCGCCCGACGGTCGCTACGTCTACTACAGCCAGGACATGACGCCCGGTTCGACCTGGGAATACAACAAGGATGCCAACGAGGGCATTTTCGCGATCCGTCGTATCGACCGCGAGACCGGCGAGACCGAAACCGTCGTCTCCGGCCCCGGCGGCGCCATCCGGCCGGTGCTCTCGCCCGACGGCAGCAAGCTGGCCTTCGTGCGCCGCAACCCGACCGAGTTGACTTCCCGGCTGATGGTCAAGGATCTCGAGTCCGGCATCGAGCGCACGCTGTTCACCGAGCTCGAACGCGACAAGCAGGAAACCTCGGGCGACATGGGTAACTTCCCCGGCTTTTCCTGGACGCCGGACGGCGAGTCGCTCGTGGTCTGGACCGACGGCAAGTTCCACCGCATCGGCACCGATGGTTCGCATGAACCGATCGAGGTTCGGGTGACCGCCGAGAAGAAGATCCACCCGGCGCTCAAGCGCCAGGTCGAGGTCTCGCCGGATACCTTCCCGGTGCGCATGGCGCGCTGGACGCAGCGCAGCCCGGACGGCCGTTACGCCATTTCCCAGGCCATGGGCTATCTGTGGCTGCACGACCTCGAAAGTGACAGCCGGCGCCGCCTGACCGATCAGGACGAGCACTGGGAGTTCTACCCGCGGTTCTCGCCCGACGGCCGCTCGGTGGTCTATACCACCTGGCACGACGAGGAACTGGGCTCGGTGCGTATCACCCCGGTCGGTCGCGGCCGCACCCGCACGATCACCGATGAACCCGGCCACTATATCGAGCCGGCCTTCTCGAGCGATGGCGAGCGGGTGGTATTCGTGCGCACCACCGGCGGCTACCTGACTTCGCCGGCCTGGTCGGAGCGGACCGGCCTGTACGTGGCCGAGGCCGACGGTGACGGCATGCGCCGCGTTCACGATTCGGGCGGCAATCCGCAGTTCTCGGCCGATGGCGAACGGATTCTCTTTTCGCAGAACGGCGGTGACGGCCTGGCGCTCAACAGCGTCAACCTGGAAGGCAACGACCCGCGCGAACACCTGCAGGGCAAATGGGTGACCGAGTACCAGGTCTCGCCCGACGGGCGCTGGGTGGCCTTTACCGAGCACTACAATGCCTATGTCGCGCCCTTTTTCCCGGCCGGCGGCAAGCTCACCCTGGGTGGCAATGCCAAGGCCTTTCCGGTGCGACAGGTTTCAGCGCGAGCCGGTGATCACCTGCATTTCGACGCCGACAGCTCGACCATCGGCTGGTCGCACGGGGCGACGCTCTACCGGCGTGAGCTGACCGATGCCTTCGCTTTCCTGGAGGGCGCGCCCGAGGAACTGCCCGAGCCGGAAACCGAGGGCATGGACCTGAGCTTCGAGGTGGAATCCGATCGCCATGACGGCCGCATCGCGCTGGTCGGCGGCCGCGTCGTGACCATGCGCAACGCACAGGAAGAAAAGGAGATCATCGAAGACGGCATCGTGCTGGTGGACGGTCATCACATCGAGGCGGTGGGCTCGCGCGACGAAGTCGAAGTGCCGTCCGGCTACGAGACCATTGATGTCTCCGGCAAGACCATCGTGCCCGGTCTGTTCGACGCCCACGCCCACGGACCGATGAGCTCGCGCCAGATCACGCCGCAGCAGAATTGGGCGCAGATGGCCAACCTGGCCTTCGGCGTGACCAGCATCCACGACCCGTCCAACGACAATGCCGCCATCTTCTCGATGGCCGAGCTGCAGCGTGCCGGGGAAGTGCTGGCCCCGCGCATCTGGTCCACCGGCCGGATTCTCTACGGCGCGATTTCGCCGGGAGCGACGGCCAAGGTCAATTCCTACGAAGATGCCGAATTCCACGTCCGGCGCCAGAAGGAGCTGGGCGCGATCTCGGTCAAGAGCTACAACTACCTCCGGCGCGATCAGCGCCAGCAGGTGCTCGAGGCCGGTCGCAATCTCGACGTGATGGTGGTGCCCGAAGGCGGCATGCGCCTGGAGCAGAACCTCAACCACATCGTCGACGGTCATACCGGCCTGGAACACAGCCTCTCGGTCAAGACCGCCTACGACGATATCCGTCAGCTCTGGCGCCAGACCGACGTGGTTTATTCACCCACCTTCGTGGTGGCCTACGGCGGCCTGATGGGCGAGGAGTACTTCTACGATCGCTTCGATGTGTGGAAGAACGAGCGGCTTTTGAACTTCGTGCCGAAGTTCATCGTCTACCCGCGCTCGATCCGCCGCCAGAAGGCGCCGGACGAACACTACAACCATATTTTCGTGGCCGAGCAGGCCAAGGCCCTGAACGAACTGGGCGTGCCGGTGGTCATCGGTGCCCACGGCCAGCTCGCCGGCCTGGGCGCGCACTGGGAGATGTGGTCGATGGTGCAGGGCGGTTTCTCACCCTGGGAAGCCCTGCGCGGGGCGACCATCGACGGGGCCGAGTACTTCGGAATGGGTGAGGACGTCGGCTCGATCGAGGCCGGCAAGCTGGCCGACCTGATCGTCATCGACGGCGACGTGCTCTCCGATATCCACCAGAGCCAGAACGTGGCCTACACCATGCTCAACGGCCGGCTGTATGAGGCCGCGACCATGAACCAGGTCGCCCCCGAACAGGTCGAGCGGGATGAATTCTTCTTCGAGCGCGAAGGCGGTGACGCCTGGGTGCCGGAGACGATGGAGTACATCGAGAGCCTGGGAAGGGAGCACGGCTGGCATCACCACTGAGGTGGCCATCGAAAGGAGATTAGTGAACCCCTCGCCTTTGGGCGATGGGTTCACTCTTGTAATTTTCAAATTCCAGGCACCAATTCTCAAACAAGGACCAATGTTTCAATGACCGAATGATCAAAACAGGGCCGCAGGCGTTCGAAGCGCCCCGATTCGTTTCGGTCACTTGAAATTTCGGTCATTGAGATTTGTTTGTAGATTGGTGCTTGGTCCTTGGACATTGAAGTCCTGAGGCAATCGGCCGCATGGCCGATCAATCCCGATTTAGACGGTGGTCGTTGACAGAATCGGAGCCCCGCCGGGACTTCCCGGCGGGATCGAAGCAGGTGGGTTATCAGTTGCTGCGTTCTTCGCGCATATTGGCGGCGCGCTCGATGATTTCCTCGCCGGTCATGCCGTCGAGCGTCTTGTAGAGATTGGGCAGGCCCTTCCAGGCAGCCGTGTCGTAAGTGCCGAGGAAACGCAGCGCTGAATCGAGCTGCCGGTACTGATCCTTCGAGGTGTCCATGGCGATCAGCTCGAGGCTTTCCTGGAACGCCTCGGGGCTGGAACCGTCGACGACCATCGTCAGGCCGTAGCCTTCCTCGTCGGCGCTGCCGTCAATGCGCGGAATCTTCTTTTCGGGATCCGCATCGCGGTCGCGCAGCGACTCGGGCTCTTCTTCCTGTTGCCGCTCGTCGCGTCGAACGATTTCGCGCTGGTCATCCGCCGATTCCTCCTGGGCGGCCTGCGTGGTTTCTTCGGGCGGCGGTTGTTCGTCGGTACCGCAGCCGATCGCCAGAAAGGCGACGCTCAGAATGCAGATGGTTTTTTTCACTGTGTTCTCCATGAGTTTGCGTATCGGGAAAGCTTTCAGCCTGCTTAGATGGCCTTGGAGCGCTGCAGTTCCGATTCATCGACCGCTTCGGCCTGCAGGTCGTATTCGTCGGCCCGGGTGATGCGCACCATCAGCGCGTCGCCGGGCTGCGGGTCGATCGCGCCGGATACGACCACCTGGCCGTCGATCTCCGGGGCGTCACCATAGCTGCGCGCAATGGCAATATCGCCCTCGATCGAGTCCACCAGGACCGGCTCGATGCCGCCCACACGCCGCTGCAGGCGGCGGGCGCTGATGGCGGACTGATGCTGCATGAACCTATGCCAGCGTTCCTCGGCGACTTCGTCGGGAACCGGATCGGGTAGTTCGTTGGCGGCCGCGCCTTCGACCGGTGAGTACTTGAAGCAGCCGACCCGGTCGAGTTGGGCTTCGTCGAGCCAGTCGAGCAATTGCCGGAAGTCGTCTTCGGTTTCGCCCGGGAAGCCGACGATGAAGGTCGAGCGGATGACGAGTTCGGGGCACTGCTTGCGCCATTTGTGAATACGCTCGAGCGTATTCTCGGCCGCGGCCGGGCGGCGCATGGCCTTGAGTACCGAGCGGCTGGCATGCTGGAAGGGGATGTCCAGGTAGGGCAGGATGCGCCCGGCGTTCATCAGTTCGATGATGTTGTCGACGTGCGGGTAGGGATAGACGTAGTGCAGTCTCACCCAGATGCCCAGTTCACCCAGGGCGTCGCACAGATCGTACAGTCGGGTCTGGTATTCGCGGTCGCGCCAGTAGTCGGTCTGGTATTTAAGATCGACGCCGTAGGCGCTTGTGTCCTGGCTGATCACCAGCAGTTCCTGCACACCGCGCTCGGCCAGTTGTTCGGCTTCGCGCATGACCATGCCCAGCGGGCGGCTGACCAGTCGGCCGCGCATCGAGGGGATGATGCAGAATCTGCACTTGTGGTTGCAACCCTCTGAAATCTTTAGGTATGCATAATGCTGCGGGGTCAATTTCAGCCCGCCGGGCGGCACCAGGTCGAAGCGCGGGTCGTGCGGTCGGGGCAGGTTCTGATTGACCGATCGCACCACGGCCTCGGCCTGGTGCGGGCCGGTGATGCCGAGCACTTTCGGATGAATGCGCGTGATGTCTTCGGGCTTGGCCCCCATGCAGCCGGTGACCAGCACCTTGCCGTTGGCGTTGAGCGCCTCCCCGATGCTCTCGAGCGATTCGGCCTTGGCCGAGTCGATGAAGCCGCAGGTGTTGACGACCACCAGGTCGGCGTCTTCGTGGGACGGCGCAATGTCGTAACCCTCGCTCTTAAGACGCGAGACGATATCCTCGGAGTCCACCAGGGCCTTGGGGCAGCCCAGGGAGACCAGGCCGACCGACGGTCGCTTGTGGGATTGGGGTTGCGTCATGGGGGCGTATTCTACTCTGACGAGTAAAGTGTGAAGTGTTCAGTGTGAACGTCTGTAGTGTGAAGTGTAAAGTGTTAAGACTCAACGAGTTGGCTTTGTGCCAACACCTGACATGCAACAGCTAACATGGACCACATCACCCGCAAGTCGAAAAATCCAAAACATGAACCATCAGCCTAACGCCCGCCACTTCACACTTCACACTGAACACTTCACACTTTCAACGACTTCGCGCAACTTCCTGATCCCGTCGATGAGCCTGGGCCCCGGCCTTCCCAGCCACGCCTCGCTGATGGGAAAGATTTGCTCGTTCGCGATTGCAGGGATGTTCGACCAGCCCTCGCGACGGCTGACGATATGCGGCCGGTACTTGCTTTCGTCGACGCCGCACCAGCTCATCACCACCGCTTCGGGCGATGCTGCGCGGGCCATGTCGGTGTCGACTTCCAGGCTTTCGGCGTCGCGGTCGTGCCAGGGATTGATGCCGCCGGCTAGCCTGAGCATCTCGTTGACCCAGGAATGCTTGCCGGGGACGATCACGGGCTTGGGCCACCATTCGACCAGGATCGGGACCGGTTCGTGGGCTGGCGGATCCGAGGCCAGTGCGGCCTCGAATTGCGCCGTCAGTTCTTCAGCTCGCTGCCGGGCATCGATAGCCTCGCCGATGCGACGTATATCGGCGGCCACATCCGCCAGGCCGTGAGGCCGGGTGACCAGCAGCGGCAGCCCGGCTTTCTCCATGCGCTCCAGGCAGCGTTCGTGTCCCGGAACGGTCAGGGAGGTGATCACCAGGTCCGGCTCGAGCGCGAGGATCTTTTCGACATCCACTTCCAGATCCGGCCCGATCCGCGGCAGGCGCTCGACCACCTCGGGCGGGTAATCGGAGTGATCGTCGACACCGACGAGCCAGTCGGCCCGGCCTAAGGCGCAGACGATCTCGGTGTTCGAACAAGTATGGCTGACGATCCGCATGGCGGATAGTGTGAAGTGTTCAGTGTGAAGTGTGAAGGTATGTAGTGTTAAGTGTGAAGTGTGAAGTGTGAAGTGGCGGACGTTGGACAGGTGGTGCATGTTTTGATTTTTTCGGCTTGCGGGTGGCGTGGCCCGTGTTAGGTGTTATGTGTTGGGTGTTAGCGCAAAGCCATCTCATTGATTCTTAACACTTTACACTTCACACTTTACACTCCTCTTTCACACTTCACACGCGGAAACTATCCGCAGCGCGATGTCCGCGGGCTTCGTTGATTGGCCAGGCGGTGAGGATCGCGGCGCCAAACAAAACCAGACAAAAGACGATGGCGGTGGCCAGCCCCAGCCAGGCCTGGAGGAGCCCCAGGCCGAGGATGCCGAAGATGGCGGCCAGTTTGCCGGCCGTGCCCCAGAAGCCGAAGAACTCCGCGGCCTTGCCGCGCGGCGTGAGCATGCCGACCAGGGCCCGTCCGGCCGACTGGGACGAGCCCAGGCTCAGCCCGGCCAGCAGGCCGGCGAACAGGAAGACGTGCTGGGCCTGCCAGTTCAGGTCGAACCAGTCCCGGGCCAGGGCGGCCACCGTCGGCGTCTGCCAGATGGCGGTAATGGCCGCCAGCCAGAGGAAGAGGGTCAGCAGGTAGGTGAAGCGGGCACCCAGGCGATGCTGCAGCAGGCCGAATATGACCGCGCCGAGTGCGGCGGTGATCTGGACGGTGACGAACATGGCGATGCGGACCGACTCGTCCCAGCCGATGACCTGCGCGCCGTAGATGAACGCGAAGCTGATGACGATGTAGATACCGGCCATCTTGAAGAAGATCGACACCAGCAACCAGCGCAGGTCGGGGAAATGCGCCGCCTGGGTAAAGGTGTTGGCCAGGCGTCGAAAACCGGCCCTGACGGCGGACTCGCCGGGTGTGAGTTCTCGTTGCCGTCCGCGGTCGCGCACCCACAGGAAAGTTGGAAGGGCCGTGATCAGGAAGAAGACGGCTGCGAAGGGTCCGACCCAGCGCACGTTGTCGTAGTTGGCCAGGCTGACCTCGCCGAGAAAGAGCAGGGCGAAGGCCGTCGACACCAGCCCGCCGATGTAACCGAGCGACCAGCCGAGCCCGGAGATCCAGCCCAGATCCTTTCGCGGCCCCAGACCGGGCAGGAAGCTGGCGATGAAGCCCTCGCCGATGGCATAGGCGAAGTTCGAGACGATGACCAGGATCATCGCCACCGTGATCCAGCCCGGCTCGACGAACCAGAGCAGGGCGGTGGCGACCACGGTGAGGGCGTAGCTGGCGAACAGGAAGGCCTTGCGCCGGCGGCTGTGGTCCATGATCGCGCCACAGATCGGGTTGGCAACGACCACCAGGGCGTAGGAGACAGCCAGCGCGATGCTCCAAAGCAGGTTGCCCAGGCGATAGTCGGGCCCGTCGCCGACGATCACGCGCGTGAACAGATCGCCGAAGACCACCGTGATGATCAACAGCGTGTAAGCCTGGTTGGCGAAGTCGAACATGGCCCAGCCGAAGATCTCTCTGGGGCGGGCACGTTTTTGGGTGACCATTACGTTTCAAGAAAGTAGTAAAAAGAAAATTTTGGGAACAGAAAATAGTGAATAGAAAATAGTGATGAACCGCCACAGAGGTTCGGAATGCTCCGAGGCTTCATTTCTATTTTCTATTTACTATTCTCTATTTTCTCCCTGACTAATGTCTGTTCGCCATCGGCTTTGCCGATCAGCTAGGATGAGGCAATGACCGACTTCCAGCAACTCATCCGCCGGCTTATCGCTGACCTCGAGGGCCGGGCCGAGTCCAGTCGTGAGGCGACGGCGACGGTGGAGCTGGACCAGACGCGACAGGGGCGGCTCAGCCGTATGGACGCGCTGCAAGGGCAGGCCATGGCCCAGGCGGCAGAGCGGCGTCGGGCGCATGAGATCCAGCGGCTGAAGGCTGCGCTGGCGCGTCTCGAGCGCGGCGAGTTCGGCGAGTGTCTGGAGTGCGGCGAGCCGATCGCCGAGGCGCGACTGCGCGCCGATCCCGGCGCGACGCTGTGCCTGGATTGCGCGAGCGAACGCGAGCGGGGCTAGACCAGGAAACGTCGCCGGAACCACATATAAAGCCCGACGCCGAGGACGGCCATGAGGCCCAGCGCCCCGAAGTAACCCCACTCCCAGCCCAGTTCGGGCATGTTTTCGAAGTTCATGCCGTAGATGCCGGCAACGAAGGTCAGCGGGATGAAGATGCTGGCCATGACGGTCAGTGTCTGCATGGCCTGGTTGCTGCGCTGGGCGCTGAGCGACATGTGGAGTTCGATCAGGCTCGCGGCCAGCTCGCGCGTGGCGTCGACCATATCCTGCAGTTGTGTGGTGCGGTCGTGTACGTCCTGCAGGTAGATGCGCAGCTGAGGCCGGAACATGGTTTCTTCGCGCAGTAATCTCGAGAGCAGGTCGCGCTGGCGCCAGCAAAGCCGGCTCAGGGCGATCAGGCCACGGCGTTGGTCATGGATCTCGGACAGGATCTCCGTACCGCGGCCTTCGAGGACCTGATCCTCCGTCTGGTCGATGCGCGCGGCAATGGCTTCGAGTACCGGAAACAGGTTGTCGATGGCGACGTCAAGCAGGGTATAAGCCAGGTAATCCAGGGGATCGGTCCGCAGGCGGCTGTCGGGTCGCTCCAGTCGATCGTAGATGGGGGAAAACAGGCCACCCTGCCGCTCGCGAAAGCTCAATAGCCAGTCATCGCCGAGGGCCAGGCCCAGAGTGTCGAGGCCAGGATGACCATTTTCCGGATCGAGCTGCGGGACCTGGGTGACGACCAGGTGAACCCCCTCGGCGCTATCGGTCTTGGTCTGTGGTTCGCGGTTGACCAGGTCGGCGAGCATCAGGGGGTGCAGGGCGAATTCCTGTCCGATCGCCTTGAGCGTTTCATCGCTGCCGAAGCCGGTCAGGTCGATCCACAGGCGATCGCTGTTCGCCCGGGCATCGCGTAGCGTGGCCAGGTCCGGGTCGGTGAGGATTTCGACTTCGCTGCCGCGGAAGCATACGGCGGTCAGCCGGGTCGGCGCGGCCTCGGGATCGATGAACAGCGTGCCCGGTACGGTGCCGGGCGGACGGCGCGCCCCGGAAAGGGCCACGCCGAGCAGATGCTGTGCCGGCAGCGCGACGAGTTGGTGAACGAATCGCTTGCTCAGATCCTGGAGATGATTGAGCTGGTCCGTGATGCCCATGTGCCGCTTTCCTGACTTGTGTTCATGTCAACCCTCGCCGAGAATGCCGCCATGGACGAATCGACGAAATCGCATCATACCGCGCTGATCACCGGTGGTGCATCGGGGCTGGGCGCCGCCATGGCGCGACGTTTCCATCAGGCCGGGTGGTCGGTGGTGGTTGCTGACCGGGATGCCGAGGGGGCGCGTTCATTTGCCGACGAACTGGGAGAGCGGGCGTCGGACCTGGCCATGGACGTGACCCGCTGGGAAGACTGGGAGCACGCCCGTGAGCAGGTGGGTGAGGTGGATGTCCTGATCAACAACGCCGGTGTCGCCGTGGGCGGCTCCCTGGAAGAGACCCCGCTGGAAGACTGGCAGTGGGTCATGGATATCGACCTGATGGGCGTGGTCGCCGGATGCAAGGCCTTCGTACCCGGTATGCGTGAGCGCGGCCGCGGGCACATCATCAATGTCGCTTCCTTTGCCGGGCTGGCCGGTGCGCCCCAGATCAACGCGTACGGCACGGCCAAGGCCGCGGTGATCGCCATGTCCGAGATGCTCAGGACCGAGCTCGCGCCGGCGGGTGTGCATGTTTCCGTGCTGTGCCCGGCCTTCGTGCGTACCCGATTGACCGAGACCATGCGCGCGCCCGACAGCGGATACCACAAACGCGTCGAGCGCTGGATGGACAAGTCCGGGGTCAGTGCCGAGGACGTTTCCGAAACGGTGTACCGGGCCGTCGAGAAACCGCGTTTCATGCTGCTGACCCACGCCAATACGCGTTGGCTGTGGCGGCTCAAGCGGTGGTTCCCCAACCTCTACTTCCGTTTGATGATGCGCGGCGTTCGCCGCGCAACCCGACGCTGATCCGTCAGTCGATCACGCCCAGGCGTTTGCCAACCCGGGTAAAGGCGTCGACGGCCTGCTCGAGATGCTCGCGGGTGTGCGCTGCCGAGATCTGCGTTCGAATGCGTGCCTGGCCCTTGGGCACGACCGGGTAGAAGAAGCCGATCACGTAGATGCCTTCCTTGAGCAGTTCGTCGGCCATCTTCTGCGCCAGCGGGGCATCGTGCAGCATGACCGGCACGATCGGGTGCTCGCCCGGCAGCAGTTCGAAGCCTGCGTCGGTCATGGCCTGACGGAAGAAACGGGTGTTTTCGGCCACACGATCGCGCAGCTCGCTCGACTCGGTCAGCATCTCGAAGACCCTGAGGCTGGCGGCGACCAGGTGCGGCGCCAGGGAATTCGAGAACAGGTAGGGCCGCGAGCGCTGGCGCAGCATGTCGATGACCGGCTGGCTGGCCACGGTGAAGCCGCCCATGCCGCCGCCCAGAGCCTTGCCGAGCGTTGAGGTGAAGATGTCGACCTTGTCCATCACGCCATGATGTTCGGCCGAGCCGCGGCCGGTGGGGCCGAAGAAGCCGGTGGCGTGACAGTCGTCGACCATTACCAGGGCGTCGTACTTTTCGGCCAGGGCGGTGATCTCGTCGAGCCTGGCCACGTAGCCGTCCATGGAGAACACGCCGTCGGTGGCGATCATGCGCGTGCGCTTGTCCTGGGTCTCTTTCAGGATGTCCTCGAGCGCGTCCATGTCGGAGTTGGGATAGCGGTAGCGCTCGGCCTTGCACAGGCGCACGCCGTCGATGATCGAGGCGTGGTTGAGCTGGTCGGAGATGATCGCGTCCTCCGGCCCCAGCAGCGGCTCGAACAGGCCGCCGTTGGCGTCGAAGCAGGCGGCATAGAGAATGGCGTCGTCCTTGCCGAAGTACTCGGCCAGGGTCTTCTCCAGCTGCTTGTGCAGATCCTGCGTGCCGCAGATGAAGCGCACCGAAGCCAGGCCGAAACCGTGATCATCCAGCGCTTCCTTGGCCGCGGCAATGACGTCGGGATTGTCGGCCAGGCCGAGGTAGTTGTTGGCGCAGAAGTTGAGGACCTTGCCGCCTTCGAGCGTTTCGATTTCGACACGCTGCGGCGTCGTGATCTGCCGCTCGCGCTTGTAAAGCCCGTCGGCCTCGATCTGCGCCAGTTCGTCTTGTAGCCGATTCAATGTTGTCTGATCACCCATTGCACCATCCTCGGTATTCCAGAATCTATTGGCTTGCGGAGAGAGCGTCGAGCAAGGTGCGGTCGGGGATGTGACCCCGACCTACAAGCACCCACTTCACACTTCACTCTTCACACTTTACACTTCTCCCGTCCAATCGCAGACGATCTTGCCGCACTGGCCCGAGGCCATCAGTTCGAAGCCCTTTTCGAAGTCGTCGATGGCGATCTGGTGGGTGAGCACCTTGTGCAGCGGAAAGCCGGTGAGCACCATCTGGGTGATCTTGTACCAGGTCTCGTACATGCGCCGGCCGTAGATGCCGTGCACCTCCAGGCCCTTGAAGATGACCTGGTCCCAGTTGACGCCGGCGTCCTTGGGCAAGAGTCCCAGCAGGGCTACCTTGCCGCCGTTGTACATCAGGCTGAGCAGGTCGCGGAAGGCGTACGGGTTGCCCGACATTTCCATGGCCACGTCGAAACCGTCGATGTTGAGCTCTTCACGGATGTCGAGCAGGTTTTCGTTCTTGACGTTGACCGTGCGCGTCGCACCCATGTCGCGAGCGAGTTGCAGGCGGTAGTCGTTGACGTCGCTGACGACGATGTGGCGCGCACCAACGTGCTTGGCGATACCGGCAGCGATGATGCCGATCGGGCCGGCACCGGTGATGAGCACGTCTTCGCCCACCAGGTCGAACTGCAGCGCGCAGTGCGCGGCATTGCCGAAGGGGTCGAAGAAAGCGGCCAGCTCGGACGGAATCTCGTCGGGGATCGGCCACAGATTGGTGACGGGCACGACCACGTACTCGGCGAAGCCGCCGTCGCGGTTGACGCCGATGCCCTCGGTGTTGGGGCAGAGGTGCGGCTTGCCTGCGCGGCAGTTGCGGCACACGCCGCAGACGACGTGACCTTCGGCGGAGACGCGCTGGCCTTCCTCGTAGCCCGACACGCTCGCTCCGAGTGCCTTGATGCGTCCGACGAATTCGTGGCCCAGCACCAGCGGCGGACGAATCGTGCGCTGCGACCACTCGTCCCACTGATAGATGTGCAGGTCGGTACCGCAGATCGAGGTCTTGTCCAGTTCGATCAGGACCTCGTTCGGGCCCGGCGTGGGAACGGGAACCTCGCGCAACTCCAGGCCGGGAGCGGCATCGGGCTTGACCAGCGCGCGCATGGTGCTCGTCATGGGATAACTCCGCTTGAAATAAGGTCGCCCATTATAGTCGACAGACCCAATTCCCCGAGGAAGCTCTGAACAGTTCAGTGCGAGCGCAAGGCCGCGGTGCCCTATCTCCGGCCGTTTGCAAGTGAATCGACCAGCGCGGGCAGCCAGGTTGCCGACGGTCCTGCGAGATGCCAGTCGGCCAGTTGGGTGAGTTCGTTTCCCTCCGGATTGATGTCGATCACGGTCGCCCCGGCACGGGCGGCCGTCACCGGCAGGCTGGCGGCCGGCTGCACGGCGCCGCTCGTCCCGGCGGTGATCATGACGTCGCAGGTCTCGGCGGCCGAGAATGCCGATTCGAGCATGTCGCGATCGAGCGCCTCGCCGAACCAGACGACATCGGGGCGCGCGAACCCCTCCGGGTGATGTGGCGAGGGCGGCGGCCTGTGCGCTCGGTGCTGCTCGATCCAGTCGGCGTCGATCGGCCGTTTGGTGCGCGAGCAGATGTTGCGCTGGATATTGCCGTGCAGTTCGAGCACATCGTTCGAGCCGGCCAGGGCGTGGAAGCCGTCCACGTTCTGGGTGACGGTCACCAGCCCGGGGATATGGCGCTGGAGCTCGGCCAGCGCCTCGTGGCCGGCGTTGGGGCGTGAGCGGGCAATGAGTTCACGGCGCCACTGGTACCAGTCCCAGACCGTGGCCGGATCGCGCTCGAAGCCTTCGGGCGAGGCCAGCTCCATCGGGTCGTGCCTGGCCCACAAACCGGTCCGGGCCTCGCGGAAGGTCGGAATGCCGGACTCGGCGGAAACGCCGGCGCCGGTGAGCACGACAACCGCCCGTGCCCACGAGAGACACTCGACGAGGGTGTGGGGTATGCTTTGGATATCGGTGCAGGGGGTGCGCGCCATGATCACTCCGTTGCTCCGGGGCCAATTGTTGCACAGGGAGGCATCATGCGGGGTACGCAAAAGCGCAGATGATCGACTGGATCGGACATTGGGGGCCGGGGATTCTCGCTGGGTTGCTCATTGGCCTGGGTTGTGGCTGGTTCGTCTTCAAGCGCCGCCGACCCGGCCGGGATGGTGCTGCGAACCCCGATGACGACCAACACGGGCGCTCGCGCGCGACGGTCCTGCATGCCCTGGCCCGGGCGGCGCGCATCCTCTTCAGCGCCGAAGGCAACGACGAGGTGATGCCCTCGGCGCTGGCCGTGCTGGGTGAAGCCGTCGACGCCGACCGCGTGTATGTTTTTGAAAACCATCGGGATCCGGACTCCGGCGAGTTGCTGGCCAGCATGCGATACGAGTGGTGCGGAGAAGGGGTCAGCGCGGAAATCGACAATCCCGACATGCAGGCCATGTCCTACGATGGCTTGCTGCCCAATTGGCGCCCGATATTCGAAGCGAGGCAGCCCGTCGCCGGCCTGGTCGAGGACATGCAGCCGGCCGAACGGGATCTGCTCAGGCCCCAGGGCATCCTGTCGATTCTCGTGGTGCCGATCTTCCTCGACGGCGCGTTCTGGGGCTTGATTGGTTTCGACGACTGTTCCAGCCGTCGCACCTGGGGGCAGGCGGAGGTCGATGCACTGGAAGTCGCTTCCGGCACGATCGGCGGGGCGATACGCAGCATGCGGGCCGAGGAGGAATTGCGTCGCCTGGTCAGCACCGATTCCCTGACCGGCGTAAGCAGCCGCCGCGCCTTCATCGAGCAGGCTCGCGAATCACTCGAGCGGGCATCCCGCCGGGGCGAGCCGGTCTCGCTCATGATCATGGATCTGGATCATTTCAAATCGATCAACGACAACCACGGTCACCCGGCCGGCGATCAGGCCCTGGTGCGTTTCGCCCAACTCTGCCAACAGATACTGCGCGACGACGACATCATCGGGCGGACGGGGGGCGAGGAGTTCGCGGTGGTACTTCACGGCGCCGGGCAGGCACAGGCCAGGCGGCTGGCCGAGTCGTTGCGCCGTCACGTCGAGTCCTCCAGGATCGACACCGCCGCCGGGAGCTTTCGGCTCAGTGTCAGTATCGGCGTGGCCATGCCGGCCGAGGGCGAGCGTAGCCTCAACCGGCTACTCAAGCGTGCCGACGATGCCCTTTACACGGCCAAGCGAGCCGGCCGCAACCGTGTCGAAACGGCCGATCAGCTTTCCTGATCGCTGTCGCGACCGATGTCGTGCTTGCGCAGGATGCCACGCAACTGGTCATAGCTGAGGCCCAGTCTTTCCGCGGCTTTGCCCCGGTGCCCGCCGGTCGCCGCCAGCGCTGCTTCGGTCAGGCGTTTCTCCTGGGCATCGAGCCACGCCCGCAGGTCGATCGGTTCCCGGGCCGGGTCCGGCAACTGTTCGGGTCCGTCGGTGGGGCGGGTGGGTCGCCACGGCGAGTCGAACGGATCGAACTCGATAGTCCCGACCGGGGCTTCGGGCTCGTCCAGCCGGTAAACGGCGCGCTCGACCACGTTCTTGAGCTCGCGTACGTTGCCCGGCCAGGGGTGGACGAGCATGGCTTCAAGCACGGGCCGGCTGAAGCCGGCGAAAAGTTCGCGTCCGAGCTCCCGGCTCATGCGCATGGCGAAATGCTCGGCAAGCGGCAGGATGTCCTCGCGGCGTTCCCGCAGCGGGGGCAGGGTGATGACGTCGAAGGCGAGGCGGTCGAGCAGGTCGGCACGGAAAAGCCCCCGGTCGGCCAGTTCCGGCAGGTCGACATTGCTGGCGCCGACCAGGCGGACATCCACTTCCAGCGGCCGGGTCGAACCCAGGCGCTCGAACTGGCCGTACTCGATCACGCGCAGGATCTTTTCCTGCACGGCCAGCGAGGTGTTGGCCAGTTCATCGAGAAACAGCGTGCCGCCGTCGGCCCGCTCGAATCGCCCGGCCCGCTGGCGCGAGGCATCCGTGAAGGCGCCGGCCTCGTGGCCGAACAATTCGGATTCGAGCAGCGATTCGCTGATGGCCGCGCAGTTGAGCTTGACCAGCGGCCCGTCCCAGCGCGGCGAGAGAAAGTGCAGGCGCTCCGCAATCACTTCCTTGCCGGTACCGCGTTCGCCCACGATCAGCACCGGCCGGTTGAGCCCGGCCGCGCGCGAGACCTCCTCGAGCACGCCGAGGAAGGCGGGAGATTCACCAATAACAGGCTGGTCGGTGGGGTTCATCGTTTCCCTGTGGCTTCGAAAGCGGGAGTGTCAAAATGGCGAGTCCGCTGCCGATAGGCGCTGAAATCCGAAATCCGAAGCACCAAATCCGAAACGGGTGAGTCGTAAGCAGCCGCCTCGGCTCGTGCACAGCTTGGTTTCGTATTTGGGTTTTCGAATTTGTTTCGGATTTCGAATTTCGGATTTCGAATTTGGAGTCCCTCTTTCAGCACCGCCCTCTCGATCTTCATCTCTGCCAGAATAACCGCATGCCCAAGCCGAAGTCAGTCTATACCTGCCGCGAATGCGGCGCGAGTTTCCCGAAGTGGACCGGGCAGTGCCCGGACTGCCAGGCGTGGAATTCCCTGGAGGAGGGCGTGGTCGAGTCGGGCCCGGCCGCCAAGGGGCCGAAGGGGCGCGGTAACTGGTCGGGCACGGCATCGGCGAGTGTCAGCAACCTGGCCGAAGTGCGCGCCGAGGCGGCGTCCGACCGCCTGTCCTCGGGCCTGAGCGAACTCGACCGGGTGCTCGGCGGCGGCCTGGTGCCCGGTTCGGTGGTGCTGCTTGGCGGCGATCCTGGCATCGGCAAGTCGACCCTGCTGTTGCAGGCCCAGGATGCCCTGGCCGCCGGCCACGGCAGCCTGTACGTGACCGGCGAGGAGTCGGCCGCCCAGGTTGCCATGCGCGCACGCCGGCTCGGCCTCGATCCCTCGCATCTGGACTGCCTGACCGAGACCAGCCTCGAAGTCATCCTCGCCACGGCGGCCGAGCGCAGGCCGGCCTTCATGGTGGTCGATTCCATCCAGACCTTGTGGACCGAGGCTTTGCAGTCCGCGCCGGGGGCGGTCGCCCAGGTGCGCGAGTGCGCCGCCCGCCTGGTGCAGTTCGCCAAGCAGACCGGCTGCGCCGTGGTATTGGTCGGTCATGTCACCAAGGAAGGTGCGCTGGCCGGCCCGCGCGTGCTCGAGCACATGGTCGATGCCGTGCTCTATTTCGAGTCCGATTCCGGCAGCCGTTACCGGCTGGTGCGGGCGGTCAAGAACCGCTTCGGCGCGGCCAACGAACTGGGCGTGTTCGCCATGACCGACAAGGGGCTCAAGGCGGTCGCCAACCCTTCGGCCATCTTTCTTTCGGGCCAGGAGGAGCCGGCCGCGGGCAGCTGCGTGCTGGTCACCCGCGAAGGCACCCGGCCGCTCATGGTCGAAGTGCAGGCCCTGGTAGCCCCTTCCAATCTTTCCAATCCACGGCGCGTGGCCGTCGGCGTGGATCCCAATCGCCTGGCCATGCTGCTGGCGGTCATGAATCGTCATGCCGGGATCGTGGTGGGCGACCAGGACGTGTTCGTTAACGTTGCTGGCGGGATGCGCATCAGCGAGACCGCCAGCGATCTGGCCATCGCCCTGGCGCTGCAATCCTCCCTGCGCGAGAAGCCACTGGCAAAGGGGTTGGTGGCTTTCGGTGAGGTCGGCTTGTCCGGTGAGCTACGACCGGTCTACAACGGCGAGGAGCGCCTGCGTGAGGCGGCCGGGCAGGGCTTCGACCAGGCTCTGGTGCCCGAGGCAAACCTCAAGGGCGCCAAAGCGAAAATTGCCGCGCGAGGTTGCCGCCGCCTGGCCGACGCCCTGATGGTCGCACGTGAAGGCGGCGACTGAGCGTTCCCACAGCAGTTTGTCAGGGCGTCTGTTCAAACCGGTCGGAGAACAAGTCGTTGACGAACAGCGCAGCCGCACCCAGATCGTATGGCCCCAGATCTACGGTGTGATTGGGGGTGAGCGTACCGCGCTGCTCGAACTTGATATCGGTGTTCATGGCATCGGCCCCGAGGAAGACTTGGTCACGGTCGTCGCAGATATTCACCGCTGGCGAGCCGGGCTGGAGAAAGTAGTTTTCGTCGAACATGGGGTCGGCGGTAATCACCGAACCCGCGTTGGGCAAGTTGGTCGTGGTTGACGACAGCAGGCAGTCGCCGTGAGTCAGGCTCGACTGGCCGTCGGCGTCCTCCCACAGCGTGTCATCGCCGTTCCAGTAGATGCCGCCGACCACGTGCACTTCCATGTCGCCTTCGCTACGGATGCCGGCAACTTCGTTGAGGTCGGCAAAGGTGTTATACATCAAATACATGGAATTGGCCGAGTCGGCGGTAAACAGGTAGTCACCGCCCCCAGCGATACGGTCGCTGACCAAGCTATTGTGCATGACCATCCGACTGCCAGGCGTCAGATGGGCAACGGCCGCTTCGCCATCACTTCCGTTGTCTTCCAAGTGGACGCGCTCGAGCAGCAGGTAAGGCAGACCGTTGTTGCCTTGGCCGCCATTGTCGAGGTAGGCGAAACCGCCGCCGTGCAGTTCGCTGGAAGCGCCGGCATGGTTGCGCCAATGCCAGGAGCAGCTGATGCCGGCACTGCCGGGGCAGCCCGGCTCGGTCTCCGATTGCTGCCCGATACGCGCCTGCACGCCCTGTACCAGATGCAGAGCACCGCCGGTATCCCCGGCGTTATTCGTTCTCAGACTGGTGTTGCCCAGGTTGAGTTCGATAGGCGCGGAGGCATCGCCAGCGATATAAATGGCGCCCCCTTCTTCGGCGGAGCCACCATGGATGCTGAGATGCCGATGGGCCAGAGATTCCGGGTCGCCGGTGGTGATTTCAGTTCCCAGGCTGAATATGGCGCCGCCACTTAGAGCGGCCGTATTGCCGGCGAAAATGTGTCGCGGATAGGTCGGACCCGAACCGTTGTACAAGCGCAGTGCCTCGCAGCCGTTGGTCAGCGCAATGGCACCACCGGATCTGGCCTGGTTGTCCCGGAAACTGCTGCTACCCAATTCGATATGGGCGCCGGCTTCACCGCAGGCTATGGCGCCGCCGAAGATCGCGGCCCGATTGTCCCGGAAGATCGTTCGGCCCTGGGTTTCGAGGCGGGTATCGACGCCCAGATAGACGGCGCCGCCGCTGGCGGGGTTCGATTCGACTGCGCTTACACGGCCATTCTCCAGGGTCGTGTTGTCCAGCAGCAGGTGAACTGAACCGCTGATGTGGACCAGGCCGCCGAGGCCGACGCCATTGTCATGTCCCTGACCGTCGAGCAGCAGATTCTCGAGGGAGATCTTGCGGCGACTTGGGTCGAGATTGGCGTTGATTGTCAAAAGTCTCGCCTCATTTGCTTGCAGCAGCCTGATCGTCGTTGGATCACCGGTCAGGGGTTGATCGTCGGCACAGGACTGAAAGCCACCGATAATGCGAAGGTCACGCTGCAATTGCCCGATCACAAGGTCCTGGGCAGTAAACCCGTCGGGGACGGCCAGCCGGATAGTGGCCGTATCGCCCGCGGGCATCGACTCTACCGCGTTGATCGCGTCCTGGAGGTTCTGGTAGGCGTAGTCACAGTCGCCATCGCCGCCATCGATGTCGCCGACGGTAAGTAGCGGTTGCGCGTATGCCTGACCCCACACGAGGACGGATCCAAGGAGCAGGAGGTGGAGCAGTGATGTTCCTGGTCGCATGAGTGTTTCCTGATAACGTGAAATGTCGAATGCACTCAACGAACTTTGTGGACGGAATATGCCACCGACATGCTGAGGCGTGCCATCGGATGATTCCGATTCAGGCATAATTCAGCCTACGCATGCGACATTGCAAGCAGATCATTCCGGGAGTACCGACCATGCATCGTTTCCTTTCCATGACATCCATCGCCGGCGTGCTGTTGTTGGCGGCCTGCGTAACCATCAACGTGTACTTTCCCGAGGCAGCGGCGGAGCGTGCGGCCGACCGGTTCATTCGCGATGTACTGGGCGACGATGTGCCGGCTGCGCCGTCGAGCGAGCCGCAGGCTGCGCGTACATCCTGGTTGCACGCGCTGTCGCCCGTCGGTGTGGCGAATGCCCAGAGCGTGGATATCGATATCGATACGCCGCAGATCCAGCGCATCAAGGAACGCATGGCCGAACGCCAGAGCGAGCACCTGGCCGCCTGGTTCGACGCCGGCGCCATCGGCTTCACGCGTGACGGCCTGGTCGAAATCCGGGACCGTTCGGCCGTGGGGCTGTCGGAGCGGCGCAACCTCGAACGTGTCGTCGGCGAGGAAAACGCCGATCGCAATGCCGTCTATCGCGAGATTGCCATCGCCAACGGCCATCCCGAATGGGAGGACGATATCCGCAGGACCTTCGCCCGGCGATGGATCGCCAATGCGAGATCCGGTTGGTATTACCAAACCGAAGACGGGAGCTGGACGCAGAAGTGAATTTCAGTGTGAAGTGTTCAGTGTGAAGTGTTAAGTGGTGGCGTCTAAGGTGGTTGAGCGCGAAACGACGAAGCGACAAAACGACGAAAAGACGAACTAGCCAACCAGCCAACTAGCAAACAAGCGAACCAAGATTTACATGGGTAGAAGACGCCGGCGTCTGCCGACTGAGCCGATTACTGTCGACATCACCGATCTTTCGCACGACGGGCGCGGCGTGGGGCGGCATGGGGAGAAGGCCGTGTTCGTGCACGGCGCGCTGCCGGGTGAGAAAGTCTCGGCGAAGTTGATCGGTCGTAATCGCCGTTTCGACGAGGCGCTTTGCGAGGAGGTGCTGGAAGCATCGGCCGAACGTGTCGAGCCCGACTGTCCCTGGTTCGATCGCTGCGGAGGTTGCGCGCTTCAGCATCTCGATCACGCCGCGCAGGTGGACTGGAAGCACAAGCGCCTGGTCGACAACCTGGAACGCATCGGGGAGGTCAGTCCCGGTGAGTGGTGGGATCCTGTTTCGGCCGAGCCCTGGTACTACCGGCGCCGCAGTCGACTGAGCGCGCGCCTGGTCAAGGGCAAGGGGCGCGTGCTTGTGGGGTTTCGTGAACCACAGGGGCGTTTTGTGGCCGACGTGGGCGACTGCCGCGTGCTGCACCCGGATTTCAGCGATCGACTTCAAAGCCTCTCGGAACTGCTGGGAGATATGTCGGTGGCCGATGCGGTTCCCCAGATCGAGACGGCCAGTGGCGACGAGGATTCCGCGATCGTCATCCGCCACCTGCGCGAGTTGACCTCGGAGGACATCATGTTGCTCAAGCGCTGGTCGGACGACAACGGCATCGCCGTCTATCTCCAGCCCAAGGGCCCGGATACCGTCCATCGGCTCTGGCCGGAAGCGCATGAACTGAGCTATCGCCTCGAAGACTTCGATCTCGAACTGGCCTTTCATCCGCAGCACTTCATCCAGGTCAACGCGGCCATCAACAGGGCCCTGGTCAATCGGGCCGTCGAGCTTCTGAGCCCGGGTCACGACGATCGAATCCTCGACCTGTTTTGCGGCCTGGGCAACTTCACGCTGCCGCTGGCTACGCGCGCCGGCCACGTCACCGGCATTGAGGGCGCTCCCGAACTGATCGAGGCGGCCGGCGCCAATGCGCGCCGCAACGGCATCGACAACGTCGAACTGGAAGTGGCCGACCTGACCGAAGACATGTCGTCGCGACCCTGGTACCGGGCCGGTTTCGACGGTGTGCTGATCGACCCGCCGCGTAGCGGCGCCTTCGAGATCCTGCCGATGATCGCCGGCTCCGGGGCGAAGCGCGTGGTCTACGTCTCCTGCAACCCCGGCACCCTGGCACGCGACGCCGGCGAGCTCGTCAGGGAGCACGGCTTCCGGCTCGCGGGTGCGGGTATCGCCGACATGTTTCCGCACACCGCGCACGTCGAATCCATCGCCTTGTTCGAACGCGCATGAGCATTGAACGGCCGCTCGGACCGTTGATCGTGGGCATCGACGGCACTGCACTCGATCAGGCCACGGCGGAGCGACTGTGTCATCCGGCTGTCGGCGGCGTCATCCTCTTTTCCCGAAACTACGAGTCGCCCGAACAGCTTCGTGCCCTGGCAGGGGAGATCGGCGCGCTGCGTTCGCCGAGGCTGCTGCTGGCAGTCGACCAGGAGGGTGGTCGCGTGCAGCGTTTCCGCGAGGGGTTCACGCCGCTGCCGCCGCTGGGCCTGCTGGGCCGGTGGTATGCCTCGCATCCCGATCGTGCCCGCGACCTGGCCTATCGCCACGGACGCGTCATGGCCGCCGAGGTGCTCGGCCACGGCGTGGATTTGAGTTTTGCGCCGGTGCTCGATCTTGACCGCGGCAGCAGCGTCATCGGCGATCGCAGCATGGCGTCGGAGCCGGCCGCCGTCGGCGACCTGGCGGCCCATTACATTGCCGGCATGAAGGATGCGGGCATGCGTTGCTGCGGCAAGCATTTTCCCGGGCACGGTTCGGTCGAGGCGGACTCCCACGATGAGGTGGTCGTCGATCGTCGCGACCTCGATGATCTGGAAGCGGATCTCGCGCCGTTTGCCGAATTGGCCGGTTCGCTCGACAGCGTTATGATGGCGCACGTTTGCTATCCGGCGCGCGATGCCGAACCCGCGGGTTATTCGCGGGCCTGGATCGTCGATACTCTGAGGGAGCGCCTGAATTTCCGGGGCGTGGTGATTTCCGACGACCTGGATATGGTCGGCGCCGGTCCGGCCGGCTCTCTGGCGGAACGGGTTTCGAAGTCGCTGGCCGCCGGTTGTAACGCGGTGCTGGTTTGTCGCCCCGAGTCGGTTCGCGAGTTGCTGGATGGCGCGAGTGACTGGGTGACGCCCGAGCCGGGCACGCTCGAGCGGCTGTACGGACGTGCGATGGCCAGCCTGGATGAACAGATGCTGGTCCCCGAATTCCGGTCCTGGCGTGAATCGCTGCGGGCCCTGAGCTGAGGTGAGACATGCAGGAACTGATTGATAATCTGGACGGTCTGGCGGGTATTCCGGGCTGGGTGATCAAGGCCTTCGCCATCATCCTGGCAGCACTGCTGCTGGAGCTGGTCTATCGCATTTTCGTCAATCACCTTGAGCGGCTGTCGGGAAAGAGCGAGCACATGTGGGACGACGCGGTCGTCTATGCCGGCAAGCGGCCGGTTTCGCTGTTGATCTGGTGGCAAGGCCTGATCATGGCCGCGCGGGTGATTACGCCGAACACCAACATGATCGCGTTCGATCCGGTCCTGCTCAGCATCGCCCAGCAGCTCGGGCTGGTGGTGGCGGCCACCTGGTTCTTCTCCAGCCTGACGAGCGGTTTCGAGAAAGCCTTCGTCGAAGAGCGGCGCAAGCGCGACGAGCACGTCGATATCACCACGGTGACGGTGCTCGGCCGCATCGTGCGCATTGCCGTCGTGTTGACCGGCGTCATGACGGGGATGAGCATTCTCGACATACCGATTTCCGGTTTACTGGCCGCCGGCGGCGTAGGCGGTATTGCCGTGGGCCTGGCCGCCCGCGACCTGCTGGCGAATTTCTTCGGCGGCTTTACGGTGTTCATGGACCGGCCGTTTTCGGTCGGCGACTGGGTGCGTTCGCCCGACCGAGAGATCGAGGGTACGGTCGAACATATCGACTGGCGCGTCACCCGGATCCGCAAGTTCGACAAGCGGCCGATGTATGTACCCAATGCCACCTTCACCACCGTCACGCTGGAAAACCCCTCCCGCATGACGCATCGGCGTATCGCCGAGCATATCGGCGTGCGCTATGACGATTTCGGTGTCGTGCGCAAGGTGGTCGAGGACATCCGCGAGTACATCATGAACCACGAGGCGCTCGACACCACGCAGACGACGATGGTGCACTTCGATCGCTTTGGCGCGAGTTCGCTCGACATCATGCTCTACTGCTTCACCAAGACGGTGGTCTGGACGGAGTACCACCAGATTCGCGAGGATGTATTGCTGAGCATCGGCGAGATCATCGAATCGCACGGTGCCGAGATCGCCTTCCCCACGCGCACGCTCAAGGTCGACATGGCCGAGCAGCTGGCCGACGAGGTGCGGGAAGCCATTCCGGGCGACTCCCCGGCGCCTCGGGACGCCGATCCGGACGAATCGCGCTCGAAGGGTGATGCTGGCACGTCCTCATCACGCTCGCGCCGGGCGAAGAAAACCAGCAAACGGGTCAAGACCGACAGCGGCAAGGACAAGCGTGAGCCCCGCGGTGGTGACGTCGGCGGGGACAGCGGAGACGGTGGCGATGCCTGATTCGGTTCACGAAAATCCACGCTGGCCGGACGGTGCCGAATGCCTGTTCAGTGAACAGGATGTGTCGCGTGCCCTTGACGCCCAGGCCGAGCGTATCGGTCGTCTGGCCGCTGCGGACGAGGTGCTTTCGGTCATCGCCCTGATGAAGGGCGGGATGTATCCGGCCGTCGAGCTCAGCCGTCGCCTCGGCAGCGCCCTGCGCATCGACTATGTTCATGCGACCCGCTATCGCGAAGCCACCAGCGGCGGCGAAATCCACTGGCAGCACTGGCCCGGAGAGCTCTCACCGGGCGACCACGTCGTTGTCGTGGACGATATTTTCGACGAAGGCTACACCATGCAAGCGGTGGTCGAACGACTCGAGGAACAGGGCGTGCAACGAGTCACCACGGCCGTGCTGGCGCGCAAGCAGCACGACCGCGGCCTTGACCGCGACTGGGTGGACGATCATGCCCTGGAAGTGCCGGATCGCTACGTCTTCGGTTGCGGCATGGACTACCAGGGTCTGTGGCGTCAACTCGAAGGCATCTGGGCGTTGCCGTCATGAGTCGGGTTGCACTAGGCATTATCGGCGGGACCGGCGCGCTGGATCTGTTCGATGTGCGCGAGGAAAGGCGGGTGGAAACACCCTATGGCCGTCCTTCCTCGGCGCTGGCTCGTGTGCGCGTCGGCGAACTGGATGGCTGGTTCCTGGCGCGCCACGGCCGACCGCACCGTATTCCGCCGCATCGCATCAACTACCGGGCCAACATCGACGCGCTGCATCGTCTGGGGGTCGAGCGGATCGTGGCGATCAACGCCGTGGGCAGCATGGATCCGGTATGCGGGGCGGGCGAACTGGTCGTACCCGATCAGTTGATCGACTACAGCTGGGGACGTTCCCACAGTTTCAGCGACGATGACATCAGCCCGTTGCGCCACATCGAGTTTGCCGAGCCCTTCGCCGGTCCCACGCGGTCGGCCCTGCTGGCTGCCGCCAGGCGCTCCGAGGTGGCCTGTAGCGACGGCGGTTGTCTCGCCGTCACCCAGGGGCCGCGTCTCGAGACGGCGGCCGAGGTCAAGCGCATAAGTCGCGACGGGGCGACACTGGTGGGCATGACCGCCATGCCGGAGGCGGCCCTGGCGCGCGAGGCCGGCATGGACTACGCCAGCCTTTGCATCGTCGCCAACGCCGCGGCCGGCCTGGACGACGAGCCGATCAGTGAGGAGGCTATCCACCAGGTCCTGGCGTCGGCGATGGGCCATGTGCGCAAGCTATTCGATGCCCTCGATTTAGAGTCCCCGTTGGGGGATCCGTAATCCAAAAGTTCCAAATCACAAGCACCAAATATCAAACAAATTCGAATAACCGAATTTTCAATGAATGAAACGGGCATGGTGCCGAACTGAGAGCCCTTGGCGCATGAGCAGGCAGCTAATCGAAGTGTCGGTAAAGGCGGAGTCGGGTCGAATCGTGGCTAGTCGCATGATCCGACCGCCGTCGCGGTTTGGGTCATTGGGATTTCGTTCATTGCAAATTGTTTGAAAATTAGTGCTTGTGATTTGGTGCTTTAGCCGGTGGTCGTTGACAGAACCTTCGCGGAACACTCACCAAACTGTGACCTCCTTCTCCCTGATTATTATTGGGTTTTTTCCGTCAGCGACTTATCCTGTAAGCCATCGTTGAACCACTCCGCGAGGCTGATGGCATGCCCAAGAACCCGACCCTTTCCGTGCTGGAAACCGGCCAGAAAGAGCGAACCGTCATGCGGTCGCTGCTCAATCTTGCCGGGGTGCCTAACGGCGCGGGGGCGTGGCAGGTCATCGACGGACCGGGCGGCGACGTCACGATCATCGATGTCGATTCCGACGAAGGCGAATCCCGCTGGCTGGCACTTCGTGACTCCGGCCAAAATCCCATTGCGCTGACGAGCCGTCGCGGCTTCCCGGCCGACTACTTGCTCCGAAAACCGCTCAGCGCACGCAAGTTTCTCGACTTGCTCGAGCATGTCAGTTCCGGGGACATTCCGCCGCCGGTGTCGGAGCCCATCGAGGAACCGGATCGCGGCGGCGCGCCCGAGTGGCTGCGCCTGGAGCAATCCGACGATCCCGAGCAGGCCACCCTGGCCGAGCACCTGCGCGCCCAGACCTGGAACAGTGCCGTCGTACTGGAAGTGAGCGGCTGGCCGCGCCTGGTCATCGACCCCGGTTCGGGCAGCTGGTACTACGACGGCGCCATTGTCGACATGGAACCGCGGATGTTCGCGCAGCCCATGCCGGCTTCGGCCGGCAAGCCGGTCTCGAGCGGCGACCTGGTCGACGAGGTGGGAGGTGCCGTGCGCCGCCCCCTGAGCGAACTGAAATGGTTCGCCGGGCTGGCGCAGTCGCGTGGAAGACTACACCCGGATCTGCTCGGCAATGTCGAGTTCATGCTGACCCAGGCGCCGAGCGAGGCGATGAACAACGAGCACTATGCCCAGCTCGCCCGCATTCTCATCCGCGCCCCGGTGGACGTCGATGAACTGCACAGGCTATCCGGAGAGGCACCGGAGGATATCGCGGCGTTTCTGAATGCGTGCTACACGACTGGACGGCTGTTGGTGAATCGGGAAGCGAAGGTTTCAGGGTTCTGACCGGATCAAATTCGAAATTCGAAGCACCAAATCCGAAACAAATCCCAATGACCGAATTTTCAATGACCGAAACGAAACCCTTCTGACCTGAAGCGCCCGTAGTTTGGTCGTAGGCTGTAATCCGTTTCGAACTTTGGGTTTTCTGTCATTCGAATTTGTTTCGGATTTGGTGCTTCGGATTTGAAATTTGCGAGCTTCAGCGAGCCCTAGTACTTCAGCTTAACTGCACCGATTCCTGAAACGCCTCTTAGCGCAGCCAACAACTCAGTCGACGGTGTAACGTGCCACTGGGTGCCGAGGTGGAGGACGGCCTGGGCCGAGTGGTTGCGGTACTGGACGACCACGGGGGTACGGCCGGGGCGATAGGGTTGCAGGGCGGCGGCCAGGTCGTGTTCGAGTGATTTCTGGGGCTGGTTGATCTCGATTTCCACGCGACGGGCGAATTGTGAGCGCGCCTCATCGACGCTCATCACCTCTTCGGCCACCATGCGGTAGCCGCCGCGGAAAGTGTCGATCTCCACCCGGCCCCGGACCACCACGATTTCATCGGCGATCAATCGATCCGAGATTTGCTGGAACAGCCGGTCGAAGATTGCGACTTCCAGGCGCGCGGTACCGTCGTCCAGGGCGATGAAGGCACCCTTTCCCGGTCGTCGCCGGATGGCGGAAATCAGGCCCGCCAGGGTCATGGGCTTGCCCTTGCCGCGTCGGCCGCCTTCGCCGCCGCCGTGGCCCAGCAAGCCCTCGATACCCTCGAGGGTGGTGGTCGTCGTGTCGGCCAGTTCGTCGCGCAACTCGTCCATCGGGTGGCCGGAAAGATACAAACCCAGGGTTTCCTTTTCCGCGCGCAGGCGCTGGCGCAGCGTCCAGTCATGCACGTCGGGCAGGGGGCGTTCCTCGCTTGCCGTCTCTGCCTGCGGCGAGGCGCCGCCGAACAGGCTCGACTGGCCGGCCTCCCGGTCGGCCTGGAAGCGTTCGGCCTCGGACAGGATGTCGGGCAGGGCCTGCATCAGGGCGGCGCGGTTTTCGTGCAGGCAGTCGGCCGCGCCCGAGCGGATCAGGGTCTCGAGCGTGCGGCGATTGAGCCGGGACAGATCGGCTTCCCGGCAAAGATGGGCCAGCGACGTGAACCCGCCGCAGTCCGCGCGGACGTCGACCAGGTTTTCGACCGCACTGCGGCCCACGCCCTTGAGTGCGCCCAGGCCGTAACGGATGGCGCCGTTTTCCACCTCGAAGCGGTAGGCGGAGCGATTGATGTCCGGCGGCAGGATCTCCAGGCCCATCAGCCGGCAGTCCTCGATCAGGTTGGCGATCTTGTCGGTCTTGTCCAGATCGGCTGACAGGACGGCCGCCATGAACTCGGCCGGGTAGTGCGCCTTCAGCCAGGCGGTCTGATAGGCCACCAGGGCATAGGCGACCGAGTGCGACTTGTTGAAACCGTAGCGGGCGAAGGTTTCCATCAGGTTGAAGATCGACTCGGCTTCGCTGGCCTCGATGCCGTTGTCGGATGCGCCGGTCACGAAGATCTCGCGCTGGCGTTCCATTTCCTCGACCTTCTTTTTGCCCATGGCGCGGCGCAGCAGGTCGGCGCCGCCGAGACTGTAACCGGCCAGTTCCTGGGCGATCTGCATGACCTGTTCCTGGTAGAGGATCACGCCGTAGGTCGGTTCGAGGATCGGTCCGGCCTTCGGGTGCGGGTAGCGCACCGGTGCCTTGCCGTGCTTGCGGTCGATGTACTCCTCGACCATGCCCGCGTCCAGCGGTCCCGGGCGGTAGAGGGCGACGGCGGCGACGATGTCGTTGAAGCTGTCGGGCTTGAGCTTGCGCAGCATTTCCTTCATGCCCGGCGACTCGAGCTGGAAGACGGCGGTGGTGTGAGCCGCGCGCAACAGTTCGAAGGCCTTGTCGTCGTCGAGCGGCACGTCGTCGAGATCGATCGGCGCCTCGCCGGTCTTCTCGCGCGAGGCGTTGACCGCCTTGAGCGCCCAGTCGATGATGGTGAGGTTCCTCAAGCCCAGGAAGTCGAACTTGACCAGGCCGACTTCCTCGACGTCGTTCTTGTCGAACTGGGTCAGCACCGAATGCCCGTCCGGTTCGGTATAGAGCGGGGTGTAGTCGGTCAGCGGCCCCGGCGCGATGACCAGGCCGCCGGCGTGCTTGCCGGCATTGCGCGCGAGCCCTTCGAGCGAGCGCGCCAGGTCGAGAACAGTGCGGGTGTCGTCTTCCTTTTCGTAGCGGGCCTTGAGTTCGGGCTCCTCGGCCAGGGCCTTGTCCAGCGTCATGTCGAGCTGGTTGGGGATGAGCTTGGCGATCGAGTCGACGAAGCCGTAGTTGTAGCCGAGTACGCGACCGCAGTCGCGCACCACGGCCTTGGCCGCCATGGTGCCGTAGGTGATGATCTGCGAGACCTGCTCACGGCCGTAGCGCTGGGCCACGTATTCGATCACCCGGTCGCGACCCTCGACGCAGAAGTCGATGTCGAAGTCAGGCATGGAAACGCGTTCTGGATTCAGAAAGCGCTCGAACAATAGCTCGTAACGCATTGGATCCACGTCAGTTATTCCCAGGCACCAGGCCACGACCGAGCCGGCGCCGGAACCCCGGCCGGGGCCGACGGGCACGCCGTTGTTGCGCGCCCAGGCAATGAAGTCGGCCACGATCAGGAAGTAGCCAGAAAAGCCCATCGAGACGATGACTTCCAGTTCGCGTTCCAGGCGCTGGTCGTAGTCCTCCCGCGACACGTCCCCGGCCAGGCCGTGGCGGTTGAGGCGTTTGTCCAGGCCCTCGGCAGCCTTTCGGCGGACGAAATCGTCTTCCGTTTCACCGTCGGGGACCGGGAAGGCCGGCAGGAAATATTCGCCGAGCCGCAGTTCGAGGTTGCAGCGTCGTGCCAGGTGCAGGGTGTTCTCGAGCGCCACGGGCAGGTCGGCGAACTGCTCGGCCATTTCCTCGCCGCTTTTTAGGTATTGCTCGTCGACGTACTCGCGCGGTCTTCGTTTGTCGTCTAGTAAGCGACCCTGGTTGATACACACGCGGGCTTCGTGGGCGAAGAACTCGTCGCGGGTGAGAAAGCGGACGTCGTTGCTGGCCACGACGGGCAGCCCACGCTGCACGGCCAGGTCGAGCAACCCGGATTCGATCACGCGTTCGTTGTCGCGGCCCATGCGCTCGAGCGTGAGATAGAGGCGGTCGGGAAAGAGGGTTTCCCACTCTTCCAGCCGGTTGCGGGCGAGGTTGGTGCGCCCGTTCGACAATGCCTCGCCGACGTTGGACTGGCGACCGACCAGGGCGATCAAGCCGTCGGTGTGGCCGCGCAGCCAGGCCGGGTGCACACGCGGGTGGCCGCGGAAGCGCCCCTCGAGAAAGCTGCGCGAGAGAATCCGGCACAGGTTGAGATAGCCCGTGCGGTCCTGGACGAGAAGGGTGACCACGCCGAACTGCTCGGCATCGCCGGCATCCTGGACTCGCACGTCGGCACCGATGATCGGCTTGATGCCCTTTGCGATCGCCGCCCGGTAGAACTTCACGAGTCCGAACAGGTTGTGCCAGTCGGTCACCGCCACCGCCGGCATCCCCAGCTCGGCCGCCCGCTCGACCAGCTCGCCGATGCGCACCATGCCGTCCTCGAGCGAGTATTCGGTGTGCAGGCGGAGGTGGACGAAGGGGCTCGGCGGCGCGGAGGGCTTTGGGGCTTCGTCGGGCATGGGGGGATTATAGACGGGACGGGCCTATTGGCCCAGTGTGAAGAATTGAGTGTTAAGTGTGAAGTGTTAAGTGTAAAGTGAATGGATTCAGATGGTTATGCGGCCTTTCTGATAATCGGTGCAATTTTCCGCATGGTATCGGCCCTGATCAATTATCGCTACACGTGGAGGCACCCCCAACCTCATCCGCTACAACGGTGGATGCGAGCAGCCAGCCTGAACGAGCCGGCTCCTTCACACTTCACACTTCACACTTAACACTTCCCTTCCCATCATCCGAACCCCCACAATTAGAGCCAGGGCGCCAATCGGCAAACAGATCCACCACGGCACGCCGAAACCCGCTGGAAGGGTACCGAGAACGATGGCGATGACGCCGGCGAACACGGCGTAGGGCATCTGGGTGCGAACGTGCTCGATGTGATCGCACTGGCTGGCCATCGACGACAGGATGGTGGTGTCGGAAATCGGGGAGCAGTGGTCGCCCCAGACCGCGCCGCCCAGGACGGCGGCCACCGAGCCGTAGAGTATCGGCATGTGCTCGACGCCGGTCATGCCGTTGTTGCTCATCAGCGCCCAGGTGAGCGGCAGCATCAGCGGCAGGAGAATGCCCATCGTGCCCCAGCTCGAGCCCGTCGAAAAGGCGGTTGCCGCCGCCAGCACGAAAACCACCGTGGGCAGCAGACCCGGGTGCAGTCGATCACCGAGCAGCTCGGACAAGAAACCAGCCGTGCCCAGTGCCTCGGTAATGCCGGCCAGGGCCCAGGCCATGACCAGGATGACCACCGCCAGCAACATGCTGCGAAGGCCGGTGAACCAGGCGCCCATGAGCTCCGGGATGGACAGGCTGCGATGCATCATCGTCATGATGACGGCCGAGACCACGCCCAGCAGCGAACCCCACAGCAGGGCCTTGTAGGCATCGGCGCTCTCGAGCAATGCCTGGAGGGTCTCGCCCTCTCCGCTGACGAACAGGCCGGCAATCACCGAGACGACCAGGATCGCGACCGGCACGACCGCATTCCGGGCCAGTCGGCGGGTGCCCTCGGCGGGCTGGACCTGCTTCATGTCGTCGTCGACCAGGGCGGTGCTCACCGACTCCGGCGCCACTTGTCCTTCTTCTCGGGCGCGGCGTTCGGCCGCGTGCATGGGGCCGAAATCGCGGCTCGAGAGCACCACGGCGAAGACCAGGACGAGGGCGAAAAGTGGATAGAAGCTGTAGGCGATCGAATTGAGGAAAACGAAGTAGGCGTTCGCATCCAGGCCGGCGATGCCTTCCATGGCATCGCGAATGAGGCCGACTTCGTAACCGACCCAGGTGGTCACCAGGGCCACGGAGGCGATCGGCGCAGCGGTGGAATCGACCAGGTAGGCGAGCTTTTCGCGCGAGACCTGCATGCGGTCGGTCACGGGCCGCATGGTGTTGCCCACCACCAGGGTATTGGCGTAATCGTCGAAGAAGATCGCCAGGCCCATGGCAACGGTCGCCAGGCTGGCCCGGCGGGCCGAGTCGGCAAAGCCGACGATCAGCTCCACCACGCCCTGGAGCCCGCCGTTCTTGGAAATGATGCCGACCATCCCGCCGATCATCATCGAGAACAGGACCACCGACGCATTACCCGAATCGGCCAGGGCGGCGACCACGTGCACTTCGAAGGACTCGAGCAGGCCCGTAAACAGGCCGACGAGCGTGAAATCGTTGAGTGCCCAGGCGCCGACCCAGATGCCGACGAACACGGCGGGTACGACCTGGCGGATGATCAGCGCCAGGGCGATGGCCAGCAGCGGCGGCAGCACCGAAACCCAGCCGTAATGACCGGCTTCTTCGGCGGCGAACAAAACGGGGCTGGCGAGCAGGGCCATGCACAGCGCGAGGCTGCGCAAAGCCGGGATAATTTTTGTAGTCATTGGACTAATGCAATCGGAAGTATGGCCACATTCAGCTTGTCTCTCGGCGCTTGTGGCAAGGCGTCGGGCGCCAGCACAGGCAACGGAGGGAGCGCGGTTTCGCGCAGCGAAGGAGCGCTCGTGGAGTGCCGTCGTGCGTGTAGCCGGGCGCCTACATCAAGCGCCGAGAACGAAGTCCACAAGCGCCGAGAGACAAGCCCGACGGGGGCTCCGGACGAATCCGCCTGCAGCGCAGGCCGTAACCAGGGTGCGGTTTGCGTAGCAAGAAGCGCCCTGGTGAAGGCCGCAGCGCGTGTAAAAGTGCCTCGACGTAGATCCACTATGCCTTCGCCACTTTGCCTTGCAGGCGAATCCGTCCGGAGCCCTGAATGAGGCCATACTTCCGATTGCATTAGTCAGTCCCCGACATCGACTCGAGTACATTCTGGCACTTCCGGAAACGCTTTGCCATGTCGTCATGGGTCTCGGCCGGCTGCGGGAAACTGGCGTACCAGCGCCGGCGTAGTTCGGCCAGTTCTTCGGCCAGGCCGGGCGTTTCGGCTCGCTCGCTCATGCGTTTGGCCAGGCGTTCGACCTGGAAGTTCATGCGTGCCTCGCGATCCTCCGGCGGCGAGTCCAGCCCGGCGAGGAACTCCATTTCGATGACCACCTTCCGCGCCTGTTCGCCGTTTTCGGCCACCTGTTCCGCGATCGTTTCGGTGTCGACGGATTCATCGGCGAGCCTTCGGGCGGCGGCCTGGAGGGATCGGGCGAGTTCGTCGTCGGCGTCCGTCTGCGGCATTTCGATGTCCGGCGCCTGGCCGGATTGCCGGCTCTGCCAGGCGGATTGCACGCGCCCGGCGAATTGCTCGAGCTGCTCGAGCGCCCGGCGTCGGGCGGCCAGGCGTCGGTCCTCCAGCCGCCTGTCGAGGGCATGCCCGGCCTTTTCAAAGCGCTCGGCCAGATGGCCGGGCCGGCGACCGGCCGTCTCCCACTGAGACCGCAGCGCTTTCATCTTTCCTTCGGCCTGGTCGAGTTCGGCCTCGTCGACTTTCGCCAGTTCTTCGGCCTGTTCGACCAGCTCGCGCAGCACGGCCAGTTCGGCTTCCTGCGCTTCGCGCTTGTTGTTTTGCTCGCCCTGGAGCTTCTCGAACAGCGGGTCGATCGGGGCGCGGAATTCCTTCCAGAGTTTCTGTTCGACGCGTCGGCGGCCGGTGCCGGTTTTCTGCCAGCGTGCCTGCAGCGCCTTGGCCTGTTCGATGGCGGTCTTGAGATCGGCTTCGTGTTCCAGCGCCTGTGCCTCGCGCACCAGCCGCCGCTTTTCGTTCTCGATCGTCTCGAAGGCCGCGTCCAGGCGACCGGACAGCGCGTCCATCACCTCTCTCAGTTGCGCGGCCGATTTACCGCGCGCCTTCGGCGGCAGGTCGTCGAGCCGGCGAATGGCCAGCCGCGCGCTCTTGAGGAACTGCTTGAGCGTATCGATGCCGGTCTCGTCGTCGTCTGCCAGGGTCCGGGCGCGCTCGAGGAAGGCCTCGAGTTGCTCCAGGTTTTCGGCCTGTACCTCGTGGCGCTTTTCGAAGAACGGCTGGGCCTGTTCGAAGGCGTTCTTGCAGGCGGCCTGGAATCGGCGCCACTGGCCCGCCGGTGCGGCGTGCCGGCGCTTGTCCCCCGGCAGCACTTCCAGGTCTTCGAGATGTTGCCATTCCTTTCGGGCTTCCTTGAGTGCCGCGGAAATGGCGTCGGGATGCTGGCCGGAGTCGGCCAGTTGTTCGATCCGCTCGATCAGCTCGTCGCGGTGTTTGTTGTTCGACCAGTGTTCCCAGTTGCGCATCTCGCGCAGGCGGCCTTCGAGCCGGCCCAGGCGTCCGGCGGCTTCACGCGGTCGCTGCTTCGGCTTGAGCCGGTCGAGACGGCTGCGCAGATCCCGTAGCGCGGCCTGGGCCTTCGCGATGTCGCCGGCCTCGATCAGCCGGGTGGCGGCATCGAGCTCGGCCTGCCAGTCGGTGCTGTCCTGCTCCGACTGTTCGGCGGGCCGGGGCGCTTCCTTTTTGTTTGACGCCTGCTTGTTCGACGCCTGCCGGCGCTTCTGCAGGGCTTGCAGGATGGGGAGTGCTCGCTCACGCAGTTCCTGATCGGCCGGACCGGGCTGGTCAATGGCCTGCCAGACCCGATCGAACTCGCCCAGCAGTTCGGCTGCCCGATCGATGCCGAGCGCGTCGATATTCTCGATGGCCTCGAGTCGCTCGACCGTGCTGGCCAGTGAGGCGTCGGCGGCCCGGGTGGCTGGTTCGGAGTCAGCCTTCTTGCGATTCGCGGCGCTGCGACCGGCGGTCTCGAGCGCACGGCGCACGATCTCCATTGCGCCCTGGAAACGGCGGGCGAGATGCGCCGGCGGCGAGTCCGCGGCCTGCCAGAGACTTTCGAGTTCATCGTGCTCGGTACGACGATCGCCCTCGAAATCACCGCGCGCCAGGCGTTCGGCACGCTCGACCAGGCGCGAGGCCGACGCCGAGGCCTCGTCGTAGTCGCCGCTTTGGGCCTGCAGGCGGTGCAGGCGCTCTTCGACGGCGCGGGCTCGCCGCTTGCTCTTGCGACGCAGTGCCGAGTTGATGCGTTCCAGCGTCGAAGGCTGGTCGATACGCTCGATCAGCGACAGCGCCAGTTCATCATCGGTTTCCTCGATCACCCGGTCACCCAGAAAGCCCGGTGAATCGATCCTGGAGAGCGCTTCGGCGCGCAATGCACGGTCGGGCGCGCGGCCGGCGGCCTTGCGGATGAAATCGGCGTCGTCGATGCGGCGGAACCACTCCAGGCGTTCCTTGATGAGCTTTTCGTCGGGACGCTGCAACACGGCCTTGATCAGGAAGGTATCCGCGGCCTGCACGATGGCCGGGTCGGTTTCGCGCAGGCGGGCATCGAGCCAGAAGGGCTCGGTATTGATGCGACGCAGGGCGGTCAGGCGCACTTCGGCCGATTCGTCGTGTTCGGCAATGTGTCCGAGTTCGGCTTGCAGCTCCGGGTCGTCGCTTTCGGCCACGGCCTGGCGCCGGATCGAGGGATCCTTCTGCTGCCAGGGCTTGCCGAACAGTCGTGCCTTGATGCTCATGAGGGCCTGTGTCGAGATTTGCGGATCAACCCGTATTATAGGGTTGGAAGCGGTGCCGTCGGCCCGCGTCTTTAGCGTCGCCGATAGGGGCGCGGTAAACCCCTTGCCTTTAGGCGGTGGATCGAGCTTGAAAATTGGTGCTTGTAGTTTGGTGCTTCGACCAGTCGGCCGTCTGGCCGATGGATCCGGCTTTAGCCGGTGGTCGTTAGTACAACTGTTGCACCATCCGGAATCCGGCCACCCAGGTACCGACGGCCGAGCCCAGGTTCGACAGGAAGAACACCAGCAACACGCGCGAGACGCGGTTTCGCCACCAGCCCGACAGTTTGACGACATCGTCGCGCAGGGTCTCGAAATCACCCACGCGCGGCTTCCTCAGACTGGCTTCGACCGCACCGGTGACCATGCCGGCGCCGATGGTGGGGTTGAGTGAGGTCAGCGGGGCGGCGAGCAGGGCCGTGCCGACCGTCAGTGGATGGCCGCCGGCAATCAATGCGCCCAGGGCCGACAGGGTGCCGTTGATGACCACCCAGGTCGTAACCAGCGCCCAGCCCAGTTCCGGTGAGCGCGAAAAGCCGATGATGAAGCCGGTCGCGACCAGACCCAGGACCAGCCAGGGCAGAGCCTTGAGCAATTTCGACGCCGGCGGCATGACATTGAGCGACTCGACGGTTTCGGCCGGGTCGCTCTCGGCTTCGAGTGCCTTGGCCGTGCCTTCGAGGTGCCCGGCCCCGAGCACGGCGAGCACCTTGCGGGGTGCGCGCTGCTCGTTTTCCTGCCGTAGCCGCGCGGCCATGAAGCGGTCGCGTTCGGCAATCAGGGACTCGAACAGTTCGGGCGCGGATTCGGAGAACTCGCTGAAGGTTTCCGTCAGCAGGTCGCCCTGCTTGAGGCGCTCGATGTCGTCCTCGCTGATTTCCTGGCGCGAGAACATCGACATGACCAGGCCATTGAGCATCAGCCATCGCTTCCACCACGACAGGCTCCGGGAAGCGCGTCGCAGGGTGATGCCGATATCGCGGTCGATCAGATGGACGGGCACGTCGGCCCGCCGGGCAGCCTCGATGGCCACCTTCATTTCCGCACCGGGCTCGATACCGAACTGCTCGGCGATGCGGCGCTGGTAGGCCGACAGTGCGAGTGAGGCCATCATCATGCCGGCCTTGCCCTGGCGAATGACTTCGAAGAGGTTCATGTCGCGCCAGGCGTCGCGTTCGGTCAGCGTCTGGTAGCGCGCCGCGCACAGTTCGATGGCCACGGCGTCGTAGTGGCCGCTGTCGATCAGGCGCTCGACCGCCTCGGCGCTGGTGCGCGAGACGTGCGCGGTGCCGAGCAGGGCATAGTCCACGCCGTCGCGCGTGACGTGGGTTACCGGTTCTTCACCGAAGAGTTCGGATTGGTCGTGAGTCATCGAGGCCACTCGGGCAAAAGCGATGCGGCAGTTTAGCGGATCGGGGGCGGTTGCTGTCGTGCCTGCCTCACTTGAGGAGGCGTTCGAGGCTGTCGAGGGTGCGATCGAGCGAGTTGCCGACCGGGGCGTAGTGCGGCTTTTCCCGCGCCAGGCTGTCGGTGAAGCTGCGTTCGGCCGCCAGCAGCTCGCGGTTGACCATCAGGCCGAAAGGTTCCAGGAAGGATTCGAGCTCGTCGGCACGCGCCAGCAATTCCGCGCGGGTGATCTGGTAGGCGTGGTTGACCAGGTCGTTGCGCGAGGAGTAGCTGAACACGTTGGTATAGAACATCTTCTCGTCGTTGCGGTTGGGCTCGACCAGCATGATGGCCGATTCCGGATAGCTGGTCTCGTACTTGCGCATGCCGATCTGCATGCGCGACTGGATCAGCGACCGGAAAGTCTGGGAAAGCACCACGGGCAGGCCGCCCTTGATCATGCGCTCGCGGGCGCGGGCCGTGCTGGTTGCGTCGCCCTCGGTGTCATAGGGCACCAGCGGATTGATGGCGAACAGCAGATCGGCGCCTTCTTCCAGGGCGGCGGAGGCGTGCAGGGTCCGGCGCAGCGCGCCGTCGACATAATAGTTGCCGCCGATCTCCACCGGCGGATAGAGACCGGGCAGGGCGGCCGAGGCCTGTACGGCCAGCGAAATCGGCACGTCGTCGTATCCGGGTTCGCCGAAGCGCACCGCCTGGCCCGATTCCAGCTCGACGGCCACGACCCGCAGCCGCGCCGTGAGTTGGCGGAAATCGTTGGTCCGACCCGGCTTGTCCAGTACGCGTGCGAGAAAGCGGTGGATGCTGTGGTTGTCGAAAATCCCGTTGGGGATCAACTGGCTCAGCCCTTCGAGGCTTTCCAGGCTGGTCAGCCGCTGGGGGTGCCGGATGGCTTCGGTGAGCATCTCGAAGACGACCGATGGAATGCTCGTCGCCCGGTTGAGATATTCGCGCAGGGCCGGTCTCAAAAACTGTTCCGGCCGGAAGGAAAACTCGGCGTCGGGTGTGCTCATGAAAACGCGTGCCATCTGGCTGATGGTGATGCGGTTGGCCAGATTGGCCGACATCACCGCACCGGAGCTGACCCCCACGTAGATATCGAGGTCGTGCATGTGCACGCCGTAGATGGCCTCGTCGATGGCCTGGAGGGCACCCAGTTCATAGATGGCGCCGAGCGGGCCGCCGCCGGCGATGGCCAGGGCGATGGTCGGGTGGCGGCTGGTTTCGCGAGGCGTGCGTGCGGGGGTCAACTTGAGCATGCAGATATTATAATGCAGGTCATGACAATCCGAACCGGCGACGCCGCCCCCGATTTTTCCCTGCGTGATCAGGATGATGGCCTGTTCACGCTCGCCGAGCACCTGGGAAAGCGCCTGTTGCTGGTGTTTTATCCGGGTGACGACACGCCGGTCTGCACGCGCCAGCTCTGCGATTACCGCGACGGGATCGAACAGTTTGCCGATCTGGATGTGGAAGTCGTGGGCATCAGTGGCGACGATGCTGCCTCCCACAGGCGGTTCCGGGACAAGCACGAACTGCCGTTTACCCTGCTGAGCGATCCCGACCTGGCGGTTGCCGAGGCGTATGGCTGCAAGAGCCTGCTGGGCATGAAACGCGGCGTTTTCCTGGTCGACGAGCATGGTGTCGTGCGCTACGCGCATGTCGAGTCGGTGGCAATGTTCCGGCGCAGCCGTGACGAACTGATCGAGGTCATCCGGCACCTGGAATGAGTCACGTGGACGCTGCCCGGCACCTGGAAAAGCAGGTCGAGCGCAATCTGGCGATCGCCGGGCGGATTCCGGACAAGGGCGCCTTGCGCGACTCGCTGGATCGCTTGCAGCGCTGGCAGCGCGCCCGGCTCAACGAGACCTATGCCGATCTTTCGGCACAGCCGCGTTTTCGCCCGGCCTGCGATTTTTTCCTGGACAAACTCTACGGCGGTCGCGACGTGCACGCGCGTGATCGCCAGCTCAAACGGGTGCTGCCGATAATGCGCCGCACACTGCCTGAACACCTGCTTTTTGCCACCGGCGAGGCGATGCGGTTGCAAGCGGTGAGCCTTGAATTCGATTTCGATCTGGCGGAGATTCTTGTCGACGTCACTGATATTCGGCAACCGGACTATGCCCGGGCCTATCGACAGCACGCGCAATGGACCGCCCGCCGCGAGCAGATCGAGTTGATTCAGAGCCTGGGTGAATTGCTGGACCGGACGGTGCGCCGAACCATGGTGCAACGGTTGGTGCGCATCATGCGTCGACCGGCCGAGGTGGGTGGTGTCGGCCTGCTGCAGGACTTTCTCGAACGCGGTCTCCACGCCTTCGCCAGGCTGAACGGCGCCGACGAGTTTCTGGCCACGATTCGCGAGCGCGAGACGCAGGCGCTCGATGCGATGGCAGCGGGAGAAGACTGGCCCTTCGAGCCCTGGATCGGCTCGGGCCCGAGCCATTATTGATCAGTGCCCTTCAGGAATAGTCGCCAAGCGGTCGGGGCCGGGCGACATCGGCAACCCTTAGCGCAGTGATTCCGGTTTCCCGGCACACCAGCGCTTCTTCCGGCGTATCGCAACGGATGGCCAGCCTGATACCGAGCTCATCCAGGCTGCTTCCGAGTTGTTGCAGCGTCGCCAAGTCCAGTTCGGATGCATCGACCCGACACGCCAGCCTGAGGCGGCGAAACCGTCCGGCAAGCTCGCCGAGTTCATGCAGGAGCACGCCGGCGTCTTCCACCTCCAGGGCGTCGATGGGCAGAACAATCAGGGGATGGTCCAGGCCCGCCTCATCGGCGACCACCATTGCCACTTCCCGAAGGATGCCGTGATAGCGGGCTTCTTCACCGATCTGTCGGGCCATCCGAACCAGTCGCTCGTGGCCGGCATTCAGTGCCGGGTGCGTACTTCGGCCACCCACCAGCAGCGCTTCTTGCGGGTTGTCTTCGAGTGTCGCCGCCACGGCCGTCGGTTCGAGCAGCGCATCGTTGAGTAGTTCATAGAGTTGCGGCGCCTGTACCGGAAACCCGTCGGGGTCTTCGGTAAAGCCGGCAATGGTCTGCCCGGCCAGGGTCTGGGGTGCACCGCCGCGCCGGCTGGACTCCCGACCCAGCTGTTCAAGACTCTGTACCTGGAAGGCGTAGTCGGCGATATGTAGGCGGTCGCCCGGCCGGAGCTCTGCCGGATCCGACAGCCGTTCGTCGTTGACGAATGTGCCGTTGGTACTGCCCAGGTCTTCCACGATGACCTTTTCTTCGTCGAGTGCCAGGCGGAGATGCCGGCGGGAAATGCGGTGAAGATTCAATCGGGTTTCGCACTCGCGACTTCGGCCGATGATGCAGGGAAATCGTGTGACGCGGATCGGGCCGGTCTCCTCCCGTGTGTCGTCGATCGGCTCGAATACAAGTAAATCGGTCATGGTTGCCGCTCGCTCTTTGTGTTGTCACCCATCCGTCGGCCCGTGCTGCACAGCACCTTCCCCGGAAACTCGCCAGTACACCAGTCGCAAGGCTTCGTCAAACAGGATCTCCGGATCGTCTTCTTTGTCGAGGTTTGGAAACTGCACGGCAAAACGCACGTCGATCGGCACTTCCATGCTGGAAAAGTGCATGCGCGTGCCGACCAAACGCTCCCGCAGGCGACGGGTCAGGATGCGCGCATCCTGACGTCCGGTGGCCATCAGGATGACGCTGAACAAGTCGTCGGCGGTGCGATGAACGCTGTCCTCGTCACGCAGCTCTTCGACCAGGATGCGATCGATGTTGCGCATGACGGCGTCGGCCCAGTGGCGACCGAAGCGATGGTCGAGTTGCCGATAGCCCTGAAACTGCACGTGCAGGAGGGACAACTCGAGTTGCCGGCGCTGGTGGAAACTGATGGTTTGCGCCAGTCGGTGGCAATAGCCCGCCGGCTCTTCCGGTTGCTGGAAGGGACCGGGAGTCGAAGGCCGGGTTTCGGGTTCGGACGGCAGACCGTGCAGGTTGGGGCGCGACTGCCATTTCGAGCGATTCTTCGGCGTCAGAGCATGACGCAGATCGTCAGGGGTGAACGGCTTGGCGATAAAATCGCTGGCACCGTCCTCGAGGGCCTGTTTGCGTGCCCTGCTTTCGTCGTCTCCGGTGACAACCAGCACGGGCAGTTGGCGAATGCGCTGATCGGAAGACCGACGGATGCGGCGAAGCAGTTCATGGCCGTCCATGACCGGCATCATCAGGTCGGTGAAGACCAGGTCGATCTGATCATCCCGGTTCAGCATGCGCCAGGCTTCGCGGCCGTCGCCGGCAAGCGCGATGTCGCAGTGGCCGTAGAGGAACTTGCTGCCGGCATAGCGCATCAGCCGGGAGTCGTCGACAAACAGAACCCGCCGAAGTTTGTTGGGTTGGTCGATTGCCTGCAGCATGGATGTCCGCCTGCCCGATCTGGCGGGGTGAACCCCCGTTCCCTCAATGGATTCATTCTGCGTCAGGCTGGGTTCGACTGCAAGCGTAAACGGTGTACCGCGGGCCCTGTGACGGATGACAGAGGACCATCTGGCGCGTATATTGCATTAACAAATGGATCTAAGGTGAAATCCAGCGACGACATGACCCTGAGCCGCCTCCAGGCCCCAACTAACGGAATGCCCGCGCGCAGTGCTGGCTTCACGATGATCGAGTTGATCGTCGTGCTGATCATCCTGGGCGCCCTGGCGTTCGTGGCCATACCGCGTCTCGACCTGCCTTCGCTGAAGGTCATGCCGGCGGCCGAGCAGATCGCGTCGGAAATTCGCTATGCGCAGAATCTGGCATTGACGCGAGCGGAGCCCTATACCTTCGAGCTTGCTGGTAACACCATCTCGATCAGTGGTCCCGATGCTACGTTGTCAACCGGCGATGCTTCGAAAACGTTCGATGGCGTATCAATTAGTGGATCGAATATCACGTTCACGTCGCGCTTTGGAGCACCAGTGCCGCCTGTTGCCAACCCGACCGTTACCGTTGCGGCCGCTTCAGGAAATGCTGTTGATATTGTGGTCGAAGGAGAGACAGGCTATGTCTACATTGTGGAGTAGACGATCTCACATTCAGGCGCAGGCTGGCCTGACCCTGTTGGAAATGATCCTGTTCATCGTCGTACTTGGCGTGGCCGGCGTGGCGCTGCTGGCAACATTGTCAGCCCCCCTGACCGGGGCCGGTGAGCAGACTCGTGCGTTGACCGCAGCCCAGGTTGTGCAGGCGCGCATGGAACTGGTGCTCGGCCAGAAGCGAAAGGCAGGCTATCCGGAGGATGTCTCCGATTGCAAGGCAGAGCTCGATCCATGTCCGGGAGCCGGTCTGAGCGCTTGCGCTCTGCCCGCAGGCTGGAACGAGCCCACAGTGTCCTGTGAGGCCTGGAATGGGAACCCGACCGACGAGCATGTGGTGGTCGTTGTCAGTGCCACGAGCGCTGAAGGTACAAGTTCGAGCGCGCGCACCTTGATTACCAATCTCGGGGGCAGCTAATGGGTGCACGTGGCTTCAGCCTGATTGAGTTGATCCTGACCATCACCCTTATCGGAATTCTGGCAATGGTGAGCTTGCCGATGCTGGTCAGCGGGTTCGGGGCTTTTAGTCAGCAGCGGGAGACTGCCGCTATCGAACGGGAGGCCATGCTTGCGCTCGAGCGAGTCGCACGCGAAATCCGGATGAGCCGAAATTTTGCCATCAGCCCCGATCAGAGTTCAATCAGCTTTGACAGGTTGGACGACGGCGGAAATCTGGTCAACGTTACCATCGAACGCCGTGGCGGCGAGTTGGTAATTGATCGTGAGGACAGTATCGGGGTACTTGCAGCCATTGATGGTGAGCCGCAGTTCATATCGGAACCTTACGAGAACGCCTGCTATATCACCGCGGAGTTCTCCACGCCGGATATCAACGAACCCTGGCGTGTAGTGACCTATACGAGGAATAATTCATGTTGACGGCTGCCCCTCGAAAACAGAACGGATTCATGGCCATCATTCTGGTTGTGTTTCTGGTCGCCTTTGTCGCTATTGCGGCCGCAATCGTTTCAATGAGTACTTCCGGGGCGCGTGGCGCGGGAGACCACGTGAATGCATCCCGCGCCCTGTTCATGGCCGAAAGCGGTATTGAGTGGGCGGCGCTTGAATTATTCGACAGCGCTGATCCTGAGAGTGCCTGTAGCGACCTTCAAAACAATGCGGCCCTGCCGGAGTCGGTCAATGGTGAGGGCAGCTTTGATATCACCGACTCAGAATATGACACTGCGGATGGCGGTTGCCGATTGACCGCTGTCGGCATCGTCAATGAAACCCGGCGAGTGTTGAAGGGGAAGATTCCAGAAAGCGTGCTCGAGGGCGATACCGGGGGTGGTGATGATCTTTTTGAGGATACCGAGTTCAATTGTAATTCGAATAATGTTGAGTGTCAGGATGGTGAGCTGATCTTTAACCGACCGGGCGGAAAAGGACAAGGTCAGCCTCCGACTCAAGCGAATGGCGCTGATTTGATTTCTGATAATTTTGTGGTTGGTGATGAGGTCTATTTTACCGCCAACATAGATTGGGATGCGAGTCCGACAAACAATATGTTTGGACTGGAAATGAACATCGATACCGGTGCTAATATAGATTGCGATGTTCCGCTTCCTGGATTGAATAGCACTTGCAGCGCGCCGGCGGAAAATGAGCTGTATGAGAATTTTGACATTGTCCTGGCTTTAGGAGACTACTTCGCAAGCAACAATGTCGGACAAGTAAAGATTCGCCTGGACTGGGCGACAAACCCATCCAATCAGGTTGTTCTTGCTGATGGTTGCATCGGCCGAGCTGGATACTGCTCCGGCAGTGGAGATGATCCCGTTGATGATGGTACTTGGGACGAAAATCCTTAATTGAATATCAGGAGTGTTCGGTATTGCATAAAGATTGCCAGTGGACTGATCGACCCAGCCATTCTGCACAGGTCACCGACGTGTCGACGACGGCATCTGAATAAGGGGCTTAACCAACGTTGAGTCCGAATTTGACGTCTCGTTAGAGTTGCCTATTAGCGCAAGGTGCAGTCGAGACCGCTTTCGTGCGCAATATGCCTGGCCTGGTCCTTGAGAACGAGCCACCTATTGATCCTGCGCGTTGGGTTGAGCGGCGCTTCCATCCAGAGTACTTGAAGCCTTCTGCAGGCTTTTTGAGCCAGGCCATCTACCAGCTGCAGTCGTGTCCATAATTCGATCGTAAATGGGTCGAATCGCTGTTTCTGGGCGTTCAATAACTGCTGCTTTCTCTCTGCGCGATCTCCATCGTGAGAGGCGAGGCGCTCGCGAGCACGGTGTATCCAGTAGCGCGTTTCAGCGTGGCCCGAAAAAGTAGCGTTTTCTTCCAGGGCGAACAACATCTCTTTGATGTCTTCGATCTCCACCGCGCCGCAATTCTGCCCAACACGCGTTCGGGTCAATATGTAAAGCGCATGGGCGAGGTTTCTATCGTAATTAGCTGTTCGTAGTTCAAAGCGCAGTTCATTTGGAATTTCTGATTCTGAGTCTGGGTGGTACGCGCACGTCAAGTAGAGCTTGGTGGTCTTCAAGCGCTCCGAGGCGACGCCGTTCTCTATGGCCTGGTCCAGTAGCAAGATGGTTGGTCCGACTGCATTTACAGCCAGAAGTTGTCCGCCGAAATGACCCACGGCTCGAGAGCTCATTGGATTGGCCAGATGCTGTTCCTGGGCTTCGCGCAAGGGCTGGCCCCACATACTCGTGACAACCCAGAGTGTCGTGGCCAATAGCCCAATGTACGCCGTCATCGCCCCAGAGGTAAATAAGGGGCGGGAACGGGTGAAATGCACTGCAGCCCAAGCGAGAGCGAGGCACGGCCCGATAAGCGGCACGTAGTTTCTGTGTTCGAAATACAGGTCGAGGCTCGCAACAGATGATTCTACTGAGTGCCCCACGATGAACCACAGCACTGCAAAGCTGAAAACCGGTACTTTTCTTCGGCATATCAGTGCAAGTCCGAGCAAAGTCAGCCAGGCTGCTGTGGCGAGAAGGGACAATGGCTCGAACAGTGATCGCGACGGCTCATACGTGTCGTGAAAAGGCCCCAGATCCAGGGTGTCGATCGGAATGAAGGCGTGAAACAGGTATTCCCAAAGGATCCTGCTCTGGGTAATAAGTCGTTCCCACCCGCCGAAGCCTCGCATGGCGACAAGATCGTCACTATAGGGAACCATCGAAAGCAGCTTGACTGCTATCACCAAGGTTGGTACCCACAGAAACACGGCGCACCATCGGTGCCAGGTTTTCCGGGCAATCGATTGTGGGGCTGCAAGCAAGGTCCATTCGAGCACCAGCACCAGTGTCGGAAGCAACGCGCCGTTTTCCTTGGAAAGAGCCGCGAGAGTCGTGAATATTCCAAGGCTTATCGCCATCGGCGCTAGAAAAAGGCCGGGACGGGCCGTGATTCTTGAGCGCAGCAGAATATGGCAGACCAACCCGAGCAGAACGAAGGTTGCCGAGAGGCTGGTCATTCGCTGAATGATCAGCAGGGAAGTCGAAGCCAGGATTGGCAGCAGGACCCAGAGGCTCGCGGTGAGCGCCGCTCCGTAGGCCGCCGTGTGTTTGGATGCGTTGCCTGCGATCAGAATCCTGAAAGCAAACCAGGCGACCAGCAGGCCGTTGATCAGGTGAAGGAGGACGTTCGTGCGGAGAAACGTACTGGTTTTGTTTGGCCACGCGTGCTTTTCAGGAAGAAAAGTCGCGAGCGAGAGCGGTCTGCCGAGTGGGCCGGCGTTGCCTCCTGTTATGAACCGCAGGGCGCTCTCGGCACCGTCGACATTTTGCAGTCGTGAGAGGTTCGGGGTGTCGTCAAAATGCAGGGCAGCGTTGAGCCCCGGCTGGTAGCAGAGCCAGGTTCCAATGAGGGCTAATGCGAGGAGGCAGCAGGATAGAAACTGGTTGTGGTAAGAATCTGATGTGCGCCTGGAAAAGGATCCGATAGGCACGAGTTCATTCTTCCCAGTAAATGAAAAAGCCCCCGCTAGCTATGAGCGGGGGCTGAGGACGTCATGGGCAATCAGAAACGAGAGAATCGTCCAGGGTGACGGTAGTTGATTCTCCATTGGAGAGAACAACTTCGAAATCACATGCACTGGAATTTCCAGTATCGATGGACCAACCGTCCTGGATAACACCTGCTTGAATATCAGAGTTGGAACCAGCCGTTCCGGGTGTTCCGTCTGCAATCAGTATGGCTGCCGTGCTCGCCAGTGCGCCACGAATGCCGTCGAATGTAGCTGTTTCGGCTTGATCCGTCAGGTCGACGTAACGCGGAATGGCCACGGCGGCAAGAATGCCAAGGATGACGATGACAATGACCAGTTCGATCAGGGTGAAACCGCCCTGGCTTTTGCGAATATTCATGTTCTGCATTTGCTTTGAACTCCTTTTTTGAGTCTGTTTTCAGCCTGGGCCGCGGCCCGGTGCTGGTTTGCTGGTGGCGGTGGTGTGACCGGCCGCAGCCGGGTCGACGCCGCCGGGGGTCGAATACAACCGTGATGGATTATATGCATCTGGCGTGCCAGATGCGTGCAATCGGGTGAAATTTTCCGAAATGAGGGTGTAGAGCGCTTCTTGGCGCAGTTTTTGTTCCGCGGGAAGGTAAGCCGGTGACGAGGATTGTCAGGAATTGACTCCGTTTCATGCCAGTCAGAGAGCCAGCGTCCGAAGTAGCAGCAGCCCGCTGGTTACGGCGACGACGGCGGCAACCAGAAACAGCAGCAGGGCCTTGAGTCTGGGCGGCATGCTGCGGCCGGTGTCGAAGTCACTGAAGCTGTGCCAGCGGTTGGTCAGGGTTTCCAGGGGTTTGAGCAGGCTGGGCCGGGTCAACACCACCAACCCGACGGCCAGGTTGAACGCCTGGCCGACGAGCAACAGCCAGGCGATTGCATCCCAGGCACCCCCGCCGGTCGGAGATGCCGCCAGTTCTAGCTTCAGCAACTGCCAGATGCAGGCCAGTGCGGTCAGAACGACAAGCAGGCCGAAAAGGCGGTGATGACGATAGATCCAGCGCTCGATGCGCCACTGGCGGTCGAGCTCGTGGAGGGCCTGATCCAGCCCGCCTCGGCCGGGCTCGCCGGAATGGCCGGCGGTGACCAGCAGGACGAGTGAGCCGGCCAGCAGGGCCAATGCGAGCACCAACACCACGACCAACGTGGTCAACATGAGAATGCTGGACGGGGTCATGCGCTAGATACCCGGTTTCGGCCATGGTCCTTGGCGCGGTAGAGTGCTTCATCGGCGCGCGCAATCGTACGATTGATCGACTCTCCCGCCTGGTGTTCGGCCACGCCGATCGAGGCCGTGCACTCGACCGATCCGGTCGTGGTTTCAAAAGGCGCTTCGGCGATCGCCCGGCGCAGGCGCTCGGCTGCCCGTCGCGCTCCGGCCAGGTCGGTGTCGGGAAGCACGGCGAGAAACTCTTCTCCGCCGAAACGGCCGAAATCGGCGACGGTCTCGTCGACCCGCATGACGGCATCGGCGTCGCGAAGCACGCCGGATGCGCGCCGGGCCAGTTCGGTCAGCACTTCGTCGCCGGCCTGGTGGCCGTAGCGGTCGTTGATGCGCTTGAAATGATCCAGGTCGAGAACGGCAACGCTGAAGATAACGCCCGATTTGCGCGCCCGGTCCGCAGCGGCCTCGAGCCGGGCGATCAGTCGCCTTCGGTTGGGCAAGCCGGTAAGCTCGTCATGCTCGGCCAGGTGCTGCAACCGGGCCGAAACTTCCCGCAGTTCCCGGTTGCGGCGGCTGAGCATTCGTCGCATGCGGGCGATGTAGGCACCGAACCAGGCCAGCCAGACCATCATCATGGCAAAACCCACCAGTTCGAGCACGACCACCTCGGTGGATGCCTGGATTTGCTCGCTAAACAGGTCGCGAACGGTGATTGCGGTGTAACCGGCAACGGCCACGAGCGCGACCAGCATGAACTCGCGCTGGCGCAGCTGAAAGGCGCCGAAGAAGGTGGAGATGATGAACAGCATCAGCAGGATGGTGCGGGCCTCCCCGGCCCGGCTGATGATCCACAAACCGACGAGCACGGACAGCAGGATGTGGGGCAGGGTCATGCTGGGGTCGCGAAAGCGATTCGACCAGCCGCTGCGCAGTGCCATGTGGAAAAAGAGCAGGGCGCCCAGCACGGTCAGCACCAGCATGCCCATTTCCAGGGCACCCATCTCCAGCAGACCCATTACCCAGGCGGTCACCGTCAGGCCGGCGGACAGCGCCCAGGCAAGCGTGGCCATGCGCAGGCGGCTCATCCGGACTGAATTCTTCGCACTCCGGTTTGTATCGCTGGTTTGCGGGTGGTCGGTCATTCCGGATCGCTGGCAACGGCGGTCTTCGAAGGCTCGATATTCTGCCATGCCCGGTCGTGCAGGGACCGAAGCCCGACGCTGTGCGCCGAATCGACGTCGGGTTCGTAGACGCCGTTCCCGTTCTCGTCCGTGAATCCGAGCGTCACGCGCCAGGTCAGGTGGACGGCCTGATTGCCCGGCTCGTCGAGATACTGCGGGTAGCGCACCCGGTAGCCGAGCCGGCCGCTGTCACGCTCGAAATACCAGCTTCCACGAGGCACTGAAGAGCGATCGGCCGACTCGATCTCGCCGATGTAGTTGCTCGGCGTTTCATCCAGCAGGGCCATCGGATTTTCGCCTTCCAGGCTGGATAGCGCGGAGATGCCTTCCTTGACGACGCGTTCCGCGGTGATCATGCCCAGGGCGGAGCGCAGCGTGCCGACCGTGGTGGCGACGTGCGCCGATTCGGCCTGGCCGCGCAGCGGCATCAGGCGGTCGAAGGCGACCAGGAACAGCAGGATCACCAGGATGATGACGACGACGAGCTCCAGCAGGGAAAACCCCCGCTGCAAGTTGGCCGGACGGCGTCTGACTGTCGTCTCAGCCCAGCGCGGCACGTCCGACGTCCCACATGGGCAGGAAGACGCCCAGCGCCAGGATCAGGACCAGGACGGCGAGGAAAATCAGCAGGATGGGCTCGATGGCGGCGCTGAGATTGTCGAGGTCGTAGTCGACTTCGCGCTCGTAGTACTCGGCGGTCTCGGTGAGCATGGAGTCGACGTCGCCGGTTTCCTCGCCGATACCGAGCATCTGTAGCACCAGCGGCGAGAACAGGCCGGTGGCGGCCGCGGTTCGTGACAGCGATTCCCCGCGCTCGATGCCGGTGCGCATGTCGTTGACGGCCTGGCCGATGTATTCGTTCTCGACGGCGCGCGCGGTCAGGGTCAGGCCCTGTATCAGGGGTACGCCCGAGCGGTAGGTCATGGAGAACGTTCTGGCGAAGCGCGCCATGATGCCCTGGAAGAGGATATTGCCGACAACCGGGAACCGGAGCTTGAGGCGATCCCAGCGATAGCGGCCGGTCTCGCTGCGAATCCAGGCACGAAAGGCCAGCAGTCCGGCAACGATTCCCAGCAGGATCACCCACCACCATTCGGCCGTGAAGTTCGACGCGCCGATGATCATGCGTGTTGCTAGTGGCAATTCAGCATCGAAATTGGCGAAGAAATCGGCAAAGGTTGGGATGACGAAGGTCATCAGAATGGCGACCGCGATGAACATGGCCGTGATCACCATGGCCGGATAGCGCAGGGCCTGCTTGAGGCGTGCCTTGAAATCGCGTTCGAGTTCCAGGTAGTCGGTCAGTTGCGAGAAGGCCTGCTCGAGGTTGCCCGAGTTCTCGCCCACGCGCACGATGCTGACGAACATGGGCGGAAAGACGCTCGGGTTCTGTGCCAGCCCGCTTGCGAGGTCACGCCCGGATTCCAGTGCTTCCACGACGTCTTCGATGGCTTGCCGAAGCCGTTGATTTCGGGTCGATTCGGAGACGTTGCGCAAGCCGTGGATGATGGGAACGCCGGCCTTGGTCAGCGTGAACATCTGGCGGGTGAAAAGGATCAGGTCGTTGATGCCCGGTGCATCCATGCCCAGGCGCTGACGCAGACTTTTACCTTCGATCCCGGCGTCGGGTGCCGACTCGATCTCGATCGGCGTGATGTCGAGCCGCATGAGCTGCTGGGCTACGGCATCGGTGGATTCGGCTTCCACGCGCCCGTCGACGAGCTGGCCGCGTGCGTTGCGCCCTCGCCACTGAAAGGCACTCATCAGGATGCCTCGTCAGTCAGTGTGATCGGATCCATCTGGCTGTCGAGCAGTTCATCCAGCCCGCCGGCCAGACGAATCACCTCTTCGAGCGAAGTGATGCCTTCGCGGGCATAGTCCAGCGCACAATCGATGAGGGGCCGGTATCCCGTGCGGGTTCGGGCCAGGCGGGCGAACGCTGCGGTGTCCATCCGTCGCAGGGCATCGGTGAGCTCCTCGTCCATCTCCAGCAGTTCGTAGACGCCGATGCGGCCGCGATAGCCGGTATTGGAGCAATAGGCGCAGCCGTGTCCGGCGCGAAAACGGATATCTTCGGCCTTTTCCTCGCCCAGGTGGGAACGCACCCAGGCCAGTTGCCCGCTGTCGGGTTCGGCGTCTTCGCCGCAGGTGTCGCACACGCGGCGAACCAGGCGCTGGGCGAGAACGCCGTCGAGCGCGGCAGCGACCATGAAACCCTGGGCACCCATGTCGACCAGACGCATGACGGTCGCCGGAGCCGAGTTGGTGTGAAGCGTTGACAGGACGAGGTGGCCGGTCATCGCGGCCCGCAGCCCGATTTCGGCTGTCTCCCGGTCGCGCATTTCGCCGACCATGATGATGTCGGGATCCTGGCGCAGCGCCGTGCGCAACACACGCGCGAAGTCCAGCTCGATCTTGGGATTGACCTGGACCTGGTTGATACGCGGCAGGCGGTATTCGACCGGATCCTCGACCGTGATGATCTTGCGCCTGGACTGATTGATCTGGTTGAGTGCGGCGTAGAGCGTGGTGGTTTTGCCTGAGCCCGTCGGGCCGGTGACCAGCATCATCCCGGAGGGCCGGTTGATCAGGCGACGAATGCGCGCTTCCATCTTTTCGGGAATGCCGAGCTTGTCGAGCTCGAGCAGGCCGGCCGACTGGTCGAGCAGACGCATGACCATCGACTCGCCGTACTGGATCGGCATGGTCGACAGGCGCACATCGATGTTGTGGTCCTTGACCCGCAGCGAAAAGCGGCCGTCCTGCGGCAGGCGCTTTTCGCTGATGTTGAGCGAGGCCATGAGCTTCAGGCGCGTGACCAGGGCGGAGGCGACGCGGCGTCCCTCGATGATCTGTTCCTGCAGTTCGCCGTCGACGCGCTGGCGGACGCGCAGTACCGACTCGTCGGGCTCGATATGAATGTCGGAAGCGCCGATCTGGACGGCGTCTTCGAACATCGAGCGCAGAAGCTTGATGACCGGCGCATCGACCTGGCCTTCGTCGTCCTCGAGTTGGGAGATGTCGTAGTCGCTCCCGGACAACTCCTCGCCCAGCTCCTCGGCCAGTGACGAGATTTCCTCGGTTCGGCGGTAGACGATATCGATCGTGCGAACCAGGTCCGATTCGCGCACCAGCACGATGTTGATCGGCTTCTTGAGAATGTTTCTGAGCGCGTCGAAGCCGAAGATATCGGTCGGGTCGGCCATGCCCACCGTGAGTTCGTCCTTGTCCTCGGCGAGCACGATGGCCCGGTAGCGGCGGGCGTGCGTCTCGGGCAGGAGCCGCACCGTCTGCGGTTTGAAGTTGTAGTGCTTGAGGTCGATGACCGGGACATCGAGTTGCTGGCCGAGAAAGTCGAGCAGGTCGTCTTCGGCCACGTGGCCGAGCTGGACCAGGACACGGCCGAGCTTGTGGCCGGAACGCTTCTGTTCAGCCAACGCCTCTTCGAGCTGGCGTTCGGAGATGATCTTGTGCTTGACGAGCAGGTCGCCGAGGCGGATCTTCTGTCGCGGCTTGCGAACGTCGCTCATTGTGGCTCTCCGGTCATGGACTCCAGGGCGTTCAGTCTCTGGCGCGCAAAACGGGCGGCGCGCGCGTCGTCGCCTTCCAGGGCGCGACTGTAGGCCTCGAGGGCTTCTTCCTGCCGTTCCAGCGATTCGAGCGAGGTGCCGAGGCCGATCCACGCCGCACCCCGTCGGGGCAGGATGCCGGTCAGCTTGCGGTAGTGCTCTGCCGCTGCCTCGTGATTGCCGGCCTGGCGATGGACCGCGGCAAGCAGCAAGTGGTAGTCGGGAGCGTCGGCCAGAGCCGGCGCGTGCTCCTGCAGGACGGTGCCCGCCCGGGCCAGTTCGCCGCGCTCCATGAGCAAGCGCCCGAGAAGGGCGGCCAGCGGCGAGGGATTCTGCGCTTCGCGCAGCCCGGTTTCGAGCACTCGAATGGCGGAATCGTGCTGGCGCTGCCGGATCAACGCATTCGCCAGCAGTTCATGGGCTTCGGTGAGGGCGGGTTGTTCATCGATCAGTTGTCGCAGTCGCGACTCGGCGCGCTGGAACTGGCCGCGGGCGAGAAAACGCTTGGCCGCGGCCAGTGAATCCGGGGTATCGGGGCTTTCGTTCGAGCGGCGGATCGAGATGGCGGGCTCTTCGCGCTGCGAGTCCTGTCGGGCCGGTTCGGGTTCCGGCCGGCTCGGACTTGCCGGGGCTGGATCGGGGGCACGTTCAGTTTGCGGGCGAGGCTCGCGCTCCGCTGACTGGCGTTCGCTCGAGTGCTCGAGCGGTTCGGATGCCGCCAGTGCCGTTTCGACAGCCGGGGCAGCCGATGCAACCGGCTCGCTTTTTGCAGGCGCCTCTGTCGGTTCGTTCGGCAGACCATGGTCAACCGCAGCGGCCGGTTCCGGTTTGTCAGGCGGTTCGGCCTGCGCGATGAGCGGACCGGTTTCTTCTGATACGTTGGAAGGACTGCCGGGATTCAGGCTCAGGTGCAGGACGATGCCGACGGCCAGCGCGGCGATAAGCCAGAGCGGCCATCGCCAGGTGCGCTTCGCCGAACCGGACCGGCGGTTTTCGACAGAGCGGGGCGTCTGCGTCGCTTCGGGGGCGTCGCGGCGTTCGAGATCCTTGAGGACGTCGTTGATCAGGCTCATCCGCCGCCTCGCAGCATTTCCAGCACCAGAAAAGCACCCACGGCGATCAGGCTGAACGCCGCGACTCTCGCGGCCGGCTGCAACCGGGGCCACCACAGTTGCCCGGCGGTATCTTCCGTGTCGCCGATGGCGCGTCGGACATCATGAATGCCGACCCGGTTACGGCCGCGGCCCCAGGCCGACAGCAGGGCCTTGTCGGCCAGAACGTTGACCAGCCGGGGGACACCGCCGCTGGCGCGTGCAATGCGTGAAATCGCCCGGCTGGAAAACAGCTCGCCGCTGCCGCCGGCGCGCTCGAGTCGATGATCGATATAGTCGGCCACACCCCGGGAATCCAGCGGCTCCAGCCGGCAGGAGTAGGTAATGCGCTGCCGTAGCTGCCGGAACTGCGGCATGGCCAGGCGGCGGTCGAGTTCGGGCTGGCCGAACAACACCACCTGCAACAGCTTGCGCTGCTCGGTCTCGAGATTGGTCAGCAGGCGCACGGTTTCCAGGGTGCTCGCCGGCAGCGCCTGGGCTTCGTCGATCAGCAGTACGGGTCGCAGGCCGCGCGCGGCCATGGCGGCCAGTTCCGTTTGCAGGCGCTCATGGACGATCTGCTGGGTCGGCCGGTTGGGCAGTTCGATGCCCAGATCGCGGGCCAGGGCCGAACGCAGGGTGCCCGGTGAGAGATGCGGGTCGGGCAGCCAGGCCGTGACGAACGGCTCCCCGAGTTCATCCAGCAATGTCCGGCAAAGCAGGGTCTTGCCCAGTCCGACCTCGCCGACGACCTTGATGAATCCCTCGCCCTGGTCCAGCGCCACGCGCAGGGTCGTCAGCGCTTCGGCCTGTGACGGTTCGGGATAGCGGAACGCCAGGTGCGGCGTCAGCCGGAACGGTCGCTGATTGAGTCCGAAGTGCTCGCAGTACATGGGAGGTTATTGGGGCCACCGGTCGCTGCCCATATCGCCCATCCGATCCAGGGCACCCTCGGATTCCCGGGACCAGACACGCGGCGAGTCGATCACGACCGGACGCAGCAGGATGACCAGTTCGGTCTTGGTCGTTTCTTCCTGGCGGCTGCCGAAGGCCCGGCCCAGCAGCGGAACGCGGCTCAACCCCGGCGTACCGAAACGCTTCTGTTCGGACGATTCGCGCATGAGACCGCCGATGACCACCACCTGGCCGTTGCGGGCACGGATGATGCTGTCGGACTGGCGCACGCTGGAGAAGGCCAACGGCAGGGATTCTTCCTCGCCGCCGACGGTGAACGACTTGGTCTGATCCCGCACTTCGCTGACGGTCGGATGGACGTGAAGGATGATGTCGCCTTCGCGGCTGATCTGCGGCGTGACGTCGAGGGCAATGCCGGAGAAGAACGGTGTGAGTTCGACGGTGTTGGACGTAGTCGTACTTGCCGCGCCGGTTGCGCTGCGACCGGTAATGCCCGTGACGAAGAATTCGTCCGTGCCGACCTTGATGACCGCCTTTTGGTTGTTGATCGTTGAAACCCGTGGGCTCGAAAGGACCCGTGTGACGCCCTGGGTTTCAAGCAGTTCGATAAAGGCATTGAAGTCGCCGGTGTCGGCCGTCAGTGCCGTGGCACCACCGAAAGCGCTGGAATCGAAACCGTCGAATCCCTGACCCGGCCTTACGTTGATCGGATTGTCGGCAATGGCGGAAACGCCGTCCTCGAAGATGTTCTGGCCGGCAACCTGGCCGAAACCAAACTCCCTGCCGCTGACCTGACTGAGCAGGGACCAGTTGATACCGGACCGATAACCGTCTCTCAGTTCCACTTCCACGATCTTGGCTTCGAGAATGACCTGTCGCTGCACGCTGCCCTGAATGGCCTCGAGGAGTTCGGCAATGGCGCGGTGTTCCTGCGGCATGGCGCGAACCGAAATGACGCCCGAGAGCGGGTTGATCATGACCCGGCGATCCTCGCTGTCTTCGAGCATGCCCTCGACCGCCACCTGGAGACCGCTCCAGAAATTCGCTTCCGAGTCGGTGTTGATGGTGGTTCCCGCGCTGCGATCGCTCTCGCTTCGACCGCCCTGGACGGTTTCGGTGACCAGACGGCCTTCGTCATCCCAGGTCGTGCGGTAATCGGGGCTGGAACCCCCCTGGCTGTTTCGACTGCCGCCGCGGTCACCGCCTTCCAGGGCATCGGGATTCTCGGTCGCCTGGCCGGAGCTGACACGCGTCCTGGACGTCCCGCGACGGTTGACATCCAGATAGTTGACTTCGTAGACGCGGTTGACCAGTTCGGCGGGCCGGACGATGTAACCGGTTTCGTTGCGCCGGTACTCCAGGCCGTATATCTCGCGCACGATCTGCATGACTTCCTCGATGGTGACATCACGCAACTCGAGCGAGATGGTCTGGTCGACATCGGGGTGAACCACCATGTTCAGGTCGGTATCGGCGACCAGGCTCATCAGGAACTGACGCGCCGGCGCGTTGCTGACCGTGACGTCGAAGCGCTCTTCCGGCGGCGGCTCGAAGGCCGGCTCCGCGTCCGGGATCAGCAGGTCCCGGGTTTCCTCCACGTCCGGTGCCTCCCGGGTGGCGGCCGCTTCGAGTTCAGTGCGGATGTTGCGGTCGATGTCCGCGGCCCGGTCGCTGGTGGTGGCGCAGGCGGTCAGGCCCGCGGTAAATACCGCGAGGGCGATCAAGCGTAGAGATGGGTGGTCCATGGGCAGCATCAGTATCGGGATCCGTCGTTATTGTTGGTCAGGTGCGATTCGATCGTCAGTTCGATTCTCTCACCATTGCGTTCGAGCACCACGCGTCCGGGTTCGATGGCCTTGACCTCGGCATTGTCCACGCTCTCGCCCAAGCGCAGGCGCTGGCCGTCGATGACGGCAATGCGGCGGTCGGGGGCTAGCAGGATGGATTGAAGCCGAAACGGCGAGCGCTGGCCGGACGCCGGGCCGTTTCCGAACCAGGCCTCGATCTCGGCCTGCGTCGGCGGACGAGTCGGGTCGCGAAGCTCACCCTGCGCGAGCGCCAGGGCCGGCAGCATCATCAGAAGGGCAATCCAGGTCAGTCGCATATCTACACTCCCAGCCAACTGTCGTCGAGGGTGACGCTGTAGAGAATCAATTCGATCCGGTTTGTCGGCCATTGATCGACGGTCAGATCCAGCGACTCCCAGAATACGCCACGCGGCAATTCGGATGTCTGGTCGAGGTAATTCCGGATGCCGTTGAAGTCGCTTTCGATGACCACGCGTACCCGATGCACGAACAGACCGGGCACCGGATTGCCGGAAGCGCTTTCGAGTCGTCCCGGCGGGATGTTTTCAAGCTCGACTATGTCCACGCCCGCGCGTCGAGCCAGCAGCCCGGCCAGGACCGAGACCGACTCTTCCGGCGAGGCGATTCCGCCATGCCGTTCGGCCAGACGGGCTTCGAGTTCGTCGATCTCGGACTGCAGGGCATCGCGCTCGGCGATCATCTGGCGATTCGGGTCCCGGCCACGCTCGGCGGCCAGTTGCTGCAGGTTTCGGGTCAGTTCGTCCACGCGTTCGCGAACGCTTTGCAGTTCGGTTCGCACTGCCTCCTGCCGCTGGTTCAGGGGCTGCATGGCGGTGAAGTCCCAGATGAGAAAGATCACCGCGAACGCGGCCAGCAGCACCAGCGCCCGCTCGCGCAGGCTCAGCGCGTTGACGCGTTCGGCGAGCTGTTTCAGGCGCGCACGGAATGTCATGGCGTTTCCTCCGCCGCGGTCGAGATGGTGAACTGGACACCCGGCTGTCCGTCCGGCCGTTCTTTCAGCCGGATCTGGCGAAAGCCCAGGCCTGAAAATTGCTCCACGGTGGACAGTTCGCTCAGCCAGGCCGGTACCAGCCTGGCCTCGAGGGCGTTGCCGTGCAGTGTGAGCGTTTGTCCCTGGGCGGCCATCAGCAGGCCGGTGAGCCAGAGACCGTCGGGAATTTCGGCCGAAAGCGCGTCGAGCCGTGCGAGCAGGTTGATTTCAGCCGCCGGCATGCGACGCTCCAGGGCTGTCAGGCTTTCCTGCAATCCATCACGCCGCGCCTGCAGGCGTTCGATCTGAGCCTGCAGGACGGCGTCGGGCTGTTCCGGGGGCATGCTCGACTGCAGCTCGGCTACTTGTCGGACAGCACGCTGCTCGGCCTGCTGTTGCCGCTCCAGCTCGGTTTCCAGCCCGGCCACGCGCTGGCCGACCAGAAGCGACCAGAGCGCCAACAGTACAACCAGGCCCAGGGAAAGCCAGGCGATGGTCTGGGCCGAGAAGACGATTTTCTCCTTGCGGAAAATCGGCTGATAGAGGTTGATCTGCTGGCTCACAGACTGACCTCCTCGTGACGAAGCGCCCCGCCCAATGCGATCAGGAGCTCGGCCAGGTATTCGTTCGGCAGCTCGACTTCGCTGGTGACGACGTCCTCGGCCCGGTAGCCGGTTACGTCGAAGTTCAGCCTTTCGGACAGCGACTCGACCAGGGCCTCGTGCGAGGCGAAGCCGGGCAGAATGCTCAACGCCGCGAGCGGCGGCTGGCCATAGTGGCTGTCGTAGTAATCGAGCGAGCGTTGTACCTCGAGCGCGATCTGGTCGAAGGAGGCCTCGGGCCGATCGAACAACTGCGAGGTTCCTGTCTCCAACCGGCGGCTGAGATACAGGTCGCCCTGTCGGGTAATCGTGAGAATGCCGTGGTTTTCGTCAAGGTAGAGCATGGCCACGCCGCGAACATCCGCTTCCAGTTGGGCCGCCAGGTTGCGAAGCGCCATTTCGGTAATGTCGATGACGCTCAGGTTGAGATCGGACCGCTCGATCAGATCGATGTATTCGCGCAGTTCCCGCGAGCGGGCCGCGACAGCGTACATCATGGCCTGGCCCTGCGGGCGATTGCTCTGACCGGGAATTTCGAACACGTCGATGACGGCGTCGTCGATGTGGAAGTCGATCAGGTTGCGCACCTTCCAGCGTACAGCCGCCCGAAGTTCCGACGGTTCGACGCGCGGGGCATCCACCAGCAGCAGTTCGTACTGGCCGTCGGCCAGTACGAGGTTCACGGGGGAGTGCCGTCCGGGCGAAACCTCCCGCAGCGTTTTCTCCAGGTCGCCGCCGCCGGTCAACGTTTCGCAGCGGGCGGCCATCAGGCGCGGTTTGCGTCCTCGCTGATGGTCGACCGAAACGGTCGTCAGGACGCGCGGCGTCAAGTGCAACCCGGTCACCGCGTGACTTCGGGTGCGCTTCCGAAACGGATTCAAGTTTTGTTCCCCTTTGGTGCAGGCTCCGGATCCCCGAGTGATGCGCGTCCCGACCCGGGCACGTGAATAGTTGCTGGCATCGCGGTTATCCGTGCCAAAGCCGGTAATGCAAAAGGCTTGGCAAGCGATTGATCAGATTGTGAAATGTATCGCAACGACCCTGGTGGGTCAATTGATTTTCTCGACATGGTCCTGCCTGTCGGCGGCTCTGGAACTGCGCTCCTTTCTACAAGAGATGTGCCCCCGGTGCAAAAGGGAAGATGATTTGCACTTTGTGACCCGATAAATGTGATGGATGTCTCGCTTGTGGAAGGTTTTTTAGCCCTTCGAAGGGTTCGGTGATGACCCTTGACAGAACCTGTGGTCGTTAAACGGCGGTGGCCGCCTGCAACCCCGAAGGTAACTTGTTAGTATCGCCGCCGTTCCGCCGGCTTCGGCGTTCGATCGCGTCATTTCATTTGCCTTGATCAGGTGACTGCCGACATTTTCGGCAGGACGCTGCTCCGAGGGCTGGCGGTGGATCTGCACAGCAAGCAATCAGGAGAAGGCCAGAATCATGTCGCATCAGGCATTTTCACGTGAAAAGCAGGATTTCGGCCGCGACCCGACGGAGGTACGCGACACAGATCACTACCAGAAAGAGTACGTGCACCGCTTCGTCGACAAGTGGGACGAACTCATCGACTGGGATGCGCGTTACCAAAGCGAGGGTGACTTTTTCGTTCGCCTGCTCAAGGAGCGTGGCGCCAAGCGAATTCTCGACGTCGCTACGGGCACCGGGTTTCACTCGGTTCGTTTGATCGAGGAAGGTTTCGAGGTCTGCAGCGTCGACGGGTCGGCCGAGATGCTGGCCAAGGCCTTTGAGAACGGGCGCAGGCGGGATCACATCCTGCGCACCATCCAGGCCGACTGGCGCTGGCTCAACCGTGATGTGCATGCGACCTACGACGCGGTGATCTGCCTCGGCAATTCGTTTACCCATCTGTTTTCCGAACACGATCGCCGCAAGGCGCTGGCCGAGTTCTACGCCACGCTCAAGCACGACGGCTGTCTGATTCTGGATCAGCGCAATTACGATGCCATGCTCGATCACGGCTTTTCATCGACGCATAAGTACTATTACTGCGGCCACCAGGTCAGTGCCGAGCCCGAGTCCGTCGACGAGGGGCTGGCGCGCTTCCGGTATACCTTTCCGGACGAGTCCGTCTTTCACCTGAACATGTTTCCGTTGCGCCGCGATTACACGCGCAGGCTGATGCGGGAAGTGGGATTCCAGGAAGTCACGACCTATGCCGACTTCGAGGAAGACTCCGGCGCAACAGGTGAAGACCCGGACTTCTTCGTCCATGTCGCCGAAAAGCGCTATCGCAGCCCGGAAGAAGCTGACGAAGAAACGAACAAGGAGGAATGAATGAATAGCCAGGCTTACTCCCGGGTCGTGCAGACGGCCCGCGATTACTACAACAGCGAGGATGCCGATAATTTCTATTTCCACGTCTGGGGCGGCGAGGACATCCACATCGGTCTCTATCGCGCCGATGACGAGCCGATTGCCGACGCCAGTCGCCGAACCGTCCAGCGCATGGCCGAGGTGCTCGGATCGCTCGATTCCAGCCACCGCGTACTCGACCTTGGGGCTGGCTACGGCGGTTCGATGCGCTATCTTGCAAGGCAGTTCGGCTGCCAGTGCGTGGCGCTGAATCTCAGCGAGGTCGAGAATGCCCGCGATCGGGAGAAGAACCGGGAGCAGGGCCTTGAAGACCGGATCGAGGTGGTCGACGGCGACTTCACCAACCTTGACTATGACGACGCCAGTTTCGATGTCGTCTGGTCCCAGGACGCGTTGCTGCATTCCGGCGACCGGGCCCGGGTGTGTGCCGAAGCCGCCCGGGTACTCAAGCCCGGTGGACGCCTGATCTTTACCGACCCGATGCAGTCCGACGATGCCGATCCGGCCCGCCTGCAGCCCATCTACGACCGAATTCATCTCGATTCCCTGGGCTCTCCGGGCTTCTACCGGGAGACGCTCACGGATCTCGGTCTCGAGGAGCGCGTCTGGGAGGATCACGGTGACCAGTTGCCGCGTCACTATGCCCGCGTCAAGCGGGAACTCGAAGCCAGCGAGGACGAACTCCGCGACCGCGGCGTCAGTGACGACTACATCGAAAAGATGAAGACCGGCCTGCAGCACTGGGTGGACGGCGGTAACCGGGGCGACCTGGAGTGGGGCATTTTTGTGTTTCGCAAGCCCGAGTGATTATTTCACCAAGAAGGAGAATGGGTCGGTAGCTCCCAGCTTGGATGCCTTCGCCAGGACGCAGAAATTTTCAAATTCGAAGCACCAAGTACCAAACAAATTCGAATGATCGAAATTCGAATTTTCAAAACAGCTGGGGCTTGGCGGGGGTGCGCTGCATCGGTGTCCGGGCTTGGTTTGTTTCGCCCGGATTAGGTACAATGGTCGTTTGTGCCGCATCCACGATCAAGTGGTGAAGCGCGACTTTGGAGAGGTGCCAGAGCGGTCGAATGGGCTCCTCTGAAAAGCGAGTGTGTGGTTTTCCCGTACCGAGGGCTCGAACCGAGCCGAAGGCGAGCTCGATGCGGAGTCCGCGTAGCGGACGGAGCAACCCGGAGCGAAGCGGAGGGCAAGCGCCGAAAGGCGCGCAGTCAATCCCTCCCTCTCGCGGCCCGCAGGGCCGCCCGCCGTTAGGCGGCTGAGTTGAGTGAAATTAGAGTTTTACGGAGAGGTGCCAGAGCGGTCGAATGGGCTCCTGCTAAGGAATGCGCCGGGCACTTTTTTCAGCCCACCTTCGGTGGCCTGAAAGTCGCTCCCGGCCCATGATGAGGTGATCAGACTCGCCCTTGAGCCGCTTTGAGGAGTGGAGTCAGTAGTTACAATTTGAGCAGTTTTAGGAGAGGTGCCAGAGCGGTCGAATGGGCTCGCCTGGAAAGCGAGTGTACGGTTTTCCCGTACCGAGGGTTCGAATCCCTCCCTCTCCGCCATTAACGAAAAACCCGCCCATGTGGCGGGTTTTTTGTTAATCGGGGAGCGGGGACTACGGATGAGAACCCCGGTTCGAACCGAGCGCCGCTAGGCGCGAGCTCACGAGCCGGCCAAAGGCCGGCGAGCCCGAAGGGCAAGCCCGCCGCAGGCGGGCGCAGTAATCCCTCCCTCTCCGCCATCATTAGAAAACCCCGCCTTGAGCGGGGTTTTCCGTCTTTGCCTTAGCACACTCTTGCCCCAGCGTTTACAATTCGTCACCAGAACGGAGAGGTGGCAGAGCGGTTGAATGCACCGGTCTTGAAAACCGGCAAGGGCTTGCGCCCTT
>NZ_QVMV01000034.1 GCF_003417465.1 Wenzhouxiangella sp. 15190
CTTTTCGTTGATTCGGCGCTCGTCTTCGCGGATGGCCTTGTAGATGGTCAGGAAATGATCGAGCGCGCTCTCGCCCATCAGGCGCTTGCTGGCATGGGCCGAGCGACCGGGTACCTGCACCTTCAGCGACATGGCGCCGGCATGGGCAATGACCAGTTCCGGCACACCGCTGGCCCCGGTGGTTGGTTCGGGAATGATGGCGGCGTGCGCATCCCAGCCACCGCGGATGGCCGCCAGGGTTCCCAGGCCGCTGTCCTCTTCGGCCGGGACCGCTGCGAAGATGATTCGGCCGGGGAAATTGCGTCCACTTTCGGCAAAGGCCTCGAATACAGCCATGGCCGCGGCCAGTCCGGATTTCATGTCGGAAGAACCGCAGCCGTAGATACGGTCGCCACGGCTGATTCCGGAAAACGGTTCGTCGCTCCAGCGGTCGTAATCGCCCGGCGGCACTACGTCGACGTGACCGGTCAGCAGGATCGACGGGCCGGGCTGATCGCCGCGCAGCACGCCCACGACCAGCGGTGCCCAGGCGCGTTCGACCTCATGCCCGGGATAACGAGGGTCGCGCTGGAGGGAGGCAATGCCGTCGTTCCAGTAGTCGATTTCGGCGTCGAACTGCTGAAGCCAGTTGGCGATATGCGAGACGATGTTGTCTTCTGCGCCGGTCAGCGAGGGAACCCGGATAAGCGAAACCAGGTTTTCCTTGATCCGGTCGATGTCTATCAGCGAGGCCCGTCTGACCATGAATCTGCCCTCCGTGAAACGGCCTGTGACGTGATGTTTTCCAACAATCAGTCAAGCCTGTACAAACACAATAACCGGCCTTGCTGAAGAAAGCACTAATTCAGGTCAATATCCGGACGGTTTCCGTCATGGCGATGCGGTCAGGACGGGCGGCTCCTTCTCCGTTCTGGCTGGTGCTATGGCGCTTTGAGTGCCGCGATGGCCGGAAGTTGTCGATGAAGACGGTGAAGCCATCATGCACTGGCTGGCGAGGCAGTCCTGGTGCAGCGGCCAGGTCGGCATGATCGGCATTTCCTGGGGCGGCTTCAACGGACTGCAGATCGCCGAGTGCCAGCCAGAGCCGCTCAAGGCCATCACCACGGCCTGTTCCACGGACGATCGCTACACCGACGACATCCACTACATGGGCGGCTGCCTGCTGGCGGACAACCTTTCCTGGACCTCTACGATGTATAGCCATAACGCGCTGCCCCCGGATCCGCTTCTGAAGAAGAACTGGCGGCACGGTTCGGTCAACGAAAATTATGATCGGATCCGGGTTCCAGTCACGGCCCTCTACCGGCTGGGCCGACGGCTATTCCAATGCGGTGTTTCGGCTCATGGACAACTTGAGCACGCCGCGCATGGGGCTCATCGGCCCCTGGGGGCACAAGTATCCGCACCAGGGACGTCCCGGACCGGCCATCGATTTTCTTTCGGAAGCCTTGCGCTGGTGGGACCGTTGGCTCAAGGACATCGAAAGCGGCATCGAACAGGAGCCATGCTGCGCACCTGGATGCAGGACAGCGCGCCCCCGAACCCTCGGCGGTGCGCTGGTGTTCGACAGCAAGACGCTGACCGCACCGATTGAGATTCTGGGCTCGCCGGTCGTCACTTTTCGCGTGAAGTCGGACCGCCCCGTCGCCATGCTTGCCGTACGACTTTCGGAGGTGCGCCAGAACGAGGAGACCACCCGTATTACCTACGGACTCTTGAATTTGACTCATCGCAACAGTCACGAGCAACCGGAACCACTGAAGCCCGGCAAGTTCTAAACCGTGCGCGTGACCTTGAACGAATTGGCGCATCGCTTCTTTTCCCGGCACCGCGTCCGTCTCTCGGTGTCTACCTCGTACTGACCCCTGGCCTGGCCCGCGTCCGAACCGTCCAGGGGTGGTGATCGACGCGGTCGGCAGCTACTTGGATCTGCCCGTTCGCGAGTCGAGCGAGACTGAAGACGACCGCCAGCTGTTCAGCGCGCCGCAGGGTGCGGCTGAATCGGCGACGACAATGATTCAGCCTCGCGACTATGCCTGGACGGTAACGCGCGACCTGGCGCACGATCGTTCTGTACTCGAGATTCGCAAGGACAAGGGTGAGGTTCGTATCGACGAATTGGATCTGGACGTACGGATTCGGACAGTCGAGTGGTACAGCCACTCGGGAAATGACTACGACTCGATCCGTGGTAAAACCGAAAACGTGCGTCGCCTTTGCCGAGACGAGTGGTCAGTAACCGTGCGAGCGCGCACGGTACTCACGTTAGACGCGGGGCACTTCTATCTTCGCGCCGAACTGGACGGCTACGAGGGCGATCGGCGCGTCCATTCCCACAATATCGAGAAGAAGATCGACCGAGACCTCGTCTGATGATCAACTGCGCGATTAGACAAGGATGTTGCCCCAGCTGTTGGGTAGTACGTCTTCGAAGCGGAAGTCAAGTACGTCCATGATGTTGCGGAATTTGACGTGCAGTTCCTGCGGATTTTCCGCGCCGATGAAGATGTCGCCGATTTCGAAGCTGTAGCTGTCCTGGCCCTTGAGATCGGACAGCCGCATGCCTTCCTCTACCGCGATGTCTATCAGCAGTTCGGGATAGATCCGCTGCAGCGCGGCAATCTGCTCCTTGGGGGAAGTCCGGATCACCGTGGCGTCGTAGTCGACGAGGCCGTGAAACTCGTAATCTGTTGCGTCTCGAACCGTCTGCAGTTCCTTCAGGTTGAAGTCGTCGAGCCCGATCACGAAGATGTGCTTTGCCATTGCGGCCTGTCGATATCATTGTCAGGAATAAGTCTTCAGCATACCGAATCGCCGCGCCTTTCCGGAACCACCTTCCCCCGGGGCGGGGGAAGGTTCAACAGCCTGATTACTGCACCTGCGACTCTTCCAGGTAGCGGAAGAAGTCCGAATCGGCACTCAGCATGATGGTGGCATTGGGGCCCAGTGCCCGGTAGCTTTCCAGCGTGCGGAAGAAGGAATAGAATTCCGGCTCGGCGCCGAAGGCTTCGCCGTATATCTGGGTGGCTTCGGCGTCGGCCTCGCCCCGGATTTCCTCGGCCTCGCGCTCGGCCTCCGAGCGAATGCGGCGAAGATCGCGTTCCATGTTGCCGAGGATTTCCTGGCTGCGGCCCTTGCCTTCGGAACGGAAGCGCTCAGCGATTGACTGGCGTTCGGCGATCATGCGGTTTTCGACCTGCTTTCGAACCGAATCAATGTAGTTGACCCGCTTGACGCGCACGTCGTCGAGCACGATACCCAGGGTGGGCATGGAATCACGTGCGCGCTCGAGGATTTCGGTCTCCAGCAGCTCGCGGCCGAGCTTGGGCTGCTTCTCGAGGTTGATGTCGCCGCGATCAGCCATTGCCGGGTCAGCTAGGTCGTCGACATCGACTTCCCAGTCCTTGGAGCGCACGATCTCCTCGAGTTCGGTTGAAGAGACCATGTCGCGCACCACCGAGTCGACAATGTCGTCGAGCCGGGTCCGGGCACCGGCTTCGTCGCGCACGCTGGTCAAAAAGAGCAGCGGATCGTCGATACGCCAGCGTGCCGTGGTATCGACCAGGATGAATTCCCGGCCCAGGGTTGGAATCTGGGTGACGTCGCCATCCCAGACCAGCAACCGCTTGTCGAAGCGACGCACGTTCTGCCAGGGCAGTTTCACCTTCAGGCCCGGCTCGCTGATGACGTCACCCATGGGCTCGCCGAACTGGACGATGATGGCCTGCTCGGCTTCGTCGACGGTGTAGAACACGAAGTTGCCGCCGGCGATGAGTACGATCGCGACGATTGCAATAATGATCGTTTTCATTGTTCACCTCCGGCGCGAGGCGCGGCGTTGCGGTTGACATCGAGCAGCGGTAGCGGAGAAACCTGGCCGTCCTGGACGACCAGCACCTGGCCGATGGTGGGCAGTACTTCGTTGAGGGTTTCCAGGTATAGCCTGGAGCGGGTGACCTCGGGGGCCAAAAGGTATTCGTTCAGAACCGCCGAGAACCGGGTGCTCTCGCCCATCGCCCGGTTGACGCGTTCAGTGGCGTAGCCCTCGGCTTCAGCCACGGTACGCAAGGCCGCGCCTTCGGCATTGGGAATTTCCTGGTTGACGCGCTTTTGCGCCTCATTGATCATGCGTTCGCGTTCCTGGCGCGCCTCGTTGACTTCATTGAACGCCGGCTGCACCGCAGGCGGTGGCACGACATCCTGCATTTCGACGGTGTTGATCCGGATGCCGGCGTCATAACCTTCCATGATTTCCTGGATTTCTTCCTGCGCCTTTTGCTGGATCTCGACGCGACCGACGGTGAGCACTTCGGAGCCGAGCATATTGCCGACGATCCGACGCATCACCGATTCGGAAATATCGCGCAGCGTGCGTGTCGGCTCGCGCATTTCGTAGAGGAACTTGATCGGATCGGCGATCCGGTACTGAACCACCCACTCGACGTCGATCATGTTCAGGTCGCCGGTGAGCATCAGCGATTCGGCCTCGAAGTCCTGGCTGCTGTATGTGGAGCGCCCGCCCTGGCGCGTACCCTGGGTCCGGAATCCGAACTCCTGTTTGAGCACACGCTCGGTGGCCACGCGCTGGACCTGGTCGATGCCGAATGGAATCTTGAAGTGCAGGCCCGGGTCGGTGATGCCGATGACCGCCCCGAAGCGTTTGACCACCGCCCGCTCCTCGGGCTGGACGGTATAAAACACGCTGAACGCACCCCAGATCAGCGCGATCGCGATCGCGATGCCGATGATGACCTTGCCCGACGGGCCGCCACCACCGGTGATTTTCTCCAGTACTGCGGTCAAGTCGGGCGGGCCTTGCTGGCCGCGACCGTTGGAATTGACGGATTGAATCATGATTGTTCACTCCCTGAAGGCTGAACTCGCCAGTGTACCGGCTTGAGTTACTGAACCGGCCGCTCTGTTACGAGCGTTTCATCAACTCGTTCCAGCCATCCATGCCCAATTCCCGCAACGTCTTGATGTTGCGCTCAAAAATCTCCTCGGGATTGGATAAATTGGCCGTGGCCGCCTCGATACTCGCTTCGCGCAGCAGGTGCAGCATGGGGTAGGGCGACCGGTTGGTGCAGTTGGCCGGATCGTCCGGATGGCTGTCGGCAAACCGGTAGTCGGGATGGAAGCTGGCAATCTGGATCGTTCCGTCCAGCGCCAGGTCTTCCAGCAGCCGGTCCGCAAGTTCGAGAAAGTCGTTGTAATCCAGAAAGTCACCCAGCACGTGGGGATGAATCAGCAGCGTGGTCTCGCATTCGGCCGGATCGGCATATTGCAGCGCCAGCAATTCGTCGGCCAGATCCTGGGCCAACTGTTGTTGGCTGCTCGCCTCGCTGACCCTGAATCGAATCCGACCCTGACGCCACGGCGAAGCGGCAAACGGGCACAGGTTCAGCCCGATAACGACTGTCTCCAGCCATTGGCGAGTGGCCTCGACGACCCGTTGATGTTCCGACGACTCTGACATGTCGGCATTCTAGAGCGAAAACCCGGGCCGACAAGATCTTCAGTCACCGATTTGAACTTCCGTAAAGAAACAGGCAGGGCGGGCCAATCGGATTGAATGAACCGAACGCTCAAGATATTGAGCGTCTGGCTGTCTAGTAACGACCACCCATCTTGTAAACATAGTTGGCCAGTTCCCGTGCCTCGGTATTCATGCGCATCAGGTTGACGTGAGTGATGCGGAAAATGGCCCGCATGATCTTGTAGACCAGGCGCGGATGAGTTTCGATCAGGCCCTCGAAGTCGGCCGGCTCCAGGCAATAGACCACCGAATCCTCCTGGGCCTTGAGGGTGGCCGCACGCGGTGTTCCATCGATGAAGGCGCGAGTGCCGGCAAACTCTCCCGGCGACATGGAGTAAACGTGGGTCAGCTCACCCTTCTGGTTATTGAGCACCTCGATCTTGCCATCGGCCAGCAGGAACAGTCGCCGGTCCTTGTCATCTTCATTGATCAGGATTTCGTCCTTGGCCACGTTTTCGGTGGTCAGGATGCCCTTCAGGGCCTCGATTTCCTCGTCGAGCAGCTCCTCGCCGAGGAAGGATTTCTTGAGACGATTGCCGTCTATGGGATGGTTCATTTCGATGGCCTCGAATGCGCTCTGTGGAGGTTGCAAGATTAGCAGTTTTCGCGGCCATTCGCAGGACTTTGGGCCGGATCCCGCGACGGTTGCGGGCTCTGGATGACCGTGGTTTTTTCCTTCCGGCTGACTGGACAGAGCCTGGGGAGCACTGCGGCCTGAACCGACCAGCAACCGGTGCGGTCGGAATGAATTGGAATTCGGGGGATAGGGGTTTATCCTTCTCGCTCGCGCGAACGCGCGAAGTGAAACGGTTCGATCGGAAGATGGTCGATATCGCGCCTGGCATCCAGGGGGGAAGTTCAGAAATGGCCATCTCGACAACACGGAGTCATCGCGAACGTCGCACCGTTTTGCGCGCAATGATGGTGGTCACCGCCCTGGGCGGCATCCTGTTCGCCTGGCTCAACCTGTACCGTGGTCTTTGGGCGGCTTCCCTCGTCGAGTTCGCGTTCGTGGGCTATTCCCTTGCCCTGCTTCCGGTCATCGGCCGTACCAGGCATTTCAGGGGCTGGGCGTTGGCCTACGTGATCCCCTGGACTGGCGCGATGTTGGCGATCCTCGCGATGCCGGGAGCCTCGCCGTCGGTTTTCGTCTGGCCGATTCTGCTGCCTCTGGTGCTCCATTTCCTGCTTGGCAGCCGGTTGGGCCTTGCCGTTTCCCTGGCCAGTTTTTCCGGCGCGGCGTTGCTTGCCTGGATTCGGTTTGGACTGCCGGCCGACAGCCCGCAATTCACGGTGGCCGCGAATTTTTCGCTGGCGGGCATGCTGGGACTTGCGCTTGCGCATGTCTACGAGCGCGGCCGCGAACGCAGCGAGCACCGCTTGCGCGAGATTGCCGCCACCGACACGCTGACGGGCCTGCCCAACCGTAATCTGCTGGAGGAAACCTTCAAACGGCTCTGTGCCACGGCACGCGATGACCATCAACCGCTTTCGATTCTGTTGATGGATCTTGACCACTTCAAGTACATCAACGATGTCCATGGTCATGCCGCCGGTGATCGCGCGCTGGTGGACTTTGCCAAGCGACTGCGTTCCGAGCTGCGCGACGAGGACTTCCTGTGCCGGTTCGGCGGCGAGGAGTTTCTTGCCATGTTGCCGGATACGTCCAGGGAGGTCGCCGGTCACGTGGCCGAGCGGCTGCGCACAGCCTGGCGCGAGCAGCCGGCCCATTGGAGCGCGTTGGATAACGTGGACCCGCACACAGTGAGCGTGGGCATCGCCACGTTGGGAAGCGACGGTGCGGATCTCGATACGCTGCTTCGCACGGCCGATCAGCGCTTGTACCGCGCCAAGGCCGAAGGACGCGACCAGGTCGTGGCTGATTGATCGGGGCGCCTGGCCTACGACGCAGTGATTCCTGATCTGGCAGTTTCCGACTGCAGTTCTGTCTGGTTTTCAGGAACGGTCCGGAAGCTCCCAGAGGTCGACGCGGTCGAGAGCAATGTAGGGCACGGCGAGCCGGCGCCCGGATGCATCGAGGCCGATATCGGCGGGGCGGCCGGGGGTCTGGATCAGGATCTCGGCCTCGCCATCACGCACGTACCAGATCGCCTGGTCATGCTGGGAGGCGACCAGCAGACCGCCTTGCCAGGGCTCCAGTCCGTCCATGTTGCCGCCGGCCGGCAGGGTGGTGATGTCGACGAACTCACCCGACGATGGACGGTAACCGAGAAATTCCAGTCCCCCGCCCCAGGGTGCGAGCACCAGCGCTTCGTGGACCGGATCCCAGACAACGCCGTTCGGCGGTGAAGCCAGCTCCTCGTCGGCAACAATTGTTATCTCGCCGTCGGCAATCCGGAACAGGCGCGCGTTGCCGGTATCGGTCAGATAGATCGCGCCGTCCGGCCCGATCTCGACGTCGTTGAGGAAGCCCGGCTCGAAGGCGGAGAAATCGATGAATTCGAGCTGCTTGCCGGATCGGCGGTCGAAGGCGTGCAAGCCATCCGCATCGGCGACCCACAGGCGTTCACCGGCGATCCGCATCCCGCGCGGCCCGTGCAGCGGGTGCTGATCGCTGCCGGTCATGAATTCGCGCTCGAGGATTTCCCCGTCGGATGCGACCTTCGAGACGAAGCCGTTCGCGTCGCCGGAAGCATCGCCGTTGAAATTCGAGACGAACCAGATCTCCTGCTCCGCATCCCAATGGACGGCTTCCGGGCCGGCCAGGCCCTCGATGACGGCAATGCGGTCGTTGATGCCCTGGGCGTCATCGGTGGCGCCGGCAATGACAGCCTGTGCCGGTATCAGCATCAGCAACATGATCGAAAAGAGATTGATTCGCTTCATGACGACTTCTCCCGCAGGCGACGCATTGGTGGACAGTGCGTCCAATCTACCGCCGGCGCGATCCGGCGGCAAACCGGAACCATCAGCAGATCCGAGGTTCCCGAAGCCACTGACGCCCTGTTACATTGCCGCATTGATTCTTTGACTCGCACCGGAGGGATCATGGGAGACGTCATTGTCGTCATCGGATCGGGATCGATCGGCCAGGCCATCGCCCGGCGCGTGAGCGCAGGCAAACAAGTCTTGCTTGCTGACTTGCAGCGTGAGAATGCAGATGCGGTCGCCAGGGTGATGGCCGACGCCGGTTTCGATGTTCGTCCGACGACGGTGGACGTCACCTCCAGGGCATCCGTCGACGCGCTGGTCGAGGAGGCGGTGGCGCTCGGCGATGTCAGCGGGATCATCCACTCGGCCGGTGTCTCACCCTCCAATGCCCCGCCTGAGGTGATTTTCAAGGTCGATCTTTATGGCGCGGCGGTCGTGCTCGAAGCCTTCGGAAACGTGATTGCCCGCGGCGGCTCCGGCCTGGTGGTCAGCTCACAAGCGGGCCATCGCCTGGGTGCGTTGCCGCCCGAAGAGGCTTCGGCATTGGCAACCACGCTGGCTGACAAACTGCTCGACCTGCCCATGCTTCAGCCCGACCGCGTGACGGACTCGTTGCGGGCCTACCAGATCGCCAAGCGGGGCAGTTCGCTGAGAGTCCAGGCCGAGGCGGTTGGGTGGGCCCGACGCGGTGCGCGACTCAACGCCATTAGCCCCGGGATTGTTGTCACGCCGCTGTCCAGGAAAGAACTGAACGGGCCGCACAGCCAGGATTACCGGCGCATGATCGAGGTGTGCGCGGCCGGGCGGCCCGGTACACCGGATGAAGTCGGCAACCTCGGCGCGCTGCTCATGGGACCGGAGGGGCAATTCATCTCCGGCAGTGATTTCCTGATGGATGGCGGGGTCACCGCAGCTTATTGGTACGGCGACCTGAAGCCGGAATGACCCGCACAGTGTAATATCTGACTTTAGTTCCCCTTCCAGGTTAGGGCTGCGTGGTGAACAAAAGTAAATCGAACGTTCGACCCAGGCGGCCGCGGGCAGCATGAAATCGCTGTCGCCGACGGGCTTCGCGTTGTTCGGCGCCGCGCTGGTCGCGATCAGTTACGGACTGGCGCGTTTCGCGTTCGGTCTGTTCGTGCCGCCCATCCGCGCCGACCTGGCGCTTTCGCCGTACGTGATCGGCATCATCGGTGCGTTGCCGCTGATCAGCTTCCTGCTGGCGACACTGGTGGCCCCGCTTTCGGCCGAGCGCCTCGGCGCGCGCTACACAGCCGTGCTGTCAGGCGGGTTCGGTGTCGGGGGGCTTACGCTGATCAGCCTGTCCGGAGGCCCGCTGTCGCTCGGCATCGGGGTGTTCGCCTGCGGTATCTGTACCGGCCTGATGATGCCGGCGCTTACCGCAGCGATGCAGGCGCTGGTCAGACGCACGCTGCACGGACGCGTCAGTTCGGTCATGAACGCGGGAACCAGCGTCGGCGTGATCGTCGCCGTGCCCGCGGTGCTGTTCCTGGCGGGCAACTGGCGTTTCGCGTACGGGTCCTTTGCCGTCCTGGCGGGCATCGGTATGGTGGCGGCGTGGCTGTTCATTCCCTCGGTTTCCCGGGTCGTGCCGGCGAATGCCGCACCGCCGCCGCCGATCAGCAAGCTGCAATGGTCACGCCTGTTCGGTCTCTCGCTGTTCGCCTTCGCGATGGGTTTCGTCTCGGCCGCGTACTGGATATTCGCACCCGACCTGGTGGTCACGCTCGGCGCGCTGCCGCCCGGCGCGACGGGCTGGCTGTGGCTGGCGGTGGGTATCGCCGGACTCGGCGGCGCCATCGCGGCCGACCTGGCCGATCGCAACAACCCGCCGATCACGCACGCGCTGATGCTGATGATGCTGTCGGCGAGCCTGGCCCTGCTCGCCGCCAGCCCCGGACAGATCGTAATCGCGGCGTTTTCCGCGCTGGTTTTCGGCCTGGCCTACATGAGCCTGACGGGGCTGTACCTGATGACCGGCATCCGCCTTTTGCCGGGGCGGCTGTCGATGGGGCCGGTTCTGCCGTTCATGGCCTGCGCGCTCGGCCAGGCCGTCGGCTCGCCCGTCGTCGGCGCGCTGGTGGACGAGTTCGGATATGCCGATGCCTTCGCCTCGTTCTCGGCCATCGGCATTCTGGTGGCGATCCTGTCGCCGCTGTACCCACGCAACATCGAGCACGAGCCCGAAGAAGCCGAAGTCGAAGTCGAAGAAGAAGACACTGGCCTGCAGGCGGCCTACGATTACCAGCTTCAGGACGAGGAAGGCGAGCCCTACAGTTACAGCGCGGCCGCCGAGGAAGCCGAGTTTGACAGTCTTTCGGAAAGCGAAAGCCTCGATAAGCCGGACAAAGCTTCCACTTGAGCGCTGAAGCACCACCGGTTCGCTGGCTTAGGCCCGCGCCGCAAATTCTGTATGATGAACGTGTGCGGCAACACGCAGGCAGTCGGGGGGCGTGGCCGCACGGGACCGGCCAGCCGGGGGCGCGGGGCGTTCAGCCCGCATTGGCCGGAGAGACTCCACACAACGAACGATGGAGTTTGCCATGCAAGACAAACGTAATATTCCCTACCTTCGCACCTTACTGATGGCCGGTGGACTGGTCGTGCTGGCCGGCTGTGCCTCGACAGCCGAACTCGAACGCGCCCAGAGCGATGCGGCGCGGGCCATGGAAGTGGCCGAAGAGGCCCAGCAGGCTGCCAGCGAGGCGGCGGAAGTCGCCCGCGAGGCGATGGAAGCCGCACGGGCTGCCCAGCGAGGTGCCGACGCCGCCCAGCAGTGCTGTGACGACGCGCAGGAAAAACTCGATCGCGCCCTGGAGCGCATGCAGGAGAAGTAGGCTCCGGCCCCGGCACCCCGCCGGGGTGCCGGGGGATGAATCTCCTCAATCGTGCGGCAGAAAGCTGATCGCATGTGGAATGCCATCCGCGCGTTCCAGTGCAGCGGCGAGCTTTTGCCAGTCCAGGAGAATCTCCCCGTTTCGAGCCCGCGCCAGCGCGCGCCGGATCACGGCGGTTGTCTGGCCGGCGGACGGCGGCCCGCCGTCGGCCAGGCGATGTATTTCCAACCAAAGCCGCCCGCCCTCGAGCCCGGCCTTGATGGGCTGGTCCACGATGTGAACCGGCGTGCCGATTTCGACCGAGCCGATCAGCTCGGCGATATCCTCGGGATAGAGACGGATGCATCCGCGGCTCACGCGCATGCCCACGCCGTCGGGTCGATTGGTGCCGTGGATCAGGTAACCGTCGAGCGCCAGGGCAATGGCATGGCTTCCGAGCGGATTGTCCGGTCCCGGGGGGACGATCCGGGGCAGCTCGCTACCCCGGCGGGCGTAGTCGGCGCGAGCGTCTTCCGGCGGATACCAGGCCGGGTCGTCCACCCTGGCCGTCACGCGGGTTTGACCGAGCGGGGTTTCCAGCCCGGCCCGGCCGACGCCAATCGGATAAGTCGTTACGGTCTTTTCCCCGTTCTCCTCGCGGAAGTAAAACAGGCGCAGTTCCCCGAGATTGACCACGATGCCCTTGCGCGGGGCGTCCGGCAGCACGTAGCGCGAGGGGATGAGCACCTGCGTGCCTTCGCCCGGCAACCACAGGTCGACATCCGGATTGGCGCGGCGGATGTCGTAATAGCCCAGGTTGAGCCAGCGCGCGATATCCATGAGGGTATCGCTGCGCCGCGCATACTCGCGCACCAGCTGTCCGACGACCTCGCCCTCGGATAGCCGATAAGTTTCACCCCCGGCGGATGCGATGCCCGGGACGGCCAGGATTGCCCAGACCAGCAGCAAGCGCGGAAGCGTCGTGAATCTGCAGCTTCTCGACATAACCGTGAAGTCTCCGCGTCTCCCGAACGTCAATTTCGTCATGCGAGCCGGTAGATGACGGCGCCGACGGTCAGCACCAGGGTGCGGGTGACGAACCAGGCCTTCATCGACCAGGTGGTGCGACGTTTGCACTCAGCCCGCCGCCGGCGGCACGTCCGGCGCGAAGTCGAACGAGTCGTAGAACAGCCGGTGTTCGGGTACGCCGGCCTCGATGAAGGCCGGGCGGGCAGCGTGAATCATGGCCGGGGGGCCGGACATGTAGACATCCCAGCCGGAGAGGTCGGGGTGGTGGCGCAGCACCGCTTCGTGGACGAAGCCGGTCTCGCCGGACCAGTCTTCATCGGGCTCGCTGACCACCGGGACGAAATTGAGCGCCGGATGTTCGGCCTGCCAGCTTCGGATCAATTCGGCGGCATAGAGGTCGGCTGCCGTGCGCGTGCCCCAGAACAGCTCCAGCGGACGTTCGTCGCCGGCGTGGATCAGTTCCTCGATCATGGCCTTCAGCGGCGCAAAGCCAGTGCCGCCGCCGGCCAGGACGGCGGGGCGATCGGAGTTGCGGCGGAAGAAGAAGGTGCCCAGCGGGCCTTCGAATCTCAGGATCTCCTTTGGCTGCATGTCGTCGAAGACGTGACCGGTAAAGCCGCCGCCGTCGACATGCTTGACGTGCAGTTCGATGAAGTCCTTTTCCGATGGAGGTGAGGCGATGGAAAACGCGCGGCGCTTGCCGTCGGGCAGCAGGATGTCGATGTACTGGCCGGCCAGAAACTGCAACCGCGCGGCGGCCGGCAACTTCAGGCGCAGGCGCATGGTGTCCTCGGTAAAGCGGCCCATGGTTTCCACGCGCGCTGGCAGCAGGCGGACCGGGATGTCTTCCACCTGTTCGATCTCGCGCGATTCGATGACGATATCGCCCTCGGCCACGGCCTGGCAGCTGAGCATCTGGCCGTCGTGCAGTTCGTTCTGATCGAGCGCGGTCGGCGGGTTGTAGGGATATCGGATCTCGCCCTCGATCAGGCGGCACTTGCAGCTGGCGCAGGTGCCGTTGCGGCAGGAGTAGGGCAGCACGATGCCCTGGCGCAGTGCCGCTGTGAGGATGGTTTCATCCGGGCGGGCGCTGAACTCGCGGCCGGTCGAGGCGATGCGGATATGGGCGTTCCGGGAAGAGGACACTGAAAAAGAATTGTTTTCAACAAGCGCTACATGATGCCAGATTGCGGGTGAGTAGTCGGTATGGGCCTGTGCTAACCTGCGCGCGCATCGAAACCGCCCACCGAGGGCCAAGCGATTGAGCGACTGGACCAAGCTGACCACGGCCGACGACCCGATCGAGGCCGGCTTCCTGCGTGGCCTGCTGGAATCGGCCGGCCTGGCGGTCCAGGTGCGCAGCATGGAGCTGTGGACGGTGGCGGTCGAGATCTACTATTCCGAGGGTGCGAGACCCTCGATCTGGGTGCGCAAGTGCGACGTGGCGCGGGCCCGGCAGGTGCTGGAGCGGCGCGACGAGGTGGGTGAGGGCGAAAGCTGGACCTGCCCGGATTGCGGCGAGCGGCTGGAAGCGCAGTTCACCACCTGCTGGCAATGCGGTCACGCCCGCGGAGCCGAGGTATGAGCGAACCGGAACACCGCGTACCCGCTTTCCGCACACCCTGGCGCCTGATCTGGCGCGTGCCGCTGTTTATCCTCCACATATTCATCGGCCTGCCGCTGACCCTGCTGTGCTTCCTGCCCGGCATCAAGCGTATTCCGGTCTTCGGCATTCCTCTGAGAGAGCGTGCGCACCGGACCTGGCAGCGCATCACGCTGCGCCTGTTCGGCGTGCGCATGGACATATCCGGCCAGCTGCCCGACGGGCCGGCCCTGATCGTGGCCAATCACATCAGCTGGCTCGACATCGTCTTGCTGCAGGCGCTGTGGCCGATGTGGCTGGTGGCCAAGGCCGAAATCCGCGCCTGGCCGCTGATCGGCTGGCTGGCCGAGGTGGGCGGTACGCTGTTCATCGTCCGCGGCAGGCTGGAATCGCGCCAGAAGATTTCGCGCCGCATGGCCGCGCTGATGCGCCGAGGTGATCGCGTGGGTATCTTTCCCGAGGGCGGCATTCGTCCCGACCGCGGCGTCAATCGATTTCACGCGCCGCTGTTCGCCGCCGCGATCCGCACGCGCATGCCGGTGGTGCCGGTGGCCATCCGCTACGAGCGCGGGGACGACCTGCACGAGGAGTTTGTCTTTGGCCCCGGCGAGAGCTTCCTGCGCAATTTCTTCCGGCTGATGGCCGAGCCGCCGCTGACCGGGCGCATCATGATCGGTGAGCCGATACTCGATTACGATAACGGCCGGCGCCGCCTGGCCGAGAAGGCTGGCGCCGTGGTCAAGGATTTCTATGACAACGCCTGAATCGTCCATGCCCAGTTTCGAACCGCGCGGACTGCTGGCCAGCCCGCACATGCAGTCGATTCTCACCTCCGGCCCATGGCGCCGGCGCAAGGTGCGAAAACGCGCGGCCGAGTACCTGTCGCGCTGTATCGAGCGAATCGTTACCGCCAATGACGGCACGCGTCTGCTCGGCTTCGCCAACCGGGCGCAGCACGGTCGCCGCGATGCGCTGGTGATCATGCTCCACGGCTGGGAGGGCAGCGCCGATTCCAACTATCTGTTGTCGACGGCGGTGACGCTGGACGGGGCGGGTTTCGATACCTTCCGGCTCAACTTCCGCGACCACGGCGACTCGCATCATCTCAACGAGGGGCTGTTCCATTCCTGCCTGCTCGACGAGGTACTCGATGTCGTGGCCACCGTGGCCGGCGAGTATGACGGCCCGGTCTTCCTGGCCGGTTTTTCCCTGGGCGGGAATTTTACGCTGCGCATCGCCCGCCACGCGCCCGAGCGCGGGCTCGACATCCGCCGCGCCATCGCGGTCAGCCCAGTGATTCGCCCGCACCATGTGCTCGACGCCATGGAGCAGGGCCTGCCGATCTACGAACGCTACTTTGTGCACAAGTGGCGCCGCTCGCTCAAGCACAAGCAGTCGCTGTTCCCCGAGCGGTACAATTTAAAAGACTGGTTTCGTCTGGGCCGCGTTCGCGCCCAGACCGAGTGGCTGATCGAGCGCCTGACGGATTTCGAGGATCTCGACGCCTACCTGGAAGGGTATTCGGTGGCCGGTGACTATCTCGCCGGGCTGGAGACCTCGACTCTGATTATCACCGCCGCAGACGACCCGATCATTCCGGTCCGCGATTTTGAGGCATTGCCGCATCCGGCGGCGCTGGATATCGAGGTGCTGCCCCACGGCGGCCATTGCGGCTTCCTCACCAACTGGCGGCTGGACAGCTGGATTGAGCAGAGACTGAAGAGCGAATTATGCAGACTGATAAAGACCTGATCGAGCAGGCTAGGGGCTTGTTCGAAAGTGGCGATTTCGAGGGTGCCGAGAAGGCCTATCGCAACCTGATTGGACGAGTTGATGAGGGCAAGCGTGTCAACCTGGAGTTGATGATCGGCGCTTGCCAGCAAGCGCAGGGTCGCAATAGCGAAGCCGTCGAGACGATGCAACGCGCTGTCGACCTGGACGACTCGCACGTGGGGGCCTGGTTTCAACTGGGCTGCGTCCGTCGGCAGGGCGGTGACGAAAAGGGCTCGATCGAGGCGTTGGACAAGGCGCTCGAGCTCAACCCCAACCACGCCCTGGCCCGCGTTGAGCTCGGCCATCTGGCACAGGCCGCCGGCGACGGCGAACGCGCCGAGGCGCATTTTCGTACCGCCCTGCGAGCCGATCCTGAGTGTGTGCCGGCGTTGGCTGGTCTGGCGGAACGCTTGCTGGGTACCGGACAGGTCGAGCGGGCCTATGAGTTATCCGTGCGTGCCATCCAGCTGCAGCCCGACAATATCGGCGCTCAGGTGGTTATGGCGCGTGTATTTCTGCAGCGCGGACATCCCGATTTTGCCGAGCGCTGTCTCGACAATGCGCTGTCGGCGGCTCCGAACAACGCAGCACTGCATCGAGCTATGGCTCAGCTGCTGCTTGAGCGAGGGCGTTCCAACGAGTCGCTGGCCGCAGCTGCCGAGGCAAGGCGCTGTGGTGACAGTGACCATGATCTGGATCTGCTCGAGGTCCATGCGTTGCGGCAGCTCGGCTATCTGGCCGAAGCGCGGCGGCGGCTCGAGGAATTTATTCGCGATCAACAGCTTGACGCGACCCATTTGCTGATGCTGGCCGAACTGAGATTGGCCGATGGCGACGCCGCTGCCGCATCCGAGCTGATTGACCAGCTCGACCGGGATTGGCCTCAGGCCGCGCAACTGATCCGCGCGCAGCTGGCTGAACGGGAAGGTGATCGCGCTTATGCTGCCGAACTGGCGGCCGGTCTGCACGGTGATTCCAACGCGCGCCTCAGGCGTCAGTCGCGCGTGCTGAGCGCGCGACTGGCGCTGGCCGATAATGATCTGCAGGAATGCATTGAGGCACTTCGCCCGTTGGCGGCCGAGGGAGATGACGATCCCTTCCTGCACTGGATCCTGGCCCGGGCGCTTGACCAGGCCGGTCTGCATGAAGAAGCCGGCAAGCATCTGCAGCGAACTGGCTGGCGTGCACCGACCTTGATGCAGGCCGCCGGATCCGGGCTGTCTGAAGATGCCTACAAGGCTCTGGAGACTCTCGATGTTGATGGGTGGCCGACGCAGGCGCCCGAGGACGGACGCCCCAAGCCGGTTTTCATTCTGGGCTGGCCGGGCAGCGGACGCGACCAGTTGCTAATCGCCCTTGCCGAGCACGAGAGCATCCGAATGCTCGATCATGAGGGTGCGGCGCAACGGCGCGAGGTCCTGGGGTTTTCGGCGCGCCCGGAAGAGTTGGCGGCGCTGGATGAAGGAAAGCTGCGCCTGGCCCGCAAGCGCTATCTTCGCCGGGCGGGACACAGTGCCGACCATGTGCTCGAGCCGATGTGGCTGCCGATGGCGGCTCTGCCGGCGATTGCACGCTTCTTTCCGGGCAGTACGGTGGTACTAACGGATGCCGAGCTTCGCGACCTGGAGCTGGAATGGCGGCTGGCCGGTTTCAGCGGCGTCGAGACCATGCGAGCGCTGTGGCAGCGTGAGCAGGCCGTGCTCGAGAAGATGCTCGAGACTCTGCCGCTGGATTTCATGGTCTTTTCCCGGGGCGACCTGGAAAACGATGCCGCCGCTGTGGCCGCGCAGCTTGCCGAAAAGCTGGGGCTCGACGACAGCGCCCGGTTGGCCGGCGCCATCGAACGCTCGCTGGCGTCGCTGCGGCCGACGGGGCACTGGAAACACTACGAACAACTTTTCGAAGGCCGATCAGTAGCCTGAGGCCTGCTGCCGGGGTGTCATGTTCGTTCCCGGCAAATCCGCTAACATGACGCCAGTCTCAAAAGGGCGGTCCCGTTGCGAACTGTTTTCCTGACACTGCTGGCGATCGTCCTGATTGGGTGTTGCCCGCGCGACCAGGTCGACGAACGAGGCTGGCCCAATGAACTGGTGCTCGGCCTGGTGCCCTCGCTCGAGGCCGAGGCCATGGTCGACAATCTCGAGCCGCTGGCCGACTTTCTCAGCGAAGAACTGGGCATGCCCGTGACCAGCTTCGTGCCGCAGGACTACACCGGCCTGGTCGAGGCGCTCGGCACGGGCCGTGCCGATATCGGCATGCTGCCGCCGTTCGCGGCCATGCTGGGCCAGCGCCGCTACGGCATCGAGACCATCCTGATTGCCGTGCGCGATGGCGAGACCGGCTACCGTTCGCAGTTCATGACCAACGACCCGTCGGTCTGCGACACGCCGGTGGTCGAGGATGAGCGTGGCTATCTGACCTGCCAGGGTGACGTACGCGTGCTCGAGGGCGAAACCGTTGCCTTCACCGATCCCAACAGTACCTCCGGGTTCCTGTTTCCGTCCGTCCACTTGATGAAACACGGCATCGATCCGCGCAAGGACGTCGAAGGCCTGTTCGTGGGCGGTCACGACTCGGCCGCGCTGGCCGTTTACGCTGGTGACGTTCGTTTTGCCGTGGCCTACGACGATGTGCGCATGTTCATCGACGATCAGTACCCCGACATCGGTCAGAAGGTCATCACCTTCGATCATACGGTGATGATTCCCAATGACGGCGTGCAGTTGCGGCCCGGCCTGCCCGAGGATCTGCAAACGGCCATTGCCGAAGCCTTCGTCAAGCTGGCCGAATCGCAGGCCCACCTGCCGCGTGAAGAAAAGGTGCTGTGGGTGCTCTACGAAATCGACGGTTTCGTGCCGGCCACCGAGGGGCTTTACGATCCGGTGCGCGAGGCTTATGAACTGCTGCGTGAATGACCACCGGCTGAGGGGCTGAATAAAGGGAATGAGACATGAGTGATCAGCGCGGCCGCATCCGCTTCATCGATGCCGGCGTGACCTATCCCGGCGGCACGGTCGGAATGAAGGACATGAACCTGGAGATCGAACCGGGTGAGTTCGTCGTCATCGTCGGCTCCTCCGGGGCGGGCAAGTCGACCCTGCTGCGTGCCGTCAACGGGCTCAACCGGCTCACTTCGGGATCCGTCGAGGTTGACGGCGAAACGGTGTCGCAACGCGAAGGCCGCGAATTGAGAGCGCTGCGCAAACGCGTGGGCATGATTTTCCAGGACTTCCGCCTGGTCAAGCGCCTGAGCGTAATCAACAATGTGCTGATCGGCCGCCTCGCGCATGTACCCGGCTGGCGGACCATGTTCAATCTGTGGCCGCAGCATGATCGAGATATCGCGATCCGGGCGCTCGAGCGCGTCGGCATTCCCGAAAAAGCCTGGGTGCGCGCCAGCACGCTCTCGGGCGGCCAGCAGCAGCGTGTGGGCATTGCCCGCGCCCTGGCCCAGGAGCCGGCCATCATCCTCGCCGATGAACCGGTCGCCTCGCTCGACCCGGTCACCACCCACCAGATCATGCGCGATCTGGTGCGCATCAACCGCGAACTGGGCATCACCACCCTGGTCAACCTGCATTTTCTCGACCTGGCGCGCGAATACGGCAAGCGCATCATCGGTCTCAAGCACGGCGAACTGGTCTACGACGGATCGGCGAAGACGGTCACCGATGAGGACTTCCGCGATATCTACGGGAGGGAGTTTACGGAGGATGACTTGCTGGAGGAACAGCAAGAATGAAATTCGAAATCCGAAGCACCAAATCCGAAACAAATTCGAAATTCGAAAACCCAAATTCGAATCACGATAGCCACCCGTTTCGTGCTTCGGATTTCGTGCTTGTTTCGGATTTCGGATTTCGTGCTTCGGATTTCGTGCTTGTTTCGAATTTCGGATTTCGTGCTTCGAATTTGGAAGCTGATTCTACTCGGAGGTCGCGGTGATACCCCAAAGGCCGAGTCGCAACTGGCCGTTGATCATTGTCACGGCAAGCTTCCTCCTCGCCATGACCTGGTGGTCGGGCAACGGTATCGGTTTTTCCGTGGTCGAGTTTCTGTGCAATATCAGCGGCGGCGGGCGGTTGCTGGCGGAATCCTGGCCGCCGGACTTCAGTTATCTGCCGCGCCTGGCCGACCCGTTCATGGAGACGCTCAATATCGCCATCATCGGCACGGTGATTGGCGGCATTCTGTCGGTGCCGGTGGCCGTACTGGCCGCGCGCAATCTCACGCTTGGCCGGGTGATCTGGTTTACCGACCGTAACTTCATGAACGTGCTGCGTACGCTGCCGGACCTGTTCTGGGCGATGCTGTTTGCCACGGCGGTCGGATTCGGGCCGGTGGCCGGGGCACTGGCGCTGTCGGTGTTCACCATCGCGGTGATTTCAAAGTTGTGGTCGGAGTCGCTGGAGTCGATCGACATGGGCCTGCCCGAGGCGGTGCGTGCCGTCGGCGGAACCTGGCTCGAGATGCTCAAGTTCGGCGCCATTCCCCAGGCCATGCAGCACTATGTCTCCTACGCGCTCTACGCGTTCGAACTGAACGTGCGCGCCTCGATGGTGCTCGGTCTGGTCGGTGCCGGCGGTATTGGCATGATCCTCGAGACCCAGCGTGCGAATTTCGAGTACGAGCGCGTGGCCATGATTGTCCTCGTAGTCCTGGTGGCCGTACTGATCATCGAGGAGATTTCCGAGGCAATCCGGAAACAGCTGGCATGAGCGGTTCTGCAATCCAGAATCAAAACCGTATCGGCGGGGCGACGTGGGCGACGTTCATCATCGCTGCCCTGTTCTTGTGGTCGATGTGGGCGATCGGCTTCTCGCCGGAGCGCCTGGGCAAACTGCCGGCGCAGATGGCCGAAGTGCTGGGCTTCTTCTACCCGGCCGACATGGCCTACGGCTGGGACAAGGTCTTGCCCTCGATCGCGGAGTCCATCCAGATTGCCTGGATCGGGACGATCATCGGCGCCGTTTTCTCGCTGCCGCTCGCACTGCTGGGCGCCAGATCGCTGTTTCCGAAGTTCGCCCGCGTGGTCAAGCTGATCTCGGCGACGACGCGCGCCTTTCCCGAGATTCTGCTGGCGATCTACTTCGTGCCCATCGTCGGCCTGGGCGCGTTCGCCGGGGCGCTGGCCATCGGTATTTCCTCGATCGGCATGCTCACCAAGCTGGGCTCGGAAGTGGTCGACTCGATCGACTTCGGCCCGGTCGAGGCGGTCGAGGCCGCCGGCGGCTCACGCGTGATGGCGCTGCGATTCGCCGTGCTGCCGCAGGTTTTGCCCGAGATCATCGCCCACTGGCTGTTCCGCTTCGAGCTCAATATCCGCGCCTCGGCGGTGCTCGGGGTCGTCGGCGCCGGCGGGGTCGGGGGCGTACTGCTCAATACCCTGCGTTATCGCCATTTCGACAAGGCCGCGGCGGTGCTGGTGCTCACGATCGGGATCGTGCTGGTGATCGACATGGTCTCCGGGGAGATCCGCCGTAGGATTATCCGGGGGTAGGGTTCCGGGTTCAGGAAAAATTGTCGCCCCGGAAATCGCGTAGCGCAGGCAATGGAGGAAGGCCGGTAGCGCGTGACTATCCGGAGCCTCGTACGGTTCGGATGGCAGTGAGTTTGGCCGTACAGGCGTACATGTGCGAGGTCCCGGATCGGGGTCCGGGACGACGCTTAATTTATATCCGGTATGCCACCGCCTTCATGATTCCGGCCGTCAGCGACATCAGGTGCTGCACCGGCGGGGGCAGGATGGTGGCGCCGTGGTCGAGGGCCATCTGGGCGTGGCGGGCTTCGTCTTCCTTCATCTGGGACACGATTGCGCGTGAGCGCTGGTCCTGCGGCGGCAGGCGATCGAGGTGTTCGTCCAGGTGGGCCTCGACCTGGCGTTCGGTCGCTTCCACGAAACCCAGGCTCCACGGATCGCCGGCCAGGCCGGCGGCTGCGCCGATGGAAAACGAGCCGGCGTACCACAGCGGGTTGAACAGGCTGGGGCGGCTGGCCAGTTCTTCCAGCCGTTCGGCGCACCAGGCCAGGTGGTCTTCTTCCTCGAGGGCGGCTTCGGCCATCTGTTCGCGCACCTCCTCGCTGCGGGCGGTGGCCGCCTGTCCGGCGTAGAGCGCCTGGGCGCAGACCTCGCCGGTGTGATTGATCCGCATCAGTCCGGCGGTGAGCCGGCGTTCGTCTTCGCCGAGATCGGCCTCTTCCAGATTTTCGGCGGGCGATGGTCGGGTGGCGCTCGGTGCAGGCCCGAAGGCCGCCCGCAGGCCGTCGTCGAGCTGGCCGAAGAGATGATCGACGGGAGTGAGTTGGCGCATGCTGTCTTTCCGAGGTGGGGTTTTACATCTCGAAGATGCTACACGTTCTATACTCGCTCTACATCGTCGAGCAATTCATGACGCCGGGGGAACCTTGGACATGATGCAACTGTCAGTGCCAGCCGTGCGCCTTTTCAACAGGAAGAAAGCTTTTCCCATGCAGTCTTTTGCGATGATCCTGATGTGCGGCTGGCTGGTGTGCCCGGCGGAAGCCGCCGAGTGGTCGGGCAAGGGGGAGTTCGGTTTCGTGATGGCCCGCGGCAACTCCGAAACCGAAACGCTGAACCTGGGCCTGGAGTTCGAGCGCCAGTCGAAGAAATGGCGCAACCACCTCCGCATGACGGCCCTGCGCGCCGAGGACGAGGGCCAGCTCAATGCCGAGCGCTACACGCTGGCCTACAAGTCCGGCTACAACTTCAACGAGAAATCCTACCTGTTCGGGGCGTTGCGCTACGACCAGGACGAGTTTTCGAGCAACGACTACCAGGCCAGCCTGTCGTTTGGCTATGGGCGGCAGCTGCTCGATTCGGAAAGCCACCAGCTGACGATGGAAATCGGCCCGGGTGTTCGGCGCACCGAGCCGAATGATCCGCTGGCGGACACCCAGACCAACGTGATCGGGCGCCTGTCCACGGATTATGCCTGGACCATTTCCGAGACCGCCGACCTGACCAATGTCCTGCTGGTCGAGGCCGGCAGCGACAACACCTTCGCCGAGAACGAGCTGGCGCTGAATGTGGCAATCAATTCACGCTTTGCGCTCAAACTGTCCGGGGCGGTGCGCCACAATACGGACGTCGATCCGGGCATCGAGAAGACCGACACGCTGACCACGGCCAATCTTGTCTACAAGTTCGGCGAGCAATGAGTTACTACCGCCACCACCTGTTTTTCTGCACGAACGTACGCGCCGAAGGGGCCGAGCGGCCTTCCTGCGGCCGTTGCGGTTCGGCGCGGTTGCGCGCCTATGCCAAGGCGCAGTTGAAGGAACTGGGACTGGCCGGGGCCGGTGGGGCCCGCGCCAACACCGCCGGTTGCCTGGATCGCTGCGAGGAGGGGCCCTGCCTGGTCGTCTATCCGGAGGGCGTCTGGTACACCTACATCGACGAATCCGACATCGACGAGATCATCCAGTCGCACCTGGTCGAAGGCCGGCCGGTCGAGCGGCTGATGCTGCCCTCCGAGTCCCGCGAAAACGACTGAAAGCCTGTTGCAGGGCCAGAATGCTTGCTGTAGAATTCCCGCTCTTTACTGCAACGTTCTCAACCTAGCGAGCGAACGGAATCATGAAAACCTACAGCGCCAGGGCAGAAGACGTGCGCCGCCAGTGGCATCTGGTCGACGCCGACGGCAAGACGCTGGGCCGTCTGGCCACCGAAGTGGCCCGTCGCCTGCGCGGCAAGCACAAGCCGGAGTACACGCCGAACGTCGATACCGGCGATTACGTGGTCGTGATCAATGCCGACAAGATCCACGTCACCGGCCGCAAGATGAGCGACAAGATTTACTACAAGCACACCGGCTATATCGGCAATCTGAAGTCGATCACCCTGGAAAAGCAGCTGGCCAAGCGGCCGGAGACGGTCATCGAGATGGCGGTCAAGGGCATGATGCCGCGTGGCCCGCTCGGTCGGGCGATGTTCAAAAAGCTCAAGGTCTATGCCGGTGCCGAGCACCCGCACGCCGCCCAGCAGCCGCAGCCGCTGGAACTGTAACGATCAGGAATTTCTGGTAAAGACATGGCAACTGAACAGTATTACGGCACCGGCCGACGAAAAACCTCCAGCGCACGCGTTTTCCTGCGTCGCGGCAACGGTCAGATCACCGTCAACCGCAAGCCGCTGGACGAATTCTTCGGCCGCAAGACCGCCCAGATGATCGTGCGCCAGCCGCTCGAGCTGGTCGAGCTTCTGGATCGCTTCGACGTCAACGCCACCGTCAGCGGCGGCGGCACCACTGGCCAGGCCGGCGCCATCCGCCTTGGTCTGACCCGTGCCCTGATGGAGTACGACGAAGAGCTGCGCTCCCAGATGCGCCGTGCCGGCTTCGCGACCCGCGACGACCGCGCTGTCGAGCGCAAGAAGATCGGTCTGCACAAGGCCAGAAAGGCCACCCAGTACTCCAAGCGCTGATTCGGCGGCGCCTTTTCGCCGCTGGCGGCGTTTCGGGCCGCTCCGGAATGCTCATGTACACGCAAGTACACTGCGCTTCCTCCACGGCCCAAAGCCTTGCCAGCGACGAAAATCCACTCGCCGAATCCCTTCGATCCAGATCGGAGGAAAAGCAAACGATCTCATGGGGGATCGTCTAGTGGTAGGACTACGGACTCTGACTCCGTCAGCGGGGGTTCGAATCCCTCTCCCCCAGCCAGAAACAAAGAGCCCGGCCGTTGGCCGGGTTTTTTGTTTCTGGCTGGGGGAGAGGGATCGATGCGAAGCCCGCGAAGCGGGCGGAGCTACCCGTAGCGAAGCGGAGGGCAAGCGGCCGCAGGCCGCGCAGTCCATCCCGTTAGCCCGGGTGAGCCCGCTCCTTGCCCGGGGCCGCGCCGGGCTTTTTCGTATCCCAAAAAATCTGACACGGTTTCCGGTCCTGTTGCGTATATATAGGTGAGGAGCGCATTGCTCCGGAGCCGCCTTTCGGGTTGCAGGCCCAGTGTTCATGGGCTAAACTCGCAGCGAGTGGTTCTGAGCAGAGCTTCACAAGTGCCTGTCGCGACTGGAAAAACGGCCGCGTCGGCAAAGCCTGTAATGGGCTCTGCGACAGAAACATACCGATCAAGAGGATTGACGACCATGAAATTGATGACGGACGGCCGCAAGCTGCTTCTCGCCGGCGTGGCACTGACAGCTTGCCTCGGCTTCGCTCTCAACGCCCAGGCGCAGACCTGTACAACCGGAAACTGGTTTGATGTGGAGGGCTCGCCGGCGGTTGGAAAGCAGGATGGTGACAATCGTCGTTATGGCGGTCCCTGCGGAATGCGGGTTCAGGTGGATGGAACTCCGCGTTACGTTGCGGATGACAGCCCGGGCGATGAAGCAACATATATTTTGCGCTTCTATGTCTTTTTGGATGAAGCGGCCACCAACGATCCGATTGTCCTTTTTGCAGCCGACAACGATTCGGGCGACACGGTATACGATGCAAGCGACAATCAGATCGAGATGATCTACGACGCCGATGACTCGTCGGGCGGCAGCATCATGCTGTCCGTACGAGAGCAAGATGGAACGACTTGGCAGAGCACTTCTGTGCCCGACGTCGGTTCAGGATGGCATTCCATTGAAGTGTCCTGGGCGCGGGATAGTTCGACGGATACAATTCTTAATGTGGATGGTGGCAGCGATGTCCAATTGTCTGCGGACACAACTGGGATCGGCATTGAAAATGCATTTCTTGGCGTTTTGAATAGCGTGGGCTCAACCGGGTTCATTGACTTTGATGACTTCGATTCGCGTCGTCAGGAGCGCCCAGGGCGATTGTGCCGCGGATTGACCGTGCCTGAGACGGAACGGGCTGCTCTGGATTTGGAAGACGTCAACAAAATTTTCGACGAGTTTGCGAGTGGAGGCTCCAGGCCGGTCGGAGGGCAGCCTGATTACAATGAGGACGGCGCTGTCGACCTTGACGATGTGAATACCGTATTCAGCCGGTTTGCGGGCGGCAATGAAGATTGCGACCTGAATCGCTGATAAAGCAGATATAGCTCTCGCGGTATGAGTAGCAAGTTTTACAAAAATTAATCAGAGGACGAGTGATGTATAAGTTCCAGAAGCATGTATTGGGTGGGCTCTTGTTGACCTTCGGTATGTCCATTGCCAATGCTCAAACTTTCGATATAGATTCGGCCAGTGTCGAGGAAGGCACCACTGAAGCCACTGTAGAATGGTCATTTCTGCAGGAGGGCGGTGACATCCACGGGTTCGGAGTCGATATCATATTCGATGATTCTGTCATAACCCCCCAAACGACTGATGTGGGTGGCGTAGACGAGGTTGACGGTTGCCTTTCTAATGTCGAAGGTTCCAGTGATGAGCCCAGTCAAACTAACTGTGAACAGATTAACGCGACGACGATCAGGGTTACGCTGAATAACTTGGACCCAAGTGACGTGTTTCCTGACTTTGCGCCAGGAGGGTCAATTACGTTTGACATCGCCGGAAGCGCCACTGCGGGTGACAGTAGCCCCCTTACGTTGTCGGTTGCCAGTGTTCAACCTACGGGCTCAAGTATCGCTACGAATGATGGCAGTGTATCCATTACGGCGGGTCCCTCCTCAGTTAACTATGAGCCAAACCCAGGTACATTGATTGACTTTGGTTCTGCAGAGCAGAACAGTGGTTCCTCAACCAGCAGTGTGCAGATCTGTAATGACGGTGGAACAGGCAGTGTCGTGAGTGTTACGGACGTGAGCATCTCCCCTGCGCAGTTCACCCAGGATGGCGGGTGCGACGGCGCCGCACTCGAGGCCGGCGCCACGGACTGCTGCACGATAGAAATGACCTTTGCACCGGATGACACCGGCAATTTCACGGGATCTCTGAGCGTCGAAACTGATGCTGAAGAGGGTGAGGGCACGAATGGCAATGCCAGCTTCGACTTGGAAGGCGAGGGCGTTGCCGGCCCTGCACCGGATATGAGTATCTCCCCGACTGAGTGGACGACGGACGCGAATCCGGGTGCGACAACCAGCCAGACCTTTACCGTTACCAACAACGGCGAAACGGATTCCGTAGCCGAAATGGGTGCCGCCAGTCTCGCTGATGGCAGCGAGTTCACGGTCACCGCGGACAATTGTGACGGTGCTTCGCTCAATGGGACTGACTCCTGCACCATCGATGTTGAATTCGCGCCTGGATCAGCGGGTGACTTTAGCGACACGCTCAATGTGCCGGCTACAGATACGGTGAACAACACGGACGTATCACAGTCGGCCAGCCTCAACGGTACGGGTAACGGCCCGATCTTTTCGTCCAATCCGGCACCCGGCACCGTTAGCCTCGGCCAGACTCCGCCCGGTGGCACGCTTGATCAGGACGTGGTTATCAGTAATGACGGCAACGAGGATCTCGACGCCAGCTGCGGTTCGTTGAACGACCCCGACGGCGTGTTCACGCTGACGCCGGATCCGGCGAACTTCGATGCAGACAACGGCAATGCCATCGCCTCTGGTGGAAGCGCCACCTTCAATGTGGCCTGCACCGTGCCAGACGTCAGCAGCTATGAGGCCACCTTGCAGTGCAGCACCAACGAAGGTACTGAAGGGCAGGTCTACGACTACACCTTCCGCTGCACGGGCCGCCCGCTGGTCATCCCGACCATGCAGCCCTGGGGCCTGGTTGTCCTGACCATGCTCATGTTGATGGTCGGTGGTCTGAGCATCCGCTACTTCCGGGTCTGATCGCCTGACCCGACGGTTCGCTGCGCCACCGGCGTAGCGGCCGATGAAAGACCCTGAAGCCGCCGGAGTCCGCTCCGGCGGCTTTTTTGTTACCGGTCATGACGACTGGCCCATGTTCGCGGCCGGCTTACGGTTTAGAATCGCGTCATGACCCTGCAACGTCTCGTGGACCGACTCGGCTCCCTGGCGGAGATCCGCACCATCGACTGGCTTCGCTATGTCGGTGTGCTGGTCTGGCTGCTGACGGCGCTGCCGTTGATTGTGCTGCCGTGGCTGTTGCCGGAAACGCCTGAAACCGGCCGCATCGTCGGTTGGTGGTCGGCCGCGCTGCTTTTCCTGCTGGTGCTGTGGCACCCGGTGGTCGGTGGCCAGCGAACGGCGCCGTTCTGGAAGCGCGTGACGGTCATGCTGATCCTCTCGATTTCGGCCTTCGGCGTCACCCATTTCACGCATACGGGCCTGGGTAGCCTGCTGGCCATGCTGGTCGCCGCCCTGTTGCCGTGGATCCTGCCGCTGCTCGTCGGGATGGTCTGGGTGGTTTGCCTGGCGTTGGCTTTCAGCGTGTGGATCGTGTTCAGTCCGGAGGGGAGTTGGCTGCTTCTTCTTGTCTACCTGTTGATGAACCTGGGATTGACTTCGTTTCCTTTCATCGCTTCCCTGCTTGCGCTCAAGCAGATGCAGGCGCGGGCCGAGCTGCGCCGGGTCAACTCGGAGCTGCTGGCGACGCAGTCCCTGCTGACCGAAAACACCCGAATCGCCGAGCGGGTCCGTATTTCACGCGAACTGCATGACCTGGTGGGGCACCACCTGACGGCATTGACGCTGAACCTGGAAGTGGCAAGTCATACGAGCGAAGGCAAGCCGCGCGAACACGTCGACCAGGCCGCCTCCATTGCGCGACTGCTGCTGGCCGACGTGCGGGAAGTGGTGAGCGACATGCGGCGAGACGACGAAGTCGATTTCAAGCATGCGCTGGAGACGCTGGCCGCGGGCGTGCCCGATCTGGATATCCACCTGGACATACCGCCAGACCTGGCGCAGACCGACCCGAAGCGTGCGCAGATCCTGCTGCGCTGTGCCCAGGAACTGATCACCAATACCGTTCGGCATGCGCGGGCCGGCAATCTCTGGATCAGCCTTTCGGGCAATGATGAGGGCCTTGTGCTCAAAGTCCGCGACGATGGTTGCGGTACGCCGAACCTGGTACCCGGCAATGGTATCGGCGGTATGCGAGAGCGCTTGCGCGAACTCGGCGGCCGGCTGGACATCGCCACCCGCCCGGGCGCAGGCTTCCAGGTCAAGGCATGGTTACCCATGGAGCAATCATCATGATTCGAGTCATGCTGGTCGACGACCAGACCCTGGTCAGGCAGGGCGTTCGCTCTCTACTCGAGCTGGCCGAGGATATTGAAGTGGCCGGCGAGGCTCCCGACGGCCAGACCGCCATCGAGCGCATTCCCGAGATCCAGCCGCATGTGCTGTTGCTCGATATGCGAATGCCGGGAAAGAACGGTCTGGATGTCATGGAGGAACTGCAGGAGCGGGGCGAGTTGCCTCCGACGATCATTCTCACCACCTTTGACGACGACGATCTGCTGCTCGCCGGCATCAGGGCAGGGGCCAAGGGGTATCTGCTCAAGGACGTCGCCCTCGAGGAGTTGATTTCAGCGGTTCGGGCCGTAGCGGACGGCCAGACACTGGTCAAGCCGGCGATCACCGAGCGGCTCATGGAAGGCCTGGGCAAGATGCGCACGGACTTCAGCAGTCTTCCGCAGCCCGATCCACTGACGGCTCGCGAAACGGAAATCCTGCGCCTGATGGCCGGCGGCTATTCCAATAAGGAGATCGCCGGCGCCCTCAACGTGGCCGAGGGCACGGTCAAGAACCACGTTTCCAATATTCTCTCCAAAATGGGGGTTCGAGACCGCACCCGCGCGGTGCTCAAGGCGCTGGAAGGTGGCCTCATCTAGCTGTCTGCAAAGTGTCGCCCCGGAAGCCGCGTAGCGCAGGCCATAGAGGAAGGCCGGTTTTCGCCGTCAGGCGAAAGAAGGGCTTCCGGAATGCCGTTAGCGCGTGGTTATCCGGGGCCTCGCACACTTCCGGGGGCATTGAGCTGGCCCGTGCCGGACTGGCAATTGCGAGGTCCCGGCTCTTCGCTGACGCTCAGGCCGGGACGACAGCTCCTCCCACATCGGGATTATTCGGGGCATCGAATGCAGGGGAGCCTGCTAGAATCAGGGTTTTGCCACGGAGCTCGATTCCCATGACTCGCCTGCTGACCGTTTTTCTTGTTCTGCTTCTGGCCGCCTGTGGTGGCCAATCCCCTTCCGAATCCGTCGACGAATCCGCCGGCGATGAATCGACCCCATCCGGTGAGGCCCAATCCGACACGGCGCAGGCCGACGAGGCGGAAGAATTGCTCCCCGAAGTGCCGGGTGACGGCGTGGACTCCGAACGCTACGCCGAGCACGTCTCGACCCTGGCCTCCGACGCGTTCCAGGGCCGTGCCCCGGGCACGCGCGGTGGCCGCATGACCATCGATTATCTGGTGCGTGAATTCAGCGAACTGGGGCTCAAGCCCGGCTACGGCGACAGCTACCTGCAGCCGGTGCCCATGATCGAACTGACCAACGCCGAGCGCAGTGACATCTCGGTCGAACTGGGCGAGGAGAGCATGACCCTGACTTACCCGGAGCAGATGGTGATCAATTCGCGCCGACTGGGTGACGAGCCGCACGCGGTCGAGGATTCCGAGATCGTTTTCGTCGGTTACGGCATCGTCGCGCCGGAGTATGACTGGAACGACTACGCCGGCCTCGACGTGGAGGGCAAGACCGTGGTGATGCTGGTCAACGATCCCGGTTTTGCCACGGGTGATGAGGAGCTGTTCAACGGTCGCGCCATGACCTACTACGGTCGCTGGACCTACAAGTATGAAGAGGCCGCCCGACAGGGCGCGGCCGCCGCGCTGGTCGTGCACGAAACCGAGCCGGCCAGCTATCCCTGGGAGGTCGTGATCAATTCCTGGTCGGGTGCTGAGTTCGTCCTGGCCAGCGACGAGTCCGCCCCGCGGGTCGATCTCGAGGGCTGGCTGACCGTCGATGCCGCGCGCGATCTTTTCGCCGCGGCCGGCCTTGACTACGAGGCGCAAAAGGAGCGCGCCAGGCAGCCCGGGTTCGAGTGGGTGAGTCTCGATGCAACGGCTTCTGCGCAGGTCCGAAACGATCTACGCCGTGGCACGTCCTACAACGTGCTTGCCGAAATACCCGGTACCGAGCGCCCGGACGAGGCTGTGATCTACATGGCTCACTGGGACCACCTCGGGCGTAACATGGCTCGTTCGGGCACCGAGGGTATCTACAACGGTGCCGTCGACAATGCCTCCGGTACCGCCGGGCTGCTCGAACTGGCGCGCCTCAACGCGCAGGCGGGACCGGCCGAGCGAACACAACTGTTTGCCGCCGTCACGCTGGAGGAATACGGATTGCTGGGTTCGCGCCACTATGCAAACGACCCCGTGTACGCCCCGGGCGATACGGCCGCGGCCATCAACATGGATGCCATGACCGTGCTCGGGCCCACCAATGATGTCACGGTCATCGGTTACGGGTCGTCCGAGCTGGAGGAAATCCTGGCCGAGGCTGCCGAGCGCCAGGGCCGCCACATCGAGCAGGAACCCAGCCCGGAAGCCGGCTACTACTACCGCTCCGACCACTTCAACCTGGCCAAGATCGGTATCCCGGCGTTGTATGCCAAGGGCGGCGTGGATCATCGCGAGGAAGGGCGTGAGTACGGCCTGGAATGGCAGGCCGACTATCGAGCCAACCGCTACCACAAGACGGCCGATACCTATAGCGAGGACTGGGATTTGCGCGGGGTGGCCGAGGACGTGGAACTGCTCTACACGGTGGGCCGTTCAGTCGCCGACAGCGATCGCTGGCCTGAGTGGTACGAGGGCAACGAGTTCAAGGCGATTCGGGAAGAGAGCCGCAAGTAGCACACGACATGATCCGCCAAGGGCGAGCCGGCGGCTGGCACCCGGACAATTCGTTCTGTCGTTAAATCGTTTCGTCGTTCCGGCATCTGCACTGCGGATGCCGGAACGGAATAACGATTGCACGAATCAACGAAAAGACGAAAAAAGCCCTATGCCCGCCCGACGTCTGAATCCTGCGGCGAGTGCAGGTATTCGCTCTCCTCGGCCGACTGCATGACCTGGTCGATCAGCTCCTCGACGCGCTCGCGCGCGGTGGTCAGGTCGTCGTCGGATGGCACCGGCGCCTCGGGCTGGTGGGAATAAAGCCAGAAGTGAACGGCACCGGCGATCAGGCCGTCAGCCAGCGCCCACGGATCGACGTCCGGATTGTCGGCGGCAAGCCGGTTGCCGAGGTCGACTACGGCGTCGGCGGCTTCGTCGAACAGCCTGTCGTCATTGTTGGACATCGGTCATTCTCCGGTTTCAATTGTTACGGTCTGTCGATGTGGCGCAGCCGTTCCATGTCGGTCGAGGCGAGCGCTTCGTTGGCCAGCTTCTCTCCCAGGGCGATCACCTCGGAGGCACGGTGGAACTCGTGCACGAAGCAGGTGTTCTTGGGAACGCTGACCATGATATCCGAGCGGAAGATGGCCATGTGGTGCCGCGCGATGGCCGCCTCCATCGTGTCGAGCGCGCGCATCATCACGGCCATCAGGCCGGGCCGCTCGTCCTTTTCGCTCGGGTTGTTGTCTCGCCAGCCGTTCATGAACTCCCGGACCCGTCTGAGCATGCTGTCGTCATCGTCGGTTTCCTCCCGCTGCTTTTCCAGCGGCGGGGGGTGGACGGCCGGCGCGTTGACGTCGACGACCACGACCAGGTCGCTGATAGCGCGCAAGGTCGGTGCGATGGGAACCGGATTGAGAATGCCGCCGTCGATCAGCGTGCGGCCGCGGTACTCGTGCGGCGTGAAAACGCCGGGAATCGCAATGGAAGCGCGAATGGCGTCGAACAGCGGTCCCCGGTCCAGCCAGACCTCACGGCCCTGGTCGAGATCCACGGCAACGGCCGTGAACTCCGTGTCCAGATCCTCGATGTCGTAGCGGCCGATCAGGTCGGCCAGCTTGTTGATGATCTTGCGGCCGCGAATCAGGCCGCCACCGGAAAAGCTCCAGTCGACCAGCGCCAGCACGTCGGACTGTTCGAGCTGGCACACCCATTCCTCGTAGGCATCGAGTCGCCCGGCAGCATGAATGCCGCCGATCACGGCGCCCATCGAGGAGCCGGCGATATGGCGGATTTCCAGGCCGGCCTTTTCCAGCGCATGAATCACGCCGATGTGGGCCAGGCCGCGGGCGCCGCCCGAGCCCAGCACCAGCGATACGCTGTGGCCGGCTAACGACTTTCTGTTGGTAGTCATCGATTGAATTCTAGCGCATCGCCGTTCGTCTGGACGCTTTCGTAATCAATCGGCTGGTACGTCGAAGGCCTGTCGAACCCAGGCCAGGTAGTGCTGGTCGGTGGAGACGATCTTGCCGGGCGAGTCGGAAAGCTTGACCACCGGCTGACCGTTGCACTCGGTCATCTTGATGACGATGTTGACCGGTTTCACGCCGGTATCGTGGGTGAGGTTGGTGCCGATGCCGAATGAGACGTTGATCCGGTCGCGAAATCGCTCCCAGATTTCGGCGGCCCGGGGAATGGTCAGCGAGTCGGAGAAGATCAGGTTGCGCGTTTTCGGATCGACCCGGTTGTTGCGATAGTGCTCGATCATGGCTTCGCCCCATTCCATCGGGTCGCCCGAGTCCTGGCGGGCGCCGTCGAAAAGCTTGCAGAAGTACATGTCGAAATCGCGCAAGAAGGCCTTGAGACTGTAGGTGTCCGACAGCGCGATGCCCAGGTCCCCGCGGTATTCGCGTGCCCAGACCTCGAAGGCGAAGCGCTGGGTTTCGGCCAGGCGCGGGCCGAGCGCCTGGCAGGCCTGGATGAATTCGTGCGCCATGGTGCCGATCGGAACCAGCCCCAGTTCCTTGGCCAGGCGGACGTTACTGGTGCCGCGAAAGCTTCCGGGAACCTCGGAGGCGAAGGTCTCGACGACCTCGTCGTGCCATTCGCGCGAGAAGCGGCGGCGGGTGCCGAAGTCGGCGAATACGAACTCGTCCGGCCGGTCGAGCGCCTTGACCTGCTCGACCTTGTGATTGAGCCGCTTCCGTCCTTCGTCCAGTTCGTGATCCGGCCAGGTATGGCGGCTGTAGAGCTCGCTGATAATGGCCAGAACAGGCACCTCGAACAGGATGGTATGCAGCCAGGGCCCGCGAATCCGGATCGTGAGCTGCTCGTCGTCCTCGCCGATCTCGACGAAGCGCGACTGCAGGTGGAACAACCGCAGGAACTCGATGAAATCCGACTTCATGTAGCGCAGGCTGCTGAGGTAATTCAGTTCCTCGGGCCCGAGCTTGAGCGAGCAAAGGTGCTCGATCTCGCGCTCGAGATCCTGGCGGATGGGACGCAGATCGACGCCCTCGCTGCGGCACTTGAATTGATACTCAACCTCGGCACCGGGAAACTGGTGCAGCACGGCCTGCATCATCGAGTACTTGTAGATGTCGGTGTCGAGCAGCGATTCGAGGATCACGCCGGCTGCTCCAGTTCCTCGCAGCTGTCGATGAACTCGATGCCAGCCTTCTCCATCGCTTCGAGCGCTTCCTCGATGCTGTCGTCGGCAATGCCGCGGCAGGCGGCCCGGTTGAGAATCACCTGGAAGCCGGCCTGTTGCAGTTGCCGCGCGGTTGCCCAGACGCAGAAGTCGGTGGCGAGTCCGCCGACGAGTACATGGCTCACTTCGCGCGCCCGGAGCCACTCGATGACACCGGTGCTCATTTTCTCGGCGATGTCGTGGTAGCAGGCGCCGTAGGGATGCATGTCCAGCTCCACGCCCTTCCAGACGAAGAAGTCGTAGTCGGCCGGGCGGGGCAGGCCGGGAACGAGTTCGAAGCCTTCGGTGCCGGGCACGGCGTGGACCGGCCAGTGCTCCTCGACGTTGTCGCCCGCCACGCCGGGCTTGCCGATCTTTTCCGGATCGTCGGTGACCCACACGGCCCTGGGGCTGTGGGAGTCCTTCGAGCCCAGTCGAAAGGCGGCGAAGCCGGCCTGGCGATTGAGCTCGGGGCCGATGGTTTCGCCCTCGTCGACCGGCAGTTCATCGGGGCACAGTGGCGTGAACGTGCGTTGGGCGTCCACATCGAAACTTGCAACGTATTGTTTTTCAGGAAGTTTCATAAGTGTTTGGTGTTGGGTCGTCTATCCGTTCAGATGCGGTCGAGCGGACCCAATGCCAACCTCCGATTCGCTCTGTCATTGCAGAAATCGAGCAGCCGTTATTCACGATGCACCTTGCGCTTGTCGTCCCGGAAATCGCGAAGCGATTGTCCGGGGTCTCGCACATTTCGGCTGGCACTAAGCCATAGTCGTGCCCGGTGATGCCTGCGAGGCCCCGGATATCGGCTGACGCCGATTCCGGGGCGACACATGATTAAAGACAGCGATCAATCGTCGATCGACGCACTCGCTTTCGGGATGGCCTCGAAAAGCTCGTGCTGGCTGTCGGCGTAGTCGATCGGGCAGTCGATCAGGTGGACGCCGGGACGGTCGAGGCATTCGCGCAACAGTTCATCAAGGTGAGGGGGCGACTCCGCCCGATAGCCGCTGGCGCCGTAACTTTCGGCATAGCGGACGAAATCGGGATTGCCGAAATCCAGGCCGAAGTCGGCCAGGCCCATGTCCTCTTGTTTCCACTTGATCATGCCGTAGGCGCCGTCGCGCAGTATCAGGACGACCAGGTCGAGTTCCAGCCGCACGGCTGTCTCGATTTCCTGGGAATTCATCATGAAACCGCCGTCGCCGCATATCGCCAGCACCTTGCGGTCCGGATGGACGAGACGGGCGGCCATGGCGACCGGCAGCCCGGCGCCCATGGTCGCCAGGGCATTGTCGAGCAACAGGGTATTGGGCCGTGTGGTGCGATAGTTGCGAGCGAACCAGACCTTGTAGAGGCCGTTGTCGAGGCTGACGATGCCGTCCTCGGGCAGGGCATCGCGTACGGCGTGGACGACCCGCCGGGGATGGACCGGGAAACCATCCAGGTCGCGCCCACGATCCAGGTCCTCGAGCATGGCTGAGCGGACACGGTGGGCGAATTCGAAATCCCAGTGGTCCTGGACTTCGATTTTCTCGTCGATCTGCCAGACGGCGTTGGCGATATCGCCGGTGACTTCGATTTGCGGGAAGTAGACCGGGTCGACTTCGGCGCTGAAGAAGTTGACGTGAATGACGGTCCGGCGGCCCTCACGCATGAAAAACGGCGGCTTTTCGACGACATCGTGGCCGATGTTGATGATGCAGTCGGCGCGTTCGATGACCCGGTGGGCGTAGTCGCCTTCCGAGAGCGCTGCGGTACCCATCCAGCAGTCCGTTTCCCCGACCACGCCCTTGCCCATCTGCGTGCTGACGAACGGGATGCCCGTATGGTCGATGAAACGCCGGAGCATGCGCGCGGTCAGCTTGCGATTGGCGCCGGCGCCGATCAGCAGGAGCGGGTGCCGGGCCTTTTCAATCGCCTCGACGGCAGCCTCGACGGCCTTTTCCTCGGCCACGGGACGGCGGTGCATACTGGCCTTGATCGGCAACTCATCGGTCTCTTCCTCACAGATGTCCTCGGGCAGCTCCAGGTGGGTGGTGCCGGGGCGTTCCTCCGCGGCCTGGCGAAAGGCCTCGCGGACGCGCGACGGGATGGTCGCCGCCGACACGATCTGTCGCGTGTAGCGGGTGACCGGCCGCATCAGGTCGACCACGTCGATGATCTGGAAATGGCCTTGCTTGGACGTCTTGATGGGTTTCTGGCCGGTAATCAATACCAGGGGCATGGCGCCCAGTTCGGCATAGGCGGCCGGTGTGATCAGGTTGGTGGCGCCGGGTCCCAGCGTGGACAGACACACGCCCGGCTTGCCGGTCAGCCGCCCGTAACAGGCGGCCATGAAGCCGGCACCTTGCTCGTGGCGGGTGACGATCAGCTTGATGTTGGACTTGCGCAGGGCCTCGATCAGATCGAGGTTTTCCTCGCCGGGAACGGAGAAGACGTACTCGACGCCTTCGTTTTCCAGGCACTGGACGAACAGTTCGGCGGCGTTCATGGGTTCATGGTGCCCCATTGGGTGTGAATGTGCCACCCGGAGGGGTGGCGCGTCGCGACCAGTGACTTCGTTACGCGCCGGTGGCTCGCAGGTCATTTTGCGGCACTGATGAGAAGCACCAAATTCGAAGCACCAAATCTCAAACAAATTCGAAATTCGAATAACCCAAACACGATCTCTGCCGTCCGTGGCTTGCAGCACACCCATTGCAGTGGCAATCTGATTACATGGCCAGCAACGCCGATTACCGCGCCGTCTATCGGCAGGAAAATATCGGCCCGAGCTATTCGGGCAAGGCGCATTTCGCGTTCGTACTGGCTTTCACGCTGGGAGGCATCGCCTTCTGCGTATGGCGGCTGGAGGCGGTTTCAGCCCTGGAATGGCTGACCATTCCGCTGACCTTTCTCTATGCCAACCTGGTCGAGTATGTCGGCCATCGCTGGGTCATGCACAGATACGTGCCTGGGCTGGGATTGATCTACAAGCGTCATGCCGGGCAGCACCATCGTTTCTTCACCGATCGGCACATGGCGCTGGAAGGCTGGCAGGACTGCCGGGTGGTGCTCTTCCCGGCCGTGCTGATGGTGTTCTTCTTCGGAGCGTTTGCGCTGCCAATCGGCCTGTTGCTGGCCTGGCTGGCCACACCCAACGTGGCCTGGTTGTTCGTGGCCACCGCCCTGGGCTATTACCTCAACTACGAATTGTTGCACCTGGCCTACCATCTGCCCGAGGATTCAAGCCTGTTGCAGTTTCCCTTCCTGCGCCGCCTCCGGCGTTTGCACCATCGCCATCACGAGTCGACCCTGATGGCACACAAGAACTTCAATATTACCTATCCGATTGGCGACTGGCTGTTTCGTACGCGGGTCTGAATGCCCCTGTCGTCCCGGCCCTTGAGCCGGGATCTCGCACATTCTGATCCGGCACGGCCCGACTGAGTGCCGCCTGAAGATGTGCGACAGGGTGGATGTCATTCTAGCGTCTGTATGAACGCGTCGGCCTCGGCGATGGCTTCGTTCATGGCGGCGACCAGCGCTTCGGTGTCCGACTCGATGCTGTCGAGTTCGTCTCCGAGGGCAGAGATGGCGCGGGCGTTGAGGTTGTGCTTGAGAAACAGCACCTGATCCTGAAAGGCCTGAAGCACGGGGTCCATCGTGGCTTCGGCACGTTCCATGGCCGCGATCATGCGCTCGTAGCGGTTTTGTGTTTCCTGCATGAGTTCGCGTGATCGCCGGCGCAGGTCCGCACTCTCGTAGTCGTCGAGTTCGTTCGCCCATTCGTCGAACAGGTCTTCGGCCACGTTGCGGACTTTGTCGATGCGCTGGCGCACCCGATCGGCATCCTTGACGCTGCGCTCGTAAGAGCGGTTCAGATTGTCGTAGAGATCTTCCAGTTCGCCGCCGTCGAAAGCCACCGTGGCCCGGAACTGCTCGAGCGCGGAGGAAAATTGCTCCTTGGCGTCGTCCTGGGCGTCGCGCGCAGACTCGACGTTGTCCGACAGGATGTCGCGTTTTTCCACGCCGAAGGCCTCCAGCGTGCGGTACTTGACCGTCTGGCAGCCGGCCAGGGCGGCTAGCGCAACAAGCAGCGCCAGGGCGATTTGTGTCTGGATACGGGTTGCCGGGCGCATGGCGTGCTCCGATGGATTCATTGCTCGCATTCTAACCGGCGTTTTCAGGATGTCGTCCCGGCCTTAGAGCCGGGACGCCGCGCATTCCCTTTTTGAACGGACCCAGCTCATTGCCCGCCGAGATGTGCGAGGCCCCGGATAGGCGCTTCGCACCTTCCGGGGCGACAGCTACTGGGGTCGTCCCGGCCTTGAGCCGGGACCCCGCACGTTTCCTTTCTGCACGACCTCGTTCACTGCCGGCCGGGATGTCCGGGTCGACAAAGGGTCAAGCTTCCTGTGAGGCCACCATGCCGGTGCGTTCGCGTCCCAGGATGCGCTGCAGGAGATGGACGAAGTCGTCGCCGATCAGGTAGAGGATCGGAATCAGGCCCAGTGTGATGACGGTGGCGAAGACGATGCCGAAGGCCAGCGAGGTCGCCATCGGGATGACGATCTGCGCCTGCAGGCTGGTCTCGAAGAACACGATCGGCGCCAGCCCCAGGAACGTCGTTGCCGAAGTCAGGATGATGGGCCGAAAGCGCGAGCGGGCGGCCTTGACGGCCGCGTCGATGCGCGACTCGCCGGCCCGGCGATGCCGGTTGACGAAGTCGACGAGGATCAGGCTGTCGTTGACCACCACACCGGCGAGCGCGATGATGCCGAAGAAACTGAGCATGCTGATGGGGATTCCCAGCAGCCAATGGCCGGCCACGGCGCCCACCATGCCGAAGGGAATGACCGACATGATCAGCAAGGGCTGCAGGTAGGAGCGCAACGGCACGGCGATCAACGCGTAGATCAGGAAAAGGGCAAATGCCGTGCCGATCAACAGATCGCGCGCGACTTCCTGCTGGCTGCGCGTCGCGCCGGACACCCGGTAGCTGACGCTGGGATAGCCGGCCAGGATTTCCGGCAGGTGTGTCTGGCGCAATTCTTCGGTGATGCGGCCCGGTTCGGCAATCTCCTTGTCGACGCGCGCGGTGACGCTGATCGAGCGCTGGCGGTCGAAGCGGCGGATCACCGAGGGGCTGTTGCCGACCTTCACGTCGGCGACCGAACCGAAAGGCACTTCCGAGCCGTCGGGCGTGCGAATCCGCATGGCCTCCAGGTATCCCTCCGAGGTGCGCTGCTCGCGCGGGTAGCGCACCATCACGCGTACGTCGTCCTGGCCGCGCTGGATGCGCTGGACTTCCTCGCCGAAGAAAGCCTGACGGACCTGCCGGGCCAGGTTCTGCTGGCTCAGGCCCAGCACTTCGGCCTCGGGCTTGATTTCAAGCTGCAGCTCCTTCAGGCCGCCTTCAAAGGAATTGCGCACATCATAGGTGCCCTCGTAACCGTTGACGCGGCTCTCGAGGTCGGCCGCGGCTGACTCGAGCTGGTCGAGATCGTTGCCCACGAGCTGGAAGGAGATATCCGGCCCGCCGCCGCCCGGTCCGCCGCCGGCGTTGCCGATACGAAGGCCGCGCGCGCCGGGAATCTGACCGACGGCCTCGCGCCATGCGCGCTCCAGTTCGGTGATGGTGACGGGGCTGTCCTCGTTGCGCGCGAGCTCCACCAGCATGCCCCCGGAAGTATCCGAACCCGACCAGGCGAAGACCGTACGCACGATATCGTCCTCCAGGCCGTGTTTCTCCTGGAGTTTTTCGTCGGCCGCTTCGAGCTTCCTGGCCAGCCGGTCCATGTTGGCGTGCGTGACGTAGGCCGGCGTGCCCTCGTTCATTTCAAGTTCGGCCTGCATGAAGTCGCCGGTAAAGTCGGGGAAAAACACCCTGGGGACTATGCCGCCGAAGACCAGCCCGAGCGAGAGAATGAGGATCGAAATAAAGGCCGCCAGCGATAGATAGCGGTTGCGCATGAGGACGCCCAGCGACGGCAGGTAGAAGCGATCCACGAACCGGAACATGCCGTCGGAAAAGCTGCGCTGGAAACGAATGAAGCGGTTGGTCGTATCCGGATCGTGCTTCTTGATGCGCATGTGCGCCAGGTGGGCGGGCAGGATCAGCTTGGACTCCACCAGGGACATGAACAGGCACAGCACGACCACCCAGCCGATCGCTGCGAAGAACTGCCCCGAAATACCGGAGATCATCAGGATCGGCAGGAATGCGGCGATCGTCGTGAGAACGCCGAAGGTGGCGGGAATGGCAACCTTGTAGACGCCGTTGACCACGTTGTCGACCGAGTGCCCCTTCTCGCGGATCTCGGTATAGGCGGACTCGCCCATGACAATGGCGTCGTCGACCACGATGCCGAGCACCACCAGGAAGCCGAACAGGCTGATCAGGTTGATGGTTACACCAACCGCCGGCAGCATCCACAGCGCGCCGAGGAAGGCGATCAGCAGGCCAACCATCACCCAGAAGGCCAGCTTCAGGCGCAGGAACAGCGCGAGGATGAGGAAGACCAGGACGGCGCCGGCGATCAGGTTCTTGCCCATCATCTCCATGCGGCCCTTGAGGTAGTAGGAGATATCGGCCCACCAGTCGACGCTGAGGCCGTCGGGCAGTTCTTCCTGTTTTTCGGCGATGTAGTCGCGTACCGCCTCGGAAACGGCCAGGGCGTTCTGCTCGCCCACGCTGAGGATGCGGATGGCGGTGGCCGGCTGGCCGTTGTGACGAGCATAGCGCTCGCGCTCGACGAAGCCGTCGCGAATGGTGGCGATATCGCGCACCAGTACGCGAGAGCCGTCCGGGTTGGAGCGAACCACGATGTCTTCGAAATCGCGGCCGACGTATGCCTGGCCGATGGTGCGCACCAGCACGTCGCCGCCGGCGGTTTCGATGCGTCCGCCCGGCAGGTCCAGCGAGGATTCGCGGATCGCCTGGGCTACTTCACCCAGCGTCAGGTCGTAGGAGCGAAGCGTTTCCTCGCGCACTTCGATGCCGATCTCGTAGGCACGGGTGCCGACCAATTCGGCGCGGGTGACGTCGGGCAGGGCGATGATCTCGTCCCGGATGTCGCGGGCGGCTTCCTTGAGTGTGCGTTCGCCGACATCGCCGAAAACCGATACCCAGATGACCTCCTGGGTCCAGGTGTTGCGTTGATAGACCGGTCGTTCGGTCTCCGCCGGGAAGGTCGAGATGGAGTCCACGCGCGTCTTGATCTCGTCGAGCACCTCGAGTACGTCATAGTCCTGATTGACCTCGACCTGAACGCTGCCGGAGCCCTCGCGCCCGGTGGCGACCATTTCCTTGATGCCCTCGATGTCCTGGATGGTTTCCTCGATCTTGATCAGCACACCCTGCTCGACGTCGCGCGGTGTGCCGCCGCGGTAGGGCACCGTCACCGTGACGTAGTTGGTCTCGATCCTCGGCTGGATTTCCTTGGTGATGGTGAATGCCGTGACCAGGCCGCCGAACAGCAGGCACAGCATCAGAAGGTTGGCCGCCACGGAGTTGTTGGCGAACCAGGCAATGATGTTGCCGTACCAGTTGCGTTCGGGATTCATTGTGCGTCCTCCGATTGCGCAGCCACTTCCTGCTCCTCTTCGGCGGGCAGGATGCGCAGTTCAGGTTCGCTCGATTGACTCTCCCGCACGTTGAGTCGGGTGCCTGAAATCGGGGCGGCGATGGCCGTGGTGATCACGCGTTCACCGGGCTCGATCGAGTCGGCCAGGTAGACGCGCTGGGCGGTGGAGCGAACGACGTCGACATTGCGGATTTCCAGGCGATCGTCCTCGTCGGCAATGAAAAGCCGGTCGCCTTCGCGCAGGGTCTCGCGCGGCAACTCGATCAGGCCGGACGCCGAACGGCCCTGGATTTCGGCCTGCACATAAGTGCCCATGGGCAGCGGCACCGGTCGCTCTTCGCCCAGCAGGCCGTAGGGATCCTGTATCCGGGCCACGGCATGGGTCAGGCGTGTCGTCTCTTCGATCACGCCCTCGGTACGCACGATTTCGCCGGTCCAGCTGCCACGCTGGCCGCTGACGTCGCCGAAGAATCGCACCCTTGGGCGCGGACCTTGCTTGCGGCCGGGTTGCGGCAGGTTGATGAATGCCAGGTCCCGGTCGGGCAGGGACAGGCGAACCTCGGCGGTGTCCGCGGCGAAGGCGACGCCCAGGGTGGTGCCCACGCCGACGTACTGGCCGATATCGACCGAGCGCGAGCGCACCATGCCGTCGTAGGGCAGCGAGATGCGGGTACGCTCGAGATTGCGACGGGCCTGGGCCAGCGCCGCTTCGGCCGCCTGCACGGAGGCTTTTGCCTGCTCGAGCTGCGGAATGCGCAGCACCAGTGGCGAGGGCTCGCCCTCATTGCCGTGCAGCTTGCGCCAGTCGCGCCGGGCCTGGTCGGACCGTGCCTGCTCGTCAGACAGGCGGGCGCGTGCGGCGGCCAGGTCGGCCTCGGCCTGTTTGACCGCGGTTTGGTAGTCGCTCGGGTCGATTTCGACGAGGACCTCACCGGCGCGAAAGAAGCCGCCGGCCACGAATTCCTCGGAGATGTGCGTCACCTTGCCGCTGACTTCGGGCACCAGGGTGGTCTGGGTACGCGGCTGAACCGTGCCCTGGGCTTCGACGATGAAACGATCGCCTGCCAGCTCGGCGGCAATGGTGTCGACGAGCATGGCCGTCTCGACCGGCTCGCGTTCGGGCGGCTCCGGACGGTTGCTGGCCAGGATGAGTACGACGATGATCGAGGCGACGATCAGCGCCGGCGGCAGTGTGTATCGTAGAATCTTTTTCATGAGGTTCGCGTGTCCCGGATCGCGGTTGTCGAACGTGACTCTCCAGTGAGCGCCATCCTGCCATTTACCCGCTCTCGGACACACGTGCCAAAAGGCATGGGTCGATGGTCATGCCAACGGAATAACCCCGCTGCCGACGCTATCCAGTGCCCTATCGGGTAGACTGTTGCACTTTCAAAATAGTTTCATTGATGAATCATCAAGTTCATATCAAAAAGCCCGAGGAAATCGAGACGATGCGCGTGGCAGGCCAGCAGGCTGCCAGTGTTCTGGCGCTGCTTCGTGAGCACGTCAAGCCGGGCGTGACCACCGGCGAGCTTGACCGCATAGCGCATGAGTACATCGTCGACGAACTCGGCGCCGTACCCGCGCCGCTCGACTACAAGGGTTTTCCAAAGTCGATCTGTACTTCTGTAAATCATGTGGTCTGCCACGGCATTCCCGGCGACAAGAAACTCAAGGACGGCGACATCCTCAACATCGATGTCACCGTCATCAAGGACGGCTGGCACGGTGATACATCCAAGATGTTTTACGCCGGTGAACCGTCGGTGAAGGCGCGTCGTATCTGTGACGTGGCGCACGAGGCGCTGGTGCGCGGTATCGAGACGGTCAGGCCCGGCGCGACGCTGGGCGATATCGGCCACGCCATCCAGGAATATGCCGAGGGCGAGCGTTGCTCGGTGGTGCGCGAATATTGCGGCCACGGCATCGGTCGGGGTTTCCACGAAGCACCGCAGGTGCTGCATTACGGCCGGCCCGGCCAGGGCATGGTGCTCGAGCGCGGAATGACGTTCACCATCGAACCGATGATCAACCTGGGCAAGCGCCATACCAAGCTGCTGCCCGATGGCTGGACGGTGATTACCCGGGACCGCAGCCTGACCGCCCAGTGGGAACACACCCTGGCGGTGACCGACGACGGTTTCGAAGTCCTGACGCAACTGCCCGACGACCCGCTGTGATCGAACGATTGAGCGCAGTTCCGGCCACCCGCGACTGCCTCGATCTCGCGGCACTGGCTGAACTCGATGCCCGACCCGAGTTGCTCAGCCATGCGCTGGGCGAGGCGCGTGAAGCGGCCGACGCCGAGCTGCAGCGGCAATTCCTCGCGAACACCGATATACGCGATCTCGTCCAGGCCCGGGCCTGGGTGGTCGAGCAGCTCGTGCTGACGGCCTGGGACCGTCTGGCGCCGAGTGATGCCGGACTGGAACTCTGCGCGGTCGGCGGTTTCGGCCGCGGCGAATTGCACCCGCATTCCGACGTCGACCTTTTGATCCTGCTGCCCGACGACCAGGACGTCGATGCGGCATCACTCGAGCAGTTCGTCCAGGTGCTCTGGGATGCCGATCTGCATCCCGGCCAGAGCGCTCGCAGCGTCGAGGAATGCGTCGAGGAGGCGCGTGAGGATGTCGGCGTTGCCACCAATCTGATGGAGTCGCGCCTGATGGCCGGGCAGGGTGGGCTCTATCACGCCATGCGGGAACGAACCGATCCCCCGGCACTGTGGCCGGCCGACGAGTTCTTCTCGGCCAAGGTCGAGGAGCAGGACCAGCGCCACGAACATTTCGAGGATACCGTCTACAACCTCGAGCCGAACCTCAAGGAGGGGCCGGGTGGACTGCGCGACATGCAGATGATCGCCTGGGTCACCCGCCGGCATTTCGGCACCTCCACCCTGCACGGCCTGGTCGAGCATGGGTTTCTGAGCGAGCGCGAGCACGAAGACCTGGTGGCCGCGCGCGAGCATCTCTGGCGCCTGCGCTGGGCCCTGCACCAGACGGCCGGTCGCGCCGAGGAACGCCTGCTGTTCGAATATCAGCGCCGGTTGGCCGAACAGTTCGGCTATGGCGAGTGCAAGGAGAGCAACGAACCGGTCGAGCGGTTCATGCAGGCCTATTACCGCAATGTCATGCAGCTCGAGCGGCTCAATGAACGGCTGTTGCAGAGCTTCGACGAGGAATTGCTGGCCGGCCGCCGCCACCTGCCATCGGCCGATATCGACGCGCATTTCCGCATTCATCACGGTTACCTGGAGCTCAAGGATCCGCACGCGCTGGTGCAGTATCCGTCGCTGATCATGCGCATGTTCCTGGTACTCGCCGATCATCCCGATGTGCGCGGCGTTCGCGCTACGACCATCCGGCTGGTGCGCGAGCACTTGTACCTGATCGACGACGACTACCGCCGCGACCCGGAAATTCTCGGCTACCTGCTCGCACTGCTGCGGCGCGACCGCCTGGTCTACAGCCAGTTGGCACGCATGAATCGCTACGGGGTGCTCGCCGCCCTGCTGCCGGAATTCGCCCAGATCACCGGTCGCATGCAGTTCGACCTGTTCCATGTCTATACGGTCGATCAGCACACGCTGTTCGTGATCCGCAACCTGAGGCGTTTCGCCTACGCCAAGCATCCGGACCGCTTCAATCACGCCATCGAAATCTTCAAGCGCATCGAGCGTCCGGAAGTGCTCTACCTGGCCGCGCTCTTTCACGACATCGCCAAGGGCCGCGGCGGCGACCATTCCGAGTTGGGTGCCGAGGATGCAAGGCGCTTCGTCGATCGTCTCGACATGGCGGATGCCGATCGGGACCTGGTCGTCTGGCTGGTTCGCCAGCACCTGTTAATGTCGCGCACCAGCCAGCGCGAGGACATTTCCGATCCCGAGGTGGTCAACGCGTTTGCCGAAACGGTGGGCGATCAGCGACATCTCGATCATCTGTTCGTGTTGACCGTGGCCGATATCGCCGCGACCAGCCCCAGGCTGTGGAATTCGTGGAAGGACAGCCTGCTGTGGGAGCTCTACGTGGCGACCACCGAGGCCCTGCGCCGGGGGCTCGAACACCCGGTCGATCGCCAGGCGAGCCTCGACGAGACGCGTAGTGAAGCGCTCGCCCTGCTGCAGGATCTGGACGTGGATCCCGAAACCGTCGAGCGTTGCTGGAGACCGTTGCCGGATCGGGCTTTCCTACGTTTGGACGCGGAGCAGCTGGTCTGGACGACGAGGGAGGTATTGGACGGCCCGTCATTGCCGCTGGTGGCATGCCGAAGTCTCGAAGACAAGGGCATCAGCGAGATTTTCGTGCACGCCGCTGATTTTGCCGGCCTGTTCGCGGTGGTGGCGCGCGAACTGGATCGCATGCAGCTCAACGTCATGGGGGCACGCGTGATCACGTCCGACGACGGCAAGAGCTGGGATATCTTCCAGGTCATGGACTCGCACAACCAGCCCCTGTACGAATCGGATGCCGAGCGCCTGAAGGGTTCCCTCGTCGAGCAGCTCGATGCGCGCGAAGTCCGCCCACTGCCGCCCAGACCCGTGCCGCGCCGGCTTCAGCCTTTCATGGGCCGCTCCGAAATCAAGCTGTCGGCCGGCGACGGCGTGACCGACCTGGAAATCGCCGCCACCGATCGCCCCGGCCTGCTGTCGGCCATCGCCGAGGCCCTGGTCGCCCACGGCCTGCGCCTGCACGACGCCCGCGTGGCCACCTTCGGTCAGCGCGTGGAAGACGTGTTCACCATCACCGACGCCAACGGCCGGCCGCTCGACCGGGACTCCTGCGATCGGCTCGAGGGGGAGCTTCGGAAGCGATTGGACGTTGGTTGAAAAGTGTGAAGTTTTAAGTGTTAAGTGTGAAGTGTGAAGTGTGAAGTGTTATGAGGCGGGCGTTTTGAGCGCTTCGGGTAGTTCCTGCTCGAATTGCTGGCAGCAGCCTCGTTCGATGGTGGCAGGCCCAACATTTCTTTACACTTAACACTTCACACTTAACACTGCGCTTATGAACAACGATCTCGTCAAACTCAGATCCACCATCGAATCCGCCTGGGATCGCCGCGGCGATCTTTCGCCCGAGACGGTCGATGATGAACTGCGCGGGCAGATCGAGAGCTGTCTGCGGGGGCTGGAATCGGGCGAACTGCGTGTCGCCGAGCCTGGCGACGACGGCCAGTGGCGTGTCAATGGCTGGCTCAAGCAAGCCATTCTGCTGCATTTCCGTCTTACGCCCAATCGTGTGATGGCAGGTGGCGTCAGCAACTACTTCGACAAGGTCGACCTGCGTTTTGCCGATGAGGTCGACACGCCGGATCGCTGCGGCGCGCGCGTGGTGCCGACGGCGACCGTGCGGCGCGGTGCGCATATCGGCGACGACGTCGTGCTCATGCCCAGCTACGTCAATATCGGGGCCCACGTCGGCGCCGGCAGCATGATCGATACCTGGGCGACGGTCGGCTCCTGCGCCCAGATCGGTTCGGGCGTGCATCTTTCCGGCGGTGCGGGCATCGGCGGCGTGCTCGAGCCGCTGCAGGCCAACCCGACCATCATCGAGGACGGCTGCTTCATCGGCGCGCGCTCGGAAGTGGTCGAGGGCGTGATCGTCGAGAGGGGCGCGGTGGTCGGCATGGGCGTTTTCCTGGGCCAGTCCACGCGCATCTATAACCGCGAGACCGGCGAGATCACCACCGGCCGCGTGCCGGCCGGTTCCGTGGTGGTTGCCGGAACCCTGCCGGCTGACGACGGCAGCCACAGCCTTTATGCCGCCATTATCGTCAAGCAGGTCGACGAGAAGACCCGTTCGCGCACGTCCGTTAACGAGTTACTCCGAAACGCTCAGTGACTGCCGTTAGTGGGCCACGCCGCCTCGAGCGGGCGCTGTGTGGCGCCCGCCCGGAAACCGGGGCCTCAACCGGCCTGCACTTCACTCTTGCCGATGAACACGTAGTAGAGCAGGGGAACCAGCAGCACGGTCAATAGTGTCGACACCGCCAGGCCGAAGATCAGCGAGATCGACAGGCCGTTGAAGATCGGGTCGGGCAGGATGAAGGCTGCCCCCAGCATGGCCGAGATCGCGGTGAGCGCGATCGGCTTGAGGCGCACCACGCCGGCCAGCACCACCGCGTCTTCCAGGGATTCACCCTCGTCGAGCAATTGCCGGATAAAGACCACCAGCAGGATGGAATTGCGCACGATGATGCCGGCGAGCGCGATCATGCCGATCATGCTCGTGGCGGTGAATTCCCGCCCGAGCAGGGCGTGGCCGGGCAGGATGCCGATCAGGGTCAACGGAATCGGCGCCATGACGATCAGCGGGATCAGGTAGGCGCGGAACTGCGCGACCAGCAGAAGGAAGATCACGAACACGCCCACGGCATAAGCCAGGCCCATGTCGCGGAAAGTCTCGTAGGTGATCTGCCATTCACCGTCCCACTTCAGCGCTGGCGTGCCCGGCCACTCGGGCTGGTTGATCCAGTACTGCGTCGGCGCGTTCGCCTGGTCGTAGAGTTCGGAGGCCAGCGCGAACATGCCGTAAAGCGGCGAGTCGATATCGCCGGCCATGTCCGCGGTGACGTAGGTGACCGGCAACAGATCCTTGTGGTAGATGATGCCCGGCCACTGCGATTGTTCGATGCGGGCTACGTCGGCCAGGCGAATCATCTCGCCGTCGCGGCTCATCACCGGCAGCGACATCAGGGCCGAAGGCTGTGCCTTGTCGCCTTCGGAGAGGATCACGCGAATGGGTACGGCATGTTTGGCGCCGGGGTCGCGCAGGTAGCCGACGTTGCGCTCGCCCAGGGAAACGGCCAGGGCGTCGACCACCTGGGCCTGGGAAATACCCAGGGTGGCTGCGCGGTGCCGATCGATAACCACCTGCCAGCGCTCGGTGGGCGCGGTGACGGTCGTGTCGATGTCGACCAAGCCATCAATACGCTCCATGTGCCTGGCCAGCGACTTTGCCTGCTCCGCGCGCGCTTCGGGCGTGGGGCCGTAGACTTCGGCAACCACCGGCGAGAGCACCGGCGGGCCCGGCGGGACTTCGACGATCTTCACCGCCGCCCCGTAGCGTTCGCCGATTTCGGTCATCGGGCCGCGCAGGTCGAGCGCGATCTCGTGCGATTGGCGGTCGCGGCCCTCGTCGATCAGGTTGATCTGCAGGTCGCCGTGGTAGGGCTCGCCCCTGAGGTAGTACTGGCGCACCAGGCCGTTGAAGTTGATCGGCGAGGCCGTGCCCGCGTAGGCCTGCCAGTCCGTGACCGAATCGATCCCGGAGACGTGGTCGCCCATCTCCATCAGCACCCGCATGGTTTCTTCCATCGGCGTGTTCTCGGGCATGTCGACCACCACCTGCAGTTCCGACTTGTCGTCGAACGGCAGCATCTTGAGAACCACGGCCTGAAATACGGGCAGTAGCGCCACGAGCAGGGTGAGCCCCACGACGGCGCCGGTCAGCAGCCATCGGTTCCTGTGGTTGTCGCCGAGGAAGGGGGTGAAAATCGACGAGAAGATGCCACGCAGGCGCGGGCTAATGCCTTCGATCGAGCTTTCCGATTGCTGGCTGTCTGCTTCGTCGGAACCGCGTTCGCGCCGCAGCAGGCGCACGGCCAGCCAGGGTGCGAGCACGAAGGCGACGACTTGCGAGAGCACCATGCCGGCCGAGGCGTTGATCGGGATCGGGCCCATGTAGGGGCCCATCAGGCCGGTCACGAAAGCCATGGGGATGAGCGCGGCCATGACCGTCAGTGTCGCCATGATGGTGGGCGTGCCCACTTCGTCGACCGCCGCGGGCACGATGTCGCGGATGGGTCGCTTCGAGATGCTGATACGGCGATGTACGTTCTCGACGATGACGATGGCGTCGTCGACCAGGATGCCGATGGAAAAGATCAGCGCGAACAGGGAAACGCGGTTGAGGGTAAAGCCCCAGGCCCAGGAGAACACCAGGGTCAGCAGCAGGGTGACCAGCACCGACGTGCCAACGATCATCGCCTGGCGCCAGCCCATGGTGGCCAGCACCAGCAGGATCACGGCGACGGTTGCCGAGATCAGGTCACGGATCAGCGAGCGGGCCTTGTCCGAGGCGGTTTCACCGTAGTTGCGGGTGACCAGTACCTCGGTGTTGTCGGGAATGACGCGGCCCTTCAGGATGTCCAGGCGCTCCTTGACGGCGTCGGCGATGTCGATGGCGTTCTCGCCCGGTTTCTTGGCCACCGCCAGGGTCACGGCCGGATAGACCTGTCCTTGTCCGTCTTCGCTGCCCGGGCCCAGGCCGAGCATGACGCTCTGGTCGGGCACCGTCTCCCCGCGGCGGACTTCGGCGATGTCGCCCAGGCGCACGGCCGTGTCACCGTGCAGTCCGACAACCAGGCGCCGGACCTGCTCGGCGGTCTCCAGCAGGCTGCCGGGCTGCAGGGGAATAGACACACCGTCGCGCATGATGCGTGTTTCGCCGGCGGCGCTGTTGGCCGCCCGGATGGCGTCGCGAACATCGGCCAGGGTCATGCCGTAGCCGGCCAGGCTGGCGGGGTCGAAAACCACGTCCACGCGATCGGGCACGCCGCCGACGGTGTAGACGTCGCGCGTACCGGAAACGCGCTTGAGCGCCACTTCCAGGGTATGGGCCAGGCGGGTGAGTTCCTCGCCGGTCTGGCGTCGGTCGGGATCGTAGAGCGTGAGCGTGACGATCGGGACGTCGTCGATGCCCTTGGGCTTGACCACCGGTTGCCCGGCGCCGAGATCGGCCGGGAACCAGTCGGTGTTGGAGTAGACCTTGTTGTAGAGGCGGATCAGGGCATCCTGACGTGGAATGCCGACTTCGAATTCGACGGTGATCACCGCCTGGCCCTGGCGCGAAGTCGAGTAGACGTGCTTGACGTCCGATATCTCGTCGAAGATCTGCTCACCGGGGTTGGTGATCAGGAACTCGACTTCCTCGGCGCTCGCGCCGGGGAAGGGCACGAAGACGTCGGCCATGGTGACGTCGATCTGTGGCTCTTCCTCCTTGGGCGTGATCACCACGGCCAGCAGACCGGCGATGATACCCACGGCGGCGAGCAGCGGCGTCAGGCGGGAATCCTGGAAGGCGCGCGCGATGTGTCCGGAAGGACCCATGCTCGGCTGATCCTGACTCATTGCGACCGGCTCCGGGCGAAGATGGCTTCGGGATCGAGCGCGACCTCCTCGCCTTCACTCAGGCCCGAGAGGACCTCCAGGCGATCGCCCTGGCGCGCCCCGATGCGGACCTGCCGCAGCCTGGGCTCGCCGGAATCAGCGCGCACGAAGACCGCGCGCAGCTCGCTGCGCCTGAGCAGGCTTTCGGCCGGAATCCACAGCGTCTCGCGGCGTTCGACCGGCAGCATGACGCGTACCAGCTGGCCGGGATAGATGCCGAGGTCGCCGTTGTCGACGGCGATGCGGACAGTCACGCCGTGACCCGGCGCATCAGCGAAGGGAAAGCGGGTGATCCTGCCGCTTGTGAGTTCGCGGCCGTCGTCGAGCACGACGCGCAGACCATTTTCGTCTCCGACCCGGTCGATGTAGCGCTGTGGTACGGAAGCGATCACGCGCAGCGGGTCGAGGGCGAATCCGCTCAGAAGCGGCTGGCCCGGCCGTACGGATTCGCCGAGCTCGACGTGGCGGGCCGTGATGATGCCGCCGTAGGGAGCGGTGACGCGGGTGTAATCGAACTGCTCGCGGGCCTCCTCGATGGCGCTTTTGAATTGCGTCACACGGGCCCGGGCGGCACTCAGCGCGTTTCGGGCCTGATCCAGGTCGGATTGGGAGGCGACGCCGCGCTCGGCCAGTGGTTCGACGCGTTCGTACCGCTGGCGAGCGTCTTCCAGGCTGGCCTCGGCCTCGTCGAGGTTGGCGCGGGCCTGCTCGAGTCGGGCTCGCTGCTCGGTGTCATCGAGCCGGGCGATGAGCGCACCGGCTTCGACCACATCATCGACGTCGTAGGGTAGTTCGACGATGGTGCCGGCCGTCTGGGCCGACACGGTGCTTTCCTGGACGGCCTCGATCATGCCGTCGAGCCGCACCGATTCGACCAGGCTCGCCCGTTCCACCGGCAGCCATTCGACGGCCCCAGCGGGGGTCGACACGGCCGCGGTCCAGATCATTGCGGCGACCATGACAAGTAGACGCGCTTTCATGCTGTTCCCCAAGATTCCAGTTCCCTGTATATTAGCATAATACGATATAAAGTCACCAGCACGCGGTTCGATCAGGCCGGGACGCGCGCCGGGGCCGCTGGTCAAGCACTCAGTCACTTGAGCTTCATCCGACCCGCTCCCACATCAATTCCATGATCGAAATTTACGGTATCGGAAATTGCGACAAGTGTCGCAAGACCTGCAAGTGGCTGGCGCAGTCCGGGCGAGCCTATCGCTGGCATGACCTCCGCACCGACGGCATCGACCAGGCCAGGCTTCGCAGCTGGATCGATGCAGTCGGTCTCGAAAAACTGGTCAACCGCCGTTCGACGACCTGGCGCAGCCTCGGCGAGAACGAGCGGGCGCGTGCATTGGACGTGGACGTGGCGCCCGAATTGCTGACCCGGCATCCAACGCTGATCAAGCGCCCGGTTTTACAGCTGCCTGACGCAGTATTGGTCGGCTTCGACGATTCGGTCAAGCGCGCACTGTAAACTGAACGCCATGGCCGCAACCATAGGAAGACCGTCTCTGAGTGCCGTCACCCGCGAGCAGCGCGAAGCCCGCGAGGAATGGCTCTCACCGCTCGCCACCCGCTCGGCCGGGAGCCGGGGGCGTGAGCGGGAAGAAGCGCCCGATCCCTATCGCACGGAATTCGAGCGCGATCGCGACCGGATCCTGCATTCCAAGGCGTTCCGGCGGCTCAAGCACAAGACCCAGGTCTTCATCAATCCCGAAGGCGATCATTTCGTCACCCGGATGTCCCACACCCTGCATGTGACGCAGGTGGCCCGTTCGCTGGCCACCGCCCTGGGGCTCAACGAAACCCTGACCGAAGCCATCTGCCTGGCGCATGACTGCGGCCATACGCCCTTCGGCCATACGGGCGAAGCGGCGCTGTCGGATTACATCGACGGCGGCGAGTGGCTGCATTCGGAGCAGGGGGTGCGCATTTTTCGTGTGCTCGAGCCGCGCAACCTGACCTGGGAGGTGCTCGACGGCGTTCGCGCCCATACCTGGCGGGTCAAGCCGCCGCCGCGTACGCCGGAGGGCTGGGTCTGCCGCTACGCCGACCGCATCGCCTATCTCAACCATGATTTGCAGGACGCCCTCCGTGCCGGTGTGATCGAGGCGTCCGACATCCCGTCCGACGTCATCGAGATACTGGGCCCGCTCGAGGGCCGCAGCTGGATCAACGCGATGATCGAGGCGGTCATCGACGAATCACTCGAGCGTGGCAAGGTCGTAATGCGTGCCGACGTTCTTCAGGCCATGAAGCGTTTTCGTGAGTTCATGTTCGAGCGAGTCTATCTGCGACCGGAGGCCGTGGCGCAGAATGAACGGGCTCGCCGCGTCATTCATCAACTAGTCGATCACCTGATCGCTCACCCCGAACTCATCCCAGAAAGTTACTGCATTCAGGACGCTGACCGACTCACGCAGGTGCTCGACTTCGTGGCCGGCATGACCGACCGCTACGCACTGAATTTGTACGACCGGTCATTCCGCCCACGCGGCCTCGTCTGATTTCCATGCCGTCCGTTCGGCAACGCCTGTATATCGCCTACGGATCGAACCTTCACCCACGCCGGCTCGAAGCGCGAATCGGCTCGGTGGGCCTGGTCGGAGCGGTTGAACTCCCGGGGTGGAGGCTGCGTTTCGAAAAGCGTGGCGGCGACGGCTCCTCCAAGGCCAATCTACATGCCTGTCCAGGCAGCGGTTTCGCCGCCCGGGCCGCCGTATTTGCGCTCAGTCCGGATCAAGTGAGGAAACTTGACGTGTTCGAGGGGTGCGGGCACGGTTACGAGACCGTCCCGTTCACGATCGATCTGCATGGGAAGCAGTGCCAGGCGTTCAGCTACACGGCCCCCTTGCAATGGACCACGAGGACTCTGAGGCCTTTCGACTGGTATGTCGACGTGATCGTCAGTGGTGCTTTGCACCATGGCTTTGATGAATCCTATATCCAACAAATAGCCCGGCAACCCGTGCGGGAGGACCCGGATCACGAGCGTGCTCGAAAGGAGTTGCGCGAGATGAATCTGCCGCTGCGCTCGCATTACAAAAGGTGACGCACGTCTAGGTTTTGTTTGCGTGCCCTTGCGAGCATCTGTTAAGATTAAATTAATCTCGAGCTTCTGCAGCGCGTTCGAGTCAGAACAGGGAAGGAGAATCCTTGCTCCAGCGCGCTTGTCTAGACAAGTGCGGTCAATGCAAGCTCTCCGGATCCAATCCGGGCTCGATTGTGGCTGCAGGGGAAACTCAATTTTCCAGACATTTAGGGAGAGGAACATGCGAAAGCCATCCTGGTTGAGATTGTCTGCATTCCTGATCATGGCCTGTGTGATGTCGGCCGCCTCCGCTTCGGAAGGGCAGGACGAGGCCGATATGCTCAAGGAGCAGATCGACCGCATGCAGCAGCAGCTTCTCGAAATGCAACAGCAGCTCGACGAGTTGCGCGCTGAACGTGAGGAAGAAGAAGAAAAGCGCAAAGAAGTGGAGTCACGCCTGGCCGAAGTCGAGGAAGGCGATGCAGACCAAGAGCAGGTCAAGGAAATCGCTGCCGAAACCTACGACGAAAAGAAGGCCACTGAAATCGATGTCGGCGGCGCCGTCCGGTTCCAGTACGTCCTGGAAGACTATAATGACCTGTCCAAGGACAACAACGGCACCTTCGAGATGGATACCGTCCGCCTGAACTTCGACGGTACCGTTGGCGACGTGATTCTTTCCGCCGAGTGGCGCTGGTACCAGTATATGAATGTCATTCATCATGCCTGGGCCGGCTACGATTTCAGCGATTCACTGCAGGGCCAGATCGGTGTCAACCAGGTGCCCTTCGGTGTTACGCCCTACAACTCGCACAGCTTCTTCTTCAGCTCGAACTACTACCTCGGGCTTGAGGACGACTACGACTTCGGCGCCAAGCTGATTTACGACGAAGGTCCGTTGAATGTCCAGGGCGCCTTTTACTGGAACGATGAACTCGGTAGTTCTGATAGCTACCTGGGCTTCGACGGCGGTGATTTTCCGGACTTCCTGAACGACCGCTATTCCTACGACATCGTCGGTGTGAGAGAGCCGGGTGAAGGCACGTTTGCCACCCCGTCGAATTTCGCGTTCGACAGCAATGTCGCCAACGGACGCGTCGCGTACACACTCGGTCACGGAACGGACTATTCGACTGAGCTCGGTTTTTCCGCCCAGTACGGTGACGTCAAGGGTGGCAGTGCAGACGGCATTGGTAGCCAGTCGGCCTTTGCTGCCCATCTGGTTGGTAACTACGGCCCGTGGAACCTGCAGCTACAAGCCACTGAATACGAATACGACATGGACAATGGTTCGGGCCGCATGGCGGTCGGCGCCTATGACTTCTTCGACACCATCGCGGCGGAAGCCACTTCGTACACCGGCAACGTGGCATACAGCCTCCCCGTCAACTGGGGGCCGGTTTCGAACCTGACCTTCTACAATGACTACTCGCTGGTCACTGACAAGTCAGGTGGTCTCGAAGATACCTGGATGAACGTTAGCGGCGTGGCCGTGACGTCCGGTGGCCTGTATACCTACATCGATCTGATCCTGGCAGAGAATCAGCCGTTCATCGGTGGTTCCATGGATTCGACCACCGAACCTGGCACAAACACTCGGTTCAACATCAACTTCGGATACTACTTCTAAGTCCAGTGAACCGACTCGGCCCAATGTCCGCATGCCATTGTCAACGGCGTGAGGGGCATTGGGCCGATTTTATTTAGGGTTCCATCGAAGGGAGAGAAAACCATGAGTGAGTTCGACGAACAGAACCAAAAACCAAAAGAAATACGGGAAATCGAACAAATCTACGACACCGACTATGAGGTCGGTCAGGACAACGTCGAAGCCATGGGGATGGATATTCACCATCCCGTGTTCGCGATCAGTTCGACGCTGATCGTACTTTTCGTTGTACTGTCGCTGATCTTTCCGGACACCGCCAATTCGACGCTCGATTCCATGCGCGTGTGGATTGGCGAGACATTCGACTGGCTGTTCCTGACGGCCGGCAACATCTTTGTCCTGTTCTGCCTGGCACTGATCATTCTGCCCGTCGGCAAGATTCGGCTCGGGGGACAGGATGCCAAACCCGAGTTCAGTGTTCTGTCCTGGTTCGCGATGCTATTCGCCGCCGGCATGGGCATCGGCCTGATGTTCTGGGGTGTTGCCGAGCCGGTGGGCTACTTCACCGAATGGTACGGGACCCCGCTGAACGTCGGAGGTGGCGATGCCCAGGCGTCTCTCGGTGCCACGATGTACCACTGGGGTCTTCATCCCTGGGCGATTTATGGCGTTGTTGCATGTTCCCTGGCATTCTTCTGCTACAACAAGGGCATGCCGCTGACCATTCGTTCGACCTTCTATCCCCTGCTGGGTGATCGGGTCTGGGGCTGGTTCGGCCACCTCATCGACACGCTCGCCGTTCTGGCTACGCTTTTCGGCCTGGCGACTTCTCTCGGGCTGGGTGCCCAGCAGGCAGCCGGCGGCATGGCGTTCCTGTTCGGCATCGACGGTGGCCTGATGACGCAGGTCGCAATCATCATCGGGGTGACCGCCATTGCGGTGGTTTCGGTGGTCCGCGGCATCCACGGCGGCGTTCGTCTGCTCAGTAACATCAACATGTTTGTCGCCCTGGCGCTGCTGCTGTTCACCATGGTCGCCGGTGGTCTGATCGCCTTTGCCGCCAATGCGGGCACCACCATCGTGGGTTACATCCAGTACATCCTGCCGCTTTCCAATCCGGTTGGCCGTGAGGACAGTACGTTCTATCACGCCTGGACGATCTTCTTCTGGGCCTGGTGGATTTCCTGGTCCCCGTTCGTCGGCATGTTCATCGCCCGCGTCTCGCGTGGCCGTACGGTGCGTGAATTCATGACCGCGGTACTGATTGTGCCGGTGATCGTAACCATCGTGTGGATGAGCGCCTTCGGCGGTGGCGGCATCGACCAGGTGAAGGAAGGTGTCGGCGAACTGGCCGGCGGCATTGGCGATTCCTCGCTGGCGCTGTTCCAGATGCTCGCCGAGATGCCATTCACCTCGATCACGTCCTTCCTGGCCATCGTGCTGGTGCTGGTGTTCTTCATCACCTCCTCGGACTCCGGTTCGCTCGTGATCGACAGCATCACCGCCGGCGGCAAGCTCGACGCGCCGGTGCCCCAGCGCATCTTCTGGGCCGTCACCGAGGGCGCCGTGGCCGGCGTGCTGTTGGCTGTCGGCGGGGATGCCGCGCTCAACGCGCTGCAGGCCGGGGCCGTGAGTACGGGCCTGCCGTTCACGATCGTGCTGCTGTTCATGTGCGTCAGCCTGGGCAAGGCACTCAACCACGAGTTGACGCTGATCAAGCACGGCCACGCCTGACAGGCGCTTTAACGACAACAACAAACAGAATCAATAACAACAACAAATGGCCCCGCTACCGGAAGGTGCGGGGCCTTCTTTTTTCGGGGGATTGCCAAAGGGTCAGGGCAGAGCTACGATACGGGCCGGTGCGGGCGTCGTATAATGGTGATTACCCGAGCTTCCCAAGCTCGTGATGAGGGTTCGATTCCCTTCGCCCGCTCCAACCGCATCTGCCTGGCGCCCGTCTGCTCCGCAGGCAGGTGGCCGATCCCTGATGCAGCCATGGATCGAAGCCTTGCCGCGGGATGCCGCGGTGCGGGCCTCGACAATTCAAAATCTGTTTCGCCCGGCTTGCTTCGCAAGCTCTTTCGGCGAGCTACTTTTTTCTTGCGCGAAAAAAGTAGCCAAAAGCGCGCTTAAAAGAAGGCGGCTGACCTGGCGGCCTTCTCGCCCCGGAGTGGCTTCAG
>NZ_QVMV01000005.1 GCF_003417465.1 Wenzhouxiangella sp. 15190
GCGTGCGCCTGACGGCGTCCGGCGGTGCTCGGAATCCTCATGTATTCGCACATACACTGCGGTACCTGCGCTCCGGCGGCCACCGTCAGGCACCCGCTCGCTACGTTCTCAAAGGCTCCTTGTAGGAAGCTGATTCAGGTCGGCTGTCTCGCCGACGGATCGGCCACCGGATCGGGGTCCTCGGCTTCCATGCGCAGGTAGCTGTCGAGTTCGTCGCGCACCTCCGGAATGATGTCTTCTACGTGGGTGATGCGCATGTAGAAGATCGAGAAGTAGATGACCTTGACCGTAGTCGTCACTCTTTCCAGCACCACCGAACCCAGCTTGCCCAGCCAGATGGCGATCAGCACGGGCAGCCACGAGAAATGCAGTTCGTCGGGCAGGAACCCGGCCTCGACCTTGTTGAACGTCTCGCGCAGGTCGCCGGCGTAGAAGGCCGGGAAGGCATCGCCCACCCAGATACCAACAGCCACGGCGCCGACGAACAGCACGAAATAGACTGGTGCCATGATGCTGCCCACGGCGCGTGCAGCGATGTCGATGCCGAATACGCCGGCCAGGGTCTCGGGCACGTTGTCCTTGAGTGTTCCCATTCGGCCCACGCTGTCGCGGATGCCGTAGCCGTCGACGGCTGCCGAGGGCAGCAGGTAGTGGTTGAGCAGGTCCCAGACTTCCTCGATGCCGCGCATGAACAGCCGCACCAGGGCACCGGCCTTGCCGCTGCTGCGTGCCATCGACATCATCCAGGCGACCAGCATGTCGAGCAGCGCGATCTTGCGCGCCGTCCAGGCCAGTTCCCTGACCCGGGATCCGGCATCTTCGGCCGATCGCTTTTCGCCCTTGAGCGCTTCGGTAACCAGCCAGCTCTGCCGAAGCTCCTGGCGGGTGTAGTAGAAGAACTTGTAGACGAACATCGCGATCGAAACCAGGAGCAACAACAGCCCCGTGCCGTCGGCATCGACGATAAAAGCGGTGATGGCGGCAAAGAACAGGCAGACCATCACCACACCGTAGATCGTCATGCGTACCCAGGGTCGAAGAATGCCCGGGTCGCGCCCGACGATGGTGAAAGTGTGCTTGAGCAGGTAGCCGAGTTGTTTCAGCCGCTCGCCGAAACCGGGCTTGCGCAGGGTTTGTTGCATGGGAGAAAGGGTTCGGTGGAAGTCCGATTCATCCTACGGGAACGGGACCTTAATTCTGCCACCATCAGGTTATTTGAGCGTTTTGCGCTGTTCAGGTTCGTGGGAGCCGGGATGGCCAGGGTCCGCAGCCGCGGCCTGGGTCACTCCGACAGACCCCTTCGGGAAAGCAGGTAGACGGCAAAGCTGGCCAGCCAGTGCCCGCCGGCATAATGTTCGTCGCTGACGCCCGACAGACCGGCTTCGGTGTGTTCGCGCGCCGACGCTTCGAGTGCCCCGCGCCGGCTATCGCCTTCCGGCAGTCCGGCGACAATGCCTTCCAGCATCCAGGCGCGCGACAGGTTGAGGCCGTCGATATGCGAGAGCTTGCCGTCGGCGCGATCGGTGACGACGGCGACCGGCAGCCAGTTATCCTCGCCGATGCCGGGCATGAAAGTATCCAGCCAGCCGGCGAATTGTTTGGAATCCATGACCCGCCGCATCAGGTCGGCCTCGGCCAGACAGGGCGAGAGGAAATCGTGGCCGGAGGGCTCGTAGTGCAGCGGGCAGTCGCGATCCCCGGCGTAGAATTGCTCGGCTGCCTCTTCCACGACTGAAGCCAATTCATCGTTGTCGACCTGCCGCGCATAGTCGAGGGACAGGCCGAAGGCAAAAGCCGTCTGATCGTGTTCACCGATGCGAATCGGATAGTGAAGTTTCGGGATCCAGTCGGTCAGCCGACGGACCGCGATTTCCTCGACCGGGCGCAGCCATTCCCGCCAGTCATCGGCCTGCTCGTCATCCCACTGGTCGAGTTCGGTGATCAACTGCAGTAACCAGGCAAGCCCGTAGGGCCGCTCGAAACCGGTCCGGTCCGGATGGGCCATATAGGCGGCTTCAGCCAGCAGGTTGTTTTCGGTGAGATTGGCGGCCAGCTTGTCCCGCGCCTCGTCGGCGAAACCGGCCTCCGGAAACAAACGAGCCAGGCGAACCAGCAGCCAGTGACCGTGCACCGAGGAGTGCCAGTCGTAGCAGCCGTAAAAGGTCGGTGTCAGCTCACGCGGTGCACCGACATCGTCGTCGCCGGCCATCACGTGGTGAATCAGGTTGGGATATTCCTGGTCGACGCAATCGAGTGCCAGCGCGGCGAAACGGCCGGCCGATTCGGCATCCAGGGATTTGTCCGACGTGTTCGCGTCGGCTGTTGCCATCATCACGGTAGCGAGGAATAGCGTCGGCAGGCAAGCAAGGATTCGCATCTTGACTCCAGGGGGTCGCACATGCGGTCAGCTTAACCCAACCGTTGTGGGGCGTTGGGTGGGTTGGCGGCACCGGCCGCGGTGCGGGTCTCGACAGGTTAACTGCGGTTTCGCCCGGCCTGCTTCGCAGGCGCTTTTGGCGAGCAACTTTTGTCAGTTACGACAAAAGTAGCCAAAAACGCTCTTACAACCACGCGGTGGGTCCGCAGCAGCAACTCGCCTTGGTGGCTTAACGGAATGTTGCTCGTACCTTCGTTCCCGCTCGGTCGAATTGCGTGGCGTCTTCGGCATGGATCGGGCGTAGCCCGAAACTGAACGGTGCGACCTTGGCGAGGCCAACTTCCATCCGCCATGGGGAAAGCTGTAGATGTAGACCCCTGCCTCCGGTGTGGGCGCCACGGCGCCGCTGTTGGCATTCTTCGAAGTCGTGGCAGTGGGTCGGGCCACGTCAATCCTCGAATCGAGGTCTCAATGAATCCGGCCGGGCTTAAGCAAAGCCCCAGTCGCAATACTGAAGCCACTCCGCAACAAGGTTCCTGAGAGGAATCCGTCCATCTTTTAAGCGCGCTTTTGGTGACTTTTCTCGCGCGAGAGAAAAGTTACCCGCCATCAGCCTG
>NZ_QVMV01000031.1 GCF_003417465.1 Wenzhouxiangella sp. 15190
CGCCATCAGCCTGCGGAGCAGGCGGGCGGAATATATTTTGACGTGTCGAAGCCCGCACCGCGGCATCGGGGCAACAGGCTAGTTGCCGACGGGGCATTGAAGGAGCCACCGCAAGAGCGCGCGAAGCGCGCCGGGCGAAACAGCTTTTGAAGTGTCGAGGCTCGCACCGCGGGCGGTGGCGCCAGTACTACAATGCGCCAACGGGCTGAAGGTGGCCTCCCAAAAGAGCATGGGACAGGCGGGTGGGATTAACCCTTCCAGGTATGCACCCGCCCGAACAACTCGTTGGTCCCCCAGATCCCCGACCGCATGGCCTCGAGTTCGAGCACCTGCGAGTGGTCGACGAACAGGTTCACCTCCGGTCCGAAGGTTTTTATGTACCACGCGTAGACTTCCGGGTCGGCCGCCTCAAATACCGCCTTGTCCAGGCCGATGCCGTCGGCCAGTTCCGAGATGATGTCGGTGCGCCATTCGCGCACCTGCTCGGTAATGCCTTCCGATTCCACCATGATGCGATAAGCGCCGGCATCGAGATGACGCTTCGCCTCGCGGATGGCCTGGGCCGGGTCCTGCAGGCCCTGGCTTTCGAGCTGCTCGACGCTGCTGGTGCCGCCGGCGCCGAACTGCACGTTGATCTCCGGTTTGGCCTTCAGGCCGTGCTTGATGACCCGCTCGGTCAGGCGCACCAGATCGTCGGTGGGCATCGCCAGGAAGCCGCTGGAAATTTCGACGATATCGAAACCGAGATTGCGGCACTCGGCCAGGTAGTCGTCGACCTTTTCGGGGCAGCGCACCAGCACGTATTCGATGAAGCCGCCGGTGGAAACCATCACCTCGTTTTCGTGGCACAGCGCGATGATTTCCGAAAGCGATTCGCGCGGCATCAGGCTGAATGAGCCACCCGAGAACTTGAGGATGTCGACATAGGCTCCGCAAGTCTCGAAGATGTCGGCCAGGCGTCGTTTGCCGACCGGGTCGTAGTAGGGCCCGCGCATCTCGGTGATGCCGCGCTCGCGCGGCTTGGTGGCCCGTTGGTTGACGGGCAGAAAGTCGAAGGCGCGTTCGGAACGGCTCATGGGACTCTCCTTGCTTTTCAGCTCGTTGTATCCCAATAGATCCGGGGGTGTGGCAAGAATTTCAACGTTCCGGCTGGAGCCGGCTCAACGGGCGGGATAGAATGCGGCTTCCCCCAAAACGAATGCCGGTCTGCAAGCCTATGCCCCACGACCTGATCCGCGGCAACCGCACCTGGGCCGAAGGAATCCGCAACGAGTCCCCTGACTATTTCGAGCGCCTGGCCGCGGTTCAGAAGCCGGACTATTTCTGGATCGGTTGCGCCGATTCGCGCGTGCCGGCCAACGTCGTGACCGGCCGCGATCCGGGGCGCATTTTCGTGCATCGCAATATCGCCAACGTGGTTCATCCGGCCGATCTCAACCTGCTCTCCTGTCTGGAGTTCGCCGTCGAGGGCCTGGGCATACGCGATATCGTCGTGTGCGGACACTACGGCTGTGCCGGGGTGCGCGCGGCAACCGAGGAGATGGTGCACGGCCTGGCCGATCACTGGGTCGAGCCGATCCGGCGCGTGGCCCGGCGCAAGGCCGACGAACTCGATGCGATCGGCGACGACGAAACGCGCCTGAACCGCCTGGCCGAGCTCAACGTCATCGAAGGGGTCAGCCGGGTGGCCGAAACGCCGATCATCCAGCGCGCCTGGGCCCGCGGCGAGAACGTGGCCGTCCATGGCCTGATCTACGGTCTCAAGGACGGCCTGCTCAAATCCCTGGATTGCTCCATCAGTCGCGAATCGGCCTGAACGGCGTCAAACGAGCCCGCGTTCTGCCAGGGATACCACTTCCCCGTCGCCAACGATGAAGTGATCGAGCAATCGGATGTCGACCAGTCCGAGGGCGTCGCGCAGCCGGCGCGTGATGGCCAGGTCGGCCTGGCTGGGTTCGGCGATTCCGGATGGATGATTGTGGGCCACGATCAGGGCGGCGGCGCGGCGGCTCAAAGCTTTTTCGACCACCACGCGCGGGTGCACGTGAGCCGAGTCGATGGTGCCGGCGAACAGTTCGTCGAAGGCGATCACCCGGTGGCGGGTGTCGAGATGCAGCGCACAGAAGACTTCGTGCGGCCGGTCCCGTAGGGCGGCGCGCAGGTACTCGCGCGTGGCTTGCGGGCTGGTCAGCGGCCGGCCGCGCTCGAGATTCTCGCGCAGGTGGCGCCGGGCCAGTTCCAGGGCGGCTTGCAGCTGGGCGTACTTGGCCGGGCCCAGGCCGGGTGTGTCGCAGAAACCGTCGACGTCGGCTTCGAGCAGCCCGCGCAGGCCGCCGTGGTGATTGATCAGGTGGCGGGCCAGGTCCAGCGCGGAGCGGCCGCGGGCACCGGTGCGCAGCAGGATGGCGAGGAGTTCGGCGTCGCTGAGTCCCGCCGGCCCGCTCGCCAGCAGGCGTTCTCGCGGGCGTTCGGTCATGGGCCAGTCGGCGATTCGCATAATTTCCCTTAAGCTTGGCAACCAGAACCGTTATTCTGGTCGGCACGTATGGACCCGGAAATCGGGCCTTGTCCCGCTGCCGCGTAGGAAATCGACTCGACAATTCAGTTCATGAGCACGCTAGAAGGGAAGAAAGTGCTGGTTGGCGTGACCGGGGGCATCGCCGCCTACAAGACGCCGGAATTGGTGCGCCGCCTGCGCGACGCCGGTGCTCAGGTGCGCGTGGTCATGAGCGTGGGTGCGGAAGCCTTCATTACGCCGCTGACCCTGCAGGCGGTCAGCGGTCATCGTGTTCGAACTCACCTGCTCGACCCGGAGGCCGAAGCCGGCATGGGCCATATCGAGTTGGCGCGTTGGGCCGACGAAATCCTGGTCGCACCAGCCACCGCCCACGCCATTGCCCGTTTCGCCGCCGGCCTGGCCGACGACTTGCTGTCGACCCTGATCGTGGCGACCGAGGCGCGCATCTGGCTGGCGCCGGCCATGAATCGTGTGATGTGGGCATCGCCTTCGGTGCGTGACAACTGCGCCGTGCTGGAATCGCGCGGCATGCGCATCCTCGGGCCCGGCGCCGGCTCGCAGGCCTGCGGCGAGCAGGGCCAGGGTCGCATGCTTGAACCCGGAGAACTGGTGGCCGCCGTGGCCGGACGCGACGGTCGGCTGGCCGGGCTTCGCTTCGTGGTCACCGCCGGGCCCACGCACGAACCGCTCGATCCGGTGCGTTTCATCGGCAACCGCTCCTCGGGTCGCATGGGTTTTGCCGTGGCGGCCGCCCTGGCCGAAGCCGGGGCTCGCGTCGACCTCGTGGCCGGGCCGGTGCAGCGCTCCACGCCCCCCGCCGTGCACCGTCACGATGTGCAGACCGCCCGCGAAATGCGCGCTGCTGTCATGGCGCGAATCGACGGTGCCGACGGTTTCGTGGGCGTGGCCGCGGTGGCCGACTACCGGCCTGCCGACGAGTCCGGCGACAAGATCAAGAAGTCGGACGAATCCATGGCCGTGGAATTGGTGCCCAATCCGGATATCCTGGCCGAGGTGGCCGCCCTGCCCGACCGGCCCCGCCTGGTCGTGGGCTTTGCGGCCGAAACACGCGATGTCGAAGCCGCAGCTCGCGGCAAGCTGAAAACCAAGCGACTGGACCTGATCGCGGCCAATCGGGTCGGGAAGGAGCTGGGCTTCGACTCGGAGGACAATGCGCTGGAAGTCTTCAGCAGCGACCGTCACTGGAGTCTGGCGCCGCAATCCAAGACGGCCGTGGCGCGCGAACTCGTTGCTATCATCGCCGACTGCATGCTTGAGAGGGAAAGCCGAGCCAATGAAAGACCTGAAAGTCAGGATTCTTGACCCGCGCCTCGGGCGCGATTGGGCCATTCCGGAATACGCGACATCCGGTTCGGCCGGCATGGACCTGCGTGCCTGCCTGGACGAGCCGATGAATCTCGCGCCGGGCGAGACCGCACTGCTGCCTTCGGGCATGGCCATCCATCTCGATGACCCCGGACTCGCAGCGGTATTGCTGCCGCGTTCCGGTCTGGGCCACAAACAGGGCCTGGTGCTGGGCAACCTGGTCGGGCTGATCGACAGCGATTATCAGGGCGAGGTCAAGATTTCGTGCTGGAATCGCGGGTCGGCCCCCATCGAGATCGAGCCGGGGCAGCGTGTCTGCCAGCTCGTCGTCGTCCCGGTGGTGCAGGTTCGCCTCGACATCGTCGATGCGTTCCAGGAAAGCGATCGGGCCGAGGGGGGCATCGGACATACGGGAGTGATCTGACATGGCGGGCAAGCCGGATTCGGAGAAAACATCGGACAAGGGCATTGCCAAGCCACTCGGCCTGGCCCTGATGGGTATCGGCGCGGTGGTGCTCCTGGTCGGCCTGTGGCTCGTCTGGGACACGATGCAGATCGAACAGAGCGGTTCCGCCCCCAGCGCCGCAACAAGCAGTATCGATGAAATCGGCAACGGTATCGCGCAAGTACACGAGGCGCTGGCTTCACCGGACGTCGCGGAATCCGCCCGCGCCGTGCTGGCCGGTGACGACGCCGAGACCGATCGCCTGCGCCAGCGACTGCAGTCCGCCGGCGTCGACGACCTGATCGACGTGCGGGTGTTTCCGCCCGATATCGAAGACATCGAAACCGGCGAGTACCCCGAGCCGAACTACGGTGTGTTGCAAATGCTGCTGACCGCCCGGCGGCAGGGCAATGCGCCGGCTCAAGTGCACTATCGCGGCACGGCCAACGAGAACCTGGCGTTCGCCCAGACGCTGCACCGGCCCGGCTCGGGCGAGCAAGGCGAGGTCGTCGGCTACCTGTTCGTCCGTCTGCCGGTCAGTGTGGTGACGCGGCGGCTGCCCGAAACGGGTGAGGAGGGCTGGGTTGCCCTGCAGCAGGGCGACTCCGTTATCGCCGGCCACGGCTTCCGCGCTGGCGAGGGAACGCCCGATGGACAGGCAGCCATTGCCGGCAGTCAATTGCGCCTGAGTTGGTCAAGCGGTGCGAGCGACGCCGGGCCCGATCCTGTCGTCGGCGGTGGTGTGGCGGGGATTGGCCTCCTGCTCGCGCTTGCGGGACTGCTGGCGCTTCGCAAGGCCGGACGACCGTCCGAGGTTGCAGCGACCAGCCAGCCGGCTGAAGTCGAGGTCCCACCGAAAAAGGAAAAGCCGGCACCGGAAGCGGCCGCTGCCGCTCCTGCCCCCAAGGCGGGCGGCGGTAACCACAAGGACCTGCCCGACTGGATGCTGGACGAAGCGGCCGGTAGCGACGATGACGGTCCGTTCGCTGAGGCGCCCACCGGCGAGCAATCCGCTGAGGACGATTCCCTCGACGTTCCGGATCTGGACGAAATCTACAAACAGATCGAGGCCGAGGAAGGCGGGGAGCAGGGTTCGACCGCCGATGATGCGGGCCTGCCGCCGGGAGAAAGCGGCGCGGGAGCCGCGGCACAAGCGTCCGAGGAATCCCCGGAAGCCGATAGCCTGCTCGAACTCGAGAGCTTCGATTTCACCGAGGACTCTGTCGAGCCCGAAGAGGACGAGTTGCCCGCACTCGATGAAGAACTCGAAAGCGGACAATCGGGAGCCAAGGAATCCCGAACCGAGGCATCTCAAAACGACGAATTCGAAGCCGCGGAAGCCGGGCAGGAAAACACGGGACTCGATCTGGACTTCGCGTTCAGCGATGCCGGGGATCGGCAGGACGAGGATCAACCGGACGAGGATCAGCAGGATGAGGTGACGCTCGATTCCGGGCAGGGCTCGATCGACGAACAACACGACGAGCCGGTATCCGAGCCATCCGGCGAAGACGCATTCGACTTGGCTTTCGAGGACGAGGATTGGCAGCAACGCTCATCCGACGGGTCGGACGAGCAGGCCGACGAAGAGGATGTTTTCAGCCTAGAAGCGGCCGCGCTCGAACTCGAGCCCGAGCCGGCTACCGAACCTGAAGCCGAAGCACATCCGGAGCCCGAATCACGAGTACAACCGGAATCGGAATCCAGGCCTGAACCTGAATCCCAGCCCGAGCCCGTTGCGGCGGCGGCGCCGGAATCCGAGCCGGACACCGGCGACGCAACACCACTGCCCACCGGCATTTTCCGGGCATTCGAAATTCGGGGCACGGCTGAAGAAGATCTGAGCGTCCCGATGGCAACCGACATCGGCCAGGCGATCGGGTCGATCGCCGCCGCGCGTGGCTTTTCGCGTATCGCGGTCGCCCGGGATGGTCGAGTCAGTGGGCCGGTGCTGCTCTCGGCCCTGATCCGCGGCCTGCGTAACAGCGGCATGGACGTCGTCGAGATTGGCGCCGTGCCCACGCCGTTGCTGTGGTTCGCCGCCACGGAGCTGACCGAAGGTTGCGGCGTGATGGTTACCGCCTCTCATCATCCGCCCGAGTACAACGGTTTCCGCGTGATGATCGGCGGTGAGCTGGTCGACCGCGAACACATGGCCGAACTGGCGAGGCGCGTGGACGAGAAGGATTTTGCCGAGGGCGACGGCGGCTACGAGCAGCAGGATGTTCTGGAGCGCTATGGCAAGCGCCTGACCACCGATATCCAGCTCGAGCGACCGATGAAGGTGGTGGTCGATTGCGGCAACGGCGTTGGTGGTGCCGTGGTGCCGAAATTGCTGGAGGCGATCGGCGCGGATCTGATCCCGCTCTATTGCGATATCGACGGCGCTTTTCCCAATCACCGGCCGGACCCCTCGTCACCCGAGGCTCTGGAAGATCTCCGCTTGTGCGTGCGCAATTTCCAGGCCGAGTTGGGCATTGCCTTCGACGGCGACGCCGATCGCCTGGTCCTGGTCACCCGCAACGGTGAAATCGTCTGGCCCGATCGCCTGTTGATGCTGCTGGCCGGGGAGATCGTGTCGGCGCGCCCGGGGGAGGTCGTGGTGTTCGATGTGCGCTGCTCGGGACATCTCCAGCGCATGGTCGAGCGCGCCGGCGGGCAGGGCATCATGACCGCCGCCGGACAGCAGGCGGTCGCGCAACGCCTGCGCCAGGAGAATGCCCCGCTGGGCGGTGATATGGACGGCCACCTGTTCGTCAACGATCGCTGGTATTCCTTCGATGACGCAATCTATGCGGCGGCCCGCCTGCTGGAGGTACTGGCCGCCGACACCCGCGAGGTCGATGAAATACTGGCCGAGCAGCCGCAATTCCGTGCCAGCCCGGAGATCACGGTCGACATCGATCGCGAGCAGGCGCAGTCAATCGTGGCGCGTCTTGGGCGGGAGGCGGAGTTCGGCGACGCTCAGCTCACGCATGTCGACGGCCTGCGCGCGGACTGGCCCGACCGCTGGGGGCTAGTGCGCGTGGATGCCGACACCGGTCGCTTGATCCTGCACTTCGGTGCCGACGAGGCGACTGCCCTGGGTCATGTTCGTGGGGAATTCCGCGACAAGCTGCTCGAGCTGGAACCCGAACTGCCGCTGCCCTACTGATCGCCGGCAGGTCGCGTCGTTTCAGCCGCGAACAAGCTCAAATCGGCGCCTCAACCCCGAAGCCCTGCATCGGCCTGCGTCATCAGGTAGTCGATCGTGAGGTTGTCGAAAAGCGCCGAGCCGGTGGACACGAAAAGTGCCGGCGATTGTCGCCGGGAATCGTCGCGGGCCAGCTCGAACAGGTCGGGCAGCTTGTCGATATCAAGGTGGCCATGCGACCGGAACGCCGCCAGGTCGCCGTAGTTGGGACTGTCCTGGGTGTCGACCGACAACGCGTAATGCGACAGCACTTCCGGGGAGATTTCGCTTTGCCAGTCGGTGTCGGCGCCGACGCTGACCACCAGCCGGGGCCGGTAGCCCGAGGCGTCGAATATCGGTTGCTCGCTGTCGGTGGCCAGTACCAGCGCATCGCTCGTCGAGGGCAGTTCGCCGGGGTGGAATGTGTCGGTTTCGAGGCCGGAAAATCGTGATCGCAGGCTCTGTGCCGCCAGCAGTGCGCGCTCTTCGACGATATCGGCAAAGCTGATTCGTTCGGCTTCGCCCAGTGAGGCGGCGAACAGTCCGGCGTAGTAACCCACCCGGCCGGAACCGACGATGGCGATGTGGCGTGAATCGGGTGCGAGCAGGCGCAGGCCCGTGGCCACGCAGGCGCCGGTGCGGGCGGAAGACAAAAGGCAGCCGGCAAAGCCCGCCTCGATGAAGTTTTCCGTGGGGTGCAGGGAAAACGCCTTGCCCACGCTGATTTCGCCGGGCACCACTGTGCGCGGCCAGTTGGTGCCGATGATCTTCACCGTCTTGCGTGTGCGCCCGGGAAAACGCACGACACAGGGCATCACCCGGAAGTCCGAGCGCTGTCCGGGATCGACGAATACCTGTTTTGGCGGCAGTTCCAGGCTCGCCTTGCCGAACGCGATCGACTCGATCGCCTCGAGCAGGGCGTCGAGGTATGCGCGGGGATCGGTCGTCAGCGCCCGATGAACCCGACGATCGTCGAAGAAGGTGTACGGCTCGGGATTGAGCCTGAATACCGTTTCGAGATCGTCGTCGAGCCGGTCGCTCTCCGGTTGCCCGGTCATTCTGGAATTGCTCACGGTTCAGCGGTCTCCTCGAGGATTGCAAGCACGACCTTGGGATTGCCCAGGACGACCAGCAGATCGCCCGGCTGTGTAATTTCGAGGCCGTGCCGAATAGCGGTTTCGGGCTGTGCATGCGTCTCGATACGTTCGGGGTGGGTGCCCGCATCGAGCAGCTCCTTGCGAAAATGGGCGAGCATGGTTTCTCTCGGGTTGCTCCCGGCATATTGCGGGTTTTCGTCGGCGTAGTCGCTGCAGCCGATGATCAGGCTGTCGAAGCGATCGGCCAGGTCGCGCACGTTCTCCTCGATGTGCTCACGGTGGCGCGAACCGATCGTCAGGCAGACCAGTCGCTTCTTGCCCTCGATTGGCAGCTTTTCGATGACCGAATAGAGTTCGGCCAGGCCGTGGGCGTTCTGGGCAAAATCGGTCAGCAGGGTGAACGGGTAGCCTTCGATGAAGTTGTAGCGGCCTGCGTTGTCCTCGACCGAATTACTGAATCGCGCCAGGCCTTCGCGAATGAGTCGGTTATCGACGCCGAGCGACCAGCAAAGAGCGGCGGCGAAAGCGGCATTCAGGGTATTGAAGGGGAGCAGACCGTTCATGACCGCGGGAATGTCGTGTGTCGGCATCAGGCGATCAGAAGTGGAGCCCTGGGCGAACCAGAGGTATTCCCGGCCATCGTCGGCGCGATCGATCAATACGGCCCGATGGCCGGCGGCGAGATGATCGGCGACGTCCGCGGATTCCGGATTCCTGCTGACCAGGATGGGTCGCGCGCGTTGGTGGTTCGAGAGCATGGCCAGGCACTGCGGGTTGTCGGCGTTGACGGCCGCATAGCCGTCGGCCAGTTCGAGAACGCGGGACTTGACGGCCGCCAGTTCCTCGAGCGTGGTAATGCCGTCGACGCCGAGGTGATCGGCGGCGATGTTCAGGCAGGCCGCCGCATCGACCGCTTCCACGGCGGTGCCGAGCGCCTGCAACGCGCCCCGGGCCGTTTCCAGCACGGCCGCCCGGGTCCGATCGTCGGCCAGCACGAGGGCGGCGCCGGGTACGCCGGCCACGTCGCCGGCAAGCACGCAGTCGTCGCCGACGTAGGCGCCCTCGGTCGTGGTCAGGCCCACGACTCCGTACGCGCCGCGCAGGATGGAGGCGGTCATGCGCGAGGTCGTGGTCTTGCCGTTGGTGCCGGTGATGGCCACGGTCGGTATGCGAACCGGCCGGCCCGACGGAAACAGAGCGTCGAGCAATCGATGGGGCAGTTCGTCGCCGGCCTCCGGGCGTCCTTCTATATGCGACTGAAGGTCCGGGTCGGGTACGACATCGAGCACGTGGCAATTGGGGGCCGAGGCCTCGCCGGCGGGATCGACCACGGCCAGGTCCACGGCCGCGATCTCGTCGAGCCCGAACGCTGCCGCGGCGCGTTCGGCCAGTTCCCGAATCGGTGCGGAAAGACGATCGAGTACATTCTCGAGCGTTCCGCCGTTGAAGGCTGTGCCCTCGCCTCGCAGCGAAACGTGCCGACCGGCTTCCGGAATGGCCGTCGGCGTCAGGCCGGCAATGGCCAGTCGCGCCTGGACGTCGCGATCCCCGGCCTCGATCGCTTTCCAGGCCTGTCGCTGGCGCGGCGATTCAGCACAGGCGGCGGCGTGGGCTGTCAATTCAGAAACACTGCGGACGCCGTCCCCGGTGATCGTCGGCGGGGTGGCACGTGTTGCTGCGACCAGTACGCCGCCAATAAGCAGGCATCGCACGCGATCTCCGGGAACATGTGCTTCCACCCAGACCTGGCGGTGGTCGACGCTGGCGGCTTGAAAGGCGGCCGTGATCGCCCGTTCTGACGCGAGCGGCTCGAACAGTGCCGTCGATTGACGAGCATGGGCGAAGGGTTGACGGTAAATGGCCCGCATGGCGATCGGTTTGCCCAGGCGCTCCGCCGCCCGGACGGCCCGGCTCGCCCGGTTCTTGGTGGGGAAATCCGGGACCTGGGGCGCTAGCGGCAGGCCGTGGCGACGCAGGTGAGTCACCAGCGCTTCCCGGCTGGCCACGCGCATCAGTTTCTGCTGGTCCAGCCACGGCACCGCCCCGGCCAGGACGCGTCTGTTGACGCCCTGGCCGATCTGGATGAGTCCGGCGTAAAACGGTCGGGGGCCCGGTGCAGACTCGAAGGGATCCTGGTCCAGCCGCAGCACGGGCAGTGCGCACGCACGCGCGACGCGGATGATGCGCCGAGTGTCCGGGTGGGGCATGCGAGCGCCGGCGAAGTCGAGAAACTGCTCCAGGTCGGCGATATCGTCGTGGTTATCGCGCGATGCATCGAAGAGGAAGCGCCCTGCGACTTCGGCGGCCTTCTCCACCGTATCGGGCTCTTCGCAGGGCAGGTTCACGAAAAACGTGTCGCCCTCTCCGGCATGCGTTTCAATTTGTGGTCGTCCGGCTCGATGCCCGCCCCGTTCGAGCAGACGGGCCATCAGCGACCCGAACCATCGGCTAACGCTCTCATTGTCGAGCGAATCGCCGTCTGAGGCTGACGCAGCTTCCTCGAGCAGTCCCTGCCGCGAAAGATGGTGTAGTCGCTCAAGGGACGTCGAGCGCTGGGGTGAAACGGCGGTCCGGAGTTCGACCCGGGCGACCGGGGGCGGCCCATAAGGCGAGTGACCGGTTCGAAACCGCGTGCCGACGAGCTTGAACATATCGTCGATCAGTAGGCGTGGCGGTGAAACAGTTCGGACAGGTCGCCGTTCCACTCGTTCTCGAAAGCCTCGAGCTTGACCTCGGCGGGCGTCGTGCCGCGATTGACCACCTTCTGGAGTGACTCGAGAAAGCCACCTTCGTGGTCGCCACTGCCGCTGAGGCGCTGGCGGCGCGCCAGGCCCTGGTGAGCCAGCTCGAGCAGCTCACCGGCCAGATCGTGCACGGTCCGGCCTTGAATCTCGGCGCGCAGGCCCATCCGGGCTACGTCTCGACGCAGGCGTTCGCGCTCCTCGGCGCTCCAGTCGCGGGTCATGTCCAGGCAGGCGGCCAGGCTGTCGGCATCGTAGAGCAGCCCCACCCAGAAAGCCGGCAGGGCGCACAGCCGGCGCCACGGGCCGCCGTCGGCCCCGCGCATTTCGAGAAAGCGCTTGAGCCGGACTTCGGGAAAGGCGGTGGTGAGGTGATCTTCCCAGTCCGACAGGGTCGGTTGTTCACCCGGCAGGGCGGGTAGCCGGCCGGCCAGGAAATCGCGAAAGCTCTGTCCAGCGCAGTCGATCATTCGTTCGCCGCGTTTCACGAAATACATCGGCACGTCGAGCATGTAGTCGACGTAGCGTTCGAAGCCCATGCCCGATTCGAAGACCCAGGGCAGCGTCCCGGTGCGATCCGGGTCGGTATCGGTCCAGACGTGCGAGCGGTAGCTAAGAAAGCCGCTGGGCCGACCCTCGACGAACGGCGAGTCGGCGAACAGCGCGGTGGCGATCGGCTGCAGGGCCAACGAGGCGCGGAACTTGGCCACCATGTCGGCCTCGCTGGCGAAATCCAGGTTGACCTGCACGGTGCAGGTGCGCTTCATCATGTCGTGGCCGAGCCGGCCGACCTTCGGCATGTAATTGCGCATGATTACGTAGCGCGCCTTGGGCATCCAGTCGATGTCGTCGAGCGCGGCGGTGGGATGAAAGCCCATGCCGAGAAAGCCGATGCCCAGCGGCTCGGCCACGGTGCGCACTTCGGCAAGATGCGTGTTGACCTCGTCGCAGGTCTGGTGCAGGTTGTCGAGCAACTCGCCCGACAGTTCGAGCTGGCCGCCGGGTTCGAGCGTGATCGAGCAGCCGTCCTTCTTGAGCGCGATGGGCAGGCCGTTTTCGAGCACTCGCTCCCAGCCGAAGCCTTCGGCCAGGCCCTCGAGCAAGACGCGGATGGAGCGCTCACCGTCGTAGGGCAGCGGCTGGAGGGTTTCGGTGCAGAATCCGAATTTCTCGTGCTCGGTGCCGATGCGCCATTCGGATTCCGGCCTGCAGCCGGATTCGAGCCAGGCAGCGAGCTCACGCTTGTCGGTCAGGATGGTGTCGGGATTCAAGACGCAATCGCCGGCTAGAATGAAGGGCCGATTATCCCTTTTTTGTTTCCGCGCTGCATGCGCGTTCGGGATGAAAAGAGGAACCACGGAACACACGGAAGACACGGAATGAATGGTCCTCAACCAGCTTTGAAGCGATGGGTGTCGGTCCCGAATGCCGGGTGTATGCCTGGTAAGCGGGGAACCTTTTCTTTTCTCCGTTCCGTGCTTTCCGTGTCTTCCGTGGTTCCAGTTTTCTTGTTCATGCTGCTGGCAGCCAGCGCAGCCGGAGCAGCGACGCTGCATCGCGGCGTCGGGCCGGAACCGGATTCGCTCGATATTCACACGGCGCAAAGCCTGTCGGCGCTGAATGTGTTGCGCGACCTGCACGAAGGCCTGTTGACCCTGGACGCCGAAGCCGAGTTGATTCCCGGCGTGGCGAAATCCTGGTCGGTCAGCGACGACGGCCGGGTCTGGGTGTTCGAACTGGATGAATCGGCCCGCTGGTCGGACGGTGAGCGCATCGTCGCCGATGATTTCGTCGCCGGCTGGCGGCGCGCCCTCGATCCCGCCACGGCCTCGCCCACCGCCGCGCTGTTCGACGTGGTCGAAAATGCCCATGAACTGCGTACCGGTGAAGTCGAAGCCGACCAACTGGGTATCGAGGCGCTCGGCCCCGGCCGGCTTGAAGTGCGCCTGAATCGGCCGCTTTCCTGGTTCGGTGAACTGCTGACCCACCCGGTGACCTATCCCTGGCCGGGTGAAGGTTCGGCTCGTTTCAGCGGGGCGTTCGTGCTGGCCGGACAGGTGCCTGGTTCGCGGCTCGAACTCGAGCCCAACGAGCACTACCGCGCCGCCGGCCAGGTGGAACTCGACGGCGTGATTTGGCACGTCATCGAGCAGCCCAACGTCGAGCTCGCGCGCTATCGCGCCGGCCAGCTGCACGTGACCGAGACCATTCCGCCCGGCCGCATCGACTGGCTGCGCGAGCGGTTCGGCGATGAATTGAGAATCTCGCCCTACCTAGGCAGCTTCTTCCTGGCCTTCAATCTAAAGCGCGAACCGTTCGCCGATGCGCCGAAACTGCGCCGTGCGTTGAGCCTGGCCATCGACCGCGACATCATCACCGAGCGTGTGCTGGGTTCAGGCGAGATACCGGCCTGGGGACTGGTGCCGCCGGGCATGCCCGGCTGGCCGGAAGGGCGTGAGCCGCCGCTGCCGGCCGGCGAGCGCCTGGCCGAGGCCGAGCGCCTTTACCGCCAGGCCGGCTACGGTGAGGACCGGCCGCTCAAGGTCGAGCTGCGTTTCAATACCTCGCTCACCCATCGGCGCATGGCCGCGGCGATCGCGGCGATGTGGAAGCTGCACCTGGGCGTGCAGACCCGCTTGGTCAACGAGGAGTGGAAGGTCTTCATCGCCAATCGCCGCCAGGGGCGCATTACCGAAGTGTTCCGCGGCGGGTGGATCGCCGACTGGCGCGATGCCGTCAATTTCCTGCAATTGTTCGAGAGCGACAGCACCGGCAACTACACCTTCTTCGACGACGCGATCTTCGACGGGTTGATGCGCCGGGCCGAGCGCCAACGCGCTGACGGGCGGTTGAAGACCCTCAGGCAGGCCGAACGTCGACTGCTCGACGAGCAGGTCATCGTGCCCTTGTACTACTATGTCTCGAGGCATCTCGTGGATCCTCGCGTGCGCGGATTCGAAAACAATCCCATGGACATTCACCTTTCACGTTGGCTGTCGCTGCTGTGAGCCGCCTGTGGCCACTTTGCCTGATGCTGCTGCTGGTCGGGTGCAGCGAGCAGTCCGAACAACCGGTCGAGCCGCCGCCGTCCCTGGCGGATCCGGTAGCGGTGGAACTCGATGCCGACGGCCGCCCGGTTCCCGACATCCTGGCCGAGTCCCAGGTCATCCACCGCGGCAACGGCGAGGAGCCGCAGACCCTGGACCCGCACCTGGCCGAGGGCGTGCCCTCGACCAACATCCTGCGCGACCTGTTCGAGGGGCTGACCACCACGACCCCCGACGGCCACATCGTGCCCGGCGCGGCGCAGCACTGGGACATCAGTCGCGACGGGCTGACCTACACCTTCTTCCTGGATCCTGAAGGGCGCTGGAGCAACGGCGAACCGGTTACGGCCGAAGACTTCGTATGGTCGTGGCAGCGCGCGGTCGATCCGTCCACCGGGGCTTCTTACGGTCGCATGCTTTCGCCGGTGGCCAATGCCGAGGCCATCTTCGCCGGAGAACTGCCGCCGGAAGAGCTGGGTGTGACCGCGCTCAATGACTCGACTTTCCAGGTCGATCTCAACCATCCCAGCCCCTATTTCCTGGGCCTGCTGACCCACCCCACCACCTACCCCGTGTACCGCGAAGCGGTCGAAGCGTATGGCGACAGCCACGTCCGTCCCGGCAACCTGGTCTCCAACGGCGCCTACACGCTTGAAGAATGGCGCGTGCGATCGAGTATCACGCTGGTGAAGAATCGCGCGTATCGGGCGGCCGATGACGTTATCGTCGAGCGCGTGGTCTTCTACCCCCTCGAAGACGAGAACACCGAGTTCAATCGCTTTCGTGCCGGTGACCTTCACTGGACCTACCAGGTGCCGTCGAACCGGTTTCAATGGCTCCGGGAAAACCTGGACGAGGCGCTGATGGTCACGCCCTGGTTTGGCACCTACTTCTTTTCCTTCAATCTCACTCGCCCGCCCTTCAAGGACAACCTCGCGCTCAGGCAGGCGCTCAACCTTGCCGTCGATCGCGAGATCCTGACCGAACGGGTCAGCCGTTTCGGCGAGATCCCGACTTTCAATCTCGTGCCGCCGGGCCTGCCCGAATACGAGCCACCGGTCACCGACTGGGCGGACATGACCCAGAAAGAGCGCGAGGACGAGGCGAGACGGCTTTACCGGGAAGCGGGCTACAGCGAGGAAAAGCCGCTTGCGGTGGAGCTGCGTTACAACGCCTCCGAGAACCATCGCAAGATCGCCGTGGCCATCGCGGCCATGTGGAAGCAGGTGCTCGGCGTTCGCACGCGCCTGATCAACGAGGAGTTCCGGGTCTTTCTCCAGAACCGCGCCCAGCGCCGGGTCACCGAGGTGTTCCGTTCCGGCTGGATCGGCGACTACCAGGACGCTTTCACTTTCCTCGAACTGTTTCACTCCGAGCACGGCCGCAACGACGCCGGCTACGACAACCCGCGATTCGATCGCCTGCTCGAGCGCATTGCCGCCGAACGCGTCCCGGCCAGTCGCCGCAACCTGATGGCCGAAGCCGAGCGCATGATTTTGGCCGACCAGGTGATCCTGCCGGTGTACAACTACGTCACCAAGCGCTTGATTGACCCTCGCTTGAAAGGCTGGAAAGAAAATGTCATGGATCACCACCTGACGCGCTATATGTACCTGGTGAGGGCCCGTGAGGCCGGGGAGGAAGAGGACGCCGCCGAGGAGGCCGAAGGGGAGGAGTCGTGAGGGCGCGAAATTCGAAATCCGAAATCCGAAATCCGAAACGGAAAAGCACCACGAAATCAAGCGGCAGCGTTTTCGTGCTTGGGTTTTCGAATTTGTTTCGGATTTGGTGCTTCGAATTTCGTGCTTTTTGCCAAGATCAAGGGCGATCAGCGCCATGTTGAAATACTCGCTCCGCAGGTTGGCATCAGCCATCCCGACCCTGTTCCTCCTGATCACCTTCGCTTTCTTCCTGATTCGCATCGCGCCCGGCGGGCCGTTCGATTCGGAGCGGGCCTTGCCACCGGAGATCGAGGCCAACCTGGCGGCGAAGTATCATCTCGACGAACCATTGGTGTTTCAGTACGGGCGCTATCTGTGGCAGATCGTCAGGGGTGACCTGGGGCCGTCGTTCCACTATCGCGACTGGTCGGTCAATGATCTGATTGCGCAGGGGGCGCCGGTGTCTTTCGCCCTGGGAGTGGCGGCGTTGTTGCTGGCGTTGGTCATTGGTGTGATCACTGGCGCATGGGCCGCTCTGCGTCAGAACAAGCCGGTGGATTATACGGTGATGAGTATCGCCATGGTCGGTATATCGATTCCGAACTTCGTCATGGCGCCACTGCTAATCCTGTTGTTCGCCATTGTGCTCGGCTGGTTGCCGGCCGGCGGCTGGGCCTTCAGTTTCGACCGAATGATACTGCCGGTGATCACGCTCGCCTTGCCGATGATCGCCTATATCGCACGCATCACCCGCGGCTCGATGATCGAGGTCTTGCATTCGAGCTATATCCGGACCGTGCGCGCCAAGGGGATGCCGGAAAAGGAAGTGATCCTGCGTCATGCACTCAAGCCCGCGCTGCTGCCGGTGATCTCTTATCTCGGGCCGGCTGCCGCGGCCATCCTGACCGGTTCGGTGGTGGTCGAGCGCATTTTCACCATTCCCGGCATCGGCTCCTATTTCGTCCAGGGCGCGCTCAACCGTGACTACACGCTGGTGATGGGCGTGGTCATCCTCTATGGTGTGCTCATCATCCTGTTCAACTTCATGGTCGACCTGCTCTACGCCTGGCTCGACCCGCGCATCCGCTATGACGACGGGGAGGCCGAAACTTGAGTGACGAGGCAACCCGCGACGCCTTCGAGCAGGCGCTCGACACCCGCGAGGTGCGGGGGCGTTCGCTCTACGTCGATGCCTGGCACCGGCTGCTGAAGAACAAGGCCGCCGTGGCGGCGCTGATCGTCCTGGTTGTGATCGTCGCGCTGGTCAGTTTTGGACCGATGCTGTCGGGGTGGGATCACGAGATTCCCGACTGGGATCATTACTCCTCGCCACCATCGCTGGAGAATGACCATATCTTCGGCACCGATGCGCTCGGCCGCGATCTTTTCGTGCGCACCATGATCGGCGGACGCATCTCGCTGCTGGTCGGTTTGGTGGCCACGCTGGTCTCGCTGCTTATCGGCGTGACCTGGGGTGCCTTCGCCGGCTACGTCGGCGGGCGAGCCGACAACGTGATGATGCGCATCGTCGATGCTGTCTATGCCATGCCCTTCATGTTCTTCGTGATCCTGTTGATGGTGGTGTTCGGGCGCAACATCTTTTTGATCTTCGTCGCCATCGGTGCGATCAACTGGCTCGACATGGCGCGCATCGTCCGCGGCCAGACCTTGAGCCTGAAGAACAAGGATTTTGTCGAGGCTGCGCGCGCCAGCGGCGCCACGGAGTGGCAGGTCATCCGCCGCCACATCGTGCCCAACCTGCTCGGCGTGGTCATCGTTTACGTCACACTGACCATCCCGCAGGTGATCCTGGTCGAGAGCTTCCTGAGTTTCCTCGGCCTGGGCGTGCAGGAGCCACTGACTTCCTGGGGCGCACTGGTCAACGAGGGTGCCCAGGAAATGGAAACTGCCCCCTGGTCGTTGCTCTACCCGGCCACCTTCCTGGCGGTAACGCTGTTCGCGTTCAACTTCATCGGCGATGGATTGCGCGACGCGCTGGATCCGAAGGATCGACAGTGAAGTTTCGAAAACAGAAAATAGTGAATAGAAAATAGATGGAGCCAATGAGCAAGGACCGAACAAGTATGGGAATGTTTGGTGCCCTATCGAGGGCAGGCGTGGGTGAGTCATCCGGTTTCAATTCGCGTAAGGCGCTTGCGGCGAGTTCGACTTTCTATTTTCTATTTTCTATTTTCTATTTACTTTCCCATCTCACTGTCAACCCAATGGCTTCTGGCAATGGCTCTCTTAGAAGTTCGTGACCTAACCGTCTCCTTCGACACCCCCGACGGCGTCGTGCATGCCGTCAACGGGATCAGTTTCGATCTCGAGCCCGGTGAGACGCTGGGGCTGGTGGGCGAGTCGGGCTCGGGCAAGACGCAGACCGCGCTGGCGCTGATGGGGTTGCTGGCCGAGAACGGTCAGGCGACCGGCTCGGTGAAGTTCCGCGGCCAGGAACTGCTGGGGATGTCGCTGTCCGAACTGACCCGCGTGCGGGGCTCGAAGATCTCGATGATCTTTCAGGATCCGGTCTCCTCGCTCAACCCGTACATGACCGTCGGTGACCAGCTTATCGAGGTACTGACCCACCACCGTAATCTCAAGAAAAAGCCCGCGCGCGAACGGGCCATCGAGATGCTGCGCCAGGTCCAGCTCAGCGACGCCGAGCAGCGCATGCGCCAGTATCCGCACGAGTTGTCCGGCGGCATGTGCCAGCGCGTGATGATCGCCATGGGGCTTTTGTGCCAGCCCGATCTGCTGATTGCCGACGAGCCGACCACCGCGCTCGACGTGACCGTCCAGTCGCAGATCAATTCGCTCATGGGTGAGCTCTCGACCCAGTCGTCGACCGCAATTCTGCTGATCACCCACGACCTGGGCGTGGTCGCCGGTCTGTGTAATCGCGTCCTGGTTATGTACGCCGGCAAGGAGATGGAAATGGCCGGGGTGGACGAGTTGTTCGCCGACCCGCAGCACCCCTACACCGAAGGGCTGCTGGCCTCGGTGCCGCGACTGGATCGGCACGATTCGGGCATTATGCACGCCATTCCCGGCAATCCGCCCAATCTGCTCGAGGTGCCGGAGGGTTGCCCCTTCCGCGATCGCTGTTCCTATGCCTGGGACAAGTGTCGCGCGCTGCCCGAGTTCGAGGAAGTCGGCGAAGGCCGCTTCAAGCGCTGTCATCTCGAGTCGCTGCCGTCGAAGAAGGAGGCCGGCTGATGCGCAATCCCGTGTTGCAGGTGCGCGATCTCGAGGTGAGCTTCCGCGTCGATACCGGTTGGCTGTTTCATCACGACTACCACAGCATCCGGGCCGTCGACGGGGTGAGTTTCGACGTCTACCCCGCCGAGACCCTCGGCGTCGTGGGTGAGTCGGGTTGCGGCAAGTCGACCCTGGCGCGCGCGATTCTCGGCCTGCAACGGCCCAGGCGCGGCGAAATCCTGTGGCTGGGTGAGGACCTGGTCCAGGTCAGCGAGGAGACGTTGCGAAGGAAACGCCGCGAGATTCAGCTCATCTTCCAGGACCCGCAGGGCTCGCTCGACCCGCGCATGACCGTCGGTGACATCATCGCCGAGCCGCTGAAGACGTTCTTTCCGTCGATGTCGCGCCTGCAGATCCGCGAGCGCGTGACCGGCATCCTCAAGCTGGTGGGTCTGCGGCCCGACCAGATCAACCGCTACCCGCACGAGTTCTCCGGCGGGCAGTGCCAGCGCGTCGGCATCGCCCGCGCCCTGGTGGTCAACCCGCGCCTGGTCGTCTGCGACGAGCCGGTCAGCGCGCTGGACGTCTCCATCCAGGCACAGATCGTGAATCTGCTCAAGGACCTGCAGAAGAAGCTGCAACTGTCGCTGATCTTCATCGCCCACGACCTGTCGATCGTGCGCCACGTTTCCGACCGCATCCTGGTGATGTACATGGGCAAGGTGATGGAGCTGGCCGACCGTTCCAGCATCTACCGTGAGCCGCGCCACCCCTACACGCGTGCGCTGATCGAGTCGGTGCCGATTCCCGACCCGGCGCGCGAACGTGCCCGCGCCCGGCGCTCGCTGCAGGGCGACATGCCCTCACCGCTGAATCCGCCCTCGGGCTGCGTTTTTCGCACACGCTGTCCCTTCGCCACGGAGCTGTGCGCCGAGAAGGTGCCCGAGCTCGAAACCCTGGACAATGGCCACCAGGTCGCCTGCCACCATCACCGCGACCTGCCGCCGGCGCCGACGCCGGGCGAAGAGCGTGAGACCGATACTGGAGAGCGAGCACCATCGTGAACGCCGATGCACAGCGTGCCAGGCTGGATGCCGGCCTGGCGGGTCTCGGACTGACGCTGGATGAGGCGCAAGAGGATTGCCTGATCGACTACCTGGCCCTCCTCTCGCGCTGGAATCGCGCCTATAATCTCACCGCCGTCGACGAGCCGACGGCGATGGTCGACCGGCACCTGATCGACAGCCTGAGCATCCTGCCCTGGATCGAGGGCCGCGAGATCGTCGATGCCGGCACGGGCGCCGGCCTGCCCGGCGTGCCATTGGCGATCGTCTGTCCCGAGCGGCACTTCGTGCTCGTCGACAGCAACGGCAAGAAGGTACGCTTTCTGCGCCAGGTGCGTCGGGAACTGAATCTCGAGAACATCGAGCCGGTACAGGCCCGCCTGGAAGCATTCGAGCCCGATACCGTGCCCGATCAGGTCGTCGCGCGGGCCCTGGCGCCGCTGCCCAGGCTGGTCGAGCAGCTCGGCCACCTGCTGGCCGCAGGCGCGACCCTGCTGGCGATGAAGGGCCGGCTCGAAGATGACGAGTGCGCTGCGGTGGCGGATGCGTACAATGTCGATCGGATCGAACTGAACGTGCCCGGCGCGGATAGCGCCCGCAGCCTGGCCATCCTGAGGAAGTCATGACACAGCGAAAGGCCCGAATCGTGGCCGTAACCAACCAGAAGGGCGGCGTGGGCAAGACCACCACGGCGCTCAACCTTGCTGCCGGCCTGGCCGAACTCAAGCGGCGCGTGCTGCTGATCGACATCGATCCCCAGGGCAATGCCACCACCGGATCGGGTGTCGAGCTCGAAGAAGGCCAGAACACGCTTTGCGAAGTGTTGATGGGCGAGTGCGCGATTTCCGAAGCGGTCGTGCCCGTCGAGGCGATGGGCTTCGACCTGGTGCCGGCCAACGGCGACCTGACCGCCGCGGAGGTGGCGCTGATGGACGAAGACGACCGGGCCAGCGTTCTGCGCGGCGTCCTGGCCAATGCCGCCTCGCGTTATCACCACATCATCATCGATTGTCCGCCGTCGCTGAACGTACTCACCCTCAACGCGCTGACCGCCGCCGACTCGGTACTGATACCGATGCAGTGCGAGTACTATGCGCTCGAGGGGTTGACCGCGTTGCTCAGCACCATCGAGCAGATCCAGGATTCGGTCAATCCGGAACTGGAAATCGAGGGCCTGGTGCGCACCATGTTCGATATTCGCAACAACCTCTCCGGCGCCGTGTCGCGTCAGCTTTCCGAGCATTTCGGCGACAAGCTCTACGCCACGGTGATCCCGCGCAACGTGCGCGTGGCCGAGGCGCCGAGCTACGGTCAGTCGGTGATCCACTACGATCGCGATTCGCGCGGTGCCGTGGCCTATCTGGGCCTGGCCGGCGAATACCTCAGGCGCATGGGCGAGGCGACGCGTACGCCCTCGAATACGGCCCAGGACCTGGCCGCCGAACAACAACTCTAGACCGGAACACACGCCAATGGCCGCTTCACGCAAGAAGAAACCTTTGGGCAAGAACCTCGACGCCCTGCTCGGAAAGACCCGCGCCGCCGCCGAGCAGGCCAGCCCGGAGGGCGAGCTGACCGGCCTGAAGGAACTGCCGGTCGACGTGATCGAACCCGGTCGCTACCAGCCCCGGTCGGCCATGGATCCCGACCGCCTGCAGGAGTTGTCGGACTCGATCAAGGAACAGGGTCTGGTTCAGCCGATCGTGGTGCGTCCCCTGGCAAAGCAGGGCCGCTACGAGTTGATTGCCGGCGAGCGTCGCTGGCGTGCCTGCCGGATGGCCGGCATGGAAACCATTCCGGCCCTGGTGCGCGAGATTGCCGACGAGGCCACGCTGGCGCTGGCCCTGATCGAGAACATCCAGCGCGAGGATCTCAATCCGCTCGAGGAAGCAGGGGCGCTCAGGCGCCTGATCGAGGAATTCGGCCTCACGCACGAACAGGCCGCCCGCAGCGTGGGCCGTTCGCGCACTTCGGTGACCAACCTGCTCAGGCTGATGGAACTCGCACCCGAAGTGCGCGAGATGGTCGACAGCAAGCAGATCGACATGGGTCATGCCCGGGCGCTGCTCACGCTCGAGCGCCCCGACCAGATCCGCGCCGCTCACGAGGTGGTCGACAAGGACCTGTCGGTACGCCAGACCGAGGCCCTGGTGCGGCGCATGCGTGAAGGCGCGCCCGAGCCGAAGAAATCGAAACCCGAGCGCAAGCCCGCCGATATCGAGCGCCTCGAGCAGGAACTGACTGAATCCCTCTGCGCGCCGGTCAGCGTCAAGCACTCGGCCTCTGGCAAGGGCCAGGTCACCATCAAGTACACCAGCCTTGACGAACTCGACGGCCTGCTGGAACGTTTCCGGCGCTAGAGTTCCGCGTTCGCTTGAACTCCACCCGGGAATTTGACGGTTCCCGGCACGGCGGGCGGCAATCGGCTTGCCGCTCGCTTCTCGCCCCTGCTATAATTCTCGGGATTTGTGGCCACCGGTGGTGCTCAGGGCATCGGCGGTGGCATTTTTGTCGATGCGCGATTCCCGTATCGGCAAGCCTGGCATCGACGCAGGATAGTGGCAGGGGACCATACAGGTGCAGGAGAGATTCGCTCACACCGTGGTCTGGCTGCTTCGCCTGCAAGCGGTGCTCAGCGTGCTCGGCGCGCTTGCCTTCGGCCTGCTGGCCGGCGTCCCCCAGGCCCTTGCGGTGCTCGTCGGGGGCGGCATCGGCGTGTTGTTGACCGCGGTCAGTGCACTTCGTGCGGGGGCTGCGACCAGCGAGGCTGAGCCTGCGCAGATGATGGCGGCCTTTTACCGCGCCATGGCGCTGAAGCTGGTGCTGGCGGTGGTGTTGTTCGTCGTCGTCGCCAAATGGTTTGCCGGTTACTTCGCGCCGGTTTTGACAGGATACGTGGCCACCGTGCTGGCCTACTGGATTGCGCTGCTGCGCCTGGGGCGCGCGGCTGAATGATGAATTGAGAGCAAGGACGAGCCGATCGTGAGTTTTGCAGTCGCAGCAGCCGGATCTTCCCCGACCGAATACGTCTCGCATCACCTCGAGCACCTGACTGTGGGCGAAGGGCTGTGGACTTTCCATGTCGACACGCTGTTCTTCTCGGTGGTGCTGGGCGCGCTGATGCTGTTCGTGATGTGGATGGCCGCCCGACGCGCCACGGCCGGCGTGCCGGGCAAGCTGCAAAACTTCGTCGAAGTGCTCGTGGACTTCGTCGACAACTCCGTGAAGGAAAGTTTCCACGGCCCGCGCGAGTTCGTCGCGCCGCTGGCGATGACGATCTTCGTGTGGGTGCTGCTGTGGAATCTGATGGACCTGATCCCGGTCGACTACCTGCCGTTGCTGGCTCAGGCAGTGGGTCTCGAGTACCTGCGCGTGGTGCCGTCGGCCGACGTCAACGCGCCGTTCGCGCTGTCGCTGTCCGTGCTGGTTCTGATTCTGGTCTACAGCGTCAAGGGCAAGGGGTTCGCCGGCTTCGGCAAGGAAATGCTGTTCCATCCCTTCGGCAAGAACCCGCTTCTGTGGCCGGCCAACATTCTGCTCAATCTCGTGGAGCTGGTGGCCAAGCCGGTCTCGCTGGCGCTGCGATTGTTCGGCAACCTCTACGCGGCCGAGCTGATCTTCATCCTGATTGCCATGCTGCCGTGGTGGATCCAGTTCATCCCCGGTGGCGCCTGGGCGGTGTTCCACATTCTCGTGGTGCCGTTGCAGGCCTTCATTTTCATGACGCTGACGATTGTCTACCTGTCGCTGGCGTATGAAGAACACTGATTCGACAAACCCGTAAACCAAGCTCTAAGTAGCAAACCACCAGGAGAAAGAAAGTGGAAGTAATCGCACAAATCCAGGCCAGCACCGCCATCGCCGTCGGTCTGATCTTCGCCTTTGCAGCGCTCGGTACCGGTATCGGCTTCGGCCTGCTGGGTGGCAAGTTCCTCGAAGGCGCGAGCCGCCAGCCGGAACTGGCCGGCATGCTGCAGGTTCGCATGTTCATCATCGCCGGCCTGCTCGACGCCCTGTCGATCATCGGCGTGGCCTTCGCCGCCCTGCTGCTGTTCGCCAACCCGTTGCTGGCTGCCCTGGGCAGTTGATCAGCGCGAGTGACCGTTTACTTCAGACCAAACGCGTATAACTGCAGGGGAATGCTATGGATGTCTCGCTAGGCACCCTGATCGGCCAGGCCGGCACCTTCCTGGTGCTGGTGCTGGTCACGATGAAGTACGTCTGGCCGCCGGTGACCAAGGCCATGGAAGAGCGTCGGCGCAAGATTGCCGAGGGCCTGGCCCAGTCCGAGGAGGCCGAGCAGGCCCTGGACAAGGCCAACGCCGAAGCCGACGAGATCATCCGCGAGGCCCGTCGCAAGGCCGGTGAGGTCATCGAGCAGGCCAGCCAGCGCGGTAATCAACTCGTCGAGCAGGCCAAGGAAGAGGCCATTGCCGAACGCGATCGCCAAGTTCAGGCCGCCGAGGCGGAAATCCGCCAGGCGACCAACCAGGCGCGTGAGGCCCTGCGCGAAAGCGTGGCCTCGCTGGCGATTGCCGGCGCCGGCCGGGTGATCGAGTCCGAGATCGACGACAAGCGGCATCGCGAGATGCTCGACAAGCTGGCCGCGGAACTGTAAGCCATGCTCAACCGGACCACACTTGCCCGACCCTATGCCCGCGCCGCTTTCGAGGCGGCCCGGGATGCCGACGCCTACGATCACTGGAGCGAGGCGCTGGAGTTGGCCTCCGAGATCGCCGGCGCCGAAGAGATGCGCTACCTCGCCGGCGACCCGCGCGTGAGCGGCGATCGCCTGCTCGAACTGTTCACCGGCATCGGCAAGGACCGTTTCGACGAGTCGTTCGAGAATTTTCTTCGGGTGGTCATCACCAACGGTCGCCTGGAACTGCTGCCGGAAATCGCGGCCCAGTACGAGCAGTACCGCCGCGAAGCCGAACAGCGGATCCGGGTCGAGGTGTTTTCGGCCCGGCCCATGGACGACAAACAGTCCAGCGAACTGGCCGAACGCCTCAAGGCCCGCTTCGGGCGGGAAGTGGACATGCACGTCGAGGTCGACGAATCGCTCATCGGCGGTGCGGTGATCCGCGCCGGCGACGAAGTCATCGACGGCAGCGTGCGCGGGCGTCTCGAACAGCTGGGCCGACGAATCAACGCATAAACGGTTCGGTCGCGACAACTATCGGGTCGGCGGCCGGAATGAATTGAATGTTCAAGGATTGCAAAAATGCAGCAGACCCTAAACCCGACTGAAATTTCCGATCTGATCCGCAAGCGCGTGGAGCAGTTCGAAATCTCCTCCGAAGCGCGCACCGAAGGTACGGTGGTCAGCGTTTCCGACGGCATTTGCCGCCTCCACGGCCTGGCCGATGCCATGCAGGGGGAGATGATCGAGTTTCCCGACGAAACCTACGGCCTGGCGCTCAACCTCGAGCGCGACTCCGTCGGCTCGGTGGTGATGGGCGACTACACGCACATCAAGGAAGGCGACACCGTGCGTTGCACGGGCCGCATCCTGGAAGTGCCGGTGGGCGAGGCGCTGCTGGGCCGCGTGGTCGACTCGCTGGGCAACCCCATCGACGGCAACGGACCGATCGATACCGACAGCACCGAGCCGATCGAGAAGATCGCGCCGGGGGTGATTGCCCGCCAGGGCGTCGACCAGCCGGTTCAGACTGGCCTGAAATCCATCGATGCCATGGTGCCGATCGGCCGCGGTCAGCGTGAATTGATCATCGGCGACCGCCAGACCGGCAAGTCGGCGGTGGCGATCGACGCGATCATCAACCAGAAGGGCAAGGGCATCAAGTGCATCTACGTCGCCATCGGCCAGAAGGCCTCGTCGGTGGCCTCGGTGGTGCGAAAGCTCGAGGAGCACGGCGCCATGGAGCACACCATCGTGGTCGCTGCCAACGCCTCCCAGTCGGCCGCGCTCCAGTACATTGCCCCCTACGCGGGCTGCGCCATGGGCGAGTACTTCCGCGACCGAGGCGAAGACGCCCTGATCGTCTACGACGACCTCACCAAGCAGGCCTGGGCCTATCGCCAGGTGTCGCTGCTGCTGCGTCGTCCGCCGGGCCGCGAAGCCTACCCCGGTGACGTCTTCTATCTCCACTCGCGCCTGCTCGAACGCGCCTCGCGGGTGAACGCCGATTTTGTCGAGGAAAAGACCAACGGTAAGGTCAAGGGCAAGACCGGTTCGCTGACCGCGTTGCCGATCATCGAAACCCAGGCCGGTGACGTGTCCGCCTTCGTGCCGACCAACGTCATCTCGATTACCGACGGCCAGATCTTCCTGGAAACCGACCTGTTCAACGCCGGTATCCGTCCGGCCATCAACGCCGGCCTGTCGGTTTCGCGTGTTGGCGGTTCGGCCCAGACCAAGATCATCAAGAAGCTCGGCGGCGGTGTCCGTCTGGCCCTGGCGCAGTACCGTGAGTTGGCGGCGTTCTCGCAGTTCGCCTCCGATCTCGACGAGCAGACGCGCAAGCAGCTCGAGCGCGGCCAGCGCATCACCGAGCTGATGAAGCAGCCGCAGTACACGCCGCTTTCGGTGGCCGAAATGGCGGTCAGTCTGTTTGCCGGAAACGAGGGTTACCTCGACGATCTGCCGCTCAACAAGGTAACGGACTTCGAGGTGGCGTTGCGCGACTACATGAGCAGCAGCCACGAAGACCTGATGAAGAAGATCAACGAAAAGGGCGACTGGAACGACGAACTCAAGGAAGAGCTGAAGAAGGCCTGCGAGGAGTTCAAGAAGACCGGCTCGTGGTGAGCCAGCCTTCAGTAAATCGTAAATAGTGAATAGTAAATAGGCCCGGCCCAATCGGTTTTTCTATTTTCTATTTTCTATTTACGAGTATCGAAAGCTCCGAAGGCAACAGTACAGATGCCAATAGCGAAATGAATCGAAGGCAGCAAATATGAGCGGATCAAGAGAAATCGTCGGCCAGATCAAGAGCATCAAGAACACGCGCAAGGTCACCAGTGCGCTGGAGATGGTCTCGGCCAGCAAGATTCGCAAGGCGCAGGACCGCATGGAGGCTTCTCGGCCCTACGCGCGGATGATGCGCCAGGTGATCGGCCATCTGGCGCACGCCAATCCCGAATACCGCCACCCGTTCACGGTCGAGCGCGAGGAAATCAAGCGCGTGGCCTACATCGTCATGGCGACCGATCGCGGTCTCTGCGGTGGCCTCAACAACACGCTATTCCGCAAGCTCCTCGGCGAGTTCCGCCAGTGGCAGGAAAAGGGTGTCGAGGTGACGATGGTGCTGGTCGGTCGAAAAGCCGCCCAGTTTTTCCGTCGTGTCCAGATCGAGATTTCCGCCGCGACCCAGGATCTGGGCGAGCAGCCGCGCCTGGAGGACCTGATCGGTTCGATCAAGGTCGTGCTGGACGGCTACAGGGAAGAAGAGGTCGATCGTGTCTACCTGTGCTACAACCGATTCATCAACACGATGACGCAGAAGTCCGTCGTCGAGCCGGTACTGCCGCTGCCACCGGCCGAGGACGAACCCATGCTGCAGTACTGGGACTACCTCTACGAGCCCGACGCCGAGCAATTGCTCGACGACGTGCTGACGCGCTATGTCGAGTCACTGATCTACCAGGCCGCCCTGGAAAACGTGGCCAGTGAACACGCCGCGCGCATGGTCGCCATGAAGAGCGCATCGGACAACGCCAGCGACCTGATCGACGACCTGCAACTAGCTTACAACAAGGCCCGACAGGCGGCGATCACGCAGGAGATTTCCGAGATCGTCGGCGGTGCCGCTGCGGTCTGATTGCGAGTGATAAGTGAATAGAGCAAGAAGAAAATAGAAAATAGAAAAAAGTAAATAGAAGGTCTAACTGGGCTTTCCTAATCTATTTTCTATTAACTATTTTCTATTTTCTTATCACTATCGTTTATTTTTGAAACGAGCTGGTTCGCTGAAGCGAGCTTTAGCCAGGACAAACACTAGGATTGAAGCAAATGAGCCAAGGCAAGATTGTCCAGATTATCGGTGCCGTCGTTGACGTGGAATACCCGCGCGGCGAGGTACCCAACGTCTATGACGCCCTGACCGTCGATGACCAGGACCTGATGCTGGAAGTCCAGCAGCAGCTCGGTGACGGCGTGGTGCGCACCATTGCGCTGGGTTCGACCGACGGTCTGACCCGTCATCTCCCGGTTACCAATACGGGCAAGCCAATCAGTGTGCCGGTGGGCACCAAGACGCTGGGCCGCATCATGGACGTCATGGGCAACCCGATCGACGAAGCCGGCGAGATCGGCGAGGAAGAGCGATGGTCGATCCATCGCCAGGCGCCTTCCTTCGAGGAGCAGGCCGCCAGCAACGAACTGCTCGAGACCGGCATCAAGGTCATCGACCTCATCTGCCCCTTCGCCAAGGGCGGCAAGGTCGGCCTGTTCGGCGGCGCCGGGGTCGGCAAGACCGTCAACATGCTTGAGCTCATTCGCAACATCGCCATCGAGCACTCCGGTTACTCGGTGTTCGCCGGCGTGGGCGAGCGTACCCGCGAGGGCAACGACTTCTACCACGAGATGAAGGACTCCAACGTCCTCGACAAGGTGGCGCTGGTGTTCGGCCAGATGAACGAGCCGCCGGGCAACCGCCTGCGCGTGGCCCTGTCCGGGCTGACCATGGCCGAGTACTTCCGCGACGAAGGTCGCGACGTGTTGATGTTCATCGACAACATCTACCGCTACACCCTGGCCGGCACCGAGGTCTCCGCCCTGCTCGGCCGCATGCCGTCGGCGGTGGGCTACCAGCCGACCCTGGCCGAGGAGATGGGCATGCTGCAGGAGCGCATCACCTCGACCAAGACCGGTTCGATCACCTCGATCCAGGCCGTCTACGTCCCGGCCGACGACCTCACCGACCCGTCGCCGGCGACCACCTTCGCCCACCTCGACGCAACCGTCGTGCTGGCCCGCTCCATTGCCGAACTCGGCATTTACCCGGCCGTCGATCCGCTCGACTCGACCTCGCGCCAGCTCGATCCGCTCGTGGTCGGCCAGGAGCACTACGATGTCGCCCGCAAGGTGCAGGGCACGCTGCAGCGCTACAAGGAGCTCAAGGACATCATCGCCATTCTCGGCATGGACGAACTGAGTGAAGAGGACAAACTGACCGTCGCGCGTGCGCGCAAGGTCGAGCGCTTCTTCTCGCAGCCGTTCTTCGTGGCCGAGGTCTTCACCGGCTCGCCGGGCGTATACGTGTCGCTCAAGGACACGATTCGCGGCTTCAAGGGCATCTGCGACGGTGAATACGATCACCTGCCCGAGCAGGCCTTCTACATGGTCGGCACCATTGAAGAGGCTGTGGAGAAGGGCGAAAAGATGGCAGAAAAAGCGGCGTGAGGCCGCGCTTCGAGCCCGCTGGCGGCGTTCTCGGGACGGCCGAAATGCTCATGTACTGGCATGTACACTGCGCTTCCGGCCGCCCTCGGGCCTTTGCCAGCGAACTCGAATCACGCCCTCACTCACTAGAGATGACTAGCACGCATAAAGCGGGCCCGGAGTAGTAAAAATGGCATCAACAATCCATTGCGACATCGTCAGCGCCGAAGCCGAGATCTTCTCGGGCGACGCTGCCATGGTCGTGGTCAGCGGTGAGGAAGGTGAGCTCGGCATCGCGCCGCGCCACGCTCCGCTGCTGACCCGGCTCAAGCCCGGCCAGGTGCGGGTGGTGTTGCCCGAAGGTGGAGAAGAGTTTTACTACATCTCCGGCGGGCTGCTGGAAGTGCAACCTCATGTGGTCTCCGTCCTGTCGGACACGGCGGCGCGAGCGAGCGACCTGGACGAGGCGGCCGCGCTCAAGGCCAAGGAAGAGGCCGAAAAGGCGATTTCCGACCGCTCGGCCGATATGGACATCGCGCAGGCTCAGGCCCAGCTCGCGGAAGCCATGGCTCAACTGGCCGCACTGGAGCGCTTGCGGAAGAAGCTCAAAAGCTGACTGCAACTCGGCCGGTCGATTCCGGCCCGAAAATCGCTATCAAGCAATGCCCCGGGCCCGCGCTCGGGGCATTTTTTTGTCCGAATGGGGTCTATAAGATAAATCTGGTATTCTGAATCCGCCATAAAAAGGGAAGGAGGAAACCATGGGAATGCACTTTCGCGTGCTCATCATCATGGTTCTCGTCATCGGGTTTGCGGGGTGCGGCGGAAACGCACTGCCCGACAACGCGCGTCTTTTGAACGCGTTCGAACAGGGGCGGACCGGCGTCTGGGTCAGCGGGCACGGAACAGTCGCCCAGTTGATCGGCGACGAAACGGTTGCCGGCGAGATTCATCAACGAATCGTGGTCAATATCGACGGCAGTGTGGACGTGATCGTACGGCACTCCGCGGAAAGTTCACAGCGGGTACCGGCAGAGCAGGGTGATACGGTCGCCTTCCAGGGCCGCTACGAGTGGAATGGCCGCGGGGGCGTAATCGGGCACACCCACCACGATCCCGAGCAACCAGGCGATGGCGGCTGGATCCGCCATGAGGGCACGACCTACGACTGATCGTTCGGCGTGGTTGCCGTCAGTAACGCCGGCTCAGGGCTCGTCACCGCTGTAGTGGACCGCCTCGGCCCCGGTGATTTCGCCGACGGTCGCCGTTTCGTGCACGAAAAGCTCGACATCGCGCTCGAACTTCAGGGGGCCTTCGACCGTCACTTCGCGTCCGATGACAATTTTCGGCGGCGAGCCGGCGTTGAAGTTGATGCCCTGGCTTTTGCGCACGGTCAGCGCACCGGCGATAAAGGCTCCTTCGTCGAGCATGATGCTGCTGTTGTTGGTGACCAGCGACTCGGCGCGACTGTCCCTCATTTCGATCGACCCGTTGACCGAGCTCACCTGGCCGTCAATCTCGACGCCATCGGCACTGATCTGCCCGTTGACCGACTCGAGCTCACCGGTTACCCGGCTGCCCCGACCCAGTTCAATGCGGCCATTGACGCTCGAGACGTCTCCGTCGATCGCCACGCCTTCGCCCAGTTCAATGCGGCCGTTGACATTGCTGATATCGAGCGCCCGGGAACCGCCGCCAATCTGGATGCGGCCATTGACGTTGCTGATCTCGCCCTTGACCTCGCAATCCGAACCGATCTCGATCCGCCCGTTGATCAGGGAAACGTCCCCGTCGTGCGTCGATCCGTCTGCAAGTGTGAAGCTATCCGCCAATGCCGAGCAGGCGCCCAGAACAAGCGCCAGAAGGAGTGCGGTAATCGTGCGAGTCAACATGGCTTTGTCCTCCACTGAGTATGGAGCCAAGAATGCACGCTTCCGTCCGGAATCACCAGTGCCTGAAGTCATGGCCGTGCCAGCTGCAAGGAAGCGAAATCGAATAACTCGCGGTCGCACAACTGGGACGGTGCCGCGTTTCCGAGCGCGCGGAAGATCGACATCTTGCGGCCAGGCTTTTCACGTTCCCAGTCGACCAGCATTTGCTTGATGTTCTGTCGTTCGAGATTGGGCTGGCTGCCGCATAGATTGCAGGGAATGATCGGGTAGTCCCGCACCTTTGCCAGTTCTTCCAGATCCGACTCGAGGCAATAGGCCAGCGGACGAATGACGATATTCTGTTCGTCGTCGCTGAGCAACTTGGGCGGCATGGCCTTGAGTGCCGCACCGTGGAACAGGTTGAGAAAAAAGGTCTCGATGATGTCGTCGAGATGATGGCCCAGCGCAATCTTGGTCAGGCCATTTTCGCGGGCATATTCGTAGAGCGTGCCGCGGCGCATCCGCGAGCACAGCCCGCAGGTCGTCTTTCCTTCCGGCACCACACGCTTGACCACCGAGTAGGTGTCCTTCTCGATGACGTGATAGTCCACACCCAGGGACTCCAGGTACTCGGGCAGGACATGCTCGGGAAAACCGGGTTGTTTTTGATCCAGGTTGACGGCCACCAGCTCGAAATCGATGGGCGCGGCCTGCTTGAGGCCCAGCAGCAGATCGAGCATGGCGTAGGAATCCTTTCCGCCGGACAGGCACACCATGATCCGGTCGCCGGGTTCGATCATTTCGAAGTCGGTGACCGCCTGCCCGACCTGGCGCCGAAGGCGCTTGATCAGCTTGTTGGTGTTATATTGTTGCTTGCGTGAATGTGTGTCGTGCGGCTTGTCGTCGACGATGGTCAGCGGCACTGTGGCGCGATTCATGGCTCAATCCGGAAATGTTCCCAAGCCCCTCATTCTAGCCGCTAAGTGACCCAAAACCTCGCCGAAATCACCGCACGCCTGCACGAGCTCCGCCAGGAGCACCGGGATCTCGACCAGGCCATCGAGCGCATGGCCGACAATCCCGCCGTCGATCAGCTCCGCTTGCGCCGCCTGAAGAAGCGCAAATTGCGTCTGCGCGACCAGATTGCCTGGTACGAGAGTCGACTGATCCCCGATCTGGATGCCTGAGTCCGGCTTGCCGGGCAGCCGCCAGGGGTAGTCGCGGTGCTCAACGCGCTGTGGCACCGCGTGGTCTGGTGCGACCGCACGCGGCGGTGGCCTCGACACTTCAAAAGCGGTTTCGCCCGGCCTGCTTCGCAGGCTCTTGCGGCGAATTCCTTTTGCCTCGCGCGGCAAAAGGAATCAAAAGCGCGCTTAAAAGATATCGGACTCGCCGCAGGAGCAACAGACCGTGCGGGCTTCAGAATTTTGCCTCCGCCTTCGCTCCTGCTCCGTCTAGACACATGGTGTCTTCGACATCCCTTGGGCGTAATCTGCATTCTGACAGCCCGACCTTGATCAACCCCCGCATCGGAAAGCGCCGGGATCCGTAGGATGCGTGAAGTGAAGCGCAACGCATCGGCTGATGCGTCACGGCCCTTGACGGGCCATCACGCATCCTACGGGGCTGTTGGCATTCAACGAGGTCGTGGTAATGGGTCGGGCCACGCCACGCCCCGGATCGAAGCCTCGAAGAATCCGGCCGGGCTCGAGCAAAGCCCAAGCCGTAATCCTGTGGAGCCACTCCGCTGGAAGGTTCCTGAGTCGAATCCGTCTGTCTTTTCAGCGCGCTTTTGGTGACTTTTCTCGCGCAAGAGAAAAGTTACCCGCCATCAGCCTGCG
>NZ_QVMV01000027.1 GCF_003417465.1 Wenzhouxiangella sp. 15190
ATTCTCCAGTTCGATGTGTGCTGAGCCGCGAATCTGCAGGACGTTTGCGCGATCGAAATCCTTCAGATCTTCGCCGCGCTCGTTCATGAGTTCGTTGAGCTCGTCCAGAGCGCCCGCCGGGTCGTCTTCCTCCATTAACTCGTAAGCGCCGAGCAGGTCTTCAGCAACGCGCGGATCGAGCATATCGGATTGCCCAAACGCTGGTGCCGCGCACAGAAGGAAGGCTGTGCCCGAAAACAGCAGTACGGCAACGAACGTCAGGCGATTGCAAACGAGGCTCACACTATTCCTCCAGAGTGAAATCGATGGCCGTGCGCACGCCGTATCGCGGCTGTGCCACATCGTCAACGATCTTGGGGTTATACCGCCAGCGCTGAACCGCCCTCAACGCTGCACGATTCAAGCACGAGTTGGTGGATTCAATAACTTCCGGGTTGACGACACTGCCTTCGGGTGTGACATCGAATTGGAGCACCACGGTTTCAACAGGTTCCGCCCGGCCCATACACCGCTGGGGATATTGCGGCGGGATGCGCACCAGCGGCTGGGCGTCCCGGTCCGGGTTGAAACCGGTACCGATATCGACATCCACGCCAGACAGGTCCGGCATGGCGGCCATCTGCACATTCGACGACGGCCGGAAATCGGGATCGCTGACCGTAGGCGGCGGGGGCGGCGGCTGGTCCAGGACCGGACGCTGCATATCCTGCCTGCGCCGGTCGCTCGTGTCCTCGATCTGTCGAGTCACGTTGATTTCGACCGACACGTCGTCGTCGAGCTGAACGTCCTGTTGCTGTGTGATGACCGTAGCCAGCAGCAGGAACAACCCAATGGTAACGATCGCGGCCGTCGGGATGCCGCCAAGAAGTCGAAGAACAGTACTCACGTTTGCTTAACCGAAACTGCAACCACATCATCAACGCCCGCAGCGCGAATCTGGTCGAGCACATCAACCAGATATTCGCTGTGAGCACCACCATCTGCCTGAATCACTGCGCTGCCGCGCGGGTTCTCACGCCGCAGCCGCTCGACGGCGGAGCGCACTCCTTCCATCGGCACCTGTTCCTGGTTGATCCAGATGGTATTGTCCGAATCAATCGCCACCAGAATGGACACCAGACGCTGAGCCTCCGCGGTGTCGGCATCGGGTCGATCGACCTCTACGCCAGGCTCCTTGATAAAGGTAGCAGTGACAATGAAAAAGATCAGCATGATGAATACGATATCAAGCAACGGTGTAACGTTGACATCGCTATCCTCACCGGAAGATCTTCTTTTGCTTCGTCTCGGCATAGTTCAATCAGACCTCTAACCGTCGTCGCGTTGTTGAATGGCGATCGCAGGATCGACACCCGCCTGTCTGGCCTGGTCTAGCACCAATACGCTTGTTTCGACCTCTGCATCCGGGGCCGCGTTCAACAGGACCACGCCTCTGGGATTTTCGGCTTTGAACGCCTCGAGCACCGGCTTGACCGAACGGGGGTCGATCATTCTTCCACGGTCAACCGTTACGAAGCCGTCATTGCGAACGCTGAGCACCATGCTTGGCGGCGGCCGGGTTTCCTCCTCGGGAGGATCGTCCTGCGGCGTCTTCATACCAATGCCGATCTCGTCGAGGAAAGTCGCCGTGACAATGAAAAAGATCAGCAAAATGAAAACGATATCGAGCAGCGGTGTGATATTGACTTCCGCCTCGTCGGTATCTCTGTCGGTCAAGCGGCCGGTGCCGCCATAGCCGTAAGCCATGGCGGTCTCGACTTCGAGCTCTTCGGAAGCTCGCTGCGCAACGATCTCGTTCTTGCGGTCGAGATAGCTCATCGAAAACACGCCGGTGAGGGATACGGCCAACCCCGTCATGGTTGGAATCGTGGCTTTCGATATCCCGTCGGCCATGGCGCGCGCATTCGACGCTCCCGTGTCCACGATTACCTGGAAGACCTCGATCATCCCGGTCACCGTGCCCAGCAGCCCGAGCAGGGGCGTGATCACGATCAGCGCCCTGATCGCACCCATGTACCGCTCGTTTTCAACCTGCACCTCGGAGATCAGGCGCTCGCGGAAAGCGTATTGCTGCCAGCTGCTGTCGTATTCCCGCCCCTCCCAGCGCTGACGCTGGCTCTTGCACAGCCGGGGGCCGCTAAACCAGAAATACAAAAGACGCTCTCCGATCAGCAGCCACATCAGCGCGGTGCTGCACAACAGCACCAGCACCACGGGGCCACCGGCATCGAGATAGCCGCCAATCGTATCAGCGATATGCGCTGGATTAAGCAGTTCCGCAAACACGGTCATTCAGCCTCGTATGCAGCCTGAGTTATTTATGGGCAGCGTCGGCAACGAAGCTGACCGACTGCTCTTCGAGAATCTGCGACAGTCGCCGCGAGGCGCCGGCCGCAAAGGCATGGAGCAGCAGAAGCGGCACTGCCGCGATCAGACCGAGTACCGTCGTAATCAGGGCTTGCGAAATACCGCCAGCCATGAGCTTGGGATCGCCGGTGCCGAACAGGGTAATCGCCTGGAAGGTCACGATCATGCCGATCACGGTACCCAACAGACCCATCAGCGGCGCGACGGCGGCCAGTACCTTGACGATATTGAGGCCACGCTCGAGCTTCGGAAGTTCCTCCAGCACTGCATCATCCAGATGCAGTTGCAGCGTCTCAAGATCCTCTGTCTTGTGTTCGTCGTAAGCCAACATGATGCGGCCCAGCGGGTTGGACTTGGACGGCGTCGAGGACTTGACCTGTGCCTTGACCTGCATCGAGGTGATCATCAACATCACCCAGCGATAGAGGGCCAGCAGGATACCGAAGATGGCCACAACGATAATCGTGTAGCCGATCCAGCCACCCTGGTCGATACGCTCGCGCAAAGTGGGCGTTTCCTTGACCAGGTCGAGCAGCGAGCCGAGTGACGGATCAATCATCCCGCGCACCACGCCGGAGCCGGAATGATTGTAGACGCGCTGTGCGGCTCGGACGGCGCCTCCGCCAGGCTGGCGGACAAGATATCGGAGCTGTCCGCCCTGATTGACCAAATAACCTTCTTCAGTAAAGGCTGAAAAGGGGCCAACCCGAACGACGGTTTGGCTTTCCGAGCGGTTGTCACCGAGGATGACCGGTGCGTCATAACGCACTATTTGGCCCTGCGCGCCGGCTTCCTGAAGCATGGTGTACCACAGGTTCTCGAGCTGATCGACAGTCGGCAGCGAGCTGGCCTGCGCCATTTCCGTAAGTTCTTCGCTACGCCCCTGGAACTGCGTCGAAATCAGCGAATCCTCGAGCTGTTCGGCCAGGTCTGTCGCGGCGGCCCGCGCCACACCGAACAGCTCGCCGAATTCACCCTGTCGCTCGGACAACTGCTGGCGCATCTCTTCAAGCTCGCGGTCGAGCTCGTTACGCAGGTTCTCCAGGCGACTGGCCTCTTCCTCGGCCGCAGCAACTTCGTTGCGTACCCGGTTCAGCTCTTGCTCCTGGTTCTCTTGCTGGCGAAGGAAACGTTCCTCGCGCTCCTGATTCTCCTGAGACACCTCCTGGCGCTCATTCTGCATAGCACGCAGCACCTGCTGGAGCGTCTGCGGCCCCTGCTGATTATCTTCCTGCGCAAGCAGGCTCGATGACAGCGTCGTCAATGCCAGTGCCAGGATGGCGACAAGCATCACGGCACGCGTGGCACTCCGGCTAAAGGTGGTGCGCTTGGATTTGTTGGAAGCCATAGTCACCCTTCCTTGGGGCATTTGATTCGCATTCATTTCAAAGTGGTTCATCACTGGTCCATGCCTCCCTTATTCCGCGTCTTTCGGAGCGCGCACGGGAACGTACATCAGCTCAGGCGGAATCTGTTCGCGCGCGATACGCGAAGCGGTCCTGATGTCCTGCAGGTAAGACGGGTCCAGATCGACCCAGCTGTCTTCTTCCGGCACGTAGCGCTTGAGCACTTCGTCGTTATCGGTGCGGAAGATCAGCGCCACCCGCCCGATGCGAAGGAATTCGACGTTTTCGTAGACCCGCCCGCCGGTTTCAATATCGCCGCGATAGGTCTCGATGGTACGGCCGTACTCGTTTTCGATCTGGTAGGCCTCGATCACCAACCGGAAGCGCTGGGCCGGCGACAATTCGGGGTCTTCGATGGCAGCCTGAAGCCGCTCGATGCGCGAACTGCGCTCATCCATCAGGAAGGGCAGATCGGCCTCGACCAGCCTATCCAGCGCACCAACCATATCGTCCATGAGCGGCTGCATAGCGCGCTGCAGGCTGGCGATATTGTTGATGTCTTCCTCGAGAGAGGCCAGTTCCTCACGCTGCGATTCAATCTGACGCTCCTGAGAAGCGTTATAGCGCTCGAGCTGCTCGAGCTGCTTGAGATTGGCCCGATAGTCGTTGAGCATCCGCTGGGTTTCAGAATCGATTTCGTCAATACGCTCCTGCGATCCAGCCGTATCCTCGGCCGCCTGGCGGCTCGTCTCAAGAATTGGATCGATTTCCTGCGTGTGAACGCTGAACGTGGCCAGCATTAGCGCGCTTCCGATGGCCGCTAAGCCGAGGCCGAGATTTCGTCGTTTGGTCAGTATCTTCATGCCCAGTCCGTCGTGTGGTTTGGGTGGTTGAGTTCTTGCGTGCCAGGGGCGCGCGTGGAAAGCTCGACATTCTACGCAGGTATCAATGGCTGACGCAAGTGAACCTGAAATATTAACGTCCGGCTTACAAATCGGACCCTCACTGAGTTGTGCGGGTAGCCGTCAGGATGCCCTTGCAATGCTTCTTGACCATTCGGGCCATTTTCTTCAAGGGCCTAGCCTGAACGTCCGGATTGTACCAGCACTTTCAGGCGCCGCGAACCCGAATTATCGCCCAGGCCCGGCCGGTCCACAAGCAGGCCGGTTCAACGGCTGAATGGCGCTGCGCGGGCGAGAAGGATCAGTCGTCTCCGGGGCCGTGCGGTGGGCGATGAAAAATATGGTATCTGCCAACCCGGTGACGCGCCTTGTAGAGCAATTCCCCCTCATCCACCAGCGTCAACCCCGCGTCCAGCCACGGTTGGTACCAGTTTTTGTCGGCCATCAACTGGTTGACCCGCAGCATGTCGTCAAGTCGGCCACGGCCGCTGACGAGCTGCTGCCAGGCGTCTTCCAGGGCGCCACGATTGTGCCGGAGGTCCCGTTCGCTCATCGCATTGACCCGGCGGGCAACATCCAGCACAAAACCCAACAACGGCGAGCCGCTGGCACGCGCCCGGGGCACAATCTCGCTCGCAGCCCGGTGGAGCCTTCGCCGAAAACCACCGGAATCAAGCTGCCCGGCGAGCCAGGACTGAATCAACCTGGGCACGCGCGACTGCTCCAGCAAGGCGTAATCATCGGCCTCGCGGCTCATCGTCGAGAGCATGTCCGATGAGAGCGCATGGCACAGCATGGCCAACCTGCCGCCGGGCTTGAGCATGGCGGTCAGGCGTGGTGCAACCCTTGACTGCTCGCAGTACTCAAGACCGTACTGACTGACGATCAAGTCGAGGCTGTTTTGCGGGCAATCCCACTCTTCCAGGGGGGTATGGTCGATAAAGGTCACCCGTGGAACCAGGGGCGCCAGCGAAGGATACGATTCGAGCAAGCGGTCCGGCGAAATCCGGGCGGCATCCACCGCGAAAATGGACCAATCGCGGTCATGCTGTAAGGCAAACTCGGCAGCCAGGAGGGCCAGAGCGCCATTGCCGGCACAGGCGTCTACGACGGCAGCACCGTCTTCCAGGTCGCGGAACAGGCTGTTCCAGAAAGCGGCTATCTCACCATCATAATTGCTGCGGAAATCTTCCGGCAGCGATGTCAGGACACCACTCGCCCAATAGCGAGACCAGTGTTCATGACAGCGGGATGCATTTCGGGAGTGCGGCTTGGCGCCGGGCGGGGACTGAGGCATGGGTAGTAATTATCCCACCGCTTATCGGCAACGTGCAAGACGAAGGCAGCAGCCGCCTGCATGAACGAGGCACAAAAAAAACCCGCCCTCTCAGTGGAGGGCGGGCAAAGGTTTTACCTTGGTTTGTCTTGCTATACAGCAATCAGCTTAGAAGCGCTGGTTGTACTCCACCATGTACTGGCGGCCGACAATCGGATAGAGCGACGTATCGACCGTCATGCTTTGGTCGATGATGGGATCCTTGTCGTTGACGTTGTTGATCCCCAGCGTCACCGTGCTGTTAAACGGCGTGTTATAGCTGTAAGACAGGTTGTGATGGGCCCAGCTGGCACGTTCGACCTTTTCGCCACCCGAGGTAGAGCATTTGGCCTGCAGGGTATCGATCTGGTCGATATCCAGCACGGCCGTCTCACAGTGCCCCGGAATGAACTGCGTGTGCCAGTTCAACTTGTGGTCACCCAGGCTCCAGGTCAGCGTCAGGTTGCTGCGGTATTCCGGCACCGTAAGCTCGGTGTAGTCCTGCAGTTCAGACGCCGGCGTAAAGCGCTGGTTGTACTCCAGAACATAGCTGGTCTGGAAGTTGACATCCAGATAGCCGGCACCCGCCATGTCGAGGCCATAGTTGAGCTTGACATCGAAGCCCGACGTATCGAACGAGCGGAAGTTGGTGGGCTGAGCCTGGTGTTCACTACCCGGCACAGCCGGCGTGGTGCTGTAGCAGGCACCGCCGTCGTAGGAGCCGTCGGAACACAGGGGAATGCCACCGCTGAAGTACATCCACATGACGTCCTGAGCACTCACAGGCGTAATCGCATCGTCGATCTCGGTGTAGTAGTAGTCAAGCGCCAGCGTGAGATCCTGGTTCATGACTTGACTGAAATCGAAGACCGTGCCCACCGAGTACTGCGTGGAGTCTTCGGCATCCAGATCCGGATTGGCACCGAAAACGGTTGCATTCTGAGTTTCCCAGGCAGCACCTGAACACTCTGCAAGATTTTCGTTAAACCCGGGCAGACCCTGCACATCCGCGAGCTGCGCGCGCTGATCCAGGCCGTAGAGCTCCTGCATGCACAGCGGGATGTTGTTGGCGAATGCCGCCGACCAGGAACCGGCCTGGAAGAGCTGATCCAGACTGGGGGCGCGGAAACCCTGGCCCGCGGAAGCACGGACGACCGCCCAGTCGGCAGCCTGCCAGCGCAGCGAAAACTTCGACGAAAGGTTGTCACCGAAGTCGCTGTAGTCGTCGTAACGCACCGCCACGCCGGCTTCAAGGCCGTCGACCAGCGTCACCAGCGACTCGCCGAACAGCGCCCAGCGGCTGCGATCACCGCCGGAACTGCCGCCGGAGCTACCAAGTACGTTGCCAGCCTCAAGCTGGTGCATGGCAAGGTCCATGTACTCTTCGTCGCGCGCTTCACCGCCGAAGAAGAACGAGATCGGCGCAGCACCCACATCCGGGCCGTCGAAGCCGACACCGAAGTCGACCTGGTGGACTTCCATTTCCGTCAGACGATCGGAGTTGGAGGCCGCACCGCCGAGTTGCTCGCCAAACTGATCAATCTGCATGGGGGTCGGCAGGCGCGGATCCCAGCCCGCGTTGGCCAGCTGGTTGACGCCCAACTGACTGAGGTATCCACGGCCCCATTCGTGCATGTTGTACTTCTGGTACTGGTAAGCAACCTCCCAGTCGAATCCACCGTGCATACCGTCGAAGCCGACCGTGAAGTCGCCAACATAGTCGTACTGGTTGGTGTCGCGGCTGGGCCCGATCATGTCGGCACGCAACAAGAGATTGTCACCCGGCAGCAGCTCGGTCAGAGTAATCTCCTGACCCTCGTAGGTAATGGTCTCTTCCGGGAGAGCCGGTCCATTCCAGCCCGGGGCAGCCGCCGCCGGGGCATAACGGCCGAAGCTCTCGGTCCGGGCGTACAGCCCGCGCGCGAAGAACCTCACGTTGTCGTTGATGTCGTAATTGGCATTGGCAAACAGCGACGTATTTTCGAGAGACGCGGTCAATGCCGAGATTCTCGTGTGGTCATAGGCGCAGAGGCCTTCCGGCGATGCCAGGCCGAACCAGGGGTCGGTGTCATTGGTGTAGTAATGATGTCCGGCACCAAAAGCCGACTCACAGGCGTCGTTGAACGGCAACGTCTGCCCGCGCTGGCCGGAAAGGATATTCTTCGAGTAGAGGCTCTGCCCCGGGGTCTGTGACCCGAACTCGGGGTTGTTGAAGCCGGAAGCGGCCGCCCACCAGCGATCACGCGTGAAGATAATATCCTTGGTCGAATGCTCCAGGCTGTAGGTGATATTGCCCTTGTCGCCGGCAATGCCGCCGGTAACCGAGAACAGCCGCTCGTCACCGCCCTTGCGATCGCTTCGGGTTTCGCGGATATTTACGTCAACGCCGCTGTAGTCTTCACGCAGGATGATGTTGATAACACCGCCAATGGCGTCGGAACCATAAACGGCCGAAGCGCCATCACTGAGGATTTCGATGCGCTCGACGGCGGCAAACGGCACGTTGTTCAGGTTCTGGGATTGGCCGTCCATCACCGGCGAGCCGGGAATGCGGCGACCGTCAAGCAGAATCAGCGTGCGGTTGGAGCCAAGCCCCCGCAGGTTGACCGTGGCCTGCCCCTGCGCGGTGTTGCCCGACTCTTCGCGAATCGAGCCGAACACGTTGAAGGAATTGTTTCGCAGAACATCGGAAACGGACTGATAGCCGGTCGCTTCGATGTCTTCGCGGTCGAGGGTGACGACCGGGGTGGCCTGCTCCGCTTCGAGGCGGGAAATTCGCGAGCCGGTGACCTGAACGCGGTCGAGGTCACTCGCCTCTTCGTCTTCGTCCTGGGCCGAGACCGGGGCAGCGGTCATCGCCAGGCTGGCGATCATACCCGCCCCGAGGGCGTAGTTGATTGCCTTGGCAAGTTGGTTACGGTTGTGCTTCATCAGACTCTCCATGTTGTCTTTTGATTTCTGGTTAAAGCATTCGATACTAGTATCGACAGCAATGTGTCGGAGCGGAAAACCCGCCACATCAGGCGTGCTGAAGCACGGCCCAAGCGTGACCCGGCCTCCGACTCAGCGCCGATACTAGCACTATCGTTTGGTAATGAAAAGGGTTATGTTAAGCGCGCGTAAACCTCCGAAATTTCGAGCCAAACCGCTCGAACAGCGGGGTTCCGGGCAGCCGGGAGGGCGCCCGGAGGGCCAACCGGCCCCGGTTGACACGGCATCAGCCTAACGCTTCTCTAATCCGCCCCAGGGTTTCATGCAGCGTCGACGGCACGCGCGAGCCGAAGGATTCGAGATGCTTGCCGATGGCCTCGATCTCCTCGCGCCATTCGGCCGGATCGATCCTGAGCAACTCTTCCATATCGGGCCGCTCGTCGAGTCCGTCGAGGTTGATCGACCCGGCTTCGGGAAGCGCCCCGACCGGCGTGTCGACCGCGTCGACCTGGTCACGGCATCGGGCCATGATCCACTCGAGTACGCGCATGTTGTCGCCGAAGCCCGGCCAGATGAAGCCACCGTCGGCGTCGCGTCGGAACCAGTTGACCTGGAAGATCTTCGGCGGTCGTGTCAGCTTGCCACCCACATCCAGCCAGTGAGCCCAGTAGTCGGCAAAGTGATAGCCACAGAAAGGCTTCATGGCCATTGGGTCGCGCCGCACGATGCCCACCTGGCCGGTGGCCGCGGCGGTGGTCTCGGATGCCATGCCGGCGCCGACGAGCACACCGTGGGTCCAGTCGCGGGCCTCGAGCACCAGCGGCGCCAGGCTCGCGCGCCGGCCGCCGAAAATGATGGCGTCGATCGGCACGCCGTCGGGGTTGTCAGCCTGGTCGGAATAACTCGGGCAGCGATCGATCGACACGGTAAAGCGTGAATTGGGATGCGCCGCCGGACCATGCTTGGGGTCGAAGGGCCGGCCGCGCCAGTCCTTCGCCGGCTTGCCCTCGCCCAGGCCCTCCCACCAGGGCTGATTGTCTTCGGTGACCGCAACGTTGGTAAAAATGGTGTCGCGATCGAGCATGGCCAGGGCGTTGGGATTGGTTTTCGCGCTCGTACCCGGCGCGACGCCGAAGAACCCGGCCTCCGGGTTGATCGCCCATAGCCGCCCATCCTCGCCCGGATGCAGCCAACAGATGTCGTCGCCGACCGTCCATACCTTCCAGCCGGCCTCGCGGTAGGCCTCGGGCGGGATCAGCATGGCCAGGTTGGTCTTGCCGCAGGCCGAGGGGAAGGCGCCGGCCACGTAACGAACCTCGCCTTCGGGGTTTTCGATGCCGACGATCAGCATGTGCTCGGCCAGCCAGCCCTCGGTGCGCGCCTGGTAACTGGCGATGCGAAGCGCGTGGCACTTCTTGCCCAGCAGCGCGTTGCCGCCGTAGCCCGAACCGAAGCTCTGGATACTCAGGTCTTCGGGAAAGTGCATGATGTAGCGGCGATCAGGGTCGAGTTCGCCGGTCGAGTGCAGGCCCTTGACGAATCGGCCGTCACGCTCGATGCGCGCCAGGGCATCACGACCCATGCGCGTCATCAGGCGCATGTTGGCCACCACGTAGGGGCTGTCAGTAATTTCCACGCCGCAGCGCGAAAACGGCGACTCGATAGGCCCCATGCAATAAGGCACGACATACAGGGTGCGGCCTTCCATGCAACCGGCGAACAGGCCGTTCATCAGGGCGCGCGCCTCGGCCGGGGCCATCCAGTTGTTGTTGGGCCCGGCGTCGTCCTCGCGCTCGGTGCAGACATAGGTGAGGTGCTCGACCCGGGCCACGTCGGCCGGGTCGGAGCGATGCAGGTAGCAGTCCGGATGGGTTTCGGGGTTGAGACGCTCGAGATCGCCCGACTCGACCATCTCGGCGATGAGCTTCGTGTTCTCGGCCCCGGAGCCGTCACACCAGTGAACCCGGCTCGGCCGGGTGTGGGCCGCGACCTGGTCGACCCAGTCGTTGAGCGCTTGCAGTTTGGAAGGCATCGTCACGCCGCTGTCGGAGATGAATCAAGGTCCGGCAGGTTAGCGGCTTGCCGGCCCGGAATCAATCACTCGCGATCGGAATTTCCAATACCTTCGGAGCCGGCCGGCGAGATATTCCAATACTCGCTTGCCTGGCTCCTCAAAACTCGAAATCGTCCAGCGTTCGATCGACGTAAACGAAATCCGGGCGCACGTACTCTGGCAGACCATCCTTGCCGTAAGACGGATAGGCTTCGCCCCGGATCAGCGGCTCGAGATAAGCGCGGCAGCTCGGCGTGATGCCGAAGCCGTCGGCCGATATGAATTTCTTCGGCATTTTCTTCTCGCGGTTGGCGATACGTGACAGTGGCGCCGACTCGATCTTCCAGCGATAGGGCTTGTTGCCGGTGCGCTTGATGACCGGCATCACGCCGGACTCGCCGGCCAGCGCGAGGTCGACGGCGCCCTTGCCGACGGCGCGGGCATGTTCGAGGTCAGTCGCCGAGGCGATATGGCGCGCCGAGCGCTGCAGGTAGTCGCTGACCGCCCAGTGACACTTGTAGCCGAGACTTTCCTTGACGACATCGGCCACCACGGGCGCGACGCCGCCGAGCTGCTTGTGGCCGAAGGCATCGGTCGTACCCGCATCGGCCAGGAACGTCCCGTCGGGCGTGCGCGCGCCCTCGGAAACGACGATCGAGCAATAGCCGTTGACCTCCACCGACTGCCGCACCCGGTCGAGAAACTTCTCTTTATCGAAAGGCACTTCGGGAAACAGGATGATCTGCGGCGGATCGCCCTTTTCCCGGCACGCCAGCCCGCCGGCGGCCGCGATCCAGCCGGCGTGGCGGCCCATCACTTCCATGATGAACACCTTGGTCGAGCTCGACGCCATGGCCATCACGTCCAGGCTCGCTTCCAGGATGGACACGGCCACGTACTTGGCCACCGATCCGAAGCCCGGGCAGTTGTCGGTTACCGGCAGATCGTTGTCGATGGTTTTCGGGACACCGATGCACTGCACATGAAAGCCGAGCTTGTCGCCGATCTGCGAGACCTTCCAGGCGGTGTCGGCCGAATCGTTGCCGCCGTTGTAGAAGAAATAGCCGATATTGTGCGCCTTGAACACCTCGATCAGGCGCTCGTACTCGCGCCGGTTCTCTTCAATCGACTTGAGCTTGTAACGGCAGGAGCCGAATACGCCGCCGGGCGTGTGGTTGAGCGCGGCCACTTCCGACTTCTTCAGCCTGGACGTATCGATCAGGCGCTCTTCGAGCGCACCCATGATGCCGTCGCGCGCGGCCAGCACCTTGCCGATGCGATCCCGGTTGTCCCGGGCCTCCTCGATCACGGCCGCAGCGGTGGCGTTGATCACCGGCGTGACACCGCCGGACTGCGCATAAAGGATGTTCTTCTTTGGCATGACGCGTTCTCGTGATCGAAGCCTGTCAGGAAGGATAGCGAATCATCGGCTTGTTCGCTGGTTGGCTGGTTGGCTGGTTCGGCAACTGCCGGCACTGCGGGGCGGCCCAGCCGCGATGGCCCAATGCCACCTGCAAGCGAGATCCTATCAGGGCTCACCCGCTTTCGCGGCGAAGCCGCCCACCAAGCCTTTCCGGCGCCGAACCAGCCAACAAGCTAACAAGCCAACCAGCGAACAATTCCTATTGTCGACTTTCTGGAAGCAGGCACTCCCCGACATTTCCTTCCCCCGCGTTTGACAGTCCCCACCCTTCCGGTTAGCTTTGACGGCTTGATCTTACATTAACTACGCGCGCAAGCGCGAGCGTCGAAATCATGCGAATCGTACTGCTCGGCCCACCCGGCTCCGGCAAGGGCACCCAGGCTGCTCTGCTGAAGGAACGAATAGGTGTTCCGCATATCTCCACCGGCGATCTGCTTCGCTCCGCCGTGGCTGAAGGAACCGAACTCGGCAAGAAGGCCAAGGCGGCCATGGACGCCGGCGAACTGGTCTCCGATGAACTGATGCTGGGCCTGATCGAGGAGAAGCTGGGCCAGCCGGAAGTCGAACCGGGTTTCATTCTCGACGGCTACCCGCGCAACCAGGCGCAGGCCGAAGCGCTGGACCAATTGCTCGAGCGCCTGGGACAACCGCTCGATCGGGCACTGGAGCTCGTCGTCGACGAAGAACAGATCGTCCAGAGGCTGGCGAAACGGGCCGAGGAAGAAGGTCGTTCCGACGATACCGAGGAAGTGGTGCGAAATCGCCTGGCCATCTATCGCGAACAGACCGCGCCGATCTCCGAACACTATGCCAAAAAGGGACTCCTGGTGCGGGTCGACGGTATCGGCGAAATCGAGACCGTCAACCAGCGCCTGGCCGCTGCGCTGGACTGACGCGGATTCGCGCCCGCAACAGTCCGTCGCGCGTGTCCGCCCGCACCAGTTCGTGACCGGTTCGCTGGCAAAAGACCGCCAGATCGAGTTCGGCCATCGGATCGGTTGCCAGCACCTCCAGTTCGGCACCGGGCGGGAGATCTTCCAGTGCCCGACGCGTTTGCCACACGGGTTCGGGGCAGGCCATGCCGCGGCAGTCGACGACTCGAACGTTGGAATCTCGCTCGCTCATGTCTGAATTCTTCTCGCGCCTGGTCGGCATTCTGCTGCTCAAGAACGGCCCGCAGGACATGCCGGCCGGTGTCGTGGCCCCAATGCTGGCTACGGGGTTTTATGTGGCCGCCACCGCACTGTCGCTGTCGGTCGGCGAGGGCCCGGAGAATGCGGTGGGCGTTCTGGTCCTGGCAGTCGCCCTGCCCGTGATCCTCGTTCGCATTGTACTCGGCCTTCGCGGCCACCCCTCGCGCTGGGGACAGACCCTGACCGCCCTGTTCGGCACGAGCGCTCTGTTGTCGCTGTTGTCGTTACCACTGGCCACCGCCGGTGGCAGCGAGCCGAACGCCATCGTGACGGTCGTCAGCCTCGTGCTGTTTTTCTGGTCCTTCACCGTGGACGGCCATATCTGGCGCCATGCACTGGACACATCCTTTGCCGTCGGACTGGCGGTGGCAGTGGTACTGTTCGCGGTATCGATGTACATAATTACTTCAGTAGCGGGTCTCTAGTGGTCCTCCAACCTGATCATTGCGAATTCAGTGGGTCTGTCAGCATTCAGGGCAAGGCGCGGCTCGCAGCGCAGGCGACGAAAGCTTGCCGGTTTTCCGCAGGCAAGAAGGCAAGCTGGAGTGCCGTCGCGCGTGAATGGCCGTAGCCCTTTACAAGAGCCGGAACGCCGCCATGAACGCTGACAGACCCACCCTTCGGGCGCTCCTGTGGCGCTCCGTTGCAGGGCAGGCGAAGCTGCATGGCGGCTTTCGCGCAGCGAAAGAAGCCTTGCGAGAGCAGCCGTTGGCCGTGTTGCGTCGCTTGCCAAGGGCTACGGCCATTACCTGCGCGCCGCGCCTTGCAGCGAAGCGCCACAGAAGCGCTGAATCCGTAATGATTAGATTGGAGGACCACTGGTGAAAATCCATATTCTCGGCATATGCGGCACGTTCATGGGCGGGCTTGCGGCCCTGGCCCGATCCGACGGTCACCAGGTCAGCGGCTCGGACGAAAACGTCTACCCGCCCATGAGCACCCAGCTCGAAGCGCTCGGCATCGAGTTGCGTGAAGGCTACGACCCGGATCACATCCCCGACGATGTCGATCTGGTCATCATCGGCAACGCGCTGAGTCGCGGCAACCCGGCCATCGAATTCGTGCTCGACAACGACATCCCGTTTGCCTCCGGCCCGCGCTGGCTCGGCGAGACCTACCTGCGCCGCCGCTCGGTGCTGGCGGTCGCCGGCACCCACGGCAAGACCACTACCGCGAGCATGCTCGCCTGGATCCTCGAGTACGCCGGCAAGAACCCCGGGTTTCTGATCGGCGGCGTTCCGGTCAACTTCGATGTATCGGCCCGCACCGGCGAGGATCTGTTCGTGGTCGAGGCCGACGAGTACGACACGGCCTTTTTCGACAAGCGCGCCAAGTTCGTTCACTACCGGCCGCGCATCGCCGTGCTCAACAATCTGGAATTCGACCACGCCGACATCTATCCGGACCTGGCCGCCATCCAGACCCAGTTCCACCACCTGGTGCGCACCATTCCCGGCAACGGCCGGCTGGTCGTCAATGCCGCCGACGCCAATCTGCGCGCCGTGCTCGAAAAGGGATGCTGGACGCCGGTTTCCGGATTCGGCCTGAGCGAAACCGGTGTCGGCGACTGGCAGGTCACACTGGAAGAGCCGGCGGGCCGCAAGCTGGCGATTCATCATGCCGGCCAGCCGGTCGGCAGGTTCGAATGGACGATGACCGGCCGGCACAGCGCGCTGAATGCGCTGGCCGCCATTGCCGCTGCCGAAGCTGCCGGCATCGAGCCGTCGACTGCCATCGAGGCCCTGTCCGAGTTTCGCGGCGTCAAGCGCCGTCAGGAACTGCTCGGTGAGCGCAGCGGCATCCACGTCTACGACGACTTCGCCCATCACCCCACGGCCATCCGCCTGACCCTGGAAGGCCTGCGTCGCGCGGTCGGCAACGCCCGCATCCTCGTCGCACTCGAACCGGCCAGCAACACGATGCGCGCCGGCTTTCACGTCGCCGACCTGCCGTCGGCGCTGACGGCCGCCGATTTCGTCTGGCTGCGCAGCTCCGAAGGTATGGACTGGGACCCCCACGAGGTGATCGAGAAAACCGGCGGGCAGGGCCGCCCGCGCAGCCGGGTGGAGAACATGCTCGAGGACATGCTCGCCGAGGCCCGGCCCGGCGACCATGTCATCTTCATGAGCAACCGCGGCTTCGAGAATGCCCCGCGACGATTCTTCGAGGCCCTGGCGTGAGCCGCGAAACGCTGCCGCTGTTTCCGTTGAAGACCGTGCTCTTCCCCGGTGCGCCGCTGAGCCTGCGCATCTTCGAACAACGCTATCTCGACATGGTGCGCGACTGCGCCCGTACCGCCACCGGCTTCGGGGTGGTCTGCGCCTGGCCGGCGGAACAGGAAGGCCGGGCCAAGCACGCCCGCATCGGTACCGAGGCAATGATGGTCGATTTCGACCAGCTCGACGACGGACTGCTGGGCGTGACCTGCCGTGGACAGCGGCGCTTCCTGATCCGCGAGACACACGCTCGCGACGACGGCCTGCTCATCGGCGAAGTCGATTGGCTGCCGCCCGAACCCGCCGTACCCGTACCGCCGCACTGTGCCGCCCTGCAGACCCTCATCCAGGAACTGATGCGCCACCGTGACCTGGCCGACCACTTCGAGGTCGACGTCGAGGACGCCAGCAGCCTGGGGAGAACCCTGGCGGCCAGCCTCGCCCTGCCCGAGGAACACGCCCAGGCCCTGCTGGAAATGACCGACCCGGTCGCCCGCCTGGAAGGCCTGATCAGTCTGCTTCAGGAAGAGGATTCCGAAGACGACTGATCAGGCGGAGTCCGCGCTCTCCGACGGCGCGGGGTTCGACCTCGCCCAGCGACCGCTCGAGCGCCGCCATGGCCGCTTCTCCGTCACCGCTATCGCGCCAGCGGTTGAACAGCCCGAACATATCGTCCATCGCCTCGATACGCACCTGGCCGAGCCACACGGGTACATCGCCCGGCTGGAGCCTGGCGCCCGAAGCCCACAGGCGAAGCACGTCGCGGCGACCGTCTTCCCGGTCGCGCACCATGATCAGCGCTTCCGGCCGGCCGGCGAAATCCCTCGGCAGGTGGGGCAGCCGTTCCGGCCGCGGGCGGGCGCTCAGCAGTGCCGACCAGCGCATGGAACGCTCCCCGGGCTGGCGCCAGCCGGCTTCGCTCAAACGTTCGACGAGCCAGGTCCGCGGACCCGCGTACTGGAAGTCGAAGCGCTGGTCTTCTTCCGCGCCCAGACGGGAACGCTCGGCCGGCAACGCACGCCAGCCACTGGCCTGCCAATCGCTGATCGACAATATCTGTCGGGGCAGTTCCAGGCGTGTGGCCTCGGCCAGTCTCTGATAGCCACCGTCGACCTGGAAGGCCGTGACCGAAACAAGCAGACCATAGAACAACAGGCCCAGCATTCCCGGATGCCGTCGCGACAGGGCGCGTTGCCGATAACCGATGCCGACCAGGGCCAACCAGCCGCCGCCCAGAGCCAGCGCGGCCACCAGCCCGAGCGGCGTGACCAGCCCGAGATAGAAACAGGCGAACGACACCAGCGCCAGCAATACCGAGTTGACCAGGTAGGCCCACTTGCGGTGCGCGGCGCGCATGTCCTTGGCTACCATCACGGCGAAGAAACCGAGCACGACCGTGGTGAGGGTCAAGCCGATGTGCGGCACCTCGCCATAGCCGGGCGCAGCCCCGGGGGCGGGAAACAGAAAGCCGAGCCAGCCGTTGAGCAGCTCGGCCAGCAGCCAGCCGCCAGCGGTCGCCGCCAGCCAGTGGGCGGCCGCGTTGCCCCTGCCCAGAGCGAGCATCAGCAGCGCCATCGACCCGGCCACGAGGATCAGTACGCGCAGATCCGCCGCGAGCGCAATGACGATCATCACCGGATCGGCCACGTGGTTGCGCAGGCTGGCCGCCACCGAGGCGAGTTGACGTTCGGCATCCAGCGTGCCGGCGGCAAACGGCGCGGCAATCACAACCCCCAGCAACACCGCCAGGCAGACCATCAGGAACAAGCCCAGCAGCGTGACCGAGATCAGCTCGCGCCGGCCGGGGCCGGTGCCGAACAGCGGCTCGACCCAGCGGCCGATCAGGGGATGCTCACTCAACCAGCGAATCAGGCTGCGCAGCCACCAGCCGCTGCGGCGCGCCGTGTAGGCATAAACGACGCGGGTAAGCCAGGTCACGGCCCACAGCACCAACAGCAGGGTGACGAGCACCAGCACCAGTCGTCCGGCAAACTCGGCAGCCAGTTCCAGCGAAGCGCCGAAAAGCAGCCCCGGCAACATGTAAATCGGCACCCATACGGCGCAGGCCGGAATGGTGGCCAGCAGCATGGTACGCGCTGGCAGGCTCATGGCACCGGCAATCAGCGCGCTGACCGGCCTCGTCGGACCGAGCAGGCGCCCCAGAAACACGCCCTTGCCGCCGTAGCGGACCACGGCCCGGCGCGCCCGGGCCATCAACTCGGGATGCCGGCGCAACAGCGGCCAGTCGTCGATCCGGTCGCGATAGCGCCGCCCGACCCAGTAGCTGGTCCAGTCGCCCCCGAGCGCCCCCATGAAAGCCGACAGCCAGCACCACATGAAAAGCACGGGGTCGCCGCTGACCACCGCGCCGATGATGAACAACAGGATCACGCCCGGCAGCAGCAGGCCGAGGACGGCGAGCGATTCGAAATATGCGAACACGGCCGACATGGCGATGAGCCAGCCCGGATGTGACTGGGCCAACTCGAAGATTCGATCGATCAGTGTCGATTCCATGGCCGGTGGCTCAGCGCGTGCCCGTGCGAAAGAGGCTCATGCCTCTTAGGATATGCTTTCAGTCTCGCATTGAGGAAACATCAAGCCATGACCGCATCACTCGAGGGCAAGACCCTGTTCATTTCCGGCGCCTCGCGCGGCATCGGCCTGGCCATCGCGCTCAAGGCCGCCACCGACGGCGCCAACGTGGCCGTCGCGGCCAAGACCGACCGGCCCCACCCCAAGCTGCCCGGCACCATCCACAGCGCTGCCGAGGAAATCGAGGCCGCCGGCGGCCGGGCACTGCCGCTGAAGGTCGATATCCGGGACGAGGATGCGGTTCGTGAGGCCATGGCGAAGACGGCCGATACCTTCGGCGGCATCGATGTACTGGTCAATAACGCCTCGGCGATCTACCTGGCGCCGACTCCGGAAGTGCCGATGAAGCGCTACGACCTGATGCACGGCGTCAACACGCGCGGCACCTTCGTGTGTTCCCAGGCCGCATTACCCTACCTGAAAAAGGCCGGCAACCCGCATATTCTCAACCTCTCGCCGCCGCTGAACATGGACCCGAAATGGTTCGCGCCGCACGTGGCCTACACCATGGCCAAGTACGGCATGAGCATGTGCGTGCTGGGCATGTCGGAGGAGTTCAGAGAGGACGCCATCGCGGTCAACGCGCTGTGGCCGAAGACCGTCATCGCCACCGCCGCGCTGGCGATGCTCGGCGATGCCGTCAAACCGGAGAACTGCCGCAAGCCGGAAATCCTGGCCGACACCGCCCACTGGATCCTGACGCAACCCTCGGGCGAGGTCACCGGCAACTTCTTCATCGACGAGGACGTGCTCGAGAAGATGGGCGTGACTGAACTTGACCAGTATGCGGTTCAGCCCGGGAAGGAGCTCTTACCGGATCTGTTTCTGTAAACGTGAATTCCGGGCAATAAGCAGGTCAGGAAATTCGAAATCCGAAGCACCAAATCCGAAACAAGCACGAAATTCGAATGACAGAAACAAACCCTCATGCGTCCCTTCGGGACCATGAGGACAAAACCGTTTCGAGCTTCGTGCTTCGAATTTGTTTCGGATTTCGGATTTCGAATTTCAGATTTTTAGGGTTCGAGGCCACCACACCTCGAACCAGCCATTAACGCTTGTCGATATCCACGTACTCGCGCTCACCGGCCCCCGTATACACCTGTCGGGGCCGCCCAATGCGGTGCGGGGTGGCGGACTGTTCGAGCCACTGGCTGACCCAGCCCACCGTGCGACCGATGGCGAACATGGCGGTGAACATGCTCTGGGGAATGCCCAGTGCCTTGTAGATGATGCCTGAGTAGAAGTCGACGTTCGGGTAGAGCTTGCGCTCGACGAAGAAATCGTCCTCCAGCGCGATCTGCTCGAGTTCCATGGCCAGGTCCAGCAACGGATCGGCCTGGCCCAGTTCGTCGAGTACTTCGTGACAGGCCTTGCGGATGATGGTCGCGCGCGGGTCGAAGTTCTTGTAGACACGGTGACCGAAGCCCATCAGACGGAACGGATCGTTCTTGTCCTTGGCCTTCTCGACGTACTTGCCGACCTGGTCGACGCTGCCGATCTCGTTGAGCATGTTGAGCACGGCCTCGTTCGCGCCGCCATGGGCCGGACCCCAAAGCGCGGCGATACCTGCGGCCGTACAGGCATACGGGTTGGCCCCGGTTGAGCCCACCAGACGCACGGTGGACGTCGAGGCGTTCTGTTCGTGGTCGGCATGCAGGATGAACAGCAGGTCGAGCGCCTTGGCGGCAACCGGGTTGACTTCGTAGTCCTCGGCCGGTACCGAGAACATCATGTCCAGGAAACGCTCGGAATAGTTGAGCGAGTTGCGCGGATAGGCGCTCGGCCATCCCCTGTAGTGGCGATAGGCGGCCGCGGCGATCGTCGGCATCTTGGCGATCAGGCGCTTGGCTGCCAGATCGCGCTGTTCGGGATCGTTGACGTCGAGCTTGTCATGGTAGAAGGCCGCCATCGAGCCGACCACGCCCGAGAGGATGGCCATCGGATGCGCGTTGTAGTGAAAGCCCGAGATGAAGTTATTGAGCTTCTCGTGGACCATCGTGTGATAGGTGATGTCGCGCTCGAAGGCCGAAAACTCCTCGTTGGACGGCAATTCCCCGTAGAGGAGCAGGTAGGCGACCTCCAGAAAACTGGAATGCTCGGCGAGCTGATCGATGGGATAGCCGCGGTAGCGCAGAATGCCGGCGTTGCCGTCGATGTAGGTGATGTCGCTCTTGCAACTGGCCGTGGCACCATAGCCCGGATCGTAGGTGAAGTAACCCAGCTCGGAATGCAGCTTGCTGATATCGAGGGTGGGATCGCCTTCGGTGCCGGCAACAACCGGCAGGTCGAGGGTCTTTCCGGATTCGTGGTCCGTCAGAGTGAGTTTGCGTTCGGTCACCGGGGCTCTCCTTCGGAATTTTGATGGTGCGCACGGCGTCAGTACCGCACCGTACGGGCCACTTAGTATCGCATATCGTTCAAGCGCGCTTTAGAAGAATTTCTGCGCAGGCGCGATGGCTCTTTCATACCGCCTTTCCGCCGTGGATAATGACGGCCCGGTTTCGCGCTACGGAGGCAGGCTTGCTGTCGCGACGACGACTCGTTTCATGGCTGTTTTTTGGCAGCCTGATCCTGCTGGCGGTGTCCTGGAGTAATCGCGACGACTTCGATCCCGACATGTGGATCCATCCCGCAGTGGCCGACGAGCCGCTGCAGAACCCGGTCGACGAGCCGGAGTTCACGACGCGGGCCAACGAAGTCGATTACATCGTCCGGCCGAAATACCGCTACGAGCTGACCGGCCTGGTCGTCTCCTTCAAGCGCTTTTCGCACGACTACGGCCTGCACAAGCGCTGGAACGATTTCATCAACGTCGCCGACGTGTGCGTGGTCTGGGGCGACAACGCCACCGAGGTGGATCTCAATGCCTTCGATTTCTGGAACGGCGAATTCACCTGTACGTTCGCAACCCGCGATGAGTCGGCCTGGCGCAGCTTCAACAAGGACAAGCTGTCCAACAACCACCTCATCACCGACGACCCGCGGGTGCGCGAAGTCGTCGACGAACTCGATGTGGGCGACCAGATCCGCGTCAGCGGCTGGCTGGCCGAATACGGCGAGCCCGGCGGCCCGTTCCGCAAGACATCCACCACGCGTACGGACACCGGGGATGGCGCCTGCGAGACCATTTACGTTGCCGACATGGAAATCCTCGGCTCGATGAGCACGATCTGGCGCAAGCTGTTCTGGCTGGCGCTCGCCGTGCTGGTGGTCAGCATCGTGCTTTGGTTCACCACCCCTCACCATAAACTCAGGCGTTGAGACCGAAACCCAGCCGGCAAGCATTGATAAAGGCCGGTTCCGCCATTACGCTGCCGGGCAGCAGCATTGGTTGAAACACGAGCGGAGGTTGAGATGACACGCAAGACTTTCGTATTGCTGGCAATCATGCTCCTGTGGCTACCGCTTTCGCTTTCGGCCAACGTGATCGACGCCGACGCCAGCGGCAACTGGTACAACCCGGACCAGGCCGGTCACGGCCTGCAGATCGAGGTACTCGACCTCAGCGAGGCCGTGGTTGCCTGGTACACCTTCGACAACGAGGGCACCCCGCTGTGGCTGTTCGGCACCGGCGAAATCCAGGGCGACACCCTGCGCGCCGAGCTCGTCGAGTATGCCGGCACCCGTTTCCCGCCCGATTTCGATCCGGATGAAATCGAGGGGGCTGCCTGGGGCGAGATCATCTTCCAACGTACCGGCTGCAACGCGGCAATGCTGGAATGGACACCGGCGACCGACGCTTATGCCGGCGGCGAGATGGCCCTCCAGCGAGTGACGCGGATCGACGGGCAACGCTGCAACACGCCTTACTGGGATCGTGAACTGAGCTTCACACCGGCGAGAAATTCCAGCGGCTTCCAGGCCCAGTTCTTCGACTATCCCGACGGCGAGAGCAACTCCTATGAACTCGAGGCCGGTTTTCGCACGCTGCCCGAACCCTGGGACGAACGCGGCGGCGTGATGATCCGCGGCAACAATCATTCCGACGACTTGATGATGGTGCTCTACCGCCGTCTCGACGGTCTCGAGCCCGACACCGAATACAACGTCGAGCTGGCCATGCAGTTCGCCACCAACGTGCCCGCGGGCTGCGTCGGCGTCGGCGGCCCGCCCGGCGAGTCGGTTTTCGTGCGACTGGGCGCAGCAAGCGAAGCGCCCGATTACGAGGTCGTCGACGGCTACCGCCGCGCCACGCTGGATCTCGGCCAGCAGTCCAGTGCCGGTGCCGATGCACTCAGTGTCGGCGACATGACCAGCGGAGCCGGCGACGAATTCTGCAGCGGTGCGCAGCCCCCGTGGCATCTCAAGCGCGTATCGACCGCCGGGCAGGATTTCACCGTCACCAGCAACGAGAACGGCCGCATCTGGGTCTACGGCCTGAGCGACTCGGGCTTCGAGGCCACCACGGTCTGGTACCTGACCGAGTTCACGGTGCGGCTGGCCCAGGCGGAGTAGACGCTTGACCCAATGCACAAAACCAAGGAACCACGGAAGACACTGAAAGCACGGAATGTAATGAATTCATTTTTTCTTTCCGTGTCTTCCGTGAATTCCGTGGTTCCGCTTCAGTCAGACATCGACAAATTGCTCGGCGTCGCCGAGCCAGCGTTCGATAATCGTGTCCGCGCCGGGCTTTTCGAGTGACCCGGCCAGGGCCTTGACCGGCTCGAGCAGGTCGGCGTCGCGGGCCAGGTCGGCGACCCGGAAGCGCAGCATCCCGGTCTGGCGCGTGCCCAGCACCTCGCCCGGGCCGCGCAGTTCCAGGTCCTTTTCGGCGATGACGAAGCCGTCGGTGGTCTCGCGCATGACCTCGAGCCGTTTCTGCGCGGTCTCGCCCAGCGGCGGCTTGTAGATCAGCACGCAGGCGGCCTGCTCGCTGCCGCGCCCGACGCGCCCCCGTAGCTGGTGGAGTTGCGACAGGCCCAGGCGCTCGGCGTTTTCGATCATCATCAGGCTGGCGTTGGGCACGTCGACACCGACCTCGATCACCGTGGTGGCCACCAGCAAGGCGACCCGGCCGGCGGAAAAATCGTCCATGACCGCCTGCTTTTCGGCCGGCTTCATGCGCCCGTGAACCAGGCCGACGCTGAATTCCGGCAACGCGCCCGACAATTCTTCGGCCGTGGACTCCGCCGCCTGGGCCTCGAGCAGTTCGGACTCCTCGATCAGCGGACACACCCAGTAAGCCTGCCTTCCTTCGCCCAGTGCGCGCCGGAGTCGCTCGACGATTTCCTCGCGCCGACCCTGGCTGAGCACCACGGTGGTCACCGGCTTGCGGCCCGGCGGCAGTTCGTCGATGACCGAGATGTCGAGACCGGCATAGGCGGTCATTGCCAGGGTGCGGGGAATGGGGGTAGCGGTCATGACCAGCTGGTGCGGGGAACGCGCGCCCTCGCTGCCCTTGGCCGCCAGCGCCAGGCGCTGGTGCACGCCGAAGCGATGCTGTTCGTCGACGACGATCAGGGCCAGGTCCCGGAACTCGACGCCTTCCTGGAACAGGGCGTGCGTACCGATGGCGATGCTGGCCTCGCCGGCCAGACGATCGAGCGCCTCGCGGCGCGCCCGGCCCTTGACCTTGCCGGCGAGCCAGACCGGCTCGATGCCCAGCGGCTCCAGCCATTGCGACAGGGTGCGATAGTGCTGCTCGGCCAGGATCTCGGTCGGCGCCACGATGGCCGCCTGCCGACCGCTGGCCGAGGCGGCCAGCAGCGCAATGGCGGCGACCAGGGTCTTGCCCGAACCCACATCACCCTGAAGCAGCCGGCGCATGGGTCGCTTGCCGGCAAGGTCGGCCATGATCTCGCCGGCCACCCGCGTCTGGGCGCCGGTCGGCTCGAAACCGACGACCTCGAGCAGGCGTTGCTGCAGGGTGTCGTCCGGCTCGAGTGAATGCGCCCGCTGACGCTCGCGAGCCCGGTTCAGCCGGGTCAGGGCCAGATGATGCGCCAGCAACTCTTCGCTGGCCAGGCGCTGCACCGCCGGATGGTGGCCGTCGACGAGCGCCGCGAGATCCTCGTCGGGACCCGGCCGATGGATGATGCCGAGTGCCTCGACCAGCGGCATCCGTTTCCCGTCGGCCAGCGGGTCGTGCAATTCGATCTGTCCGGAGAGCAGGCGTTCGACCGCGCCGTCGATCGCCTTCGCCAGCGTGGCCTGCGCCAGGCCCTGGGTGACCGGATAGATGGCCGTGAGATGTTTCGGCAGCGGCGGCGACTTGCCCGCCGCCAGCACCTGGCACTGCGGGTGCGCCATCTCGAAGCCCTGCGGCCCGAAACGCACATCGCCAAAGCAGCGCACCCGGTTGCCTTCGCGAAACATGCGCCGCTGCGAGGGATAGAAACGGAAGAAGCGCAGCGTGATCTGCCCGCTATCGTCGGCCAGGGTCACCAGCAGCATGCGGCGCCGGCGCTGCACGACTTCCTGATGCATCACCCGCCCCTCCACCTGGGCGCGGGTTTCGGGTCGCACGCGGTTCATCGGAACGATGCGCGTGCGGTCTTCGTAGCGCAGCGGGCGATGGAACAGCAGGTCCAGCTCGCGGGTGATGCCCAGCGCCTTGAGGCGCGAGGCCACCTGCGGCCCGACGCCGGCCAGCTCGCCGACCGGCCGCAAACCCTGATCCGTCACGATGCCAGGCCGAGTTCGTCGCGAACGATCAGTGCTCGCCGAGCACCATGATCGCGTCCATCTCCACCGGCACGCCCTTCGGAAGCGCGGCGACCTGGACGGCGGCCCGGGCGGGATAGGGCTCCGCAAAACGCTCGGCCATCAGTTCGTTGACCGTGGCGAAATGCGACAGGTCGGTCAGGAAGACGTTGAGCTTGGCGATATCGTCCATCGTCCCGCCGGCGGCCTCGACCACGGCCGCGAGGTTGTCGAAAACCCGGTTGGTCAGCGCCGTGAAATCCCCCTCGATCACCTCACCCGTGGCGGGATCGAGCGGAATCTGGCCGGAAAGATAAACCGTATTACCGGCGCGAACGGCCTGGGAGTAGGGGCCGATGGCGGCGGGTGCGGCGGACGTTTCTATTGGCTGTTTTGACATGTCGAAGATCTCCGGGCTTTAGCTGATACAAAAATTCGAAATACGAAGCACCAAATACGAAACAAATTCGAAGCACGAATTTTCGAAACAACGAACATCGATGCTCAGGATGAATTTCTGAGAATTGCACCCAGTATAAGCATGAGCTGCCGGCCTTCTTCCACCAACGCAGATCTTTGCTCAAGCAGGCTTTGATCATCCCGACAATCCAGGAGCCTGAGCCAGTATTGCGCCTCCTTGGATTCCTTACGGGCAATCCGGATTCGGTGGCGGAAATCCCGCTTGCTCAGGGCCTCGTTGGCTTCGATGTAATTGGCTCCTACGGAACCCGACGCCCTGATGAGCTGTTTGGCGTCCTCGATATTGCCGATGGTCCTCGGGAGTCCTTTGCAGAATTGCCTGACCGATCGGGCAAACTCGAAGGTCCGATCTTCGAGATCGTAGCTAGAGTTATCGGTCGTTTCGGTCATTCGAATTTCGATTTTCGAATTTGTTTCGGATTTGGTGCTTCGGATTTCGAAAATTCGGGCACCCCGCGCCCGTAATCATTCTCTCCCTACCCGTAATACGTGTTGATTCCGCCGCAGGCGCCGCATCACGCGGGCGAGTTGGTCGCGGCCGGTGACGGCGAGGGTGAACTGGAGGATGGCGGTCTCGCGCGTGGTGGTGGGTTGTTCGACGCGTTCGATGTTGGCGCCGACTTCGCTGAGGGTGGCCGAGACCGAAGCGAGCACACCGGGACCGTTGATGGTGACGATCTTCAGCCGCACCGAGAAGTAACCGTGCATCACCGGCGCCCAGTCGACTTCCAGGCAGCGTTCGGCGTGATCCTTTCTCAGCTCCGGCACGTTGGGACAGCGCTGGCGGTGGATGACCAGGCCCTTGCCGGGGGAGAGATAACCCATGATCGGATCGCCCGGCACCGGGTGGCAGCAGTTGGCGAATTCGATCGCGCTGCCCTCGGTGCCGCCGATAGTCAGCGCTTCGGATTCCGGTTCTTCGCTCGTCCTGCGCTGCGTCAGCGGCAACAGCTTGTGGGCGACGATCCGGGCGAGCATGTCGCCACGAGCGATGCGGATGAGCAGGTCCTCGAGGCGCTCGAGCTTGAGCTTCTTGAGGTAGCGGTCCAGCCGGCGCTCGGAAATCTTTTCCAGCGAGAAGCCGCGGCGCGCCAGGGCCTGGTCGAGCAGGCGGTGGCCGATGGCCACGGAGTCGGCCTGCTCGAGGTTCTTCAGGTGTGCGCGGATGCTCGAACGCGCCTTGGAGGTGGCCACGAACTCCAGCCACTCCGGCTGCGGCGTGGCGCCCTTCTGGGTGATGATCTCCACGGTCTGGCCCGATTCCAGGCGGGTGTTGAGCGGCACCGGCTCGCGATCGATGCGCGCACCCACGGCCTGGTTGCCCACGTCGGTGTGGATGGCGTAGGCAAAATCGAGCGCGGTGGCGTCGGCCTTGAGGTCGATGATCTTGCCCCGGGGCGTGAACACGAACACCTCGTCGGGAAACAATTCCGACTTGGCCGCATCCAGGAATTCCACCGAGTCGGTCGCGCGCGACTGCGTCTCGACCAGCTTGAGCAGCCATTCGCGTGCGCGCACGGCCGTCTGGCCGTCGGGCGTGGCCTTGTAGAGCCAGTGCGCCGCCGCGCCCTTCTCGGCGACGAGGTCCATCTCCTCGGTGCGGATCTGGATCTCGATCGGCACGTCGAAGCTGGTGTTGACCACCGTGTGCAGCGACTGGTAGCCGTTGGGCTTGGGCAGGGCGATGTAGTCCTTGAAACTGCCCGGCTTGGGCTTGTAGAGCGCGTGCACCACGCCCAGGGCCTGGTAACAATGCGGCTCCGAGTGCGTCACGATGCGAAATGCATACAGGTCCATGACCTGGTCGAAGCTCAGCGACTTGTCGCGCATCTTGCAGTAGATGCTGTAGAGCGTTTTGGTCCGCCCTTCGACCCGCGCCGGGATACCGGCCTCGCTGAGTTTCTTCTTGAGCGCGGCGGTCACCGAGTCGATGAGTTCGGCGCGATTGCCCGCGCCCTGCTTGACGCGGCCGCTCAATACCCGGTAGCGGTTGGGATGCCGATGCTGGAAACCGAGGTCTTCGAGTTCTTCGCGCAGTTCGTTCATGCCCAGGCGCGCGGCGATGGGTGCGTAGATTTCGAGGGTTTCGGTCGAGATGCGCCGCCGCGAGGGTGCCGTCATGTGGCCGATGGTGCGCATGTTGTGCAGGCGGTCGGCCAGCTTGATGAAGATCACGCGCAGGTCGCGGCTCATCGCCAGCAGGAGCTTGCGGAAACTTTCGGCATCCGCCTCCTGGCGGGTGCGGAACTTCATCTTGTCGAGCTTGGTGACCCCGTCGACCAGCTTGGCGATCTGCTCATCGAACTGATCGGCGAGATCGTCGTGCTCGATCTCGGTGTCCTCGATGGTGTCGTGCAGGATGGCCGCGGCGATGGTCTGGTGATCCATGCGCATGGCGGCGAGGATGTGCGCCACCGCCACCGGGTGCATGATGTAGTCCTCGCCGGACTTGCGTTTCTGACCCTCGTGGGCCGCGGCACCGATTTCATAGGCACGCAGCACGACGGCCACGTGCTCGGGTTCGAGGTAGGTATTGAGCAGGTCCCTGAGCTCACGGACCGGGGCAGGCAGCATGGCGGCACTCCGGTCGGCTACAGGGACCTCATGAACATGCGACGACGCGCCCGATCAATCCAGGTCGTCTTCGGGCGGCGCCGGAACTTCGGTCTGCATCGCCGCCAGGCGGGCGTCCAGTTCGGCCTGGAGCTGGGCGATGTTCTCGTCGGTGACTTCGCCCTCGGCGATCTCGCGCAGGGCGATGACCGTGGGCTTGTCGGACTCCTCTTCGACCAGCGGGTCGGCGCCGTTGGCGATCATGCGGGCGCGCTGGGCGGCGGACATGACCAGTTCGAAACGGTTCGGTACCGCCTCGATACAGTCTTCTACGGTTACTCGTGCCATGGCTTCTTGCTACTCCGGAAGTTGATCGGGGCTGTCCGGACGGTGTCCGGCCTGATCGCCCCGACGGAAAATCAATCGGTTATTGTACCGTCGGCGGCGGATTCGTCCAATAGGCGATCGACGAGATCCTGCTTTCGCTGGCGCCGTAGCGGCCAGCTGCGCACGATCGCCTGCAGGTCGGCCAGGGCCTGCTCGAATTCGTCGTTGACCACCATCCAGCGGAAGTCACCGCAGGCGGCGATCTCGCGCCGGGCCTCGCCCAGGCGGCGTTCGATCACCTCGGGCGTATCGGAGCCGCGCTGGCGCAGGCGCTCGGCCAGTTCGGCCATCGACGGCGGGAGGATAAAAATCGTGCATACGTCGGGATGGGAGCGCAGGATCTGCGCGGCACCCTGTACGTCGATCTCCAGCAGCACGTCGCGCCCCGCATCGCGAAGCCCTTCGACCCGATCACGCCGCGTACCGTAGTAGTTACCGAAGACCTCGGCGTGCTCCAGGTAATCGCCGGCTTCGATGCCGCGCCCGAATTCCTCGACCGAAACGAAATGATACTGCTCGCCGTCGACTTCGCCGCTGCGTGCCGGGCGGGTGGTATCGGATACCGACAGCGCCAGGTTCGGGCACTGTTCAAGCAATGCCCGGATCAGGCTGGTCTTGCCGGCGCCGCTGGGCGCGGCGATCAGGAACAGTTCACCGGCGACGTGAGGATCACTCGACATTCTGCACCTGCTCGCGCATCTGCTCGACCAGCACCTTGAGTTCGACGGCGGCCTGGCCGACCTCGGCCAGGGTGGCCTTCGAGCCCAGGGTGTTGGCCTCGCGGTTGAGTTCCTGCATCAGAAAGTCCAGGCGGCGCCCGACCGGCTCGTCGAGCGCCATCACCCGCCGCACCTCGGCGATATGCGCATCCAGCCGGTCCAGCTCCTCGTCGACATCGAGCTTTTGCAGCTGCATCACGACCTCCTGCTCGATACGCCCGGGATCGACGGAAACATCCAGCGACTCGAGCCTTTCACGCATGCGCTGATCCAGCGCTTCGCGGATGGACGGCAGTCGTTCGCGCACCGCCGAGGCCTGCGCCTCGATGCCGGCCAGGCGTTGTTCCAGCATGTCGGCAATGGCCCGGCCTTCCTGTTCACGGGCAGCGACCAGAGCGTCGATGGCCTCGTCGAGGAGATCGAGGGCCGGATCGAAGGCCGATTCGAGGTCGCTGTCGGCCTGTTCGACCAGCCCCGGCCAGGACAGCAGGTGCACCAGGTCGGGTTCGGCGCTGCCGCCGGCCAGGTCGGCGATGTCGTCGTGGGCGCGCAGCAGGTTGCGGGCAATGTCGATATTGATGCGCATGTCCGCGGCCGCCACGGCCGGGTCGGGCTGGAACTTGAGCGAGACTTCCACCTTGCCGCGGCCCAGGCGTTCCTTGAGCCGGCCCCTCACTCCGGGTTCCAAGGGGCGGAAGTCCTCGGGCAGCCGCAGGCTCAGGTCGAGAAAACGCTGGTTGACCGAGCGCAGCTCCCAGGTCACCTGCCCCACTTCAAGGCTCCCGGAGCGCCGGGCATAGGCGGTCATGCTTCTGATCATGGCATTGCAGTCATGTATGAATTCACCAAGGAACCTTTGAAGGCGCAGCAGTTTTCAGGGGTTTGGAAAGGAATGCAACATGGTACCCTTCCGGCACCTCCCAGAGAAAGGATTTCCCTGTTTTGACCCGACCTTCCGGACGCCAGAACGACGAACTTCGTCCCGTCTCGATCGAGCGCCATTTTACGCTGCACGCCGAGGGCTCGGTGCTGATCGCCTGCGGCGACACCAAGGTGCTGTGCAATGCCAGTGTCGAAGATCGCGTGCCGCCGTGGCTCAGAGGCAAGGGCCAGGGCTGGGTCACCGCCGAATACGGCATGCTGCCGCGGGCGACCGGCACGCGCAACATGCGCGAGGCCACGCGCGGCAAGCAGGGTGGGCGCACGCTCGAAATCCAGCGCCTGATCGGCCGCAGCCTGCGCGCGGTCATCGATCTCGAGGCCCTGGGCGAACGCACCGTCACGCTCGACTGCGACGTACTCCAGGCCGACGGCGGCACACGCACCGCCTCCATCACCGGCGCCTACGTCGCGCTGGTCGACGCCATGGATGCCCTGTTCGACAGCGGCAAGGTCAAGCGCAACCCGATCCACGGCCGGGTCGCGGCGGTGTCGGTGGGCATGCTCGGATCCGACGCCGTACTCGACCTCGATTACAAGGAAGACTCCACCGCCGACACCGACCTCAACGTGGTCATGAACGACGGCGGCGGCTTCATCGAAATCCAGGGAACGGCCGAGGGGCACGCGTTCCGACGCGACGAACTCGACGCCATGCTGGCCCTGGCCGACAAGGGCGTCGGCGAACTGATCGCCGCACAGGAAGCCGCACTCGATGACGCTTGAAGGGGGCAAGCTGGTTCTGGCCAGCGGCAACAAGGGCAAGCTCAAGGAGCTGGCCCATATGCTCGAGCCGCTGAAGATCTCGGTCGTCTCCCAGGCCGAGTTCGACGTCGAGCCGGTCGAAGAGACCGGCCTGACGTTCATCGAGAATGCGATCCTGAAGGCGCGCGAAGCCGCCCGCGTGTCCGGCCTGCCGGCGCTGGGCGACGACTCCGGCCTGGTGGTCGACGCGCTCGATGGCCATCCCGGCATCTACTCGGCCCGTTTTGCCGGCGAGAATGCCGATGACGCCGACAACAACGACAAGCTGCTGCGCGAGCTCGCCGACCTGCCGATGGAGCGCCGCACCGCCCATTTCCACTGTTGCCTGGTCTTGCTGCGCCACGAAGCCGACCCGGTGCCGATCATTGCCGAGGGCAGCTGGCACGGTCATATCCTGGAAGCGCCCCGCGGTGACAAGGGCTTCGGTTACGACCCGCTCTTCCACGACCGCGAACTCGGCGCCACCGCCGCCGAACTGCCGATGGAAGAAAAAGCCCGCGTCAGCCATCGCGGCAAGGCGCTGGCCGCTTTGATCGAACGATTATCGTAGGTCGGGGCAACGTCCCCGACGGCCTATGTTTTCCAGGGGTTGATCACGGGCACGCCAGCGGCTTCGAACGGCGAAGTATCCCGGGTGGCTACCGACATACCTCTCGAGTCGGCAATCGCGGCAATGTAACCATCCGGCGTCGACAGGCCGCGGCCCGCGACTCGCGCCCGGACCGCAATATCGGCATATCGATCGGCCGCTTCAACATCAAATGCCAGGACTCTTTCATCGAACAGGTCGAGCAATCCACTCAGCACCGTCTTCAACTGGTTCTTGCGCCGACCTCCGGGCAGAACACCAATCCCGAAGCGCAGTTCGGCCAGCGTGACGCTCGACAGGAAGACGGAATCGGCCACCTGGTCGTTCAGCCATTGCATCACACCCGGATTGGGCCGAGGCCGCATCGCCTCCGAAACAACGTTCGTGTCGAGCAGAATCACGCCAACTTCGCGGGCTCAGCCGGCGTCTTGTCGTGCGCTTGTTCAAGGCGATCGACCTCTTCATCGGACAAACCGACGTCACGCCCAAGTGATGCGAGCGCATCACCCAGACGAACCCGATCGACCGGCTTGACGGCGGCAGCCAGGATTTCACGCACCTCGGCTTCGGTGCTGCGCCCGTGACTGGCAGCCCGCAAGCGAAGCGCCCGGTGCACGTCCTCGGACAGTTTTCGAATGGTCAGGACAGCCATCAGCCTCTCCTCATATTGAAGGCAATGCTGTCATTATGAAATTTTTGCTGTCGCTTTTGCAAGCGGCAATCCTCAGCGAAATGCCTGGACAAGGGCGCCAGATCACCTGTTATGGCCATTTGAACATTCGAATTTCGAATTTGCTTGGAATTTGGTGCTTGGAATTTGGTGCTTTTTCTCCAGATATCTTGTCCTACGTGACTATTAGCCCGGTGATTCGCTACTGATGCTTTCTCTTCCCCCCCTCTCCCTTTACATCCACCTTCCCTGGTGCGTGGCGAAGTGTCCGTATTGCGACTTCAATTCGCATGCGCTCGACGGCGAATTGCCGGAGGATCGATACATCGATGCGCTGCTGGCCGACCTGGAAGTCGACCTGCCGCGGGTGTGGGGGCGGCCGGTGGTCAGCGTGTTTCTCGGCGGCGGCACGCCCAGCCTGTTTTCGGCCGCGGCCATCGACCGGCTGCTTTCAGGCGTGCGGGCCCGGCTGCAACTGGCGCCCGGTGCCGAGATCACGATGGAAGCCAACCCCGGCACGGTCGAACACGACCGTTTCGAGGCCTACCGCGCCGCCGGCATCAACCGCATCAGTTTAGGCATCCAGAGCTTCGACGACGCCCAGCTGAAAACCCTGGGGCGGATCCATTCCAGCGCGGAGGCCGAACATGCGATCGAAGCGGTCAAGTCCGCCGGCTTCGATCGCTTCAACCTCGACCTGATGTGGGCGCTGCCGGGGCAAAGCGTTGAAGAGGCCGTGAACGATGTCGAGCGGGCCCTGGCGTTCGGCCCGCGACACCTGTCGCATTACCAGCTCACGCTGGAACCCAACACGGTCTTTGCCAAGCACCCGCCCGCGTTGCCGGACGAAGACTCGGTGATCGCGATCCAGGAGGCCTGCGGCGAAAGACTGCACAATGCCGGACTTCATGCCTACGAAATCTCGGCCTGGGCCGAACCGGGCCAGGAAAGCAGCCACAACCTCAACTACTGGCGCTTCGGCGACTACCTGGGCATCGGCGCCGGCGCCCACGGCAAGATTTCCCTGCCCGGCGAAGACCGCATCCTGCGTACACGCCGCAAGTCGCACCCGCGGCCCTACCTCAAGGCGCTGGACGACGGCAGCTTCGTGGCCGAGGAGAAGGCCATTCCCGATTGCGAACTGGCTTTTGAGTATTTCCTCAACCGTTTCCGCCTGGACGAGGCCATTCCGATGGCCGAGTTCGAGGAGCGCACCGGACTGCAGGCCGATGCGGCTGCCGATGGCATGAAGCGCGCCGTTGAACTCGGCCTGGTCGAAATCGCCAGCACAGGACGTCGGGGATGTGACCCCGACCTACGTTTCGAACGCTCGACGATCATTCGGCGTACAGATCGTGGTCACCGGTTCCTGAACGACCTGCAGGCCTGTTTCCTCTAGGCACTAGGAAACCGCTAAGAACGACTGCGCGGGCACGTGTCAGTGCATGCGCTGTCTGACATAATCAGCGACGAAAACCCGGGACCTTCGTCATGCGCAGCATCATCGCCATCTTCACTCTGCTGTTCGGCATCGGGCTGATGCTGACCGGCAATGGCCTGATCGGCACCCTGCTGGGCGTGCGCGGCGGTATCGAGGGGTTTTCCAGTTCCGTGCTCGGGATGATCATGGCCGGCTACTTCACCGGCTTCGTCACCGGAACCTTCATCGTTCCCCGCCTGATTCGCGTTGCCGGCTACGTGCGCACCTTCGCCGCCCTGGCATCGATCTGCTCGGTCACCGTTCTGCTGCACGGCCTGTACCCGGACCCGCTGGTCTGGTTCGTGGCCCGGGCCGCGGCCGGCATTTGCATCGTCGGCATCTACATCATCATCGAGAGCTGGCTCAACGAACAAACGACCAACGAGCAGCGCGGACACATCTTTTCGGCCTACATGACCACGACGTTTGTCGGCCTGGGCATCGGCCAGTTGCTGCTGCAGGCCGGCGACGTCAACACCCTGCAACTCTTCGCCCTGGGCTCGGTTCTGATGTCGATTGGCCTGGTGCCGGTTGCGTTCACCCGGGTCCAGGAACCGCCGCTTGTCGAGGCCCACCGTCTCGGCCTGCGTAAGCTTTACGAAGGGTCGCCGCTGGGCGTGGTCGGCGCCCTGTTCTCCGGCGTCGGCACCGGCGCTTTCTGGGGCCTGGCGCCGGTCATGGCCGCCGGCATCGGCCTGAATCCTGCCGGCATTTCCGGCTTCATGGCCCTGAGCATCCTCGGCGGAGCGCTCGTGATGTGGCCCATCGGCCATTTATCCGACCGCCTCGATCGGCGCAAAGTCCTGGCCTGGGTCTGCTTGATGACCGGCATCGCCGCATTGGGCGCGCTGTGGCTGATCACCTGGGACCCGCGGCTGATCCTGGTCGCTGGTTTCCTGTACGGGGCGACGGCTTTCAGCATTTATTCACTGTCGGCCGCGCATACCAACGACCACATCGGAACTGAACACATGCTCGAGGCCACCTCCAGCCTGCAGCTGCTCTACGGCTCGGGTGCGATCGCCGGGCCGCTGACCGCGGGGTTTTTGATGCAGTGGATCGGGCCGACGATTCTGCTCGGCTTCATGGGCGGCGCTGCGCTGGTGCCGGCCGGTTTCGCGTTCTGGCGCATGTGGGTGCGCCCGCCGGTGTCCCGGGATAATCAGGGCGAATGGGTACCGCAGTTCGCCACCTCGCCGGCGGCGCTGGAGATGCTTCCTGATCAGGAGGACGAAACCAAAACGACCGGGGAGGATATCGAAGCAGGGCCCCGGGAAGATGCCAAGCCCCAAGCAAAATCCTGACAAATTCAAAGTGTCATTTTGAATTTGTCAGGATTCATGGCAGAATAGCGTCATGATCGAGCGCGACCTCGCCCCACACATCCTGAAGGCCGCAGACAACTTCGGCGCTGTCACTCTCACCGGTCCACGACAGAGCGGCAAGTCCACATTGTGCCGAAGCCTGTTTCCAGACTTTCACTACGCTAACCTGGAAGCACCCGATACTCGCCTGTATGCACAGGAAGATCCGAAAAGCTTCCTTCAGAGCCTCTCGGGCGGCGCAATCATCGACGAGATCCAGAATGTACCCGAGCTGGCTTCCTGGTTGCAGGTCGAAATCGATCGAAATACCGGACCCGGCCAGTGGATCCTGACCGGCTCGCAGAACTTCGCTATTTCCGAATCGGTTAGCCAATCACTGGCCGGCCGAACAGCCATGCTGAACCTGATGCCCCTGACACTCAATGAGGCTCAGCGCTTCAAGTCTGACGTGACGAATTCACTCGAGCAGGTCCTACTGCATGGCGGCTACCCCAGGATCTACGACCAAGGCATGGATGCGGCGGAGTGGTTGGCTTCCTACGTGGCGACCTACGTAGAGCGCGACGTCCGCTCGATTGCCTCAGTTTCCGACCTGACCGCATTTCAGCGATTTCTGGGCTTGTGCGCAGGCCGTAGCGGACAGGTGCTCAACTACTCGGCACTGGCCAATGACTGCGGGATTTCCCAACCTACCGCCAAGGCCTGGCTTTCAATTCTTGAAGCCAGCTTTCTGGTATTTCTAGTCCCTGCATGGTCCGGGAACATTCGCAAGCGTCTGACGCGAAGCCCCCGCATGGTTTTTGCCGACTGCGGACTGCTGTGCTGGCTGCTCGACATTCGCAACTCGAATCAGCTTCGCACGCACCCACTTCGCGGCGCTGTGTTTGAAAGCTGGGCCCTGGCCGAGGTCTTCAAGCGTCGTCTGCATGCCAACGAACGCAGGGGAATGTATTTCTACCGGGATCAAGCCGGATTGGAAGTCGACCTCGTCCTCGAAACTGGTGGCAAGGCCGACCTGATTGAGTTCAAATCCGGTCAGACGATCTCCAGAAACATGACCCGACCACTCAGTCGGCTCGTCGATCTGCTCGGCGAAGACTACGTGCGAAGCGCCTCGGTGCTATATGGCGGCGAGGAGACTCAAAGGCGCTCAGACGTTCGAATCCTGCCCTGGCATGCCACAGCGGAATTGGCCATCGAGGCACTGAACGAAATCGACTGAGCCGCCTCGCCTGAGCCATCGAGCAAGTGGCCATCCTGCAAAAACGACCGGACTGTCGTCCCGGAAACGCCGAAGGCGTTATCCGGGACCCCCAAGAAACAACTCCCCACCTACTCCAACGGCAACAAGAGTTCGACGCGGAATGTATTGCCGTCCCGACGCGTCCGCAGGTGGGCGCCTTCTTCCCAGGCCAGTTCAAGGCGCTGGCGGATGTTTTCCAGGGCCGTTCGATTGCCCGGGACGGGTTTGGAATCCTTCGCGGGTACCGGGTTCTCGATAACGAATCGCAATCGCTTCCTTTTCGACAACCCGCCGCGGATCGAAAGCGTGCCCCCATCGGGCAGACGCGATATGCCGTGCACCACGGCATTCTCGATCAACGGCTGGATCAGCAACGCCGGCAGTTCATGCTCGAGCGGCAAGTCGTCGGCCAGTTCCCAGTCCACGTTCAGACGCTCACCCAGGCGCAAGGCTTCCAGGCGAAGGTAGCCGCGCACCAAATCCAGTTCGTCGGCCAGCGAATGCGTCGCACCCGAACGCAGGCCGGTTCTCAGCAGATCCGACAGATCAAGCGTGGCCTGCTCGGCCTGGTCGGGCTTGTCGTGGACCAGGCTGGCGATTGTGTTGAGGGCGTTGAACAGGAAATGCGGCCGAATGCTGGCCTGCAGTGCGTCCAGTCGGGCGCGTGACTCTGCCACAACCTGTTTCTGCCAGCGGCTCTGAAGGGCCAGGTAACGCGATACGGCGAAGCCGCCGACCAGCGCGAACAGCATGTTGCGCAACAGGAAAAAGAGGGGATTCTCATGCGCCACGAGCGCGAGGGTCGACAGCCAGGGGTCGGCCCCGATAACGATCAAGGAAGTAATCCCAACAACCAACTGGACGACCAGGAAGAAGACCGTCGCTTCCGCCAGCGCAATGCGCGCGGGCAGGTAGCGAACCAGGGAGCAATGCAGCGCGACCACGACGACGCACACCCACACAATGAATACGGCCTTCAGACCGAAAACCGGCCAGAAATCCGAGAAGGCGTGAATCTCGATCAGGCTCAGGCAAAGCGCCAGAAGAATGCCCGCGAGCAGGAAAACCAGTAGGCTGGAAGAGGAATCGCAGAACCGGCTGCGCCCGGGGCGCAGCCGGTTACGGTTAGATGATGGCACGGCAATCAAGCACTGCCACGGTCACCGAATCAGGAGTCGGGCGACGGCAGGGCAGAACAACCCTCAAAGTCTGAGCTGGTATCACGCCAGCCCAGGTTTTCACGCCAACCACCAATGATCATATCCGTCTCACTGTTGATCCCCATGCAGTCGCACTTGGGGATCCACTTATGCCAGGCGAACTGATTCCAGATATCGCCGTCCAGATCCTCGATATCCGCGTTGTATTCGGTATTCTTGTCTGGATGGTTGCAATAATCGTCATCGAAGTGACTTGGGTTTTCGTAATAGTCATCGTTGGAATCTGCCGGCAGACTGCTTTCCTTCTTGCTTGCGCACAGCAACTCGTGCCTCATCTTCAACAGCCTGCGGCAGTCATAGACAAAGGATTGGTTGCCACCACCATTCCAGCTCAGGTCTGTAGCCTCGAGATTGAAAGGAAAGTCCGAGTCCGGATCCCAAAGCCATTTATTGGGATCAAAGCCATAAGAATCCGGGGGCCAGTTATCGGTCAACACGAAATCCGGAATCAGTCGCCCGAAACGATCCCGAGGCCGCGTGCTCGCGTCCTGGTGCTCAAGCATTGGTGCTGTTGAATCGCCGCAAGTACCAAAAACAATATCAAGCCCGCACCAATTATATGACGCGGGATTTCCGTCAGTATCGCTAAACTTGGGATCACCGGAACCATCATATCCGTCGAACTGAACCTCTCTATCACCCCAAGGCAAGACACTGCTCGCTAGTAGCACCGGTCGATCATTGTGCATCTTTACCTCGTAGGAACCTGAAGAAACTTCCTCTTTTACGACAGGATAGGCAAGCGCATCGCGTTCAAGCAAATCAGCCGCAACAGCCTCGCTCGAGGCCGGGTCCGGCGTCAGGTTGGTCGCCACGACGCTGCCCTCAGGCGCACCACCACTACCACCGCCGCCAACATCGAAACCACCACCAAGAGACACGAGCAATCCCTTAAAATCCGGAGTTCCCTTCCATGTCAACGTGCCACGCACAATCAAGATACCGTGACTGCCCTTCTTGGTATTACCCTTGACAGTCAGATCGCCATCGACATAGGTGATCGCAGGATTCCCTTCTGAGCCAAATTGCGGCTTTCCGGGAAGATCCTTAACGTCACTTTCGGACCAATAGCCACTATCGTCCGAAGTTTCCGAGTGGTCCGGCAAACCAAGCTTCAGCCAAAATATAAACTGTGCCAAATTTAGAGGCTTGTCCCACGGTTCAGGCATATCGCCGTGGGTAATTCCACCTTCCAGGTTATCCAGCACCTGCTTCTTCAATGGGTCCCTGAGCTTTGCAGCATCTGTAGGAGTCTGCGTCACAACAGCAGGGCCGCACATTCCATCCATTGATAGAGAGCCAGAGGTAGGCTCGTTGAAATCACCCACGGGACCCGGCAGACAAAATGCGCATGTTGGATCGGCGGGGGCTGCTTCAGCGACCTGCACTTCGATCTCTCGCGTTGATATGACGGCTCCGTCGCCGCTTAAGGCTTCACCTTGGTTAAGGATAAAAAGCTTGGACGGGTTTTCGATCCAACTGTCAACCAGATTGCCATCCTCATCGTACACTTCCGATTCCGCCCAGTTCTGGCAACAATACATCCGTTGTTTCAGTTGCGTCCCGTCATCTGTTGTCCCAATCGTGGCAAAATCACCATTTGCCGGATATTGCCACACGAGATTGTCGGTCAGGGCATCGTCAGTGTCCACGCTGTGAGCGTAGCCACAAAGGATATCGTAGTCATCATGCTGCGCGTCCGTATCGGGCCAAAAACTGTCGTCATTAAGAATGTCATCCGCATTGTCATAAAACAGATCGAGCGAGCGGCCAACACCTTCCGATGCAGCCTCAAAGGATTCAGCTTGCGTGCGCGCATTGCCCGACATCCTTTCCTGCATGATAGTGCCATTCATGGCGGCAACGCCAATTACGGTCAGCACAAGCAGAATCAGCAAACTGAGAACCAGCGCAACACCTGATTGACTTTTGCAAGCGACGCCTATATTCATTTCGTCATTCTCCTTAAAGGGAACTCGCCCAGCTAGCTTCCGCTAGTCGCGAAAATCCTGTCCATGGCCGAATTCCTGAATGTTGCAACAAGCTCGACGAAGCGTTCCTCCAGATCACCGGATGAACCGCGAAGACCTTCGAATGTCATTCCGATAATGACGCCGATGCAACGATCATCGGGAGCCACTGTATCGACCTCTTGACAGACGTGATCAGTGACTCGATCGTTATCGCCTTGTATCAGACGAAAATTCAATCCGGTAACGCCCGCGATAAGCGCCTGGCTATCGACATCGGTCCGTTTACCGTCTTCATCAACATATGCACCTTCGCACATCAACTCATCAGTGTCTGCGTTGACGTAATATCGATTCTCCACCGCGTAATACTTTCTGGTGTCGTCAGTTTCGGAGAAGGGATCCGAGCAATGCCCTCTACCGGCATATCGTATTACGAGCTCGGTGCCATCATCGGATACTACGGCCATACGGTCGCTGATCTCGTCGGCATTGCCGATGGTCAGGGTCATTTCATCACGAAAACCGGCGTTTCTGACGTCACGAACAAGGTAGTCGCTGGCAAATCTCACGTTTTCCTGTAGCCGAGACAACCGGTCGACATCTTCGTATGTCGACTTAGTCGACACGTACATCAGGATAACGCCGCCCAGCAGGAACAACGACAAGACCATAGCAACCATCAATTCGATGAGGGTAAAGCCCATGCGAAGTGGTGGTAGCATCGATCGCTTAGGAATCGTTATCATCAACTTCGTCCTACAGATAAGTCGGCCGACAAACCATCACGATCCTTCCCCCAAAGGTTTCCTTATCGGAGTCCAGTTCGAATCGCGCTTCGGTCCACGTAAAAGAAAAATTGATCTCCTGGTAGTCAAGCGGCTTTTCAGCAGTCCCGGCAGGCGTACTACTTACACTGAAGTCATCCTCCCGCACCGCCAGGCTCGGTGGCGCAAATCGAGTGGCGTCAGTCCATCCGCCGTCGCCAAGACTGGACTTGTTCCAATCCGTTACCAACCCTTTTGCAACTTCCTTAACTACATCGCTTGTCAGACACCCATCGGAATCCAGGGCAGTTGTGTCTGGATCGCTGACTTCCAACGTGATGCGCTGCCATAATCGCTCCTCCAAATCAAGGGTAAGCGCCGATGCGGCCGAGTAGTAGGACGCGGAATGCACGTTCTTCAGTGAAGTTATCATCAGCGCACCAAGACCTACAAGACCGATGGACAAAACCAGCAACGCGATTAGCGCTTCGATCAATGTCAAACCACTTTGACGATGGAATTTCTTGATCATTGTTGGGTTCCTTATTTTCCCGAGCACGATGCCGCGCTGGACGAGAGCTGGCCGGTTGGCATAATGTCGATTTCCCTACGCTGGCGGTCACCGGAGCAGTTAGTATGCTTGAGCACAAGGCTTATCGGCCCGAATGGCTCCAGGTAGCCGCGGCTGTTGAACGTCAGTGACGATGCCCCGCTAAGCAGAACATCGTTGTAGCTTGCGCAACGCAGCACGCCAACGGTGCATTCTTCAGAGTCTTCGGTACTGTCGGGGCTTCTTACTTCAGCACTCCATCCATCCGTTCCGGAAATCAAGTCAACGTCAATACTCTTGTTTCTTCGAATGGCCTCGCTGCGTGCAAAATTGATCAATGCAACGAGTTCGTTCGTCTGCCCGGTTACCTCGTTGTTACGGATTAGGTTGGACAATGAAGGAACCGCGATGGTCAACAGAATTGCCGCTACGGCGATCGCGACGATCAACTCGATCAGCGTAAAACCAGCTGTTCTCTTGAATTTCTCGTGGCCCATAATCAGTTTCCCCAGCACCGGTCGGTATCAGAACCACCGTGGCCTTTATTGCCCTCGTCATCCAGAGTGAAGGGACTGCAGTCATCTCCGCTTTGCGGACCGTCCGATTTAGCGGTGGCTGTCACCGTGTAGGAGGTCGCTTCATCAGCAACCGTTATTGTGTAATAGCCGTCCTGAGAATCTTCAGGGCTGGAAACGCAGTTCTCATAGGTGCTTGTTCGGGTAAAACACCGCTCCAGTTGCTGCGCCGTTTCCATCAACGACGTAACAGCATCAGCCCTTCGACCTTTCTCAACCTGCGCCTGATAAGACGGCAGCGCGATGGCCACGATGATTGCCAGAATGGCGATCGTGATCATCAGCTCGATCAATGTAAATCCGCGCTCTCTCATTGCATGACTGCCTTTTCGTGTTCTCCCGGCCCGGATTATGGCGGATCGGGGGCGGGGACGCCAATCAGCCGCAAATCCGTTTTGCGGGAATTTAACAGTCTAGGAGTTGCGCGCGGCGGCGCAAGGACTTGCCGATGGGCGGCAGTCTGCGGGAGATGAGCGGTGGATTTGCGGCAGCAAAGTCGCCTTCAGAACACAAGAATCCAGCGGAAACCCGCGGGAAAGCGAAATGCCACCATGAAAATCGGAAGGTCGGTTGCAGATTTTCATGGCACCTGGCCGCTTCTTGATTCGCGGCCAGGCGAAAGGGCCCGCATAGCGCGGACTTACTTCTTGCCCTTGCCGTAGCGCTGCTTGAAGCGATCGACGCGGCCACCGGAGTCCATGATCTTGTGCTTGCCGGTGTAGAAGGGGTGCGACTTGCTCGAGACTTCCACCTTGACCAGCGGGTACTCGTTGCCGTCTTCCCACTTGATGGTTTCCTGGGTCTTGACGGTCGAGCGGGTCTTGAACATCAGGTCGCTGGAGAGGTCCTGGAACACCACTTCGCGGTATTCGGGATGAATTTCGGGTTTCATGGCACTCGATTCCTGGGTCGGTCTTTCAGAAAATAGCCGGGTATTTTCATTCATCAGGGTGCTTTTTGCAAGCGAGAGGCTCCAGCCCTGATCCTACAGGTCAAGCGGATCGACATCCACGTGCCAGCGAACGCGGCGCGCGCCCGGTAGTTCGTGCAACGCGGCCAGTTGCGCGCTCAGTCGATTGGCGAGCCTCGCCCGGCCGGACGCCTGAATCCACAGCTGGAATCGCCAGTAGCCGCCGCGGCGCGCCAGGATGGCCGGCAGCGGCCCGATTACCTCGACATCACCGCCCGAAAGCAACCTGGACGCTTCGATCAGAAAGCGCCTTGCCGGTTCGGCCTGGTGCGCCTCGGCCCGCAGCATGGCCAGGGCACTGGCCGGCGGCAGTTGCGCCTGCACGCGCTCTTCCAGGAGCGGTCGCGCGTAGGCCAGGTAGTCGCCCCGCCCCAGTGATTCCAGCAAGGGGTGCTCCGGGTGACGCGTCAACAGCATGAACTCACCATCCCGGTCGCCCCGGCCGGCTCTTCCGGCCACCTGGGCGACAGCCTGCCCGAGCCGCTCGGGTGAACGGAAATCCGCGCTGAACAGCGACTGGTCGACATCCAGTACCGCCGCCAGCGTGACGCCGGGCAGGTGGTGTCCCTTGGCCAGCATCTGGGTGCCCACCAGAACACAGGGCTCGCCCTTGCGGACCTGCTCGAGCAGATCGTGAAACTCGTGCTTGCCGCTCATCGCGTCGCGATCGACCCGGTGAACCGGCACCTCCGGAAACAACCCCGCCACCTGCGATTCCAGGCGTTCGGTGCCCGCACCCAGCGCCACCAGCTCGGGTGATTCACAATCCGGGCAGCGCCGCGGTTCGGGCCGCTGGCTGCCGCAGTGGTGGCACTGCAAACTGCCGCGACCCTGGTGATAGGTCAGGTGCGCGCTGCAGCGTTCGCAGTCGGCCTGCCAGCCGCACTCGGTGCACATCAGCACCGGCGCATAACCACGGCGGTTGCGATACAGCAGCACCTGGCCGCCCTCGCCCAGGTGGCGGCGCATGGCTTCGACCAGCTCCGGCGCCAGGCTGGCGCGCGAACCGCGCTGGTCGACGATCCGCCAGCGCGGCTGGCGAGCGGTACCGGCCCGACGCGCCAGGCGCAGCATCCGGTAGCGGCCCTGATCGACGTTATGGAGGCTCTCCAGGGAAGGTGTCGCCGTGCCGAGCACCACCGGAATGTCGGCCAAGCGGGCGCGCAGCACCGCCACGTCGCGTGCATGGTAGCGGGCGCCTTCTCCCTGCTTGAAGGAGGCATCGTGTTCTTCGTCGACCACGATCAGACCGGGCCGGGCCAGGGGCAGAAACACCGCCGAGCGCGTGCCCACGATCACGCGCGCGGCACCCGAGCGGGCCGCGCGCCAGCACGCCAGGCGCTCGCCCTCGCTCAGCCCGGAGTGATAGAGGTGGGCGGTCTCACCCAGGCGCGATTCGATGCGCCGCACGAGTTGCGGCGTCAGGCCGATCTCCGGGGCCAGGATCAGCACCTGCCGGCCGCTCTCGAGGATGTGGCGCGCCGCCTGCAAATAGACCTCCGTCTTGCCCGACCCGGTCACGCCGGCGAGCAGGAAGGCGCTGAAGCGCCGGCGATGGTGCAACACGGCCGCCAGGGCGGCGCGCTGTTCGTCGTTGAGCGCCGGACCTTCGACGGGCGTCGGCGGCGGGGGCCGATCGAGCGCGCCCAGGTAACCGTCCCGGGCCATGCGTTGAATGATGTCGCTGGCCGCACCGCTGCGCGCCATCAACTCGGCGCGCTCGAGCGGACCCTCGAGCAGGCAGCGCTGCACTTTCTCCTGCCGGGGCGCCCTCGAAAGATCGGCCCGGCGGCCCTCCTCGGTGAGTTCCCAGGCCGCGGGCGGCGGCGGGCGAAAGCCCTTGCTGCGCCTGAGCGCGCCGGGCAACAACAGGTTGACGGCCTCGCCGGGTGGAAAGACATAGTAGCGGGCGCACCAGTCGATCAGCTCGAGCAGGTCGTGCCCGATCAGCGCCTCGTCGAGCACCGCCTCCACCGCTCGCAACGCACCGCGCGATTGCGCGTCGGGCGCACCGTGCTCGAACACGAGCCCGACCAGGCGGCGGCGCCCGAAGGGCACCAGCACGCGGCTGCCCGGCGGCGGCAGGGGATGGTCGGGAACGGGAAGGTAGTCGAACAGGCGCGGCAGCGGCACGGGGACCGCCACGCGCGCCACCGTCGCGGGTGACGCGCTCATTCAGGCCGGAGGTCGGACGCGGAGGAAGCGCCGGGAGCCACGACCGCCTACTGCGTCTGGCGATGCGCCAGCAGACGCTCCTGGTCCAGGTCGATCAGGTCGCTGAGAATGCGGACCGTCTCTTCGAGGTAGAGATCCTCGTCTTCCTCTTCCTCTTCGCCTTCGTCTTGTGCCTCGGCGCCGTCTTCCTCGCCTTCAGCGGCGGCATCTTGTGACGCTCCATCGGACTCTTCGGCGTCATCGGCCATGGCAACGCCGTCGTGGGCGCCGAAGCGGTCGGCACGCCGTTCCTCGGCCTCTTCCATTTCCTCACGACGCTCGGATTCGAGCAGCGAGATGGTCTTGCGCTCGCTGTCAGCTTCCCATTCGGCCATGTCCTCGGCCAGTTCGACCAGTTCCTCGTCGGACTCCAGCCGCATCTCGTGGCGATGCCGGGCCAGTTCGATCAGCGGATCGAGATCGGCCACCGGCTCGAAGTCGGCCGGCTCGATCTGCGCCCAGGGCATGGCGAAGTCCAGGGCGCTTTCACCGTATTCATCGGGGTCGCCGGGGGTGGGCAAGCGAATGTCGGGAATCACGCCCTTGTTCTGGGTCGAACCGCCGACGACGCGGTAGAACTGCGCCATGGTCAGCTTGAGCTGGCCCAGCTTGGTGTCTTCGTCGCGGGCCATGTTGTCGAGATCGATCAGGTTCTGGACCGTGCCCTTGCCGAAGGTGGGCTCGCCGATGACCACGCCGCGGCCGTAATCCTGGATGGCGGCGGCGAAGATCTCGGAAGCCGAGGCGCTGCGCCGGTCGACCAGCACGCCCAGCGGGCCTTCCCAGGCCATGCCCGGCTCGTTGTCGCTCTTGAGTTCGAGCTTGCCGCGCGAGTCGCGCACTTGCACGACCGGCCCGGTGTCGATGAACAGGCCGGTCATGGTGGTGGCCTCGATCAGCGCACCGCCGCCGTTGCCCCGCAGGTCCACGACCAGCCCGTCGACGTCCTTTTGCTTGAGTTCGTTGATCAGCTTGCGCACGTCGCGCGTGCTCGAGCGGTAGTTGGGTTCGTTGCGCGAGCGGCCCTCGAAGTCGACGTAGAACACGGGCACGCGAATGACGCCGATGCGGCGGGTGCCGTCGCCGTCGGGCAGCTCGATGACTTCGCTGCTGGCGGCCTGCTCCTCGAGCTTGACCTCGTTGCGCACGATCCGGATGACGTCCGGGGGGCCGCTCATGCCGGTCTCGGCCGGCAGCACTTCCAGGCGAACCACGGTGTCGCGCTCACCCCGGATCTTGTCGACGACGTCGTCCAGGCGCCAGCCGACCACGTCGGTTATCTCGCCGTCTTCGCCCTGTCCGACACCGACGATGCGATCACCGGGCTGGAGACGACCATCGAGGTCCGCGGGGCCGCCGGGAACGATTTCCACCACCGTGGTGTATTCGGTCTCGCGCTGCAGCATGGCGCCGATACCCTCGAGCGACAGGCGCATCGAAATCTCGAAATTCTCCGAGGTGCGCGGCGACATGTAGGACGAGTGCGGCTCGATCGAGCGCGTGAAGGCGTTCATGAAGAACGAGAACACTTCCTCGCTGTTGAACTCGTTGATGCGACGGCGGAGATTCTCGTAGCGCTCGCTCAGCGTCTCGACGATTTCCTCTTCATCCTGATCGGCCAGCTTGAGACGCAGCCAGTCGTTCTTGACGCGCTTGCGCCAGAGTTCGTCGAGCTCCTCGTCGCTTTCCGCCCAGGGGGCCTCGGAACGATCGAAGCGATAGTCCTCGTCGACGTCGAAATCGAAGTCCTGCTCGAGCAGGCTCAGCGCGTGGCTAATGCGCTCTTCGGATCGCTCGACATAGCGGTTGAAGATGTCGTAGGCCGGCTCGAGATCCGCCGTTCGCACGGTATCGGCCATGTGATCGCGGTACTCCGAGAGCGCCTCTACGTCGGAGGCGGTGAAGTACATGCGGTTGGGATCGAGTGCCGACAGGTACTGATCGAACACGCGCTGCGAAAACGCTTCGTCGAGTTCCGGGCTGCGGTAGTGATAGCTGGTCATGAAGCGCGACGCCAGCCGGCTGGCGAAGCGGTGCTTGGTCTCCGGACTCAGGGAGACGGCGGACTCAGCGGCGGCGTTCGCCGGCGTTGCGGGCTGCTGCAACAGCAGCGCCCCGACCACGAGCGCGGCCAGTACGGAAACGAGAGAGATTCTGATCGAGTTGATATTCATATCGGATATGACCGGATCAAGCGGTGGAAGTTTGGCCTGCGTCGATAACGGGCCTGTCACCTGTCACCGGATGGTAACCCATCAGTGAGCAAAACGCCGTCACCAGGCGGCCGGCCATGTCCTGCCAGTCGGTCGTACCCACCTGGTCGACGACCTGGGTCATGGACAGGCCGCTGAAGCCGCAGGGATTGATCAACGAAAACGGCGCCAGGTCCATGTCGATGTTGAATGCCAGGCCATGGTAGGTGCGGCCACGGCGAACCTTCAGGCCGATCGAGGCGATCTTGGCGGCGTCCACGAACACGCCCGGCGCGCCCGCCTGCCGGCCGCCTTCGACACCCATTTCCGCGAGCACGTCGATGACCGCCTGCTCCAGGCGGTCGACCAGGCAGCGCACGCTCTCGCCCTTGCGCTCGATATCGAGCAGCGGATAGGCCACGACCTGGCCGGGCCCGTGGTAGGTCACCTGCCCGCCGCGGTCGGTCTGGACGACGGGAATATTGCCGGGATTGAGCAGGTGTTCCGGCTTGCCGGCCAGGCCCTGGGTAAATACCGGGTCGTGCTCGACCAGCCACAACTCGTCGGGCGTATCGGCATCGCGAGAATCGGTAAATGCCTTCATTGCCTCCCAAACGGGCTCGTAAGGCTGGCGACCGAGCCAGCGCACAGTCAATTCATCCATGCCGTGATTCATCCTGACCCCTGACCCCTGTCATCCCGGCCACTGAGCCGGGATCTCGCACGCTGGCGCAGCCGATGAGTGCGAGGTCCCGGATCGAGCCCGGGACGACAGACGCATCCTTTTCTTCACACTTCACACTGAACACTTAACACTTCCTACAGCGTCATCTTCACCACATCGAGCGCGCGCATCTCGGTGTAGATGATTTCCAGGTGCCGCCGCGACTGCGCCTCGACGACCACGGTAATGCTTTCATAGCGCCCGTGCCGGCTGGGCCGGATCCTGACGTCCCGGTCCTCGGGCAGCTCGGCATGGCGCGCGATCACGCCCAATACCTCGCGCAGCGAATCCTCGCCGGCGGTCACCATGGCCTTGACGGGCCAGCGGCAGGGAAATTCCAGGGGGCTGTGCTGTTCTTCGGCCATCAATCGCCGCCGAACAGCCCGCCGACCCACATCCGGAAGCCGTCGATACTGCGCCCGAAAAAGCCGGCCTGCTCCACGCCGTCGAGCGCCACCAGCGGGCGGTCGGCCAGGTCGTTGTCGTCGAGCGAAACCACCACGCGCCCGGCCTGTTCGCCCTCGGCCAGCGGTGCGGTCAGGGTGCCCTCGACTTCCAGCCGCGCTTCGAGCGCGTCGTAACGGCCGCGCGGAATGGTCACGAACAGGTCGCGGTCGACGCCGAGCGAGACCTCGTCGGCCTCGCCCTTCCAGATCGGCTCGACGCTGATCTCGTCGTCGGCCGCGTAGAGCTGGTAGGTCTCGAAAAAGCGAAAGCCGTAGTTGAGCAGGGCCTGGCTGGCAGTCGCACGGGCATCCTCGCTGTCGGTGCCCATGACCACGCTGATCAGGCGCATGCCGTCGCGCATGGCCGAAGTCACCAGGCAATAGCCGGCCGACTCGGTATGGCCGGTTTTCAATCCATCGACGGAGGGATCACGCCACAGCAGGCGGTTGCGGTTGTGCTGACGGATGCCGCTGTAGGTGTACTCGCGCTCAGAATACCAGGCGTAGAAGTCCGGAAACCGGCTGATCAGGGCATCGGCCAGCCGCGCCACATCGCGGGCGGTGGTGTATTGCTCCTCGTGCGGCAGGCCGGTGGCGTTGACGTAGTGCGTGCCGGACATGTCGAGATTGCGGGCGGCCTCGTTCATCATTTCGGCGAATACTTCTTCCGAGCCGCCGACATGCTCGGCCAGGGCCACCGAGGCATCGTTGCCCGACTGGATGATGACGCCCTTGAGCAGTTCCTCGACGGTCACCCGTGTGCCGACCTCGATGAACATGCGCGATCCTTCGGTGCGCCAGGCCTTCTCCGAAATGAGCACTTCATCCGAGAGCGAGAGATTGCCCTCGGCGATTTCGGAGAACACCACGTAGGAGGTCATGATCTTGGTGATCGAAGCCGGCTCGACGCGGGCGTCGGGCTCGCGTTCGGCGATCACGGTATCGCTGTGGAAGTCGACCAGCACGTAACTGGTCGCGCCCACCGACGGCGCCGCTGGCACGGGCGACTGGGCGTTCGCAAGCGGGCCACCGGCCAACAGCAGGCCGGCAAGCAGAATGGATTGGGCGATTCTTGGAACAGGATTCATGAGCAAATCTCAAGGATAAACGTAACGGGCCCGGCCCAGGCCGAGCTCGGCGACACGGTCGACCAGGGCGATGGCACGCTCGACCTCGTCGATCGGTCCGAGTCGAACGCGCCAGAGGCGGCCGGCGTCGGTGCGCGTGCGTTCGGAGTCAATGGGTCCGATTCCGGCGCGTTCAAGGTCATTCACGACCCGGTGGGCGCGTTCGCGCTCGGAAAAGGCGCCCACCTGGACGTAGACCGGCACGCGCGCCGGCCGGGGTGTATGGCCGGGACCGTTGTCGAACGTGATCGCCCGGACTTCGACCGGGGCGGTACCCCGTTCGGTCATGCCCAGCTCGCTGGCGGCCGCCCAGGACAGGTCGATGATGCGATCCGGGTGAAAGGGCCCGCGGTCGTTGACGCGCACGACGATGCTATCGCCGGTATCGAGGCGGGTCACCTCCACCCAGGTCGGCAAGGGCAGCGTGCGGTGTGCCGCGGTGAGCTGATAGAGATCGTAGGGCTCGCCCGAGGAGGTCGGGCGGCCTTGGAACTTGGTGCCGTACCACGAAGCCGTACCGCGCTCGCGATAGCCTGCCGCGCTGTCCATGACGCGATAGCGGCGGCCCAGGACTTCGTACGGGCTGTGATTGCCATAGGCGCTACGCGGTTCCGGCTGCGGATCGGGTCGCTCGATCAGGTCCGGATCGAGCCGCTCCGACGGCGGGCCGTCGGGCGCCTCGCGCACCGCTTCGCGGCCGCAGGCAACCAGCACGAGGGCGAAGGCGAACAGGACCGGCGCGCGAAGGCCCTTCATTGGCGTTGCTCCCGGATTTCGCCGGCGAGCTGCGTGACGGCCATGGCATACAGCGGCGAGCGATTGTAGCGGGTGATGACGTAGAAGTTGTTCAGACCCACCCAGTACTCGTGCCCTTCGGCCTGCTCGAGCTCGACCAGCGTCGCCTCGGTGTCGCCGGGCAGGTCGCCGGCATCGAACTGCACCCCCATGTCGGCCAGCTCGTCGAGCGTATGCGCCGGCTTGAGCGAAAAATCCTTCTGCGGGGGCTCACCGGACAGTTCGGCCGGCAGCGCGATCGGCTCATCGGCCCGCCAGCCGTGCGTGGCCAGGTAGTTGGCCACCGAGCCCATCGCATCGGGCAGGGAGCGCCACAGATCACGCTTGCCGGTCTCGTCCATATCCACGGCATACGCGCGATAGCTGGAAGGAATGAACTGCCCCACGCCCATGGCGCCGGCATAGGAACCCCGTACCTCGCTTACCGGCAGGGCTTCTTCCTCGGCCAGGCGCAGAAAGTGCCCGAGCTCGTCGGCGAAAAACTCGCCCCGCTTGGGATAGTAGAAACCCAGGGTCGCCAGGGCATCGATGACGCGATAGCTGCCGGTGTTGAGCCCATAGCTGGTCTCGACACCGACGATGGCGACCATCACCTCGGTCGGCACACCGAAGCGGTCGGTGATCTCGGCCAGCAGATCGGCGTTGGCACGCCAGAACTCCACGCCGGAACTGATGCGCGTGGGCGTGATGAAGATCTTGCGGTACTCGTGCCAGGGCTTGCTCTCGGCCGGCCGCGTGATGGCGTCGATGATCGACTGCTGGTAGGTCGCATCACCCAGTACGTCCTGTACCTTTTCCGGGTCCAGTCCGTATTCGGCAACGACACGATCAACGAATGCCGCCGCGCCCGGATGCGGCTCTTCACTCTCGCTCGCAGCGGCTGCCGCAGTCATCGTCAGGGCCATGGCAAGCAAGGCAAATCGCAGCATCGTCGTCTATCACTCTTTTATTAAAGGGAATTCACTCGAGAATATAGAGGGCGGAGTAAAGAAAAAGTTTGGCCCCGCTACCAGGGGGAATTCTATCCCATGAACCTTCTTCGGCTGTACAGCCCCATCACCAACCCGAAGCCGACCAGCATGGTCACCGCCGAGGTGCCGCCGTAACTGACCAGGGGCAGCGGCACGCCAACCACGGGCAAAATGCCGGAGACCATGCCGACATTGACCGCAAGGTAGACAAAGAACATGAAGATCATCGCCCCGGCGAGCAGGCGCCCGAAAGCGTCCCGGCACTGGCTGGCCAGGTGCATGCCGCGAAGAATGATCGCACCGTAGAGGATCAGCAACGCTACGACGCCGATGAAACCGAACTCCTCGGCCAGCACCGCAAAGATGAAGTCGGTATGCGGTTCGGGCAGGAATTCCAGATGCGACTGGCTGCCTTCCAGCCAGCCCTTGCCCGACAGGCCGCCGGAACCGACGGCGATTTCCGACTGAATGATGTTCCAGCCCTCACCCAGCGGATCGGTTTCCGGATCGAGGAACGTTCGAATGCGATTGCGCTGGTACTCGTGCAGGTTGAGCCAGATTAGCGGTGCAGCCGCTGCCAGCAGCGTACCCAGCCCGAGGATCAGCCGCCAGCGCAGTCCGGCCAGGAACAGCACGCAGGCACCACTCATACCCACCAGCACGGCCGTGCCCAGGTCGGGCTGGATGACGATCAGCCCGACGGGCACGCCGATGAGCATCGCGGCGATCAGCACGGTTCGCCAGTCCGGCGGCAGCGGCTTGCGATGCATCAACGCGGCCAACGCCAGCGGCAGCGCCAGCTTCATGGCTTCCGAAGGCTGGAATTGCATCAGGCCCAGATCCAGCCAGCGCTGTGCGCCGCGCCCGACGCCGAAAAAGGCGACCGCCACCAGCAGCAGGATCACGGCCACGAACAACGCCGGTGCCCAGGCCTTGAGCAGGCGCGGCGGCAGTTGCGCGACGAACAGCATCACACCCAGCCCGGCGGCCATTCGAACCCATTGCCGCCAGACCAGCGCCATGCTCTGTTCGGTCGCCGAATACAACACGAGACTGCCGAACGCCATCAACAGCAGGAGCAGGCCCAGCAGCCAGGGATCGAGCCGCAGCCGGGTCAGACCGCCGATCAGAAAGGAATTCGACATCGAAGTCACAGCCCGGCCTCGAGGGCAGCATTCAGGACCGTTGCGGCAATCGGTGCGGCCACACTGGCACCGCCGCCGCCGTGCTCGGCGACCACGGTGACGACCAGGCGCGGCTCATCGATTGGGGCGAAACCGGTGAAGAGCGCGTGGTTGCGCAGGAACTCGGGCAGTTCGTCCTGTTCGCGATCGTCGACTTCCTCGGCATCGAACGGTCGTCCGAAGACCTGCGACGTTCCGGTTTTTCCGCCCATGCGCACATCGAGCCCGGATTCAACGGCCCGCGCCGTACCCCTGGGGCCGTGGATCACCGCTTCCATGCCTTCGTGGACCGCCTGCCACTGACTCTCGTCGTGACGCACCATCTGCACCGGTTCGCGCTGACCGATCAGAGTCGGCGTGGCCGTTTCCCCCTTGCCGGCCAGGGCGGCCGTGGCGTGGGCCAGCTGGATCGGGGTGACCACGGTAAAACCCTGGCCAATCCCGGTAATCACCGTCTCTCCCGGAAACCAGGGCTGGTTGAAGGTGGCCCGCTTCCAGGACCGCGTGGGCAGGATGCCGCTGTTTTCCCCGGGCAGATCCAGCCCGGTGCGACGACCGAAACCGAACAATGCCAGTTCGCGCGAAATCCGGTCGATACCCAGTTCGACGGCCAGCTTGTAGAAATAGACGTTCACCGACTCGGCCAGCGCCAGCTCCAGGTCGACGAGTCCGTGGCCGCCCTCCTTCCAGTCGCCGTAAGTGCGACTGTGTCCGGGCAGCCGGTACTGGCCACTGGAAAAGATTTCCGTCTCGGGACTGATCACGCCGGCCTGCAGGCCGGCCATGGCAATGAAGGGCTTGACCGTGGAGCCCGGCTCATAACCCCCGGAAAGTACCCGGTTGAACAGCGGGCGCATGTAATGCCCCAGCAACCGGTCGTAATCGGTGTGGCTGATGCCGTGGACAAACAGGTTGGGATCAAAACCGGGCTTGCTGACCAGTGCACGCACCTTGCCGGTCTCGGCTTCCATGAGCACGACCGCCCCGGCAAAATCGCCGAGCGCCTCGTAGGCGGCGCGCTGGACGTCGAGGTCGACATTGAGCCGGAGATCCTCGCCCGGCCGCGGATCGGAGCGTTCGAGCACGCGCAGCACCCGGCCCTGTGCGTTGGTTTCGACGCGCTCGAAGCCGGCACGCCCGTGCAGGCGCCCTTCATACTGATGCTCGATCCCCGTCTTCCCCACATGGGTGGTGGCGCGATAGCGGTCGGCGTCGAGCCGTTCGCGATCATTCTCGTCGATGCGCCCGACATAGCCGACGAGATGGGAAAACAGCTCGCCGTGCGGATAATGGCGCGTCAGATAGGGCTCGATGTCGACACCGGGCATCCGGTGGCGATGGATCGCCAACCGGGCGACCTCTTCGGCGTCGAGGTTGCTCTTGAGCGTGATGGACTCGAACGGTCGTGAGCGGATTCTTTGCCGGTCGAAGCGCCGGCGCTCGTCGTCGCTGACCGGCACCAGGTCGGCCACCCGGGCCAGCGTGTCCTCGAGGTTGTCGGCGCGTTCTGGGACGATCACCAGCCGGTAGGCGGGGCGGTTCTCGGCCAGGACCCGGCCCTGACGATCGACGATCAGGCCGCGATTGGGCGGCAGCGCGCGCAGGCTGATGCGGTTTTCGTCGGCGCGTGCCGCGAACTGCTCATGGTCTCCCAGTTGCAGCAGCCCAAGGCGCAGGACCAGCAGGCCGAGTACGGCCAGCATTAGCACGAGCAGGACCTGAAAGCGGCGATTCACCAGCGCCAGCGCGCTTCGGGAATCGCCCATGCCGCCTGTCCGGGAATCGCTGATCATGGCCCGCGGCGGCGCTCACGCTGTCGCAGTGCATCGAGCAACAGGAACAGCCACGGCCACAGCAGCATGCCGACCACGGGCGCCATCCACCACTGCCAGGCCGGCCACTGATCACCGACCAGGCCGATGGTCCACAGCTGCACGATTCGGTCGTTGAACAACAACAACATGACCACGGCCGCCTGCTGCCAGGGCGGGAAGAAACGAATGCGGTAGCGGAAGCGTTCGGTCAGATAACTGATGATGACCAGGCTCAGGGCATGCTGACCCAGCAGGGAGCCGGTCAGCAGGTCGAGCACGAGGCCGCCGATGAAGGCCTGGCCGAGATACCGAAGCCGGCCGGCTTCGAGATTCCAGTAAATCAGCACCAGCGCCGCCCAGTAAGGCCTTGCGTCGGCAATGGCTTCGGGCAGGGGCATCAGGGTCAAGGGCAACACGGCCACCAGCGAGGCACCCAGAGTCCAGTTGGCGAATCTTTTCCTGTTCACGGCGTCGCTTCCGCCGCCGGCTCTTCGACGGACCCGTTGGGCTCATCGCCGGCCTCATCCGAATTCTCCTCGGCATTGCCCGAATCCGCCGCATCCGAAGATGCGGGCGAGGAATCGGGTTCGGGAGAATCGACCACCAGCACGTGTCGTGCCCGGTCGAGCCGGGCCAGGGGCTGTACTTCGGCCCGGGCAAAGGCCTCGCCGACCGGGCGCGACAGCGACTCCACCTCGGCGACCGGCAACCCGGGAGGGAAAGCACCGCCGAGTCCGGAGGTCACCAGGACGTCACCGGGCTGCAGGTCGACGTTCATCGGCAGGTCGGTCAAGCGCAATTGATTGATGCGGCCGGAGCCGTAGGCCACCGTGCGCAGGCCCGTGCGCTGGACGCGCACCGGCAGGGCGTGGTCGGGATCGGAGATGAGGATGACCTGCGCGGTACTGAACGCCACTTCGTCAACCTGGCCCATGACCCCGTGCGAATCCATCACGGGCTGACCGGCGGTCAATCCGTCGCGGCGGCCTCGGTTGATGAGTACCCGATGCGACCAGGGATTGAGATCGATGTTCATCAGCTCGGCGGTCTCGAACCGGGGAGCGACGCGCTGCGAGGCTTCCAGTAGCGCGCGCAACTCCCGATTGTCGTCGCGCAGCTCTTCGAGCAGCGCGACTTCGGCCTGCGTCTCTCGCAGATGCCGCTCGAGCCCGGCAATGCGATCCATCAATTCGTGACGGGCGCGCATTTCCTCGCCGAGACGCTGGCCCAGGCCGAACGGTGCCTCGACGGCCAGGACGACCGGCTCCAGGGCACGCCAGGCGAGACCGCGGAGTGAATCAACATAGCCGCCCCGGTAGTCCAGGGTCATGAGCACGATGGACAGCAGGCCGTAGAACATCAGCCGGGCAATGCGGGCGGCCGCCTCGCCGTCGATCGTCGCAGGCCATGAACCGCCGCCTGGAGTCACAATTCCCTCGGGTCTCCCCAGTCAGGGAGCCGGTCAGCTTGCAAAGAAGAAATCGCCCTTGTTCTCATCCATCAGTTCGAGCGCCCGGCCACCGCCGCGCGCCACACAGGTAAGCGGATCGTCGGCGATGATCACCGGCAGGCCGGTTTCTTCCATCAACAACTTGTCGATGCCGCGCAACAGCGCGCCGCCGCCGGTGAGCACGATGCCGGTCTCGGCGACGTCGGCACACAGTTCCGGAGGCGTCTGCTCGAGCGCCGTCTTGACCGACCCGACAATGCTCGACAGCGCCTCGCTGAGCGCCTCGAGCACCTCCTGGTTGTTGAGCGTGATCATCTTGGGCACGCCCTCGGCGAGATTTCGGCCCGAGATCTGGATCTCGTTGTGATCATCCTGCTTGTGGGCGCAGCCGATCTCCATCTTGATGCGCTCGGCCGTGGACTCACCGATCAGCGTGCCGTAGGAGCGTCGCACGTAGTTGGTAATGGACTCGTCGAAGTGGTCGCCGCCCACGCGCACTGAGCTGGAATAGACGATGCCGTTGAGCGAGAGCACGGCCACCTCGGTGGTACCACCGCCGATATCGAGCACCATCGAGCCGCGCGCTTCGTGGATCGGGATACCGGCACCGATGGCCGCGGCCATGGGCTCTTCGATCAGGAAAACCTCGCGGGCGCCGGCGCCTTCGGCCGACTCCTTGATGGCCCGGCGTTCGACCTGGGTCGACGAGCACGGCACACAGACCAGTACGCGCGGGCTCGGCCGCAGGAAGCGCGAGGAGTGCACTTTCTTGATGAAGTGCTGCAGCATCTGCTCGGTCATGTTGAAGTCGGCGATGACGCCGTCCTTCAGTGGCCGGGTGGTGCGAATATTGCCCGGTGTTCGGCCCAGCATTTGCTTGGCTTCCGTGCCCACCGCCGCGACTTCCTGCGGTCCGCCGGGACCGCGCTCCATGCGCACGGCCACCACGGACGGCTCATTGAGCACAATGCCCTGCCCGCGCACGAAGATCAGAGTATTGGCCGTGCCCAGGTCGATGGACAGGTCATTCGAGAAGATACCGCGGAGTCGCTTGAACATGATTTAGGGGGAGTCGCCTGTCAGCGTTGCAAAAGACCGACTAATGTAGCAATGCCGGGCATTTCCGGCAACCGTAAAAATTCGTGAAAGCCCGAATTCTCGGGGCTTCGCGCCGACGATTGGTTACAATGCGCCGCTCACTCACCGACTATCCGAGGGCAATCTCATGTCCGTGCTCATCTGCGGCTCGCTGGCCTACGACAACATCATGGTCTTTCCGGAACGCTTCAAGGACCACATCCTTCCCGACAAGACCCACATGATCAACGTCGCATTCCTGGTGCCCGAGCTGCATCGCAACTTCGGCGGAACGGCCGGCAACATCGCCTACAACCTGCGCAAACTCGGCGGCGATCCGCTGCCCATGGCCACCGTCGGCCCGGACTTCGACGACTATGCCCGCCACCTCGAGCGGCTCGACATCAACCAGGACTACGTGCGCTGCCTCGGCGACCACTGGACCGCGCAGGCCTATATCACCACCGACCTGGACGACAACCAGATCACCGCCTTCCACCCGGGCGCCATGGGCGAGGCCCACTGCCAGCCCGTGCCCGAGGACGACGACATCGACTTCGGCATCGTTTCGCCCGACGGCAAGCAGGCCATGCTGGATCATTCCGAGCAGTTCCGTACCGCCGGCATTCCGCACATTTTTGACCCCGGCCAGGGCCTGCCGCTTTTCAGCGGCGAGGAGCTGCAGCGCATGATTACCAATGCCGACTGGCTGGCGGTCAACTCCTACGAATGGGAAATGCTCAAGAAGAAAACCGGCTGGGAACATGCCGACATCACCTCGCGGCTCGACGGCGGCCTGGTCATCACCCTCGGTGGCGACGGTTCGGAATTGTGGACGGGCGAAGGCAAAACGCACATTCCAGCGGTCAAGCCGGAGCAGATCACCGACCCCACCGGCTGCGGCGACGCCTACCGCGCCGGCCTGCTCTACGGCCTGGAGCGCGGATGGGATCCGGCCGATGCCTGCCGGCTCGGCGCCGTTCTCGGCTCACTGAAGATCGCCGAATCCGGGCCGCAGAATCACGACTTCCACCCGGCGCAGATCGCCAGGCGCTTCGAGGCCGAGTTCGGTCAGGCCATGCCGGAATAAACCGGCGTCAAGCAACTCCGGCGCTTGACTTTATCCGAGGAAACGGAAAAAATACGCGGCTCGCTTGTGGCTACGTAGCTCAGTTGGTTAGAGCACAGCATTCATAATGCTGGTGTCGGTGGTTCAAGTCCACCCGTAGCCACCATTCGTTTCCGGTTATTTTTCAAGCAATTACGCAACTCCCAGCGCTGCAAGCCCAGGTGGCATTTGGGCACCCGTGCCCATTCTGGGCCCAAATTGTGCCCACCCTGGACGCCCGGCTCTAAACCCAACCTTGAGAGTGACCCCAGCACGGGGTCATGCACCGCGCCCCTTCCAACGCTCGGGGTTTCGACTGACATGCATCACCGCAAACACCAGAATGCGATCTTGTATGATCCGGTAATGAACGCCGAACGGGAACCGGCGAACCAGCGAACGTCGGGTTCCACGATATACCGCGGAGAATGCTTCGGGATTGCTCTGAATGAGATCCAGAGTTCGCTCGACCTCCGAAAGAAACTCACCACCCAGCCCTGATCGCTGCCGTTCATACCAGCCTGCAGCGTCCTCGAGGTCGGCTTCGGCCTCAGCACGAAGGTAAACAGGCAGCCTCACAGGCGCTTGCGTATATCAGAAATGCCTTCAGCAACGGGTCGACCAACATCACCATCGAGCTCAAACTGGTCCAGGCGACGATCCAGCAGTGCCTTGTGATTCGGGCTGAGCTCAAGCTTTGCCTGATCTTCCGAAATGCTATCCCAGAGATCCTCGACCAGTTGGATCTTGTCCTCCACGCTCAATTCCGAGAGTCTCACATTCATGGTTTGCCGCTCCACCTTCTAATCACGACGATTTCCAGAATAAACGAACCGTCTCTGACTCAACAAGCCAGTAATCAATCGGTTTCTACCCCGATTCATACAAACGGTTTCGCCTTGCATTGGATTTTGGTCGTAAAATCCTACAATGCTCTCGCTCGATAGCTGCCCTCGTTTCCAGTCTGAACCAGAGCGTCGGCGCCCAGAATCTCTCGCCGCCAAAAGCCTGCCATGAATCCCCACTCGCTCTTCATTACGGCCCTACGGCCCTTCGAGGCGGCGCGGTATCTGCCCAGCACAGGCCCCGAGAAATCGCTTCACGGCCATGGATTCCGGGCACGCATCGTCGTGCCGCGCTCGGCCTGTCGGCCCCGATTCCCGGGAATCGAAACACAATGGCTGAATGACTGCCTCGGGAAAACCACGACCGTACTCGACTACAGTCTGCTCAACGACCGGATCCCGGAGCCCTGTGACGCAAGCGTTGCCGAGTGGCTGCTGGATCGATCCGGGCTGTCGGGCACGGCCGGACTGGCATTACAAAGCGCGCCGGATCGCGGCGCGATCGTACGGCCTGAAGGGTCGCGCCTTGCCTGGCAGCGCTTCCGGCTGGAAGCCGCCCACCGATTGCCCAACGTGCCCGCCGGCCACAAGTGCGGCCGCATGCACGGGCACGGTTTCGAGGTCGTCCTGTTCTCCGCCCTGGATCCAGAAGCCGACAGCCGGACTGCGCAGCGGGACATTGCAGATGCCTGGGATCCGCTGCACCGCCAACTGCACCTCACATGCCTCAACGACCTGCCCGGCCTGGAAAATCCGACCAGTGAAGTGCTGGCCCAATGGATCTGGCAAAGCATAACGGATGTGCTGCCCGGCCTTGCCGGCGTGACCGTCATGGAAACGGACTTGGCTGGCTGCCACTTCGACGGCCAGGGCTGGCGTATCTGGAAGTCGATGTCCTTTGACAGCGCGGTCCGGCTCACCCGGGCGCCGGAAGGCGATCCGCGGCGGATGATTCACGGCCACACGTTCACCACGCGCCTGCATCTTTCGGGCGGCCTCGACGAGGTCATGGGCTGGGTCTACGACTACGGCGACGTCAAACGCCGCTTCGACCCGGTCTTTCGCGCGCTCGACCACCGGCCGCTTTACGAAAATCCCCAACTGACCGATAACGATGCGGCATCGATTGCCGCCTATATCGATGCGGAGATGTCCGCTGACCTGCCGGGCCTGAGTCGGATCGACGTACTGTCCACGCCCGGCTGCGGTGCGCTACTGTGTCGCCAACCGGACGACCGCGGACTGCTCGTGCCATGACCTACACCGTGCGCGAAATCTTTCATACGCTACAGGGCGAGGGGCTCAACGCCGGCCACCCGGCGGTGTTCCTGCGCTTTGCCGGCTGCAACCTGTGGTCGGGCCGGGAGGCGCATCGTGCCTCGGCCATCTGCCAGTTCTGCGATACCGAGTTCGTCGGCACGGGCGGACCGGGCGGCGGCAAGTTCGCGGATGGCCAGTCGCTGGCGACGGCTGTCGCCCGAAGGTGGCCCCGTGAAGCGCAGGGGCCGAAGCTGGTGGTCTGCACCGGCGGTGAGCCGTTGCTTCAGCTCGACGAAGCTGCAATCGACGCCTTGCATGGTCAGGGCTTCGAAGTGGCGGTCGAAACCAACGGCACCCTGGCGGCACCGGCCGGAATCGACTGGCTTTGCGTCAGCCCCAAGGCGGGTGCCGATCTGGTGCTCAGGCAAGGGGATGAACTCAAGCTGGTCTTCCCGCAAGCCGGCATCGAACCCGCGAATCTGGAGGGACTCGGGTTCCGGCATTTCCTGCTACAGCCCATGGACGGCCCGGAGTTGAAAGAGAATACGCGCCGGGCCATCGACTACTGCATGCAACACCCGCGCTGGCGACTGAGCGTGCAGACCCACAAGCTCCTCGGGCTCCCCTGAGACGCAAGCGGTCCGACAGGCCTTTCACCCAGTCCACCTTGGCAGTACCGGAACAGCATTGAGCTCTGTCTAATTTAGCTGTATAGTAAGCAAGTAGTTACTCACTTATGACAGGTCCATGCGCAAAACCGGCGAACAGCGACGCGAGGAAATCGTACAGGCCGTGATCCACCTGGCCGCGGAGAACGACGGCGGCCAGATCACGGCCCAGGCCATTGCCGAACGTGTCGGCATTGCCCAGCCGACGGTCTTTCGACACTTCAAGACCCGCGATCGCATTCTCCAGGCGGTGATCGAATGGATCGCGCGCCACCTGCTGGGCGTGGTCGGTTCGGTTGCCGCCGGTTCGGGACCGGCCGACGAGCGCCTGCGCCAGTTGCTCGAGCAGCAGCTTCGCTTCATCTCCAAGCACCGGGGGCTGCCGCGGCTGCTGTTCTCCGAACGCCTGCATCAGGAAAACACCCAACTCAAGGGAGCCGTAAGCAGGATCATGGATGCCTACACCAACACCGTTGCCGGACTGCTTCGCGAAGGGATCGATGATGGCGTGTTTCGTGCCGATCTCGACGCCGACGATACCGCGCGCCTGATCCTGGCCATGATCCAGGGTTTGGTGATGCGCTGGTCCATCCACGAATTCCACTTCGAGCTCCCGAACGAGGCCGAGACCATGTGGCGGCTGCTGGAACCAGCACTGCTCAACCGGTAAAAATTTTTACGATCAAGCAAGTAAGTACTTACTTGTGGATATGAATACGATGCAACTGCATTCGCAATCGGCGCACAGCCCGCCCCAGTGCGAGGCCCGGAGACAGACATGAAACTTTCCGCCAGACCTTCGCCCAAAACGCTGATCGGCCTCACCGTGGGGCTCGCCCTTGTGGTCTGGATCGGCTGGGTCACCGTGGTCAAATATCGCGAGACGGTGGATCCGGAGCCGGCCCGAGCTGCCCCGCCGATTCCGGTGCAGGTAGCAAGCGTGACGCCACAATCGTTTTCCGTGCACCGAAGCTGGCGTGGCAGCATCGACGTGGACGAACGCGCCACGCTCTCGGCCCAGCTCACGGCCACGGTGCTGGCATTGCCTTACCGGGAAGGCCGGCGCGTCGCCGCCGGAGACACGGTCTTTCGTCTGGACGATGCCGAGCTGCAGGCCGAACGCGCACGCCTCGAGGCGGTGATCGAACGCGCAGGCGGCGAGCTCGAGAACGCACGCCGCAATCTCGAACGCCAGCGCGACCTGTTCGCCCGCGAACTCACCCCCGAGAAACTGCTCGACGACGCCGCCCAGCGCGTCGACTCCCTGGCCGCGCAAAAGCGCGAGGCCGAGGCCAATCTGACGCTGGTCGAGACCCGGCTGGAATACGCCACCGGCCGCGCGCCATTTGCAGGCACCGTGCAACGCCTGCACGTCCAGCGCGGAGAACTGGCGCGCGCGGGCAGCCCGGTGCTCGAGCTGGTCGCCGACGATACGCTCAAGGCAGTGGTGCGCGTGGCCCAGACCGATATCGGTCATGTCCGCGAGGGACTGCCGGTGACGGTGGCGATACCCGCACTCGAGCGGGAACTGCAGGGGCACGTCGACCGCATCTACCCTGCGCTGGACGATGCCACGCGCAATGCCACCATCGCCGTCATGCTGCCCGAACAAGCCGCCGGCATGAATGTGGGCATGGCCGCCGTGGTTCATGCCCGCCTCGGAGCCTGGGAAAACGCCCTGACGTTGCCGGCCCAGGCCATTCACAGCGAACACGGGGCCAACTGGGTCTATGTTCCCGACGGCGAAAAGGCGCGGCGACGCACGGTGCGGACCGGGCCCGGCGAAGACGGCCGCATTCTCATCGAAGAAGGGCTTGAAGCCGGTGAGCCTGTCATTCTGACCGCCGATCCGCGCCTGACCGACGGGGCGCGCATCCGCGTTGAAAACGGCGAGCGCAAATCATGAACCGCTGGCCGCAATGGGTGCTTGATCACCGTCACACGGTGATCGCACTGATCATTGCCGCCCTGGTGCTGGGGCTGCAGGCACGCTACGAACTGCCGGTGCGCCTGTTTCCCGACACCGATCCGCCGACGGTCACCGTCATCACGCAGTTTCCCGGCATGGCCGCGGCCGACGTGGACAATGACCTGACCCGGCTGCTGGAAGAAGAGTTCGCCAGCCTCGACGGAATCACCAGCATCAGTTCCAGCAGCCAGATCGGCCTGTCGGTAGTGCGTGCGGAGTTCGACTTCGAAACCACCTCGGCCCTGGCCGCCGTCGATGTACAAAACGCCATCGGACGCGTTCGCCAGGCGTTGCCAGGCGGCATCGAAGAACCGCAGGTGCTGGAATTCTCCACCGCCGACAAACCGATCGTGACCCTGGCGCTGGTCTCCGGGGCACTGCCCGTCGAGCAGGTACGCGAGCTGGCCGACAACGCGGTGCGCGATCGGCTCGAGCGCGTGGCGGGCGTGGCCGCGGTCGACATCTTCGGGGGGCACAAGCTCGAACTGCACGTGGCCATCGACCGCGATCGGCTCGATGCCGCCGGCCTCGACACCGACCGGGTGATGGCCGCCCTCGATGACTGGAACCTGAGCGCGCCCGGCGGGCGCATCAACGAGGGCCGGCGCGAGGCGGTGGTGCGCTTTGACGCGCCCCTGGCTTCGGCCGAGGACGCCGAGAACATCGTGCTCAAGGCCACCGACAGCCGTTTCGTGCGCCTGGGCGATGTTGCCGAAGTGGAACTCACGCCCGGCGAGCAACGCTCGGCGTATCGTCACAACGGACGCCAGGCCATCGCCGTGCAGATCCTCAGACGCGACGATGCCAATACCGTCGAGGTAGCCGCCGGCGTGCGCGAGGCGGTCGACGAACTCGCCAGGGAGCTGCCCGAGATCGAGCTCGTGATTGCCGACGACGATTCGGTCTTCACCGAAAAGGTCATCGACGACATGACCAGCACGGTGATGGTGGCCGTCGCCCTGACCATGATCGTCGTACTGTTGTTTCTGACCAATTGGCGCCAGGCGCTGATCATCGCGCTGTCGATACCCGCCGCTTTCCTGAGCACCTTCATGCTGATGCAGATGGCGGGCCTGGATCTCAACATGGTCAGCATGTCGGCACTGATCCTGGCCATCGGCCTGCTGGTCGACGACGGCATCGTCATCCTCGAGAACATTCACCGTCACTTGAGCGAGCGCGATGTCGGCAGCACCCGCGCGGCCATGGACGGCACCGGCGAGATTCTCGGCGCCAAGCTCGGCGGCTCGCTCACGACCCTGGGCGTACTCGTGCCGTTGATCTTCATGGGCGGGTTCATCGGTGAGCTGTTCCGGCCACTGGCGATGACGCTGGCCTTCGCCCTGGCTTCGTCGTTCGTCATGGCCGTCACCCTCATTCCGCTGCTGGCGGTGTGGTGGCTCAAGCCCGCCGACCCCGAGGCATCGCCGGGACGCATCGCCGGCGCCCTGGACCGGGCCATGCGGGCCACCCGTCATGGCTATCTGTCGGCCCTGTGGACCGCGCTGCGCCACCCCGTCATCACGCTGAGCCTGGCCGCCGTACTGCTGGTGGCGAGTTTCGGCATGCTGCGCCTGATCGGCAGCGAGATGCTGCCGCGCTTCGACTCGGGCAGCTTCCAGGTTCTTGTCGACACGGTGCCGGGCACCCCGGTCGAGGAGACGATGGCGACCCTCGGCGTGGTCGAGGACACGCTGGTCGGCCGCGAAGAGGTGCTCGACGTCGGCATCCGTGTCGGCCACGAACCGGGTGCCCGTTCGATGGGCCAGCGCGGGGCGATGAACCCCAACCAGGCCGAGGTGACCGTGAGCCTGGTGCCGCGCACCGAGCGCGAGCCCAGCCAGTGGGAAATCATGGACGAGGTCCGCCGTGTCCTCGAACAGACCCCGGGCGTGATGCTGGGCGTGCCCCAGGAAATGGGCGGCACGGCGCGCAGCAGCACCGCCGCGCCCGTGGTGGTGCGCATCTCCGGCTACGACCCGGCCAGGCTCGACGAAACCGGCACCCGAGTGCTCGATCACCTGGCCGGCATTCCGGGCATGACCGACCTGTACAAGGACTGGTCACTGGACACCCCGGAAGTACGGGTTCATCTCAACGAGGACCGCGTCAGCGAACTGGGACTGAGCGCGCGTCGCACGGCCGCGGCGGTGCATCGTGCCATCGACGGTCATGTCGCCACCCGCTACCGACAGCCGCCGCGACGTGACCTGGACGTGGTGGTGCGCTACCGCCCCGAGCAGCGGGAGCAGATCGACGATCTCGAAAACATCGTCATTCGAACACCGGCCGGCAGCGTGCCGCTGCGCGAGATCGCCTCGCTGGAAACGGCCAGGGGGCCGCGCATTCTCACCCGCGAGGACGGCCTGCGTACACTCGAGATTCTCGGCTACCACGCCGGGCGGCCGTTGTCGGCGGTCGTTGCCGACGTGGGTGAACGCCTGGCCACCTTCGACCCGCCGTCCGGTCTCGAAGTCGCGCTGGTCGGCGAGCAGGAAGACTTCGGCGAGGCTCGTGCGCGCATGATGAACGCGCTGATGCTTTCGGCGTTGGCCGTCTACCTGCTGCTGGTGGTGCAGTTCTCCAGCTTCGCCCACCCGATCACCATCATGGTGGCAGTCCCCCTGCAATTCATCGGCGCGGCATCGGCCCTGCTGATTGCCGGAAAGTATGTCTCCATGTCGGCGCTGCTGGGCATGATTCTGCTGGTCGGCATCGTGGTCAACAACTCGATCATCCTGCTCGACCTGGCACGGCAGCGAGTGGCATCCGGCGCAAGCCCGGCACGGGCCGTCGGCGTGGCCGTGGCCACCCGCCTGCGCCCGATCCTGATGACCGCGTTGTCGACCATCGCCGGCATGCTGCCGCTGGCACTGGAGATGGCCGTCGGGGCGGAGCGCTTCTCGCCGATTGCCACGGTGATCATCGGCGGCATCATTACCGCCACCGTGCTGACCATGGTGGTGGTGCCGACCCTGTTCGTGTTGGTGCAACGATTCACGTAGGTCCGAAGCCCCCGTACGGCCTTGTCGGGGCGCCTTTCCGGCGAATCTTGACACCGTCGTGATACCGGCTTCGTATGCTAAAGTGAATCCATTGCAACGACCGCGTTTCCGGGGACTCAATGCCAGTGACCAATACAGCCGTCGACCTGGAACAGGTTCGGCGTCAATGTGCCCGATGCGATCTTCGTGAACTCTGTCTCCCGGCAGGCCTGGAGAGTGCCGATGTCGACCGTGTCGATCAGATGGTGGCCGACCGTACCAACCTGGCCGCCGGCGACACGCTCTACCATGCCGGCTCACCGTTTCGGGCGCTGTACGTGATCAAGACGGGTGCCTTCAAGGCGCAGACTGTCTCCGAGGGCGGCGAGCTGCAGATACTCGGGTTTCATCTACCCGGCGAAATCATGGGCTTCGACGCGCTGGCCGGCGAACGCCACCAGTGCAGCGCGGAGGCGCTCGAGGTCTCCAGCGTCTGCCGCCTGCCTTATGCCGAGCTCGAGCGGATCTGTGCGACCGTCCCCGGCCTGCAGCGACAATTCATGCGCCTGGTCAGCCGCGAGATCGGTGACGACCACGACCATATGGCCATGATGGGTCGCAACCAGGCCATCAGCCGGCTGGCGCTTTTCCTGCACAACCTGAGCAAGCGCCAGAGTCGTCTGGGACGCAGTTCCGATCATTTGACGCTGAGCATGTCCCGCGCCGACCTCGCCAATTATCTCGGCCTCGTCCTCGAAACCGTCAGCCGCCTCTTCGGCCGGTTGCAGGAGATGGGACTTATCGAAGTGCGCAGGCGCGAGGTCAAGATTCTCGACATGGCCAGTCTCAAGGAGCTCGGCGACAACTGAACGCCACTTTGATGCGGGTCAAATACAACTTTTGGAACAGCGGACATACTGGCTCCAGTCTTGATGCACTCGGGAGCCAGCCATGCATTCGCCGATCCGCTACAGCCTTGTATTCGTCCTGGCGCTGTCCGGCGCCACGGCAGCCGCCGAAACCGATGATTGGCGACCCTCACTCGACCTCCGCTACAGGCTCGAACTGGTTGATGACGACCGCTTTGTCGAAGACGCCACCGCCTCGACGCTGCGCGCACGCATCGGGCTGATCAGCCCCGACTGGTCGGGCTGGCAATTCGGCATCACGGGCCACGCCAACCAGCATGTCGGCAGCGAGGACTTCAACTCCACCGCCAATGGCCGTACTGCTTATCCGGTCGTCGCCGACCCCGATGATGAAAACATCTCCGAGGCCTGGGTCGGTTATGCGCGGCCGGAAGGCTTTGCAATCAGGGCCGGCCGGCAGCGGCTGATCGAAGACAATGTGCGTTTTCTGGGCAACGTCGGTTTCCGCCAGCTCGAACAGACCTTCGATGCCGTGACCGTGGGCCTGGAACCCGGCGACTGGCGCGTGGATCTGCGCTGGATCGACAAGGCCCATCGCGTCTTCGGTCCCTCCAACCCCAACGACCTGCTGGCCGAGGCGGATCTCAACACCTGGATGGGCACCCTCGCCCGTCCGCTGGGTGAAAACACGCTCGCGCTCTACGCCCACCGTATCGCCTACGACGACCGCGCGGCTTCGCACCGCAACCTGGGCCTGCGCCTGACCGGCCCGCTACCCGGCACGCAGGATTTCAGCTATCGCCTCGAATTCGCCCGCCAGGACGGCATCCGCGAACTCGACGACGTCGACGGCCAGAACTACCTCCATGCTCGTTTGGGCCAGAAACTGGACGGCTGGCACTGGTTCGCCGGCCACGAACGCCTCGGCGGCGACGGCGAATACGCTTTCCAGACGCCACTGGCCACCCTGCACGCCCACAACGGCTGGACGGATCAGTTCCTTGCCACCCCGACCGATGGCCTGATCGACACCTACGTGGCGGCGGGAACGCAACTGGGGCAGTGGACCGGCCTGGTCAAGCTGCACGACTTCCGCAGCGATCGGCGCTCACGGCAGTACGGCCGCGAGTACGGCCTGATGATCAAACGCCCACTGGTCGACTGGCTCTCGTTCGAACTCAAGGCCGCAAAGTTCGACGGCGACGACAACCGCGCCGACGTGCAAAAGGTGTGGTTCACCCTCAACGGAAACTGGTAAGGAGCGTCCTTAGGCACCACACCCGTTTCGAACATTCAAATTTCGGTCATTAGAATTTGTTTGGTACTTGGTGCTTGGAATTTCGAATTTTTAAATCCGCCTATAGCCACCACTCCGAAACTACATCATTCGGACTGCCATGGTAGGCAACCTGCGCCTGGAACAACTCGGCGGTCGCCAGTGCATCGGTCAGCGCGTGATGCGGTGAATACGCCGGCAGCCGGTAGCGGTGCCGCGCATCGGCCAGCCTCAGCGACACCCGGCGGCCGCCGAACCAGGTCATCGGGTTGAGCGTCGGGCGCTGCGTGACGATCTTTTCGATCTGCAGCGTGTCGACGAGCGGGAACATGAGACCTTCCCCGAAGCGGCGCAGGAAGGCGTTATAGAGAAAGCGCCGCTCGATGGCGTGATAGTGCACCACGGCCACCCGGCCGGAAAGCGCCTCGAGCAGTTCGTCGGCGACGTCTTCCAGGTCCGGGGCATCGGTGATTTCGTGGTGCGTGATGTGGTGAATGGTGATCGAGTGCGCGTCGATCTCGCGACGCGGCCTGAGCACCCGGTAGTAGCCTTGGGCCGGGCGGATACGCCGGAGTGAAAACGGCACCATACCGATACTGACAATCCCGTGGCGCTTCGGGTCGAGTCCGGTCGTCTCGAGATCGAGCGCAACCATCGGCACGTCGGCAAGCGTTGTATCGGCTGCGAGCGCCCCGCGGCGATAATAATCGCGAATCAGCGCCACGCCACTCTGCCCGGCCAGCTCGCCGAAACGCGCCTGCCAGTCAACCGGAGACCGCGAGGCCTTCCTGCGCGGAAACATCACTAGCGCGTCCGCACCGGCCGGTAGCGGAAGCGGATGAACTTCTGGGCATTGGCCAGCACCTTGAAAGCATCCTTGAGGCTGCGCCGCTCGAAGGCCGACAGGGTTTCGGGATCGATGTTGTTGTTGGCCTCGCCGCCGCGTTCGGCATCCCAGGCCTGGTGGCGCGCCCGCACCATGGCGATGAACTCCAGCGAATCGCGCAGATCCGCGGCCATGCTCGCGGTCAGGTAACCGGCGGCCACCGTGTCTTCGAGCCGGCGGAACGAGTTCTGCGACTGTGAGCCGGCCGCCAGGGCATGCACCCGGATGACGTCGACCAGCGGTGCGGTGCCCCGACGCTTGAGGTTGATCGAGTTCTCGTGACGCCCGCCTTGTTCGAGCACAAAGTCGCGGAAAAACCCCAGCGGCGGCGTGCGATTGTTGGCGTTGATCGCCAGGCAACCCAGAAACGCCGGCTCGGCGCTGGCCTCCCTGGAAATCAATGCGTTGAGCTCGTCGGCCATGCTGGTCACGCCGGCCACACCGTCGAGGTCGAAAAAGATCGAGCTGTGCAGCAAGCGCTCGGCGTTGGGACGATGGATCCACTCCATGAACTGCTTCTTCCACACCGACAGTGGCTGCCGCCATTTCTTGTTGGTGGCCATGATGTCGCCCGTGCAGTAGACGTAACCGGCCCGATGCAGGCCGTCGCTGACGAACTGGGCCAACTCCTGGAAATATTCGTCATGGGCGCCGGGGTCGAAGTCGTCGTCCAGGACCATGGCATTGTCCTGGTCGGTGTAGAGAAACTGCTCGTCACGGGCCATCGATCCCAGCGCGAGAAAGCAGTAAGGCACCGGCGGCGGCCCGAGCTTTTCCTCGCCCAGCTCGAGCAGGCGCTGCTTGAAGGTTCTGCCGATGGTGGCCATGGCCGAGCCGATCATGTGGGAATTGGCATCCTCGTTGACCATGCGGATGAAGGTCGCCGCCACCGAAGGCTTCAGTTCCTCGAGTTCCTCGTGCGAGTTGCAGTGGAAGATGTTGCGAACCACGAACAGACTGTTCTGTGTTTCGTGGTGAATGATGTCGGCCAGATCGAGCACGCCGACGGGCCGGTGATGATCGAGCACGGGCAGGTGATGCACGTTCTCGCGCAGCATCACCAGCAAGGCATCGAACAGGAACTGGTCGCGCTGCACGCTGGCGACGTTGCCCGACATCGCCTCACCCACCGCCGTGGACGGCGGTAGCCCCTCGGCCACGATGCGCCTTCGCAGATCGCTGTCGGTGAGAATGCCGGCAAGCACCAGGTTGTCGTCTTCACCCTCGACAGTATCTTCGACCACGAGAACCGAGGTAACCCGCTCTTCGGTCATCAATCGCGCCGCGTCCTCGACGCTTGCCGAGACACTGACCGTCACGGGAGGGTGGCGGATCAGCTTGCCGGTGCGCAGGGTCAGCAGGGGGTTGTCGCCGGCCTGCTGCTGCGCGGCCTGCCTGAGCCGGGTGCGATCCTCCACTTCGACGTAGTCGGCGAAGGCGACGTTGCTGTCGAAAAGCCGGCGAAACAGATCGCCGGGAATGAAATAGATGAGCGTGTCCTCGAGCGCTCGCGCGGGAAACCGGGCGGGCTTGTCACTGAGCAGCCCGAGCTGGCCGAAGATGTCACCCTCGCCCAGGCGATTGTAGAGTTCGCCGCTGCGGCGGAACAACTCCACCGATCCGCTGCGAATGTAGTGCAGATCGTGGATTTCGTCGCCCAGGCTGACGATGTCGGTGCCGGCGCGGTAATAGTTCACCTCGATCGAGCAGGCCACCTCTTCGAGTTCTTCCTCCGTCAGGAAACTGAAGGGCTCGCGCCCTTTCAGATGCTCGCGAAACTCGACCTGCTCGATTTCCATCCCGTATTGCCCCGCGTCGATGAACGCTTTCATGGTACCGCGCTGCGTTGAGTGGTCGCGTTCACCCGGCGATAATGCTGGCATGAATGATTCGACAACTGATTTGTGGTCCCTTACGGGTTGTCGCGCTCTGGTTACGGGTGCGAGCCGCGGCATCGGCCTGGCGGTTGCCCGCTCGCTGTGCGAGCGCGGTGCGGAGGTGTGGATGACGGCGCGCGGCCGGGAACGGCTGAATGCGGCCGCGGATGCGTTGACGTCGGAAGGCTGGAAGGTCCACGCCCTGGCCGCCGACGTGACCGATGCCGGGGCGCGCGAGGCATTGCTGGACGACCTCGACGAACCGCTGCATATCCTCGTCAACAACGCCGGCTACAACATCCGCAAGCCGGCGCTGGACTACACCGAAGATGAACTGCGCGGCATTCTCGACACCAACCTGGTGGCCAGCTTCGAGCTCGCCCGCGCCGCCCATTCCAGGCTGAAGGCAGCCGGGTCGGCCAGCGTGGTGAATCTATCGTCGGTAGCCGGCCTGAAGCATCTTCGCACCGGCGCACCCTATGCCATGAGCAAGGCGGCCATGAACCAGATGACGCGCAATCTCGCCGCCGAATGGGCCGGCGACGGCATCCGCGTCAACGCCGTCGCGCCCTGGTACATCGACACACCGCTAGCGAAGCAGGTGCTCGACGATCCCGATTTCCTGGCCGACGTACTCTCGCGCACCCCGCTCAAGCGCATCGGCCGCCCCGAAGAGGTTGCGGCAACGGTCGCCTTCCTGTGCATGCCGGCGGCCGGCTACATCACCGGCCAGACACTGCCGGTCGACGGCGGCTTCAGCATCTACGGGTTCTGAGCGACGCAGCGCGAGCCCTCGGCCGGTGCACATGATCGGGTGAACGGTCCGCTACAATGCCAGGCCCATTCAATGATCGGGGCGGTATGGCCTTACTGGCGTTCTACCTGTTTCTTGCCGTCGGCGTCTCCTTCCTCTGCTCGATTCTGGAAGCGGCTCTATTGAGCATTACGCCGGCCCATATTGCCGTACTCAACGAACGCGGCAGCCGCGCGGGCAAGCGGCTCAGACGGCTCAAGCGCGACATCGACCAGCCACTGTCGGCCATCCTCAGCCTCAACACGGTGGCGCACACATTCGGGGCCGCCGGCGTCGGCGCCCAGGCGCAGGTGGTCTTCGGCCAGGCGTGGCTGAGCCTCGCCTCGGCCGTCGTCACCCTGCTGATCCTGGTCTTTTCCGAGATCATTCCCAAGACCCTGGGGGCGACCCATGCCAAGGCCCTCGCCGGCTTCACCGCGGCCACCTGCATCGTGCTGATCTACCTCACCTGGCCGCTGGTGCAGCTTTCGAAGCTGATCACCCGCTGGCTGGCGAAAGACAAGTCGGCCCCGACAGTCAGCCGCGAAGAATTCCGCGTACTAGCACAGACGGGTTCGCGCGAGGGCGTGTTCGAAGAAGAAGAGTCGAACATCTTCGCCAACCTGATCCGCTTCAGCGCCATCCGCGTCGAGGACATCATGACACCGCGCATGGCCGTGTTGATGCTGCGCTGCGACCAGACGGTCAGCGAGATCATGGATTCGTCGACGGCCATGAGCTTCTCGCGTTTTCCCGTCTACGGCGAATCCGACGAGGACATCCGCGGCTACGTGCTCAAGACCGATATCATGCTGACACAGGCTCAGGGGCACGGCGACACACCCCTGGAAGAACTCAAGCGCGAAGTTCTTTTCGTGCCCGAGTTCGTGTCGCTGCAGAACCTCTTCAGCCAACTGCTGGCCCGCCAGGAGCACTTTGCCGTGGTGGTCGACGAGTACGGTGGCCTGGCCGGCGTGGTTACCATGGAAGACGTCCTCGAAACCCTGCTGGGCATGGAGATCGTCGACGAGAGCGACACCGTCGAAGACCTGCGCCATGCCGCGCGGGAAAAATGGAAAGCCCGGGCCCGCAAGCTGGGCATGGACTGGCCGCCGCCGGAGGAAGACGGCGACCGGGAATCACCGAAACCCGGACAAGAGGAGCGAAGCGATGAAGACTAAGATTGTCAGCCTGTTGGGTGTGTTGTTACTGCTCGGCGCCTGCGCGACGACGCAGGAGACCGTGCGCTGGCCCGAAATCGACGGGGCACACACACCCGCTTCCAACCGCATGATCATCGGCCAGCCGACCCCCGCCGAATTGGTGGCGGCTGAAAGAGCCGGGGTACAGCACGTGGTCAACGCCCGTGATATCGGCGAATTCGAGGCCTGGGACGAAGGCGAACTGGTCGATTCCCTGGCCATGACCTACCACCGCGTACCGATCGGCAGCGCCGACGACCTCGACCGCGAAGCCGTGGCCGCTTTCGACCGCATCCTGGCCGAGATCGGCGACGCTCCGGCCCTGCTGCACTGCGCCTCGGGCAACCGCATCGGGGCTCTTTACGCCCTGCGCGCGGCCTGGATCCAGGGTGAAGACGCGGAATCGGCCATCGAGATCGGCAAAGCCCGCGGCCTGACCAGCCTGGAAGCGCCGGTGCGCGAAAAGCTCGCCGACGAGTGACTCAGTTCATGCCCGCTTTTCCCTGCCAGTAACCGCTGACCGAAGCAGGCTGGGGCTGGACCGGTTCGCCCGCCAGGGCTGCTCGAAAGCGTTCGATCACCGCGGACATTTCCAGTTGCTGCGGCGACAGGCGCAGGATATCGATACCGTCCGCTGCGAGGGCTTCGGCGTGCGGACTCAGATCCTGGACGGCGCCCGACTGCACCTGGATACCGTTCATGTTGAGGAAAGGCTGGTCCTCACGGGTTCTGACCATCTGCCCCTCGGGATGGTCGATGCAGACGAAGCCGCACTGGTCCTTGCCGCGGCCGACCGAGCGAGCGGTGAAGCAGCGCGCCGAATGAGACAGGGGAATCCGGCCGTAGGCAAGCAACTCGATTTCAGGACGATTGGTTGCATCGCCGCGAAGCGAGGCGAGGTGCGCACGATCCAGCTCCACCGGCGCAACCATGCGAAACAGCCCGGCTTCTTGCAGCAGGGCCAATGCTCGGTGGTTGTAGATGTTCACACCCTGACCGGCGACGAAGGGTACGCCGAGTTCGCGGCACAACTCGATCGCCGACAGATCGCCGGCCTCGACGGCAAACTCGCCGTTTTCCACGATGCGCTTGCACATCGACAGTTCGGAGGCCGCTTCGATCAGCGTCAGGGTCGACAGCACCACTTCGTGACCGGCTTCGGCGAGCTCCCGACCCAGCGCCATCCAGTCGTCGAGCCGCAGTTCACGACGTTTTGAACACACCGTCTCGCCCAGGTAGATAATGTCGACCGGCTCCCCGGCCATCGACTCGTAGAAAGCGAGCGTCTTATCCCGCGGCCAGAAGTACTGTAGTGGTCCCAGGGAAAGCTTCATCGATGTCGATTCACTCATGATCGGCTTGTCCATTCAAGATGCAACCACTGAAAGCACGGAAGCGCACGGAAGTTTTTGCTTGACCGTTTCGGTCGTCGCACTGCCTTACCCGTAATGGTGTTTCCGTGCCTTCAGTGTCTTCCGTGGTTCCAGGAATTTGGATTCTCACTGCCAGGCGCGCTGGTAAGGTCCCAGAGTGACCTGGCTGCCTTCGGACAGGCGCGTCAGTTCGCTCTGCCATTCGGGCTCGGTGGCAAAGGCTTCCGGATCGGCTTCGAGCCGGTCGATCGCTTCGCGCCAGATGCGCGCGACCGTACCGACGTAGGCCGGGCTGCGTTGGCGACCCTCGATCTTGACGGCCGATATGCCGGCCGCCTTCAACCGCGGCAGCAGTTCGAGGGTATTGAGGCTGGTCGGTTCCTCGAGCGCATGGACGATCTCGTCGCTGACCTGGTAGCGGCCCTTGCAAAGCACCGGATAGCCCGCGGGTTCGTCGTCGGAAAAACGGTCGATCAGCACGCCATTGAGCCGCGCGGTCTTGCCTTCGGGCGTGTCTTCCCAGGCGACGAACTCGGCCGGCGAGCAGACCCCCGCCAGGTTGGGCGACTTGCCCGTGACATAGCTGGAGAGCTGGCAGCGGCCCTCGACCATGATGCACAGGCTGCCGAAGGCGAAGACTTCGAGTTCAACCGGCGTTTTGCGCGCCAGCTGTTCGACCTGCTGGATGGCCAGAACACGCGGCAGCACGGCGCGGGAAATGCCGAATTGCTCGTGAAAGAACTTCAGCGCGGCCGCCGTCGTCGCCGAACCCTGCACGGACAGGTGCCGGCGGATACCGGGGTGTTTGCGCGCGGCGTAGTCCATCACCGCCATCTCGGCGATGATCAGCGCGTCCACCCCCAGATCGGCCGCCCGGTCAACGGCCGAGTACCACTGCGACAGCCGATCGGAAGTCGGATAGGTATTGAGTGCGACATAGACCTGGCAGCCGCGCGAGCGTGCATGCGTCAGCGCCTTGTCGATGTCGCGATCGGAGAAGTTCAGTCCCGGAAATGCGCGCGCATTGGTGGCGTCACGGAATCCCAGGTAGACGGCGTCGGTGCCGTTGTTCACCGCCTCGGTCAAGGCCGGCAGGGAACCGGCCGGGCAGACGAGCTTGATGGGCATTGCAATCAGGCCGTGCGAATGTTGAAGACGCAACAGGATGACTCGCAGGCCACCGATTGTCCTTGATGGCCGTCAACCCGGCCCACCGGCATCCCGGATGGCGTCGACCGCTTCCAGGATGCGCCCGGGTTCATCGAGGGAATTGGGCCAGTGCGGCGAGAAGCGGATCCAGCCGTCGGGACTGGCGCAGGCAATGCCGTGGTCAGCCAGCGCCTGTACCCAGGCGGGCGCCTGTGCGGCATCCTCGGGACGAACGCTCAGAATGCCGGAACGCCCGTCAGCCCGGTTCATTCGCGCCGACTCGAAACCGCGCTCGACCAGTCCCGGCTCGAGCGCGTCGTGCCAGGCCTGTACATGCTCGAAGATGCGCTCGATGCCGATCGTCTCGAGCACAGCGAGACCGGCTTCCAGGCCGGCGGCACCGAGCGTGTTGGGGGTACCGGCCTCGGCCATCAGGGCACCGGCGCGAAACGGCCGGTCGTAGCGAAGTTCGCCGGGCGCACGGGACAGGAAAGCGAAGGCGTCTTCGTGGCTGAGCCAGCCGGCCATGTTCGGCTCCAGCGCCGATGCACGCGCCGGCGCGACATGGAGAAAACCGACCCCCTCCGGCGCCATCAGCCACTTGTGACTGCCGCAGGCGAGGTAGTCGATGCCCAGCGTCTCGACATCCAGCGGCACGATGCCGGCCGCCTGGATCGCGTCGACGAACAATTCCGTCTGGTAACGCCTGCACAACTCGCCCATGGGCTCGAGCGGCATGCGCTGGCCGGTGGTGAACTGCACCGCGCTGACCGCTACCAGGCGCACACCACGCTTCAACTCGGCTTCGAAACGCTCGAGCGCCGCATCCCGGTCGACGCGGAAATCGTCGGCCTTGAGCCAGACCAGTTCGAGCCCGTAACGCCGAGCCGCCTGCTGCCAGGGCGTGATATTGGTGGGAAACTCGCCGTCGAAGACCAGCACCCGATCGCCCGCTTGCCAGGGCAACCCCTGCGCGATGGCGATGATCCCCGCCGAGGTATTGGCCGTCAGCGCCACGCTGTCGGCGGGCGCACCGATCAGCCGGGCGAGGGATTCGCGCAGGCGTTCGCGCCGCGCCACCTCCTCGACATACCAGGCCATGCCCTGCTCGGCATAACCGGCCAGCACGGCATCGACCGCTGCACGCACGAGCTCCGACGGCGGCGACAGCGAGGCGTGGTTGGCATAGACGTCCGTTCGCAGCGACGGGAAAAGCGCCCGACTGCCGGGTCTGGGCTTTGGGTTCACTTGTGATTGCCTCCACTCGTGTTCGGTAATCCTCCGGCGACCACCACTTTACCGGACGGACGTCACCTTTCGGGCCCCACCAGCTTCAGCGATCATCCGATCCCGGCAAGGCCCGGGATCGACTGCATCAGGGCTTCGACGCGCTTTTCCACCTCGGGGTCGGGCACGATCGCGTCCGGCCAGGCGCGCGTCGTCTCGGCCGGCCATTTGCGGGTGGCATCCAGACCCAGCTTCGAACCCAGGCCCGGTTCAGGGCCGGCGAAGTCAAGCGCATCGACCGGTGTACGCTCGACCAGCATCGAGTCGCGCCCCGGATCGACATGGTTGGCAATGGCCCAGAGCACCTCGTTGCCGTCGCGGATGTCGATATCGGCATCGAACACGATGACGAACTTGGTATAGGTGAACTGCCGCAGATACGACCAGACGCCCATCATCATCCGGCGCGCATGGCCTGGATAGCGCTTGTCGATCGAGACCAGGGCGATGCGATAGGAACAGGCGGCCGGCGGCAGGTAGAAATCCCGCACCTCGGGAAAGATGCCGCGCAGGATCGGCACGAAGAGGTCGTTGAGTGCCGAAGCAAGAATCGACGGCTCGTCGTGCGGCGACTGGCCCATGAAGCTGCCCTGGTAGATGGCGCCATCACGCAGCGAAACCCGCTCGACGGTAAAAACGGGATAGCGGCCCCGGGCGTTGTAGTGGCCGGTATGGTCGCCGAACGGGCCCTCGATCGCCGTGTCGCCGGGATGGATGTGCCCCTCGAGCAGTATTTCGGTACCGGCCGGTACCTCGAGTCCGCTCAGCGATGCACGCACGACCTCGCTTCGCGCACCTCGCAGCAGGCCGGCAAACTGCATCTCCGAGAGGGTATCCGGCACCGGCGAGACGGCCGCCAGGGTGGTGGCCGGGTCGGCGCCGATGGCGACTGCCAGCGGAAAGGGTTTGTCCGGGTGGTTTTGCTGCCACTCGGCGAAGTCCTGGGCGCCGCCGCGGTGGGCGAGCCAGCGCATGATCACCCGGTTGCGGCCGATCAGCTGTTGCCGGTAGATACCAATGTTCTGGCGCCCCAGGCGGGCGTTGTGCGTAATGACCAGACCGAGCGTGATCAGCCGCCCGGCGTCGCCCGGCCAGCACTGCTGGATGGGCAGCTGTTCCAGATCGATGTCGCCGTCCTTCAGCACGTTGTCCCGAAATACGCCATGCTCGACGCGCTTCGGCGCCATCAACGCGATCTGGCCCAGCTCGGGCCAGTCCGACAGCGCCGACTTCAGCGAACGCGGCAAGCGCGGCTGCTGCAGGCGGGCCAGCAATTCGCCGAGTTCCTCGAGCCGGCTGATCGGCCGTCCGCCCAGCACCGCCTCGATGCGGCGTCGGTGCCCGAACAGGTTGAGCAACAGGGGATGCCCGCTGCCGGCAGGATTGTTCATCAACAGCGCCGGCCCCTTCGCCGCCTGCACGCGCCGCGCCAGCGCCGTGACCTCGAGGATGGGATCGACCGGCTCGTCGACCTCGACCAGATCCTCCCGGGCAGTCAGATCGGACAGAAATCCACGCAGATCGCGATAGGGCATGTCACAGCTCCAGCCTGAACCGCACAAGCCTACTGCGCCCGGCCCCGGGCTTCCTTGTTGGCCGTCAAGTCGGCCGAATGCTCGCAGCAAGCCCGATAGAATCCCCCGCTCTTGCGCAGGGTCAAAGCGGGGTTCGACACGGGGTCTAAACTGACCGTGTATCGCAATCGTTCAAAAGGGGAATTCGCGATGGACTCGACCAGGTCGGCCGCCGAAAGCCTGCCGGAAACGCACAGTGAGCAGCGGAACATTGCGCACACCATGGCGCTGGCGGTAGCCGGCCTCGCGCTTTTGATCGTTCCCTCTTACCAGTTCGTGGAATGGCAGCTCGATCAGGCCAGTGCGGAACATCTGTGGCTGCACGCCCAATGGCGCTCACTGGTGGTCGTCGCGGCGCTCGCGACCCTTGCGTGGTGCTTCACACATCCGGACGGTCGCGGCGCGCCAGTCGTGCTCAGGCTGCTCAGCCTGAGCATCATGTGCATGATGTTCGGCATGTTCGCCAGTGACTACCTGCATGAAGCAGACTCACTCGGGCGAATGGTGCAAGGGCTGATCATGACCACGTTCGCGGTCTCCCTGGTCTCACTGCGCGGCGGGCGCGAGCTGCTCGTGCTGTTCGGCCTGCCGTTTGCGGGCACGATGATCGGACTCTACGCACTGGGCGCTTCGCTGCACGACGTTGTCGTGACCCTGTTCGACCCGCTGATGATGGCCGTGATCGCCCTGACCATTTCGGAAATCTTCTATCGGACGAGGATTCGCATACTGGTTCTCGATGAGCAACTGAGACAACTGGCAACGACCGACGCCCTGACCGGACTGGGCAACCGACGGCAAGTCGAGAACCAGATCGCCGTGGAGATGGCCCGAGCCAGGCGTCACGACTCGACGTTCGCTTTGATCCTGGGCGACCTCGACCACTTCAAGAACGTCAACGACCGCTTCGGTCACAGCACGGGGGACGCCGTACTGTCCGAGATCGGCCGAATCCTGCGTTCGAATATCCGTGTGGAGGACCGTGCGGTGCGCTGGGGCGGCGAGGAATTCCTGATCCTGCTGCCTGCCACCGGGCGCGACGAAGCGATGGCGGTCGCCGAGAAGATTCGCTCGATCATTGCCGAATCGCCGCTGCACTGCGACGGCCATGAAGTCCCGGTGACCATCAGCTTCGGTGTGGCTGCCTTCAACGGCGAAAGCGATGTCGCCGACCTGATCAAGCGCGCCGACGCGGCCATGTATCGCGCCAAGCGCAAAGGCCGAAACCGCGTGTGCGCGGCCAATGGCGACACCAATGCCGATGCGGACCGGCCGCTGATCGCATAGCAGGCAGCCGCGTATCAATATCGACAGCCGGCCAGGGTCTCGCTGTTGGCCTGCCTTGTGCTGGGGGGTGCGCTAGACTGGTCATTCGTTTGGCATGTAGCAGGCATCCCCATGAAACACCTCGTCTCCGCATTGATCCTCGCAACCGCCCTGTCGCTGGCATCGACCGCCCAGGCGGCCCTGCCCGGCGGCATCAGCGGCCACTGGTACAACCCCGACCAATCCGGACACGGCCTTTCGGTCACCCTTGCCAATCCGGAACTCGCCATCGTCGTCTGGCATGTTTTCGACACAGACGGCAATCCGATGACGCTCTACATCGAGGGCGAAGTCTCCGGCCGTACGATCGAGGGAACGGCCTACGCGCCAAAGGGCATGCGTTTCGGCATGTTCGATCCCGCGGATTTCGAAGCGCCGCAATGGGGCGAAGTCGATCTCGAGTTCGACAATTGCGTGGAGGCGACCCTGCGCTGGGACTCATCGGATCCTGCCTTCGGCAGCGGCTCGATGCCAGTGGAGCGGCTGGCCTTTACCCACGGCCTGGACTGCAAGCCGCCATCAACCGGTGATGTACCGGCCGGCCTGTACAACGGAAGAACCCAAGCCGAAGACCGCATCGACGAGGACTTCCAGGCCGTGGTCGATCTCGAGGGTCGGCTCTGGGGCATGGACCGCGGCAGGAATCCCATCCCCAGCCCGATGTGGGTCGGCGGCCGCCTGCCCTGGGTGGTGCTGGGCCGGCCGGTCGATGCGAACTCGTCATTCGAATACGAAGGCCGGGCCAGCAAGATGTACTGGACCTTTCCCTGGTCCGAAGTCCGCGACCACTTCGCCGCAAGCGGAGAGTGGTTCGGCCCGACTGGTGGTGGCGAGCTGCGGTGGCTGGACGGCGACAGCCGTGAATGGACGCTGACCTGGTCGCCGGCCACCGAAACCGACAAGTCGCTGGTCGCGCCGCTGACGCTTTCGGCACTGGCCGGTCGCTACGAGGTGCCGATGAGCGACCAGACCCCGGGCGGCGCCACGGGCTGGCTTGAAATCGGCGCCGACGGCAGTCTGTGCATCGAAATGCCGGCCTCCTACGGCAACACGGACAAGGCGTGTCACTTCACCGGCCAAGTTCGCCTGCCCGACGGCGATGCGGGCCTGGTGGATTTCGAGACGGGCACTTACCACGGCCGCGGATACATGGCTGACGGTCCCGATGGCCTTGAACTTGTGCTTGTCGGCGATGATCACCTCGGCAACAAAGGCGGCTTCGGCCTGGTGGCTTATCCGGAATCCTGACCCCGCTCAGGGTCAACAACCCTCAAACATCAGCGGGAAGGATCGTAGGGCAACAAATCGATTTCCGGCGTGCGCCCTGCGATGCGGTCAGCCAGGGCACAAGCACTGCCGCAGGCCATGGTCCAGCCCATCGGGCCGTGCCCGGCATTGAGGTACAGGCCCTCGATGCGCGTGGCCCCCAGCAGCGGGCGACCATCGGGGGTGACCGGGCGCAACCCGGCCCATAACCGACCCGCGGCCGGCGTGAAGTGATCGGCCAGCGCCGGCAGCAAGTTGCGCGCATTGTCCAGCAGGACGTCCATTCTCGCCGGCGGAATGGCGCGGTGATGACCGGCGAAATCAGCCAGCCCGGCGATTCTCAGGCCGCGCTCGCCCAGGCGCAGCGTCACGAAACGACGCGCGGTATCGAGCAGGGGCAGCGCCGGCAAGGACTCGGCATCTTCCAGTTCGAAGGTCGCCGAGTAGCCGCGCACGGGCTGGATGGGTACCCGGATGCCGAGCGGGCGGAGCAATTCCGTCGTTTCCGGGCCGGCGGCGATCACACAGGCGTCCGCCGGAATCGTCTCGTGATCGGTTTCGACCGCCGTCAATTGTTGCTTGTCACAGACGATCCGGCGAATGGATTCGCCAAGCCGCATTTGCGCGCCCTGCCGCTCGGCCTCTTCGGCGACACCTTGCGCGAAGAACGCCGCGTCACCCGACTCGTGTGTTGGGTAAAACAGCCCGCCCGCCAGCTGATCGGCCACGGGTGCCAGTGCCGGTTCGCGCGCGACGACGGCTTCGGCATCGAGCGGCTCGACCTCGCCCAGGCCGGCAATCAGTTCACGGCGCATCGCCAGGGCCCGATCGAAGGCCGGACGGGAGAAGTAGAGCTGCATGGACCCGGCCGTGGTTTGCGCGTAGTCGATGGCATAGCGTTCCCGCCAGTCGCGCAACCGATCCAGCGAGTACAGGCCCAGGCGGATGTTGGCGCGCGCGTTGGCCACGAAGCGCGCGCGGCGCGACTGCGCCAGAAAACGAATACCCCAGCGGCCGAGCCCCGGCAGCCGCTGCGGTGGTAGCTGCCACGGCGCATCGGCCCGCCCCATGTATTTCAGCAGGCTGCCCGCCAGGCCGGGGCCATTCCACGGCTCGGAATGCAGCGGCGTGATACCGCCGCCGTTGGCGTGGCTGCTCGCCTCGGCCACCCGTTCGCGCTGATCGATCAGCGTCACCTCGAATCCGCGCTCGACCAGCGCCAGCGCCGTGCAGGCCCCGACCACGCCGGCACCGATGACCGTTACCCGCATGACGAGTTGCCGTGGCCGCCTTTGGTGAGGATCTTGCCGGGATTGAGCAACCCCTCGGGGTCGAAGGCGGATTTGAGCCGCCGCATCAAGCCGAGCCGCACGGTGTCTCCGCGCAAGGCCAGTTCTTCGGCACGCAGCTGGCCGATACCGTGCTCGGCGGCAATCGAACCACGGTGGCGCATCACGGCATCGAACACGATGCGGTTGCAGTCGGCTTCCAGGGCCCTGAACACCTCGGGATCCATGCCTTCGGGCTGGCTGAGATTGAAGTGCAGGTTGCCGTCGCCGACGTGTCCGAACACGCAGGCTCGGATGCCGGGAACGCGCTCGGCCAGGGCGCTACAAGTCTCGTCGACAAACTCGGGGATGGCGGCCACCGGCACCGAGATGTCGTGCTTGAGGCTGACCCCGCCGATCTTCTGCGCCGGCGAAACGGACTCGCGCAGACGCCACAGGCTGTCTGCCTGGATGTCGTTGCCGGCGACCACGGTGTCGGCCGCAACGCCTTCGTCGGCGGCGCGTTCGAGTGAACGGGCACAGGCGTCGCGCAACCAATCACCGGCGACGGCCGTGTCGGCCTGCAGTAGCAGGTACCAGGGATGCTCACGCACAAGCGGGTCGTGCGCGTCGGGCAGGTAGTCGAGCACGAAGTCCATCGCCAGGCGCGGCATCAGTTCCAGCGCCGAGATGGTTTCGCCAAGGTGTCGCCGCAACAGGCGCAACAGGGTCAATGTGGATGGTAGATCGGCAACACCCATCAGCGCGGTCATGCTCTGCCTTGGGGCGGAAACCAGGTTGAGCGAGGCGGCGGTGATGATGCCCAGGGTCCCCTCCGAGCCGATGAAAAGCTGGTTGAGATCATAGCCGCTGTTGTCCTTTCTCAAACCCTTGAGCCCGTCGAGTATCCGGCCGTCGGCGAGCACGACCTCGAGGCCCAGAACCTGCTGGCGCATGTTGCCGTAGCGAATGGTGAGGTGACCGCCGGCATTGGTGGCGATATTGCCGCCAATGGTCGCCGTGCCCTCCGAGGCGAGGCTCATGGGGAAAAGCAGTCCGGCCGCGGCGGCGGCCTCCTGGACCCGGGCGAGCGGACAGCCGGCCTCGGCGATCAGGCTGGCGCCGTCGGCGTCGACGCGGCGGATTTCGCGCATGCGTTCGAGGCTGATGACCACCTCTTCGTGCGGACTGCGCACGCACTGACCGCCCACCAACCCCGTATTGCCACCACGCGGCACGATGACCAGACCGGCTTCGTGACACAGCGTCAGCGCAGCCGACACCTGCTGGGTGGTTGCCGGACGCAGGTAGGCCAGCGGCAGGTCGCGATAGCGCCCACGGGGCTCACCCACCCGTTCGGCCAGGTCGGCCGGATCGCTGATGACGGCCTCGTCGCCCAGAAGACGACGCAAACGCCCGATTACCGCCGCCGAGTCCTGACCATTCATGTCGCTATTATCCCAGATCGACAAAACATGTATTTTGCATGCATGATATGCTGCACGCCAACACCGGAACGATTGGAGGTGCAACCGTGACCTTCGTTGTCACCGAAAACTGCATCAAATGCAAGTACACCGACTGCGTGGAAGTCTGTCCCGTGGACTGTTTTCACGAGGGGCCGAACTTTCTTGTGATCGATCCGGAAGAATGCATCGACTGTACCCTGTGCGAACCCGAGTGTCCGGTCGATGCAATCTACCCCGAAGACGACGTTCCGGCCGATCAGCGGCAGTTTCTCGAGATCAACGCCGAGCTCTCGCGCGAGTGGCCGGTCATCACGGAGATGAAGCCCGCGCCGGACGACGCCGAAGAATGGGAGGATGTACCGGGCAAGCTGAAGCACCTCGAACGCTGAGGGGCCAGTACCGTGCGAACCCCCGACCGAATCGGTAGTCTGTAACACTCAGGCCCCGCAAGGAAACACCATAGATGATGCGAGCGATACTGGGCGCCGCAACGGTGCTGTGGCTGGCCGGATGTACCTGGACGGTCGACATGCGATCGAACGAGGAAGACGCTGAAGATGACGCGCCCGATTCCTTTTTCGTCGAGGCCGAGCTATTCCATCCCGAACGTCTCGCCCTGCCGGCTGATGCCGAAATGCTCGTCGCCGTCGATGCCGTCGGTCGCGAAGGCCGCACTACCCTGACGCGTTTCAGCACGCACCTGGAGGGCCATCAGGTTCCGATCCCACTCGGGTTTTCGGTCGAACCCGAAAGTGACTCTCCCGTGCTCTACGAATTGAGCGCGGCCATCCTTTCCGATGAGCGGCTGTTGCGACTGACCGGACCGACACTCGTCCTGCCGCGGGAAGGCACGGCGCGGATGGGAAGGATTCACCTGCACCATCCGATCGAGATGGGCTTCGGACAGGGCTGGCAGTGCGACTCGGCGACGCTGATGTTCGGCGCGGTCGGCGAGCGGATCTTTCTGGCGGTCGACCACCAGCTCCATCCCCTCGAACCGGTACCGGCCGCTTCCGGCGTGCGCTACGAGTCGCAGGACGACGATGAAATCGGTATTCACGAAAAGGGCGGCGAGGTCGTGTTCATTCGCGGCGAAGAAACCCTGTCCGACTGCCACCGTGTCACGGCCCTCGAGCCGCCGCTGTCCGGCGGAGGCAACGAGCCCGGCTGGCGGATCGAGCTCGACGAAGAGCGCATCGAACTGACCAGCGACTACGGCGAAACCTTTACGACGGCGAGCATGATCCAGACCGGTTCGAGCGCGATGACGACACGCTTTCGGGGCATGGGCGAGCACGGCCCGATACTGGCGGCTTTCCGCCGCGCCGTCTGCCGCGACTCGGCGACCGGGATGCCGCACCCCTATTCAGTCGAGGTGCAATTCGAGGGCGGCCGGCTGGACGGCTGCGGGGGGCGGCCGCGGGACTTGCTGGTTGACACGGACTGGCGCGTCACCCGACTCGGTGAACAAGCAGTTCCCGAAACAGGGGAAGACGAAGAGGAAATCGCAATGACGATCGAGTTCGACGCCGAGGGTCGTGTCAGCGGCCATGCGGCCTGCAATCAGTACACGGCGGGATATGAACTGAGTGGGGAGGGTCTTTCGATCGACACGGTGGCGGCGACCAGGATGGCCTGCGCCGAGCCGCGCATGTCCCTGGAGCATCGTTTCCTGAACATGCTGGCCCAGGTGCAACGCTTCGATATCGGCCAGCAAGGCGAGCTCGTACTGATCGGCCCGGACGGGCAAATGACGGCAGTGCAACGAGACCCGTAGTTCGCCCTGGCCGCCACTGCCCGGCCGGCTCTTCGCCTTCAGGCGCCCTTTCGGCCCAGCGATTCGAGCCGCTTCAGCCAGCGTTTGCGGCCGCGATCGTTCTTGCCCGCCACGCCGCCGACGAAGCAACGACGAACCGGCCTGATACCGCAGAAATGCAGGATGTTGCGCTTGAGGTTGCGGTAGCCATGGGCGCCGAAAAACCAGCGATAGACCGGACCGGGCATGCCCATGGTGATCACCACGCGTGCCGACTTGCCCTTGAGATAGCGCTCGCCGATCCCTTCGCGTGCCTCCGCGGCAAACGCGAAGCCGGGACGCATTACCTGCTCCAGGAAGGCCTTGACCCGTGCCGGCAAGGTACCCAGCCAGAGCGGGAAGAAGAACACCAGGTGGTCGGCGTCCCGGATCTTCGCCTGGGCCGGTTGCAACGACTCGGGGATCTCGCCGTCGGTCCACTCTTTCTCGCTGGAGAGCATGGGGTAATCGAGATCGGCCAGGCGCACTTCCTCGACGCGATGGCCTGCGGACTCGGCCCCCTTTCGGTAGGCATCGGCCAGGGCATGGCCGAAATGCCCGCCGGCCGGGTCGGGGTGACCCTGGATGATCAGGATGCGCCGGCTCATTGCCCGCTGCCCCGCACTAAAGCCAGCGGCCCTGGAAAACCGCCTTTTCCGGTCAGTTGACGAGCCACGGCCTGGCGGAAGGGGGCGACGCGGTTGGCAACCCGCAACGCCGACCGGCGCAGGATCCGGGCCGGCAGTCGATCGTCGGTGTAGAGACCAACGACCGAAGCGGTCGCCAGGTACAGCGGCAGGCTGGCCAATCGGTGACGGCGTTGGTAGGCCTTCAATACCGCGAGTTGCGAAACCGGCTGCCCGCGGCCGGCCGCACGTTGCATCTCACCCGAGAGAATGTCGATTCCGGTCAGGCCGAGATTGAATCCGTGTGCGGTCACCGGGTGCATGCCCACGGCGGCGTCGCCAACGGCCGCCAGGCGCTCGGCCACCAGCCGGTCGGGCCACACGCCCACCAGCGGATAGAGGTGGCGCTGGCCTTCGAGGCGCATCGCACCGAGGCGATCCCGGTACATGCCCGTTACTTCACGATTGAAGTCGGCCTCGTCGACTTGGGACAGCCTTCGCGCCTGTTCGTGGGGCAGCGTGATCACCGCCGATGCACGCCGGCCGTTGAGCGGCAGAAGGGCGAGGGTGCGGTCGTAGCCGAACCACTCCCAGGCAACGTGCTCGTGATCCTGTTCCAGCGCGACCCGCGCCAGCAGCATGCTACGGCCGAAGTCGCGCATGCGCGCGCCGATGCCGGCCGCCCGCCGCAGACCCGAGAAACGCGAATCGGCGGCGATGACCAGGCCGGCCTCGACCGACCGTCCATCCGAAAGGCCCAGCCGCCGCCCCGCTGCCGAGAGCTCGGTGGTGTCCACGGTCACGCCCGTGTCGACTTCGACGCCTTTCTGGTCGGCGACCGCCTCCCAGGCGGCTCGGCGAATGTGGTGATTGGACACCAGGGTGCCGAGTCGCTCATGCCCGCCGTCGGCATGGGTGATGCGCATGGGACGGGCCGATTCGCCGTCGAAGACCGCCGCGTCGCGCAACTCGCTGAGCGATTCCGGATCCAGCCGTTGCCAGACTCCAATTCGCTCGAGTACCGCCTGCGAGGCGTGGGTCAGGGCGATTTCGCGTCCGTCCTCGGCCGGGCAGGCCAGTGATTCCTGCGGGCTGGCGTCAAACAGGCGGATATCCAGGCCCATTCCATCGAGGGCACGGGCAAGACACAGGCCGGCGGGTCCGGCGCCGACAATCGCCACATCACACTTCATTGTCGAGAGTCTCAGGGCTGGGTTGGCAAATGAGACTAGCACGCCGCAAGGGGCGTGAAATTGACATCAATCAGGCAAGCCGATGGGCCCTGAAAAGACGCACGAAGCACCACCAGGGAGCGCAAACGGGTACCATATCGCCTTTGAACCGTATCGATTTCGGAGAGCACTCGATGGTCGCCAAGCGCAAGGAAGGTGAACTCGAACCGGCCTGCCGGCAGGAAGAGTACGAGGTTGGCTGGGAAGATCTGCCGCTTTCGTGCCCGACCCCGGCAATGAAGGTCTGGAACGCCCACCCACGTGTCTACGTACCGGTCCACCGCTCCGGACGCGAGATGTGCGAGTACTGCGGCGCGGTCTTCGTGCTGCACGACCCCGAGCCCGATCAGCCCATGCCGATGTTCGACAACGTGGAAATCGAGGACGCTTTCCGGCACGCCCAGCAGCGCGTTCGCGACGAGCGCGGTCAATCCGACTAAGAGATCACACGCCAACGAGCACCGGCTAAAGCCGATGGCTTGCTGTTACTGCTCAAAGCCGGATCGATCGGCCATACGGCCGACTGGTTGAAGCACCAAATCACAAGCACCAATTTTCAAACAATTCTCAATGAACGAAATTCCAATGACCCAAACCGCGAGGGGGGCAGATCACGCCACTTGCCGCAATCTAGGGCCGGCTCGGCTCTTACCGACCTTGCAATTGGGTGCCTGCACCTGCCCATGCACACAAGCCTGGCACTTCGGCTCCATGCCCGTTTCGGTCATTAAAAATTCGGTCCTTCGAGATTTGTTTGGCAATTGCTGATTGGGATTTGGAATTTTTTAAGCTCGATCCATCGCCTAAAAGCGAGGGGGTTTTAGGATCCCCTATCGGGGACTTTAAAGCATCTCTTCCAGTATTTCGCGGAGTACGACTGCCTGGTTGTGCTCCGGATCCTTCGCACCGAACAGCAGCGTGACGGGACCTGACGCGGCCAGCTCGGCCAGCTCCTTGAGCTTGTCACGCTGGTCGTCTCCCTCGAGCTCCTTGCGGTATTTCTGCTTGAACGCGGCCCACAGTTTCGGGTCGTGGCCGAACCACTTTCTCAGTTCGGTCGAGGGCGCCAGCTCCTTGAACCAGTAGTCGAGACCGGCCTGGTCCTTCGAAATCCCACGCGGCCAGATGCGGTCGACGAGCACGCGCGTACCTTCGGTTTCGCCCGGTTCATCATAAATCCGACGCAAGCGGATCTCCGGATGGGTCACGGGACACCTCCTGTTGGCGTATTCACTCATGCAGCCAGGACACGTGCGCTCAGGCCCTGTTCCCGCAAACGTTCAAGCAACTGCTGCTGATGTTGCGAATCGCGGGTTTCCAACTCGAGTGTAATTTCCGTCAAGCCGACCGGCACATGCGTTTCACCGCGGCGGTGGCGCACCTCGCGCACGTTCATGCCCAGTTCGGCCACCTGCGCGATCAGGCCAGAGAGGCTGCCCGGACGATCCGGGAGGGTCACGGCGATACTCAGCAGCCGGCCACTGGCGCTGAGACCGAAATCGATCGAGCGCCCGACCAGGGACATGTCGATATTGCCGCCTGAGATAACGCAGGCGACCCGTTCGTCGACACCCAGTTCGATGCGGCCGTCGAGCAGCGCGGCCAGGCCGACCACGCCGGCGCCTTCGCCGATGGTGCGGGTCGTCTCCAGCAGGGTGACGATGGCCCGTGCGATGGCGTTGTCGTCGACGGTCACGATTTCATCGACGTACTCGCCGATCACCTGGCGGGTGAGCTTGCCCGGCGCCTTGACGCTGATGCCGTCGGCGATGGTGCGCGAGCCCGGCTGGACCGCTTCGAACTCGCCGTCGTCGAGAAAGTGCCGCCAGGGGGCAACGGCCTCAGCCTGTACACCGACGAGACGAATGTCCGGGCGCTGCAGCTTGAGCGCCAGGGCGATGCCCGACAGCAGGCCACCGCCGCCGAGGCACACGACCGCCGTCGTCATCTCCGGCATGGACTCGAGCATTTCCAGGCCGCAACTCGCCTGGCCGGCGATGATGTCCCAGTCGTCGTAGGGCGATATGAAGGCCAGTCCCTGCGCTTCGGCCAGTTCGTGTGCGCGCTCGGTGGCTTCTTCCAGCGTGGTGCCGATCTGCTCGATGCGCGCACCCAGCGAGCGGCAGGCCGCCACCTTGGTCATCGGCGCAGTCTCGGGCATGACCACGGTGGCCGGAATTTCGCGGCTGCGCGCGGCCCGCGCGACGGCCTGGGCATGGTTGCCCGCCGAAGCCGCCACCACGCCAGCGGGGCGTTGACCGCCTGTGTCGAGTCGGGCCAGCTTGTGGCTGGCGCCGCGAAACTTGAACGATCCGGTGAGCTGCAGGTTTTCGTGCTTGAGTCGCAACTCGGCGCCCAGGCGCGAGGACAGGGCTTCGCTGTGTTCCAGCGGTGTGTGTGTGACCTGGTCGCGAATGCGATCGCGCGCCGCGATCAGGTCTTCAAGGTCGAGTTCGACGGCCATGGGCGGATTGCTGCGTAAGGAACTTCGCCTATTCTGACACCGACCCAGGAGGTTCATGGCGGTCGAGGCGCTCCAGCAACTCGGCGGCGCGCGCCTGCAAAGCCCGGTAGCCGCTCTCCCACGCGCCTTCGCGCGGGCTGGTACGCGCCAGGCGCAGGATCAGATCGCGCATTTTCGCGTTGTCGGCCTGAAGTTGCCGATAGGCTTCGGCATGGACCAGCTCGACGGCACGGTCCTGGCAGATGCCCAGACACGGCTGCGGCGCCTCGATGCGGCCGCAGCCCGTGCATTCCCAAGCCTTGAACGGGGCTTCGATCGGGTTCGACATGGCTTGCTGCTCCCGGCGCCGCTTGTGACGCCCGCGCTTGGAGGTGACTAGATGTATGTAGAATACATATTATGCCAGATTCCTCGCATGTCCAGTCCGGGCCGGCCGCCGGGTCGACCCGGGTCGTTACCGAGACCCGGCTCTTTCCGCTGGCGGCGCTCTACGGGGCGCTCAGCGTACCGGCGTTCGTGCTCGGCTGGACCGGCTTGTTGCCGACGCTGCCCGGCTTGCGCACGCCGGCCGGCCATGCCCACGAGTTGCTCTTCGGCTATGCGCTGGCGGTGGTGGCGGGATTTCTGATCAACCGGGTATCCGCACCGCGTCTCGCCCTGATGATGGTCCTGTGGCTGGGCGCGCGCCTGGCTTTCCTGTTCATGCCGGGCAGTCTGCCGGCCATTGCGCTCAACCTCGGCTTCGCCGCGCTGGTCGCGGCGACCGCCGCGCCACGCTTCATGAAGGCGGCCAAGAAGTGGCGCAACCGCCTCACCGGTCCACTGGTTCTGGCAATCTGCGCGGCGGCGGCCGGCTTTCAGCTGCTGTCGTTCCACGGCGGGGGCCTTCTCAGCTACCTGCTGCTGGGCGAAGCGGTGGTGCTGTTCGCGATGCTGATGCTGTTCTTCGGGGGCCGACTGATCGCCCCGGCCGCGGCGGGTGTTATCGAAGGTGCGGGGGGAACGCTGACCGCGCGTGTGCAGCCGAATATCGAAGGCGCCATCCTGCTGGCGATGATTGCCGCGGCCGGGACCGCGTTCATTCCCGCTGCGGGGCCGGTCCACGGCCTTTTACTCGTTGTCACCGGCACGCTGGCCCTGGTGCGCCTGGGCCGCTGGCAATTGTGGCTGTGCCGGCGGCGGGCCGACCTGCTCTGCCTCGGCGTCGGCTATGCCTGGCTTGGTATCGGGCTGTTGCTGCTGGGCGCGGAGCGGGGTTTCGGCATCGGCCTGCCCGCCAATGCCGCCACCCATGCCATCACCGTCGGCGCGCTGGGTACCCTGACGACCAGCGTGATGTTGCGCACACGCTTGCTGCGCCTGCGTATTCCGCTCGACCAGGTCGGCGGATACTTTGCCGTTATGACCGTGCTGGTCTCGCTGGCCGCGCTGGCGCGCCTGCTCGGGGGTGCGAGCCACGCCGGCCTGCTGCTGGCAGCGGTCGCCTGGTCGTCAGCGCTGCTGGTGCTGTTCGCCCTGCTGCAGCGCTTTCGTCAGCGAGTCCAGCCCGGCTGATCGAAGAACTCGGGGTAGGCCTGCAAAACCCGGTGCAATTCCTCGTGGCGGCCATCGGGCTGGCCAGGGCCAGGCTGACGCTCGCGATCGGGGTGCCCGGTTTGTACATGATGATTCGTCCTTTTCGGCGAATGATTCATCCCGGCTGATCACGCATGGCCTGCCGCACCAGTTCGGCCAGGTGGCGGCAATAGCGGTCGAGATAGTTCATCCCTTCATCGTGGCCGGACAGCCAGGGATTCATCAGCGTGTGGCGCAGCAGGAAAATGCTGTCGGCCTGCTCGCCGGAGTCGTCCGGTTCGTCGACGAAGGTGGACGGGTCCAGGTCGAGTTCGGCCATGAGTCGTTCGGCGGCGCGCTCGCCCAGCTTGTGACGATGAACCACGGTGCGCGAGCCGAAGAACTCGCGTGAGTGGATATCGACTTCCTCGCCCACGCTCAGGTGCTCGTATAACCGCCGGCCGAAGGCATTCATGCGCGCCAGCGAGCGGTTTCCGCTCGGGTTGATGGCCAGGCAGACCAGGTTGGTGTCGGGCTCGAAGGGCAGAACGACACGGGCGACGCCGGCAAGCTCGTCGCGCAACTGGTCGATGTGCTCGAAAAAGTACTCGCAGTTGCGAATAGTCTCGGCGCACAGCCGACCGAAGTTATCCGCATCGAGCGGCAGCACCCGATGGCTCAACCAGGCCCCGGCGGCGGCCGCGCCGGGCTTGGAGCCTTCGAGAATGTACTGGCCGAGGTTGCGGAAGCGGCGCTCGTACTCGGAATCGGGGACCGTCTCGGCATCATCGAAGACATAGGCCGCCTTCTGGCTGATGAAGTCGGTCATGCCGCGGTTGCGCGCGACATAGGCGCCGCAACCGAAGGGCACGTAGCCGAGCTTGTGCGGGTCGACGGTGACCGAGTCGACATGCCTGAGCGCGGCGAACGCCTTGTAAACCGGCTCGGAAGGAAACAGGTGGAAGCGTCGCCGCATCTCGGCGTGGTCAAGCAGGGTCCCGTCCGGGCGATGGAACATGCTGGCCAGGTAGCCGCCCCAGGCGGCGTCGACGTGGATGGCGAACTCCATTCCCTCGCGGCGCCAGCGCTGGCGGGCGGCGACGATCTCGTGGACGGGGTCGATGGAACCGAACTCGGTGGTGCCGAGAATGCCGACGACGGCCAGGACCGGGCGGCGCTCGTCGGCCAGGCGCGCCAGCGCATCGTCGAGCGCCTTCGAATCCAGTCGCATGCGCTCGTTGACGGCCACGGGCTCGAGGTTGGCCGCGCCCAGGCCCAGCAGCTTGAGCGCCTTCTCCCAGGAGTAGTGCGCGGTATCGGCGACCAGCACGACGGGCGTTCCCAGCTCCGGGTGGCGAAGATGGAACTCGGCCATGCCCAGATACTCGACCCGCTCGGACTCGATCCGGCGCGCCAGGTCCCGCGCCTGGCGTCGATCAAGCTGGTGATCGATGCTCGCCAGCACTTCGCGCCGCAATCGAATGACGTGGTCGACCGAAAGATTGAAGAGCACGTGATCGGGGGCGTGAACGAAATCCTCGGGCCCATGCTTGAGCGCACCGGGGTCGAACCCGGCCTCGCGCAGGGCGATCGCGGCCGCCAGGGGCCAATAGCGCACGGCCCGGAAGTACCACAGCGATTCGTCGTTGGCGATGGTGCCGCCGGAGGTGGCATGGCCCCAGGCGCAGGGCTCCTGCTCGGGATCGGTGTTGAAACCGAACATCGCGGCCAGTTGCCGGCCCAGCTCCAGCTCCAGCGGTAGCGTCACCGGCGAGGCCTCGTCGGTGACGTGATTGGGGTTGTAGAGCGTGGTCACCAGCTGCGCGATCAGGCCCGGCAGCAGCAGGTCGGAGGCCATGTGCCCGATATAGCGCGGGTTGAAAAAGGGCGCGGAATTTTTCAGCCGGGCGGTCAATCCATGAAGCTCGGTCTTCATGCGGCCGACGAAGCGCCGGTATTCCGGGCCGGTATCGGCCAGCACCGGGATCTGCGGCCGGTCTTCGGGATGGATATTGCGGCGCCAATAGACATGGTCGCGCAACAACTCGACGAGCACCTTCTCCAGCAACTCGTTGTTCTCGGCGTAGGAACCGAGAAACAGCGGGCTGAGCCAGTCGACCAGCTCGTCTTCTTCCTGCCTTCTCATGTTCATCGATGATCCGGTTTATTGATTTTGATCAAAAAGAAGTATCCTAGATACTGTTTTACTGGCTATACGTCAATTTCGGCTCGCCGGGCGGGCCGTTCAAGGAAATCCTGCCATGAACAACATCCGCCATCCCACCCGGGATGAATTGCACCAGTTTCCGCTGCTGTCGGGGCTCGACGAGACCGAATCGCAACGTGTATTGACCAAGGCACGTGTGGTCACCGTAGCCCGCGGTGAGCACTTGTTCCACCACGGCGACCCCGCCCGGCGCATCTGGTTGTGTCGTACGGGGCAACTCAAGCTCTTCCGACTGTCCGATGCGGGGCAGGAGAAGATCATCGCCATTATCAACCCGGGGCGCAGCTTTGCCGAGGCCACGCTTTTCATGCCCCAGCGAGTGTATCCGGTGCACTGCGCCGCAATTAAACCCAGCGAACTGGTCGGATTCGACGCCGACGACCTGGTCAAGACCTTCCACAACGACGCGGAAGCCTGCTTCCGCCTGCTCGGCACGCTGAGCCGACGCATGCACGAGAAGATCAACCAGATCGAATCGCTGGCACTGCAGAACGCTCATTTGCGCGTGGCTCATTACCTACTCGATGAGTACCGGCGCCGGGACGAACCGAAGACCTTCCGCCTGGAGTCGAGCAAGAAGCATATCGCCGGGCTGCTGGCCGTCCAGCCGGAGACGCTGTCACGCAGCCTTACCGCGCTGCAGCGCGAGGGCGTGCTCGACATGGACACGCGCTACATCACCATCAACGACCCCGAAAGACTCGAAAGTATCGCTCGCGGTGCTCTCGCAACGCCGCACTGACTGAAAGCAGGAATCAGTCGGCAGCCGCCAGGCGCCCGGAGTGGGCGGCATCGTGAACGCGCGGGTGACTGACGCGGTAGTCGACGGCGATCACCGCCCCCAGCACCAGCACGGCCACGCCCTGGTGCAATGTACCCAGCACCACCGGCACATAGAGCATCAGGGTGGCAATGCCCAGCAGCACCTGAATGCCGACAATGCCCACCAGGATGTGAAAGGCGCGCCGAGCGCCGGCATCGAGGGCATACCTGCGCTGTTGCCACCAGGCGGCAAATGCCACGGTCATGGTGGACAGGGCCAGCACACGGTGCATGAACTGCACCATCGCCGGGTTCTCGAAGAAATTGCGCCACAGCGGTTCCAGCCCGAGAATCCCGTCGGGAATCCACTGACCGGCCATGAGCGGGAAGTCGTTGTAGACAAAGCCGGCGCGCAGGCCGGCGACGAAGGCGCCGACGAATACCGTCAACGCGGTCATCACCAACAGCACGATGGTCCAACGCCGCATGGAGTGCGGCCGATGCGCGGCCGGCATCAGCAGGCCCAGGGCCAGGCGGAACATGAAGGCGAAGATGATCAGGGCCAGGCTCAGATGCGCGGCCAGACGGTAGGGACTGACCCGGGGAATGTCGATTAGGCCGCTTTGGACCATGTACCAGCCCATCCAGCCCTGCAGGGCGCCCAGACCGAGGATGCCGAGTAGCGGCCAGCGAAGCCGCCGCGGAATCCACCCGCGCCACCAGAACCAGGCCAGCGGCAGGGCGAAAACCAGGCCGAGTGAGCGCGCCAGCAGGCGATGACCGAATTCGAACCAGTAGATCACCTTGAAGTCGTCGAGCGACATGCCACGGTTGACCTTCTGGTATTCGGGGCTGGCGCGGTAGGCGTCGAACTCGCGCATCCAGCGCTCTTCGGTGGTCGGCGGAATCACGCCGGTGACCGGCTGCCATTCGACCATGGAAAGGCCCGAGCCGGTCAGTCGCGTGGCCCCGCCGAGCATGACCAGGGAAAACAGCACCAGGCAGCAGACCAGAAGCCAGATGCCGATGCGACGCTGATGATGTCGTTCGATGAGGTTCATGATCTAGTTCGTTTCAGTGGCCTGTGCATGGTTTCTGACCAGGCGAACCGCCTTGGCCTCGGACTTGAGGTCGGCCCGATCCAGGCCGTTGCCGAAGTCCACTGCCCAGGCGCTTTGCGGGTAAAGGCGGAAAGTCTCGCCGGTCCAGTATTCTCCCGCATTCGCTCCGGGGAAGTATGCCGGATCCACGATCAGGCCGGTCTCGCGCCGTTCGGCTTCACCCAGCGACATCAGTTCCTCACGACTCGGCAGCCGCCAGTCGGTGAAACCGCACAGGCTTTGCTCGTTGACGGCCGCGACCAGCGACTGCGTGTCGCAGCTCGATCTCCGGCACTCCCCGCCGTCTGCCAGTCCCGGTTCGCTCATGTGCCGCTGACGGTCGGTGCTGTACCAGGTGTAGCGATTGTCCCGATCGTGCAAACCATTGTCGTCGTGAACCTGCCACATCAGGCCAACGGCTGGATCGAGCACGCAGCGATGCGGACCCGGATCATCGGGCGAGAGTATATTTCCGGACGCATCAATACGTTGCCAGTTTTCGGACGGCAACGGCTGCTCGACGCGCTCGTCGCAACCGGCGATCAACCCCAACAGGAGCGCCAGCGCGGCGGGCGGGTAAACGTATCGTGACATGCCAATTTCTCCTTGATCAGGCTGGGACCGGCGAGATTAGCCGCCGGCTGGACAACGCGGGCTGACCTGGATCAATTGCCGTCGGTGACACGAAAAGCTTGACGGTCATCAATGAACCTGTCTGCAGCCCGGCTCTAAACTTTGCGGCCAGGACATCATCCGCGCTAAAACATGCATTTAATATACCTTATTTGTGGCTTGCAAGAGGAGGGCGCGCCATGAGCGATTCACAAAACGACCGGGACACCGAAGCTCGTGAACCGGAAGAAGAGCAGGAACGGCTGCCGACCATGCAGCGCATTCTCGACAACCCGTTTCTGCTGCTGTTTCTCGGCGTCACGATTCCGACCGTGACTTACATCATCTGGGGCGTGATGAACATCGTCACCGTCCCCATCGGCTGATCGAGGGAGCAAGCCATGAGTGCCATTCAACCGCCTGCCAAACGCGTGTGGTGGAAGCAGCCGGTCGATCGTGTCGAGATCGTCTGGATCGCCATCGCGCTCGTCTGGTGCCTGATCATGTTCCTGTTCATGCCCTACTGGCATGTCTACGGCGAGCAGAACTACTCCGGCGAAGCCTACCGCGTCAATCCGCAGGATTACGTCGCAAAGGTCAACGAGTTCGTCGAGGAGTACACGGTCCGGCGCGAGACCGACCAGCAGATTCCGGTGGTTCGCCCGCCGGCCGGCGGCGATGTCTACCTGCTCGCCCGACTCTGGCAGTGGTACCCGATCCTCGAACTCGAGGCCGGTGAAACCTATCGCTTCCACGTCTCCTCGGCCGACTGGCAACACGGCCTGTCGATCCAGCCGATCAACATCAACTTCCAGGTCCTGCCCGGCTACGACATGGTGCTCAACGTCACCCCGACCGAGCCCGGCGAGTACGCGGTGGTGTGCAACGAGTACTGCGGCGTGATGCATCACACGATGATGAGCCGCATCTACGTCGTCGACAACTGATTCAAGCGAGGGATCCCGTCATGCAACCCCAATTCCGTACCTGTCCCGATACCGGGCTCGTGTTTCACCGGCCGGCCGAGAACCTGATCAAGGCCAATGCCGTCGCCGCGGTGGTCTTCCTGGCCGTCGGCGGCCTGCTCGGCCTGCTGGTCGCGCTGACACGCTGGCCAGCGGTGCAGATCCTCAACGCCGAAGACTTCTATACCGTGCTCACCGGCCACGGTGTGGTCATGCTGTTGGTCTGGATCCTGTTCTTCGAGGTGGCGCTGCTGTATTTCTGCTCCTCGGTGCTGCTCAGATGCCGCATCGCAACGCCGAGGCTGGGCTGGGTGGCCTTCGCGCTCATGATCATCGGCGCGGCCATTACCTCCTGGGCCATCATCGACGGCTCCTCGAGCGTGATGATGACCTCCTACGTCCCCATGCCGGCCGCACCGAGCTTCTACTTCGGGCTGATCCTGTTCGCCGTCGGCGCCCTGATCGGGGTGTTCATGTTCTTCGGGACGCTCGCCATCGCCCGCGACGAGAAGACCTACGAAGGCTCGATCCCGCTGGTGACATTCGGCGCGCTGACCGCGGCCATCCTGGCGGTGTTCACCATCGCCTGCGGCGCCATCATCCTGATTCCGACCTGGCTGTGGTCGATCGGCTACATCAGCGAGATCGATCCACTCATGTACCGCCTGGTCTGGTGGGGGCTGGGCCATACCTCTCAGCAGATCAACGTCGCCGCGCACGTGTCCGTCTGGTATGCCGTGGCCGCCATCGTCTTCAACGCCAAGCCGATGTCGGAGAAGGTCAGCCGCGGCGCCTTCTTCCTCTACATCCTGTTCATCTCGGTCGCCTCGGCCCACCATTTGCTCGGCGACCCGGGCCTGAGCACGGAATGGAAGATCTTCAACACCAGCTACGTGATGTACCTGGCGGTGCTCGCCAGCCTGGTTCACGGCCTGACCGTGCCCGGCTCGATCGAGGTCGCCCAGCGTGAGAAGGGCCACAACAAGGGCCTGTTCGAATGGCTCAGAAAGGCGCCCTGGGGCAACCCGGTGTTCTCCGGCATGTTCCTGTCGCTGGTGGGTTTCGGCTTCATCGGCGGCATTTCCGGTGTGGTGATGGGCAGCGAGCAGGTCAACTTCCTGATCCACAACACCATCTACGTGCCCGGTCACTTCCACGCCACGGTCGTGCTCGGCACCACGCTCGCCTTCATGGCCATGAGCCTGTGGCTGGTGCCGGTGCTGTTCCGGCGCAAGCTGTTCATGCCCGGCCTGGCCAAATGGCAGCCCTGGCTGTTCGGCATCGGAACCGCACTGCAGACCTTCTTCATGATGGGCGCGGGCACCCTGGGCGTGTCGCGCCGCCACTGGGACATGGCCTTTACCGGTTCGGCCTTCGAATGGACCTACCCGGGCATGGCCTACACCATGATGGCACTCAACGGCATCAGCGCGATCATCGCCGTGCTCGGCGGCATCGCCTTCGTGGTCGTCATCGTCGGTACAGTACTGTTCGGCCAGAAGACCAGCCCGGCCGAATACTCGGCCACTCGCCCGGGCATCCTGCTTGGACCGGCCGAGTCGCTTTCCGGTCACAGCCACGTCGGCCTGGGCGTGAAGGGCTTCCCGGCACCGGGCACTTTCGTGCTGGCGATGTTCCTGCTGCTCATCTTCGTCGTCTACTTCTTCGTCAACTACGGCTACCTGGCCTCGGTCTGGCGGTTCAGCTAAACCATGGCGCGCCAGCACGCACAAACGCAGACCCTGCCGGCGGTCGCCCCCGACGTGGCGCGACCCCGGCCGGGCCTGCTGTCCATCGCGCTGACCCTGTTCAAGGTCCGCATCGGGTCGGCGATCACGCTCTCGGCCCTTGGCGGCGCCGTGCTGGCCGGCGGCGGCTGGCCAGCGGCGGCCGATACCATCATCCTCGCCCTGTCGGTCCTGCTGGCGGCTTCGGGGGCCGGCGCCTTCAACCATTACTGGGATCGGGACATCGACGCAGTCATGGGCCGAACGCGCAAGCGCCCCTTCGTCAACGGCACGCTCGAGGCACACACCGGCTGGCCGGTGGCCTTCCTGGCGATGATCGCGGCCGGCTCGATCCTCGGCGGTTGGTGGTTCAACCCGGCCTCCGGCCTGTTCGTGGCCGCCGGTGCGCTCACCTACGCGCTGGTCTATACCGTATGGCTCAAGCGCCGCAACGATTGGAACATCGTCATTGGCGGCGCGGCCGGAAGCTGGGCGGTACTCGCCGGCGCGGCCGCCACCGGCCGGATCGCCGATCCGGACGTGATGCTGCTCGCCGCCGTCCTGTTTCTCTGGACGCCCTCGCATTTCTGGTCGCTGGCGATCGTCATCGCCGAAGACTACCGGCGTGCCGGCGTGCCGATGCTGCCGGTCACTCGCGGCATCAACACGGCGGTGCGCTGGAACCTGATCAACACCGCGATGCTGGTTACCGCCACACTATGGCTGACCGCACGCAGCGGCTCGATGCTGGTCTGGCTGCTGGCCGGAACCGGCGCGGCCTGGCTGGCCTGGACCACCCTGCTGATGGCGCGCGAGCCGTCCGCACCTCGTGCGATGACAGCATTCAAGGCCTCCCTCATCCAGCTCGGCCTGCTGCTGGCCGGCTTGTTTGCCATGCACGCGGTGCCATGAATGAACTGGGCTGCCCCCGGAAGACTCGCCCCGGCGCTGCTGGCGTTCGGGCTCCTGCTGCCGACCGCCGGCGTCTTCGCCGCCCGCGGTGATGCGCTCGAGATCAGCCAGGAAGCCATCGGCAACCGCGTTTCCGACCTGACCCTGATCGACAGCAACGGCGAGCGGCTGAAGCTGCACGATCTGCTCGAGCGGCCGCTGGGCATCAGCCTGATCTACACCGGCTGCGCGCATTCGTGCAGCGTCACCACGCGCTATCTCGACCGGGTTGTCCAGACCGCACGCGAGGCGATGGGCGAGGACAGCTTCGGCATGCTCACCATCGGCTTCGATCACGGCGTCGACACGCCCGAGTCGATGGCCAATCACGCCCGGCGTCACGGCGTTAACGATCCCGACTGGCAGTTCGTCGTCGCCGAACGAAGCGATGAACTCGAGCGGCTGATCGAACAACTGGGTTTCGTGTACACGCCGAGCCCACGCGGCTTCGACCACACCGTGCAGGTCAGCCTCCTCGATCGCGACGGCACGCTCTACCGGCAGATCTACGGCGAGACCTTCGAGGCACCGAAGCTGGTCGAGCCACTCAAGGACCTGGTCTGGCGCCGGCCGAAAAGCGAACAGGGACTGCTGGCCGGCATCGGCGAACGGATTCGCCTGTTCTGTACCGTCTACGATGCGCGCGGCGACCGCTACTACTTCGACTACTCGATGTTCATCGGCCTGGGCCTGGGTGGCCTCTTCCTGCTGCTCGTCGGCGGCTGGACCGGCCGGGAAGTGCTCAAGCGCCGGGGGTCAGAATGAGTTCCGCGCAAGCCCGACCGAGACCCGTCTGGCCGGCGCGCGCTCTGGCCCGTGGCGAATCGGTGCTGTCGAATGCCTTTGGAGGCGCCGCCAATCCTTTCCACCATCTCGGCGCACTGGCCATCTATTGCCTGTACATCGCGCTGGTCACCGGCATCTACCTGTTCGTTTTCTACAGCACCAACCTCGAAGGCGCCTGGCGCTCGGTCGAAGCCATCACCCACGAGCAGTGGATCATCGGCGGCGTCATGCGCAGCCTGCACCGCTACAGCTCGGATGCTGCCGTGCTGCTGCTGGCGCTGCACATGCTGCGCGAGTTAGTGCGATTGCGCCACACCGGGGCGCGCTGGTTCTCCTGGCTGACGGGCATGCCGCTGATCTGGATCGTGCTCATCTTCGGCATTTCCGGCTACTGGATGGTCTGGGACCAGCTTGCCGCCTGGGTCGCCACGGCCAGCGCGCGACTGCTCGACTGGCTGCCGATCTTCAGCGATCCGATGGGCAGCAGTTTCGTCAGCAACAAAACCGTCAGCGGCCGGCTTTTCACCCTGATCGGCTTCATTCATCTGGTCGGTCTACCGATCATCCTGGTTCTGGGCATCTGGTTTCACTTGCTGCGCGTGCGCTACCCCCGCATTCACCCGACGCGCAAGCTCATGCTCGGCAGCCTCGCCGGCCTGCTGGTGCTGTCGCTGGTCGTGCCGGTGACCAGCCATGCCCCGGCCGACCTGGAGGCCGTGCCCGGCGTACTGGCCATCGACTGGTTCTACCTGGCCGTTTTTCCATTGCAGTCGCTGTCCTCACCCGGCACGATCTGGCTGGCCGGCACCGGGGGCACCCTGCTGCTGGCCGCGCTGCCGTGGATCCTGCCGCGCCGGCGCCAGCCGGTTGCCGAGGTTCACCTTCCGGACTGCACGGGCTGTGGCTTCTGCGCCGAGGACTGCCCCTACGGCGCGATCGACATGGTGCCGCGCACGGACGGTCGCAACTTCGAACTCGAGGCCAGGGTCAACGCCTCGCTGTGCGTGTCATGCGGTATCTGCACCGGTTCCTGCCCCTCATCGTCGCCGTTTCGCCAGCGCACACCGCTGACGACCGGCATCGAGATGCCGCACTTCACCATGGACGACTTCCGGAACGAGCTCGACCGTGCCCGCGACTCGGAACTCACCGGTGACCGGATCCTGGTCTTCGGCTGCGACCACGGCGTGGACGTGGAAAAGGCCGAGATCGGGACCGCCCACAGCATGGTGCTGCCTTGTGTCGGCCTGCTGCCGCCGCCCGGCATCGATTACGCGCTGCGCAACAGCGGCTACGCCGGCGTGGCCGTGGCCGGCTGCGCCGACTGCGACTGTCATCACCGACTGGGTGAGCGCTGGACGCAGGAGCGCATCGAGCGGGAACGCCAGCCCGGCCTGCGCAAGCGCGTGCCGCGGGAACGCCTGTTCACGTTCTGGGCCAAACCCGGGCAGGAGAAGGATCTGAGCCTGCGTCTTGAGGCGTTTTCGGCGGGCCTGGACAAGGCCTCGGCACCGGAAGCACCGCGGCTGGCCATTCGGAGGACCGGCACATGAAAGCGCTCGCACTCAGCGGACAGGGTCTGACCTGGGCGGTGCTGGCCGCGCTCGTCGGCCTGTTCGGACAGGGGCCGTCGTTTACGCCATACGAGCCCGGACAGGCACTGATCAAGCTGTCGATGGCGCATTTGCCCGAGCGGCTCGAGCCCTGCCGGCAACTGAGCGAAGCCGAGCGCGAGGCGCTGCCCCCGACACGGCGCGTCGAGGAAGTGTGCGGACGCGAGCGGGCGCCGACCCGCTTCGAACTGCGTCTCGACGGCGAGCTGTTGGTCGCCGAGACGGTTGAACCGGCCGGGTTGTCCAGCGGTGGCCGCTCCTACTACCTCGAGTATCTGCCGGTCGATCCGGGTCGCTACACGGTCACGGTCCGGCTGGCCGATACCCCTCGCACGACGGGCTTCGACCTCGAGCGTGAAATGAATCTGGACCTGAATGCCGGCGAGTCGGCGCTGATCGAGATCGGCGACGACGGCGTGTCGCTCGGCGGTGTTGAAACGGAGGAATCGTCATGAACTCATCGAACTGGAACCTGGCCGTCCCCTCGGATTTCCGCGGCCGGCTGGCGCGCGCCTGGCTGCTGACGGCCGTCGGCGCGCTGCTGATTTCCGGGCTGTTCGTCATCCTGATCGTTGCTTCGCGCACGCCCGGAGTAGAGCAGCTGTTTCCGCTCAAGAACTTCTTTCACCTGGCCATCGTCGTGCACGTGGACTTCTCCGTGCTGGTGTGGTTCGCCGCCTTCGGGGCGGTGATGTGGACCCTGGTCAGTACACCAGCGGCTCGCCGCAGTGCCTGGCTCGGCCTGGGCCTGGTCATCGCCGGCTCGGTCTTGCTGGCCGCCTCGCCGTTCAGGCCGGGCGAGGCGATCATGAGCAACTACGTGCCGGTACTCGACAACACCCTGTTCCTTTCGGGTCTCTCGGTACTCGGCATCGGCGTGCTGGTGAGCAGTCTGCGCACGCTGTTCAACCCCCTGCCGGGCAGCATCCAGCCGGCCGAAGCCGGCGTCATGCGCTTCGGCGTGCAAACCGGCGTGATCGCCCTGGTACTGGCCGGCGGACTGCTGCTGTGGTCGCTGTTCGCGCTGCCGCCCTGGCTTGACGGTGCCCAGTACTACGAGGTGCTGTTCTGGGGCGGCGGGCACGTGCTGCAGTTCGCGTGGGTACAGTTCATGCTGGTCGCCTGGTTGTGGCTGGCGGCCGCCGCCGGCCTGCGCTTTCTCGTCGGACCGCGCCTGGTGCTGGGCCTGCTGCTGGCCGGGGTGTTGCCGGCGTTTCTGGCCGTCTGGGGCTATCTGTACTTCGAGGTCGGCGGTCCCGGCCATCGCACGTTCTTCATCTGGCTGATGGCCGCCGGCGGCGGCCTGGCGGCGGGCCCACTGGGCCTGGCGCTGGTGCTCGGCTGGATGCGCAGCCAATCCACGGCCGACTCGCGCCAGCGTGGCCTGCGCACGGCTCTGCTGTTCTCCATCGGCCTGTTCGGCCTCGGCGGCGCGCTGGGTTTCCTGATCGACGAGTCCAACACCATCGTGCCGGCCCACTACCACGGCTGCATCGTCGCCATCACCCTGACTTTCATGGCGCTTTCGCTGCATCTGCTGCCTCGTTTCGGCTTTGCCCCGGCAGGCGAACGCCTGACCCGGCTGATGCCCTGGGTCTACGGCGGCGGCCAGGTGCTGCACGTCTTCGGCCTGGCATTGGCCGGGGGCCACGGCGTGCAGCGCAAGACCGCGGGTGCCGCCCAGGGCCTCGAGGGCCTGGCGCAAGTGGGCGGCATGGCGGTGATGGGCGCCGGCGGGCTGATCGCCATCATCGGCGGCATCCTGTTCCTGATCGCCTTCGCTCGCGCGCTGATTTCGCGTGCTCCCGGTATTGACGTCCACATCGACAAGGCGCCGCACCATGCTTGAGGTCCTGCTCTTCGGCGTGTTCGTCCTGCTCGCCTATTTCGTGGCTCACCATGCCGTCATGGCCCTGGAGCGGCGCCACGGCCGGCCGCTGGGATTGTGGCGGACGCTGTGGTTTTTCCTGATCTTTCTTGCGCTGCTGCTGGCAGCCCAATGGCTCACCCCGTATCTGCTGAACCTGGGAGGCACGAACCCGTGATCGACGACCTGGAACGATTCCTGCGCCTGGCGGCGAAGCTCGAAGCCGACGCCGCCGACGGCTATGCCCGGCTGGCCGAAATCATGCGACCCGACGGGCACCATGAAGTGGCCGACATGTTCGCCAAGTTCGGCGAGTTCTCACGGCTGCACCTGGCCGAAGTCCGCGAACTGCAAAAGGACGAGCTCGACCGCGAGTTCGACCCGCGCGTCGACGAGCCGGAGTGGCCGGACGCCCACAGCCCCGAAAACCCCTTGGCACTGGCGCCGCTGACCGACATCACGCCGAAAGGCGCCATCGACATGGCGCTCGAGACCGAGCGGCGGGCCTGCGACTTCTATTCGGCCGTGGCCGGCCAGACCCGCTCGGATCGCGTCCAGGAGCTGGCTCAGATGTTCGCTGAGGAAGAAGGTGAGCACGTCGAGCACCTGCAGCGCTGGCTCGGGCGCCTGGACAGCCCGCAATAGGTGTATAATGGATTCATGTTTATCGGCGGGTTCAGGATGCGTTCATGGTAACCGTCCCGTCGAGCATTAGAATGTAGCAACGCACAACCTAATGACCTGACTTAAGGAGAGTCGAAATGCGTGTTCTGATTACCGCCCTGGTTCTTTCCGCCGGCAGCCTGCTGGCCCATTCCGCCCTGGCGGCCGATGCCGCCGCGGGCGAGGCCAAGTTCAAGCAGCTCTGCTCCACCTGCCACGGCCAGTCCGGCCAGGGCGACGGCCCGGCTTCTGCCAGCCTCAACCCGCAACCGCGCGACATGAGCGACAGCGAGTGGCAGGAATCGGTGGACGATGACCACATTCGCACCGTCATCAAGGACGGCGGAGCGGCTGTCGGCCTGGCAGCGACCATGGCCCCGTTCGGCCATTCTCTGAACGATGAGGACCTGGACAACCTGGTCGCCTACATCCGCAGTCTCGACGACTGAAACCTTAGACGGTCTCCGTGTTTGGCAAGGGCATGAAGATCCGACGCATCCGACTGATCGTCGCGCTCGTCCTGCTTATGGCCGTGACCCTGGCGACCGGGCTGCTGGTCGGGCGGACGCCGCCCGCCGGCACGGGCTGGGGTTCGGCCGAGCCGGACGTCCGTGCCGTGATGTGGCCCGAACCACTGCCCCTGGCCGACGTCGAGCTCGAAACCCAGCACGGCGCGCCCTTCACCCGGTCCGACCTGGAAGGGCAGTGGAGCCTGATGTTCTTCGGCTATCTGCAGTGTCCGGACGTTTGCCCCACCAGCCTGTCGGCGATGCGCGAAATGCGCCAGCTGCTCGCCCAGCGCGACGGCAACGATGACTTGCAGTATTACTTCGTCTCGGTCGATCCGATCAACGACGATCCGGCCGAAATGGTCGACTACCTTGCAGGCTTCGACCCGGGCTTCATCGGGCTGCATGGCCCGAAGCAGCAGATCCGCAGCCTGGCCGACAGCATGGCCGTCAAGTTCGAGCGTTTCGAGAACGACAGCGGCTATGTCAGCATCGATCACACCAGTTCGGTGATGATGATCGACCCCAGTGGCCGGATGGTCGGCGCTCTGCCGCCACCGCTGGTGCCCGAACAGATGGTCCGGCGCTACCTGGACCTTAGAAATTACCTGGAGAACGCGCCATGAACCCTGCCGGCTCGCTTCCCCATCCGCTCGATGGCATCGCCCGCCGCATGCCGCCGCCGGGTTTGGTCGCCCTGCCGCTGAGGATTTGCCCGCCGCCGATCCAGCGACATATGCTCGAGCGGATTCTCAACCGGGTTCTGGCCGCAATGATCGCCGACGGCGAATTCGACTTCCTGGCCGGGCGGCGACTGGCCATCGAGGTCAGCGACATGCGATTGCGCTGGGTCGTCACCGCCGGCGAAGATCGGCTCGAGACGGTCGGCGGCCAGGAAGCGGCGGACAGCACGATCCGCGGACGGGCGCTGGAATTCGTGTTGCTGGCCTCCAGGCTGGAAGACCCCGACACCTTGTTCTTCCAGCGCCGTCTGGAAGTGACCGGGGATACCAGCATCGGCCTGACCACCCGCAACCTGCTGGACCGAATGCCGATCGAGGACATGCCCCTGCCGCTGCGCATCGTACTCAACCGTGCCGGTCGGTTCGCGCAGCGAATCCGTCGCCAGAAGGCCGAACGCACAGCCTGACGCCTCCGGACGTTCCTCAAGCCTCCGTCAACCGACCCTCCCTGTATTCCTCCACCGCGCGCTCGATCTCCTCGCGCGTGTTCATCACGAAGGGTCCGTACTGGGCCACCGGCTCGCCGAGGGGCCGGGCCGCCAGAAGAAGCAGGCGCGCACCTTTGTCTCCCGCAGCAATCCGTACGCGCTCGCCGTCGCCCAGAATGCCGGCGGCCCGATGCGGCAGTGATCGGCCGGCGATCTCGGCCGCTCCGTCGTACAGATAGGCAAAGGCGCTGTGACCCGGTGTCACCGGCAGCTCGATCTCGGTCGAGGGCTCGAGGTGCACGTCGAGATAGAGCGGATCGGTTGCCATGCGGCCGTCCTCGCCGTTGACCGGCCCCGCGATGGTTCGTCCGTCCAGCGCCAGGCGCCCGGCGATGACGCGAACCGCCCCGGCGGGCAACTCGATCGTCGGAATCGCATCGGACGGAATGTCGCGATAGTCTGCCGGCTTCATTTTCTCGGCCGCCGGCAGGTTGATCCACAGCTGAAAACCGCGCATGCGTCCCTCCGACTGTTGCGGCATCTCGGAGTGAATCACGCCGCGGCCGGCCGTCATCCACTGCACGCCGCCGGGCCCGAGATCGCCGGTGTTGCCCAGGTGATCGCGGTGCTGCATACGCCCTTCGAGCATGTAGGTGACCGTCTCGAAGCCGCGGTGCGGGTGCGGTGGGAAGCCGGCGAGATAGTCGTCCGGATTGTCGGAATAGAATTCGTCGAGCATCAGAAACGGATCGAGCCGGACATCGTCATTGGCCTGCTGGCCGAGGCTTCGCCGCAGTTTGACGCCGGCGCCGTCGGAAGTGGGCAGCGATTCGATGATGCGTTCGAGTGTTCGGGTGGTGGTCATGATGGCTTCTCCTCGACGGCCTTTCAGGCCGTCAGTTGTTCAATGGCTTCGGCCGCTTGCATTCGGGACTGTTCGGCCTGCTCGGGGCCCATCGCCAGGCCCTCGGCATAGGTGAAGCGGATATCGCGAATGCCCAGCATGTTGAAGAACATGCGTACCAGCGGTGTCTGGGTATCCTTTTCCGTACCCTGGTAATGGCCGCCCCGGGCGGCGAGGACATATAGCGGCTTGTCGTCGATCAGACCCTTGGGCCCGTTCTCGGAATAGCGGAAAGTCACCCCGGCACGGGCGACATGATCCATCCAGGCCTTGAGCGTCGACGGCACCGAGAAGTTGTACATGGGCAGGCCTAGCACGACTTCGTCGGCCGATTTCAACTCGGCAATCAGGGAATCCGAGACTGCCGTGGCGCCGTGCTGTTCGGGCGTGCGCTCGGCCGAGTCGACCTGGAAGCCCTTGAAGGCCTCCGCGCTCAGGTGCGCAATGGGCTCAAGCGCCAGGTCGCGGCACAAGACCTGGCCATCGGGATTGTTCTTGCGCCAGCGCGCGGTGAAGGCGTCAGCGAGTTGGCTGGACTGACCCTGACCGTTGAACAGGCTCGACTTGATGACGAGTAGTGTTTTCATGTGTTCTATCTCCCGTTGAGTGAGGGACAAGAAGTCAGGCATCAGGGTCGGCCTGACTTCTCTGATTAACTGGCCTCAGGTTACATTTGATGGAGTCGACTAAAAAGCGCAAAATATTGGCTATATCATTCGAGTTATTCGAACATGGAGCATACGAAGATCTCGCTGGAGCAGTGGCGCGCACTGGTGGCGGTGGTCGAGGCCGGCAGCTATGCGGCGGCGGCCGAGGCCGTCAACAAGTCGGCGTCAACGCTCAACTATGCCATCGACCGGATCGAGACCCTGCTGGGCCTGGAACTGTTTCACATCGAGGGGCGACGGGCCGTGCTTACGGCGTCCGGCCGGACCCTGTATCGGCGCGCAAAAGCGCTGCTGGACGAATCCGGCCAACTCGAACGACTGGCCGGACGGCTGGCCGCCGGCGAAGAGGCCGAACTGCGACTGGCCGCCGAGATCATTTTTCCCACCTGGCTGCTGCTGGAATGCCTGGATGCGCTGTCGGCGGATTTCCCGAACATGCGCATTCAGCTCCACGAGTCGGTGCTCGGCGGCACCAGCGAGTTGCTCACCCGCGGCGCGGTGGACCTGGCCATCGCTTCGTCGGTTCCGCCGGGCTTCGTCGGCGATCCCCTGATGCGCCTGCGTTTCATCGCCGCAGCCGCGCCGCATCACCCACTTCACCAGCTCGATCGAAGCCTCACCCTGGATGACCTCCGACAGCATCGGCACCTGGTGATTCGCGACAGCGGTAGCCAGCCGGCTTCGAGCGCGGCCTGGGAAGTGAGCGAAAAACGCTGGACAGTGACCAGCAAGGCGACCTCCATCCGGGCCGCCTGCATGGGCCTGGGATTCGCGTGGTATGCCGAGGACATCATCCGGCAAGAACTCGACAGCGGCCAGCTCCAGCCGTTGCCGCTGGAGAAGGGCCGAGAGCGTGACGCCACGCTCTATCTGGTGTTCGCCGACGCCGACGGCGCCGGACCGGGTACCCGCCGCCTGGCCGAACTGCTCCAGCAGCAGCCGAGGAGCCGGAAAATGTAAACTGTGCAACGGATTGAGTACGCCTTCACCTTCATAGCCCGTAAAGCGAGAACACCATGGCAAGAACCGAATCCTCCATGCTGCCGCTGGGTACGCCGGCACCCGACTTCAAACTCCCCGACACCATCAGCGGCGAAACGCTGAGCTTCGAGGAGATCGCCGGGTCGCACGCCACGCTGGTGATGTTCATCTGCAACCACTGCCCGTTCGTCAAGCACGTGCTCGACGAACTGGTTCGCCTGGGCAACGACTACGATCGGGACCGGGTGGGCATGGTCGCCATCAGCAGCAACGACGTCACGGGTTATCCGCAGGACCGTCCCGAACGGATGACGGAGCTGGCTCGCTCGAAGCACTTCCCGTTTCCGTATCTATTCGACCAGTCCCAGAACGTCGCGCGCGCCTTCAACGCCGCCTGCACACCGGACTTCTACATCTTCGACGCCGATCGCCGCCTGGTCTATCGCGGCCAGCTCGACGACTCCCGACCCGGCAACGACAAGCCCGTCACGGGCAAGGACGTGCGCACGGCGCTCGACGCACTGCTGGCCGGTCAGCCGGTAGCGGAAGAGCAGAAGCCCTCGATCGGGTGCAATATCAAGTGGCGCGAATGAAGGGTTTCCGGTTTAGGGTTTACGGTTTCCGGGTCATCGTTGCGTCAAGGGTGGATCCCCTCCGTTAACCGTAACCCGTAAACCGTAAACCCAATCCCACTCATGCTCCCCATCGACGCCGTCCTTCCGGAACTGCTCGACACTCTGGAGCAAGGCAACACGGCGCTCCTGCAAGCGCCGACCGGCAGTGGCAAGACCACCCGGGTGCCGCTGGCATTGCTGGAGGCGGTCTGGCGGAAAGACCGGCGCATTCTCCTGCTCGAGCCTCGACGGCTGGCCGCCCGATCAGCGGCGCGCTTCATGGCCGGCCGGCTGGGCGAATCCGCCGGCGACACCGTCGGCTACCGCACTCGGCTGGATACCCGCGTGTCGGCCGCAACCCGCATCGAGGTCGTGACCGAAGGCATCCTCACGCGCATGATCCAGTCCGACCCGGCCCTGTCGGACTACGCCGCCGTGATCTTCGACGAATTTCACGAGCGCTCACTCCATGCCGACCTTGGGCTGGCCCTGGTGCGCGAATCGCAACAAGCGCTTCGCGACGACCTGCGCCTTCTCGTGATGTCGGCCACCCTGGCCAGTGAGCGGCTCTCCACGCTGCTGGGCGACTGTCCGGCCGTCGTCGCCGAAGGGCGCAGCTTTCCGGTCGAGCTGAGCTACCGGCCGCCACTTAGGCGCCAGGCCAGCATGGAGGCGCACGCCGCTGCCGTCGTGCGCGAAGCCCTCGACAACGAGACCGGATCGATCCTCGTATTCCTGCCGGGGATGCGCGAGATTCGTCGGGTGGCCGAGCGCCTGGAGGACGGCCTGCCCGAGAATGCACAACTCCACCTGCTGCACGGGCAACTGAGCCCGGGTGAACAGGACGAGGCCATTCGACCGGCGGCACCCGGCGCACGCAAGATCGTTCTGGCCAGCGCCATCGCCGAATCCAGCCTGACCATCGAGGGCATCCGTGTCGTGATCGACGCCGGCTGGCAACGCCGGGCGCGCTTCGATCCCAACAGCGGCATGACGCGGTTGGTCACCGAACGGGTCTCGAAGGCTTCGGCCGAGCAGCGACGCGGGCGCGCCGGGCGTCTGGAACCCGGTCACTGCTACCGGCTCTGGAGTGAATCGGAGCAGGACCGGCTGCAGCCGCAGGCATCCCCGGAGATCGTCTCCGCCGACCTGGCACCGCTGGTGCTCGAGCTGGCGCAGTGGGGCGTGAGCGATCCGGCCGGCATGGACTGGCTGGACCCGCCGCCAGCGGCATCGTGGAACCAGGCCGTGGAACTGCTGCAGGCCCTCGACGCGCTTGACGAAGAAGCCCGCATCACCGCAGAAGGGCGCGCCATGCTCGAGCTGGGTCTGCACCCGCGGCTGGCGCACATGGTTCTGTCGGGGCGCCGACTCGGCCTGGCGCGTACCGCAGCCGAATTGGCGGCCCTGCTCAGCGAGCGCGACATCGGGGGATTCGACGAGGTGGACATCGCCCTGCGCCTGACCCGCCTGCGCAAGGCCGGCAGACGGGCCCGCGGCATGCTGGCGCGAATCCGGCAGGCAGCCGATCGGCTGGCCGGCAAGCACCGCGACGAAGCTGCAGCGGACTACGGCATCGGCACCCTGCTGGCCTGCGCCTGGCCGGACCGCATCGGGCAGGCGCGCGAAGGACAACGCGGGCGCTTTCTGCTCAGTAACGGCCGCGGCGCCTTCGTCGATGCCGCCGACCCGCTGGCCGGCAGCGAATTCCTGGTTGCCTGTGATCTCGACGGACAGGCGCGCGAGGCGCGCGTTTACCTCGCCGCCGGAGTCACACGCGATGAAATCGAAGCAGTCCTCGGAGACCATGTCCGGACCCTCGAGTCGGCCGACTGGGACGAGCGGCGGGGAACCGTGGTGGCGAGACGCGAGCGCCGATTGGGCGCCCTGGTACTCGAGTCGACCGAGCTGCAACGACCTGACCCCGAAACCCTCCAGCTCGGCCTGCTGGCCGCGGTTCGAACAAAGGGGCTGGCGGCACTGCCCTGGACCGATTCAGCAAGGCAACTCCAGGCCCGGGTGAGCTTGCTGCGCTCATTGTGGCCCGGTGACTGGCCGGATTTGGGCGACGAAGCCCTGGCCGACACGCTCGAGCAGTGGCTTGCACCCTGGCTGGCCGGAATGAGCCGCTGGCAGGATATCCAGGCCCTCGACCTTGTTGCCGTTCTATCCAGCCTGATCGGACACGATCGGCTACGGCAACTCGACGAACTGGCACCGAAGCGCCTGACACTGCCCGACGGCCGCCAGGCGAAGCTGGATTACCGCTCGGACAACCCGCCGTCGCTGCGGGTCAAGCTGCAGGCGATGCTCGGCTGCCGGGACACACCGACCGTGGCCCGGGGCCGCGTTCCGGTGCAACTGCACCTGCTCTCCCCGGCGGACCGACCGCTGGCGGTCACCGCGGACCTGGCAAGCTTCTGGGACAATGTCTACCCCGACGTCCGCAAGGACATGCGCGGTCGCTATCCCAAGCACCACTGGCCGGAGAAACCCTGAACCCGATGCCGGCATCGCCCCGGCCCGGCACCCCATCACGAACCCCGGAGCGGCGAAACCGCCGAGTTGCGCCGCGCGTGAGTCGAGACGAGCTCTTCGAGGGGTAGCGGCCGGCCGTGCACGTAGCCCTGTGCGAAATCGACTCCGATTTCACGCAGCAGTTTGAGCGTTTCAGTGTCCTCCACGAACTCCGCCACGGTCTTCATGTCCAGCTCGTGAGCGATGTCGTTGATGGCGCTTACCATCGCGAGGTCGGCCGAATCCCGGGCCATGTCGCGCACGAAGATACCGTCGATCTTGACCAGGTCGACGGGCAGTCGTTTGAGGTAGCCGAAGGATGAAAGCCCCGTGCCGAAATCATCCAGTGCAAAGCGGCACCCCATCGCCCGGAGTCGATTGATGAAGACACGAGCCTGCGCGAGATTCTGCACGGCCGCGGTCTCGGTCACTTCAAAGCACAGGGCAGAAGCAGGAATGGAGTGTCCCCGGTCCAGCCAGTTGGAAACCTGCGCGATCAATTCCTCGTCGCCGAGGCTCAGCCCCGACAGGTTGATCGCACACGACGAAACGATATCGGCCAGGCCCGCATCGGCCTCGAGCCAGTCAAGCGTGTGTTTCACCACCCAGCGATCAATGCGATGCACCAGGTTGTATCTTTCGGCCGCCTCCAGGAATTCTCCCGGCGGCAGGATGCGGCCTCGCTCATCGAGCATGCGAACGAGAATCTCGAAATGAAGGCCCTCTTTTTCACCGGCGCCCAAAGGCACGATCGGCTGGGCGTACAGTTGCAGTCGATCCTGATCGAGCGCGGCCTGGATGCGGCTCACCCACTGCATGTCGCCGCGAACTTGCTCGCTTGCGAAGCGATCCACGCTGCCAATGTAGTAGCTGCCCCTGCCCTTGTCCTTCGCCCGATAGCAGGCAGCATCGGCGATTCCGAGGGCATCCGAGGCGCTCTGCAATTCCGCGGAAAGCTCGACCAGCCCCATACTGACCTGAACCCCGAAGCGTTCGCCACCGGAATCGAAACGCACCGTCGTCATTTCGTCCTGCAGTCGGGCGGCGATCGACTCAAGCGTCTCGTCGCCGGCCAATTCGAACAGCACGGCGAACTCGTCACCACCGACGCGGGCTGCGCAGACGATCTCCGGCAAGGCATCGCCTACCCGGTCGGCAACAATGCCCAGCAGTTCATCCCCGGCAAGATGGCCCTGCGTGTCGTTGATCACGCGCAGGCTGTCGACGTCGAGCAGCGCGACGGCGTACCTTCCGCCGCGCCGGCGAATGGCACGCAACGCCCTTTTCAACTCCACTTCGAAGCCGTGGCGGTTCAACAGGCCGGTCAATGCGTCATGGTCGGACAGGAAGGCGAGACGTTCGGAGTGTTCACGCAGTCGATGGGTCATCGCCTCCATTTCCCGACCCAGCTCGGCCAGTTCGTCCCGGCCGCGGATGTGCAGGGGCTGTTCGAAGTTCCCCTTGGCGACCTCCCGGACCGCACCGATCAGCGCATCGATTCTCCGAAGCAACAGCGAACGCAAGAGGGCCCAGAAAGCGAGGGCGATCATCGACACGATGGCAGCCCAGCCCAGCATCCTCGAGGCCAGGTTGCTGCGCCCGCGTGCCAGTTCGTGAGACAGGTCGGTCACGACGAAAAGGCTTCCGACGCGATTGGGTATGAGCTCCCCGGCCGACATGCGCATGTGCAATGGAAAGCGTCCGGTCAAGCGGCTACTGCCGACCAGGCGGATCAGAATCTCGCCCGGTCGATCCGCCTCCGGCAGGATATCGCGGAGATCCTGCGTTCGATCCCAGTCGCCAAAGGCTTGCCCAACGGCCCTCGCGTCGGAGGCATAGCGGATGGTTCCGTCAGGCGCCACGACGTAGACGGCGGCGACAACCGGGCTGGACGCGGATCGCTCGATGGCGGCCCGGACCTCGGCGGTATTGCGGTCCCTCAACGCCGCCTCGATTCCGGCAGCCGCGAAATTGGCCGTCGATCGCAGCTGGATTTCGGCAAGACGCAGGACATTGCTCTGCAGTTGCCGGTACTCGAAAAACCAACCGGTGGCGACGATCAGCAGACCTGCTGCCAGAATCAACAGGGGAACCACGTATCTCAGCGGCCAGCGCGAATTCATTGCCGGGCCGCCTGCTCCACGATCGACGATTCGATCATTGGTGTCAGGTCCGGAGCGCTGACCAGCATGCCCGCTTCCGTCATGATTCGGCACTGTTTCTCGAGTGCATCGAGCAGCTTGCGGGTGTCACCGGTCATCATGTCGAGGTTGGCCGTCAGATCGAATACTTCGACGCCGGCCATCGCCAGGCTGAAGTGCTCCGCTGAAATGGCCTGGCGCCGCGCCATGGTCCGGATGGTAGCCGCAGGATCGCTGCGGTACATCGAGATGGCTCGGTCGAGTCCGCGAACCAGTTTCACGAGGGCGGTGCGGTGCGCATCGATCGTGCGCTCATTGACCACGACCACGTCCAGGATTTCGTAGGGAATGGACTTGCTGTTGAACAACTCGATTGCCCCCTGATCCAACAGTTGGCTGCGGGTGGGTTCGTAGGTCACGACCGCATCGATCTCCCGGTCGCTCCAGGCGTTGAATTGACCCGCCGTATCGATATTGACGATTTCGACTTCGTCGCGCTCGAGACCGAGTTCATCGAGCGCCCTGACCAGCGTGTACATGCCGAGCGGGGCGACTTCGACGCCGATGCGAGCGCCCTTCAGGTCTTCGGCGTCGACACCCGGCCGGGCGAGCAAGGCATCCCCGCCAAGGCTTACATCGATGAAATAGATGATCCGGGTGTCGCCAACTTCGTTCAGTGTGCTCACGGCGAAGTGGCTGGTGATGAACATGACATCGACCAGGCCGTAACGGAAGCTGCGAACCAGCTCCGACGGCGTCTGGAAACCGACCAGACGGAAATCCTCGGGATCGAGCAGGTCTTCCTCGAGGGCCAGGTAGGCCAGGTCGTAGGGCGGCCACGCCAGAACCCCCACCCGAAGCGGCTCCTCGGGCGCCTTGCACGCCGTCGCCGCCAGGCCGCAGGCGGCGATCAGGCCTGCAATCAGCAAGCGGGCTACGGCGGTGCATAGCACGGGAAGTGCGTAAGTGGTGATGGCGTCTCACCTCGGTCGGACGATCCAATCAGTCTAGCGCAAGCAGCTCATGCTCGACGAATATGCCCCATCCCTCGAGGCCCGGCAAGACAGTCGATCTGCGCAGTCATTCCGGCTGCGGCGCCTGCGCCGCATGGCCGACTTCGCAGCTGCAGCGGTGCCCCGGCGGCCACCGTCAGCCGCGCACTCGCTACGTTTTGTAGAGGTTCCTTCATCCGATCACTGAAGGACCGGGTTGATTGTGACTCCGGCCCACGACCGGATGGGTGTCCTGGGCCAGGGTTACAATAGGCGTGAGTACCACGCAGGTTGGCACAATTGCGTGGCTGATCACGTTAAGTGCTGACAGATTCGTCAGTTGAGACATATCGATTGAATGCACCGGGCGCGGCCCGGCTTCCCCAAACCCGAGGAGTTACACATGATTGCACGCACGCTTGCCGCGGCCCTGGCACTTGGCCTGGCCACCATCGCCATGGCCGAGACGCCCAACATCGAGCCCGGCCTGTGGAAATATGAAAACAACATGACTTTCTCCGGCGATGTACCGATCCCGGATCAAAACCAGACCAGCGAAGAATGCGTCACCACCGAGGACATCGCCGAGGGCGATGCCTTTCTCGACGACGTCGACGAGTGCGAGATCACGCACAAGGATCTTCGCCGCGACGGCATGGACTACTCGATGGTCTGCACCCAGCCCGATGGCACGCAGATGACCATGGACGCCGAAATGCAGTTCAACGGCGATTCCGCCAGCGGCACCATCGACGGCAACATGGAAACGCCGATGGGCGCCATGCAGATGACCATCAATGTCTCCGGACAACGCATCGGGGATTGTCCGGCCAACTAAACCGGCACAGTCCACTCATTGACGAAAGAGCCGGGCACTGCCCGGCTCTTTGCTTTTTGGATTGTCCACAGATGAACACAGATACACACAGATGGAGAAAATTAAGTAACAGGCCATCGGTGGATCCGCCAGGCACAACGGCATCCCGAAACGCTGCTGCTCAGTGATCAACAGGCGATACCGGTTCCACGGAATATTTATCGTTGCCTGTTTGCAGAATTTCGCAATCTGCGGACCTGAGAACAACCAATCTGGGAATGGCTATCCGGCCGACTATCGCCCCCGACCGCCTACCGATGACCCTTGTTTTTATCTGTGTGTATCTGTGTTCATCTGTGGACAATTCAGGGTTTTAAAGCTCAAGGCAACTGCGTCGCCAGTGCCCCCACGTGCACGCCGGGGTTGAAATAGCGCGTGGCGATGCCGGCCGCTTCGAAGCGCTCGGGGCTGACCGGTTCGATCTCGCCACCCTTGCGCGCCTGGGTGACCGACCACCAGCCCGAGGGGTAGCAGGGCTGCGGAAAGCCCAGGGTGCGGATGGTGGTGAAGCCGGCCTTTTCCATGTTGTCGCGGATGCCGCCGATGAGCTTCTGGTGCAGCAAGGGCGATTCGCTCTGCTGCAGGAACAGGCCGCCGTCGGCCAGGGCTGAATAACAGTCGGCAACGAACTCCGGGCCGAACAGGCCCTCGGCCGGCCCGATGGGATCGGTGGAGTCGACGATGATGACGTCCACGCTGCCGGGTTCGAGATGCTTGACGTGCGCCAGGCCGTCATCGAAGCGCAGCTCGGCGCGCGGGTCACCATTGCGCTCGCACAATTCGGGAAAATGCTTTTCGGACAGGCGCGTGACCTGCTCATCGATTTCCACCTGGGTGCAGCGCTCGACATTGTCATGGGCCAGCACTTCCCTGAGCGTGCCGCAGTCGCCGCCGCCGATAATCAGCACGCGCTTCGGGTCGGGGTGCGAGAACAGGGCGGGATGACTCATCATCTCGTGGTAGAGGAAATTGTCGCGCGTGGTCAGCATGACGAAACCGTCGATGACCATCAGGTTGCCCCAGTGCGTCGTGCGATAGACATCGATGGTCTGATAGTCGGTGATTTCACGCGCCAGGTGCGCCTCGATGGACCAGGACTCGGCACTGCCGGCCTCGGAGTTCGTCTCGGTAAACCACTTGCGGTCGGTCGGAAGCGTCATGTTTCGGTCGCGGTGATTGGATCAGCCCAGATGTTAACCCGTATGCCGCCCACGTTCGCCCGTTACAATCGCCCTCATGAATAATGACGCGAATGCCCGCGCCCGCCGCCGCTACGCCGTCGATCGCTGGTCGGAGGGCTACTTCGATCTCGACGATCAAGGTCGGCTGCTCGCCCTTCCCGACCGGGAACATCGGCTCGTCCTGACCGAGATTGTCGAGCGCGCCCGCCGTGATGGCCTGCGCCTGCCCATGCTGCTGCGCTTTCCCGACATCCTGCGCGCCCGCGCCGGGCAACTGCGCACGGCTTTCGATACAGCCATCGCCGAACACGACTACGAAGGCGGTTACTCGCCGGTCTACCCGATCAAGGTCAACCAGCAGGCCAGCGTGGTCCGTACGCTCGCCGAAATCGAAGGCCTGGGCCTGGAAGTCGGCAGCAAACCCGAACTGATCACGGCCCTGGCCGTCAGTCGCCCGGGGACGCTTATCATCTGCAACGGCTACAAGGACGCCGCCTACATCCGCCTGGCCCTGAGCGGGGTCAAGATCGGTCTAAAGCCGCTGATCGTCATCGAAAAGCCCGGCGAGTGGCCGGTGATCCAGCGCGAGGCAAAACGCCTGGGCGTCACGCCGGAAGTCGGTGTGCGGCTTCGCCTGTCCTCGCTGGGCACCGGCAACTGGCAGAACACCGGCGGCGAACGCGCCAAGTTCGGCCTGGCCGCCAGTCAGCTCCTGGGGCTGGCCGAATCGATGCGCGAAACCGGCTGCCTGGACTGGCTGACGCTGCTGCATTTCCACATGGGCTCACAGATTTCCAACCTGCGCGATATCCAGCGCGGGGTGCGGGAAGCCGGACGTTACTTCACCGAACTGGTGGCAGCCGGCGTCGACATCCGGCGGCTCGATATCGGGGGCGGACTCGGCGTGGATTACGAGGGGGGCGGGACGCGCAGCTTCTGCTCGATGAACTACTCCGTGGGCCAGTACGCCCAGGCCATCGTCGGCGGCATCGCGGAGCTGTGTCGCGAACACGAACTGGCGATGCCCGACCTGGTGTCCGAATCCGGCCGGGCGCTGACCGCCCACCATGCCGTGCTGGTGACCAATGTCACCGCCACCGAAACCCTGCCACGGGACGCCGACGCCGGCAGCGACGACGAGTCGGCCGTCATCCGCGGCCTGGCCGAGGTACTGTCCCAGGTCGACGAGCGCGAGCCCGAAGAGAGCTTCCTGGAAGCCGAGCACCTGCTCGAGGAAGGCCGCAACCTGTTTCTCTACGGTGACCTGCCGCTGGCCGAGCGCGCACGACTCGAGCCGATGTACAACGCCATTCTCGATCGCGTGGTCGCCCACCTCGACCCCGAGCATCGCCGCCACCGAGAGCTGGGCGAACGCATCGGTTACCAGCTCTCGGCCAAGTATTTCATCAACCTGTCGATCTTCCAGTCGTTGCCCGATATCTGGGCCATCGACCAGGTCTTTCCCATCCTGCCGCTGAACCGGCTCGACAAGGAACCGACCGAGCGCGCTGTGCTGGAAGACCTGACCTGCGATTCCGACGGCCGCATCGATCGCTACGTCGAACGCGGCCTGCTCGAGCCGACGTTGCCGGTTCACCGCATCGAGCCTGACGAAACCTACCTGCTGGGCATCTTCATGGCCGGCGCCTATCAGGAAACCCTGGGCGACATTCACAACCTCTTCGGCGACACCGACAGCATCGACGTCCATATAGAGAACGGCGGCTTCCGCCTCGAGAACGCCCGTGCCGGCGACAGTGCCGACAGGCTCCTGGAGATGGTCGGCTACAATCCGCAAGAATTGGTTAAGGCCTGCAATGCCCGTGTGGCCGCCGCCGGCCTGCCGCGCGAGGAGGCTGACGCGCTCGAACGTCTGCTGGCCGACGGCCTGTCGGCCTATACCTATCTGGACGTTTGAAGTGTGAAGTGTGAAGTCAGATCACGTATCACGGACCACGGACCAGGAAGCATTAAACAAGGGATCACAACGGAATGAAAACGGGCTGGATTGGACTCGGTGCCATGGGCGAGCCCATGGCGGGGCATCTCCTCGACCACGGCCATCTTGCGGCCGTGTGGAATCGCTCGGGCGAGAAAGCAAAGAAATTCGCCTCTGAGCGCCAAGGAGTAACGGCGGCGGATTCACCCGCGGCGCTGGCAGCTGAGGTGGACGTGATCTGCCTGTGCGTATCGGCCGACGACGACCTGCGCGAAGTCGTGTCGGCCATGCGCGATTCACTGCGCGCCGGCCAGGTCGTGATCGACCATTCCACCGTGGCCCCGGCAACCGCCCGGCAGCTTGCCGCCGACCTGGCCGAGCTCGGCGTGGCCTTCATCGATGCGCCCGTCACCGGCGGCGTGGAGGGCGCGAAGAACGGGCAACTGGCCATCATGGCCGGCGGTGAAAAGGAGGATGTCGAACGGGTACGCACGGTCATGGACAGCTATGCCCGGGTGATGCACCACCTCGGCCCCTCCGGCGCCGGCCAGTCGGCCAAGGCCGTCAACCAGCTGATGGTCGCCGGCATCGCCGAAGCCGTGTGCGAGTCGCTGGCGCTGATGGAACGCCTGGACCTGCCGCGGGAGCCGATGCTGGAACTGCTCGGCGGCGGTGCGGCCGGCAACTGGTTCCTGGACAAGCGCGGCCGGACCATGCTGGAAGACTCTTATCAAACCGGTTTCGACCCCAGGCTGCTGCTCAAGGATCTCAAGATCTGCGATCACCTGTGCCGGGAGGCCGGTTTCGACTCGGCCGTGCTGGCCCAGGCCCTGGACGATTACCAGCGGCTCATCGACGGCGGCGAAACCGGCCGCGATATTTCGGCCCTGTATCGGATCAAGAGCCGGCAAGCATAGAGTCGCAGGCTTCGTTGGGCTTATACTCGGTCCAGGTGACAAGGGGTTAACCGATCGTCCGGGTGAACCCATGCCAAATCAACGCTACCTGCTTCTCGGCCTCGCCTTTCTCGCCGCCGGGGCCACCGCCCAGATTCCTACCGACGTAACCCTGGACCCGGCTTTCAACGGCGAATCCTTTGCAACACCCGTCGCGTTGCGGCATGCCGGCGACGGAAGCGGGCGCAAGTTCGTGGTCGAACGCGCCGGCACGATTCACGTTGTCGATGACACCGGAACCAAGCTGGCCACACCCTTCCTGGACCGTTTCGAACACGCCGTGGACCTGTCCGGCGAAGGCGGCCTGCTGGGTCTGGCATTCCATCCGGACTACCTGAGCAATGGCCGGTTCTACGTCTACTACACCTGGAACAACGGCACCGGCATGATCAGCCGCGTCGCGGAGTTCACCGTCAGCACCGATCCCGACGTGGCGGACCCGGGCAGCGAGCGCGTCATCCTGGAAGTGCCCCAGCCCTACACCAACCACAACGGCGGCGACCTCCACTTCGGTCCCGACGGCTATCTCTGGATCGGCCTGGGCGACGGCGGCAGCGGCAACGATCCCTGCAACCGGGCGCAGACCCTGAATCCGGACAATCTCGAGAGCGGATGCGGCAATCATCCCCTGACAGCGGAACAAGCGCTGCTGGGCAAGATGCTGCGCATCGACGTGGACACCGCCACGGGCGCCGGCGAAAACAACCTGTGCGGGGCCAACGCCGACGGCTCGGCCGCCTACTCGATTCCCGCCGACAACCCCTGGGTGACAGCGGTATTCCGGGACCGCTTCGGACTGCCCCCGCAGTCCCTGGGTGTGACCGGCGGCGAGTGCGCCGAAACCTGGGCCTACGGTCTGCGCAACCCCTACCGGTTCAGCTTCGATCGCGATAACGGCGATCTATGGATCGGCGACGTCGGCCAGAGCACCTGGGAAGAGATCGACCTTGAACGGGCCAGCGACCCCGGCGGCGACAACTACGGCTGGAGAATCTGCGAAGCCAGCTACGAGCGCGGCTCGACCACGCAGGAATGCACGCTGACACCCCATCACGCCCCGGTCCACGAATATCTCAATGCCGACGACAATTGCTCCGTCACCGGCGGCTTCCGCTATCGCGGACCGGTCACCTCGTTGCAGGGGCGCTATGTGTTCGGCGATTTCTGCAGCGGCCGGATCTGGTTTATGCAGGACAGCGGGGGAGGCTCGTTCTCGGTCGAGGAATTCGGCCTCGCCGACGGACGCATCTACGGCTTCGGCGAGGACGAAGCCGGCGAACTCTACGTACTGCTGGGCAACTCGATCCAAGTTTTCAACGGTACTCGGTAGCCGAAGCCTCGGATCATTCGTCACCCAGCAGCGTGCGAATCTGCTTTTCCTCGGCCAGGCCGTCGCGGTAGCCCAGGTCGATGAGTTCGCGGCAGTACTCCGCCTCGAACAGCAGATAGCTCGGCAGCCGGCCGCCGCCCCAGGCACCCACGCCCTTGAGCAGGGTGCGCACGCTGGCCGGAATGCGGTGACGGTGACGCATCGCGATTTCCCGGACATCTCTTGAGGGCTGGATCAGCAACGTCTCGATGGGCCGCAAACCGGTCAGGTCACGACGCTCCTCGGGCACCTGTTCGAGGGTGCGGTTTATGCGCTCGAGCCGGGCCAGGTCGTTGTTGAGATAGTCCATGAAGATGACGTCGAGCAGGTAGGCGCCGATATCGCCGAGCGAGGGATAATGTACATCCTCGGCGGGTTCCGGGTCGGGGCGCTCATCGCGTGTGCCGATGATCAGCATGCGTTCGGCACCCATCCGGATCGGCGGGCTCAACGGGGTGGTATGGCGCATGCCGCCATCGCCGAAGTATTCGTGGCCGATACGCCTGGCCGGAAACAGCAGTGGCAGGGCCGAACTGGCCAGCAGATGGTCGGGGTGAATGGCCGCACGGCGACCGATGCGCTTGCCCTTGTGCCATCCCTTGATCGATTCATCCGCCTGGAAAAACGTCACCGCGCGCCCGGACGTGTAGCCGGAGGCGGTCACCATCAATGCCTTTAGCAAGCCGCTTTCCACGGCCCGCTCGATGCCTTCCACGTCCAGTTCGCGCGCAAGCAGCTGCCCCAGCGGTTGATTGTCGAGCAGCGATCTCGGATTGCCCACACCGAGGCCGCCGAGGGTCATCGAGGCAAGCCAGTGCAGGCCGCAGCCCAGGTTGTGCAGCCAGCCCGTGCGGTAGATGTGGTGGCAGCGGAAATTGCCCCAGAAATGCTCCAGGCGCATCGCACCGTCGGCAAAGTCCTCGGCGTGGCTGGCCATGACCGCGGCGTTGATTGCACCCGCGGACGTACCGGTAATGATGGGAAACGGCGTTCTGCGGTTTGGAAGCAGTTCGGCGACGGCCTTGAGCACGCCCACCTGGTAGGCGCCGCGCGCCCCGCCGCCGGGCAGGACCAGGGCCGCGTGCGACTCGGCCGTCATCCGCCCTTGAGCACCATGGCCTCGAAGCCGTTGTCGACGAGCCGCCGCCGCGCGCCGTCAGCCTCGCGGGCACTGTCGAAAGGCCCCACGCGCACGCGGTGCCAGGTCACGTCGTCGACGGTGACCGACTGAACCTTCGCTTCGAGACCCAGCAGGGTCACCTTGGCGCGCTGGCTTTCGGCGTCCTCGCCGGAGCGGAAGGAGCCGACCTGGAGCACGTAGGGCCCCTGGCTGGCCGCCTCGTTGTCTCGTTCACGGGCACGCTCGGCGATTTCTTCCTGGGGCACGACCACTTCGCGCTCGGGTAGCACGGTAAAGAAATCGTACTGGCGGCTGCGTTCACCGGCCACTTCCTCCTCGGCGATCGGCGGCTCGTCGCGGCCGGATGGCTGCGCCGTTTCCTGCGCATCGTCGCGGCCGGGCAAGTAACCGCCCAGCCATGCCAGGGTGGCCAGTACCAGGCCGCAGACCAGGCCGGCTCCGAAGGTGAGCAGCCCGCCGGTGGCCGGAGAACTGCCTCGTTTTGCCTGGCGCCTGGCCACGCTACATTTCCTCCGGCGCGGACACGCCGATCAGGTCGAGCCCGTTGCGCAGAACCTGGCCGACGGCCGTGACCAGGTTGAGGCGCGCATTGCGCACGTCCTCGTCGTCAACGAGGAAAGGCGTTGCGTTGTACCAGGAGTGGAAACCGGCAGCGAGCTCGTGCAGGTAGTGGGCGATCACGTGGGCCGCCCGCTGGCGTGCCGCGGACTCGATCAGTTCCGGGAAACGGCCGACCATGCGCAGCAGTTCCTGCTCCTGGTCGGTCTCCAGTCGCTCGACCGCCACCTCGCCGATCGCCTGGTTGTGGCGCAGGCCGCGGCTGTCGAGTTCGCGGAACACGCTCTTGATACGCGCATGCGCGTACTGGATGTAATAGACGGGATTCTCGTTGGCGCGCGACTTGGCCAGGTCGAGATCGAAGTCCAGATGCTGTTCGTGCGAACGCATGACGTAGAAATAGCGCGCGGCATCGTTGCCGACTTCCTCGCGCAGCTCGCGCAGGGTCACGAAACTGCCTGAGCGCGTCGACATCTGCACCTTCTTGCCGCTGCGATAGAGCACGGCGAACTGCACGAGCTGGAATTCCAGGCGGTCGGGATCCTCGTCAAGTCCGCGGGCGGCCGCCTTCAGGCGCGGCACGTAGCCGTGATGGTCGGCACCGAATACGTAAAGCGAGGTGCCGCTGCAACGGTCCAGCTTGTCGAGCAGGTAAGCCACGTCGGAGGCGAAATAGGTGGTGCGGCCGTTTTCGCGCACGACCACGCGATCCTTGTCGTCTCCGAGCTCGGTGGCCTTGAACCAGGTCGCACCATCCTGCTGGTAGAGCCAGCCCTGTTTATCGAGTTTTTCCAATGCACGCGCCAACGCCCCGCTCGATTCGAGTTCACGCTCGGAAAACCAGCGCTCAAAATCGACGCCGAAGGCGGCCAGGTCCTCGCGGATGTCGTCGACCATGGATTCGAGGGCGGCCTTGAAGCAGGCCTCGTAACCGCGCTCGCCGAGCATTTCGCGGGCGCGGGCAATGAGGGCGTCGACGTGCTTTTCCGAATCGCCCTCCGGGGCGTCCTCGGGAAGGCCCTCGGCCACCTTCATGCCGGGGTGGCGCAGGTCGTCACCATGGCGCTCGCGTACTTCGCGCGCGATTTCGTAGATGTAGTCGCCGCGATAGCCATTGGCCGGAAAGCCGACCTTTTCGCCGCTGAGTTCGAGATAGCGCAACCAGACCGAGACGGCCAGGATGTCCATCTGGCGGCCGTGGTCGTTGACGTAGTACTCGCGATGAACGCGATGGCCGGCGGCCCGGAGAATGTTGGCCAGGCTGGCGCCGTAAGCGGCCCCTCGTCCATGACCCACGTGCAGCGGACCGGTCGGGTTGGCACTGACGAATTCGATCAGGATGTCCTCGCGACTGCCTTCGGGCGCATGGCCATAGCGATCACCCTGGGCCAGGATGTCGCGCAGGACGACCTTGAGATAGTGGCTACTGGCGAAAAAGTTCAGAAACCCGGGTCCGGCCACTTCCACACGCGCCACACGCTTGGATGTGGGCAGACGCTGCCGCAACTTTTCGGCCAGTTCACGTGGTGGCATCGAGGCCGGCTTGGCCAGTACCATTGCGATATTGCTGGCATAGTCGCCGTGGCTGCGATCGCGGGTATGCTCGATCTCGATGGCGGGGTCGATGTCCGCGGGCAGCTGGCCCTCGCGTTTGAGATAGCCCAGGGCCTGGCTGATCAATTCCTCGATGTGGGCGCGCATGTTTTGCCAAACTGCGGAAACAGCAGGTATTGTAACGAGGCGCACGGGGCTTGTGATCGCAAGTGATCGCAAGGTTATCCACAGCACCTGTGGAAAAGTGTGTGAACAAGTCCGGGAAGAAGGCGCCGAAAGCCCGTCGGCACCGCATCCGGAGCAGATTGAGCAGTTTTTCGGCATTCCTGAAACCCGATTAAAAACAGGTATTTAGATAAAACAAATAGATTGACGGGCAACTGAAACGCGTTAAGCCCCTGTTTCTTTTACAGCGGGATGACGATGTGTATAAGATCAAGAGGGAATCATGCCGTGAAGCGCAATCTGAGGCCCTGGCAGGGCTCGCAACCCACGCTGGGAGACCGGATCTGGGTCGACCCCGATGCGAGTGTCATCGGCCGGGTCGAGTTGGCCGATGATGTATCGATCTGGCCCGGCGCGGTCCTGCGCGGCGACGTGAACGTCATTCGGGTGGGTGCGCGCACCAATATCCAGGACGGCACGATCTGTCACGTCACCCACGACGGCCCCTACACACCCGGCGGCCTGCCGCTGGAATTGGGCGCGGACATCACGGTCGGTCACGGCGCCATCCTGCACGCCTGCAGTATCGGCGACCGCTGCCTGATCGGCATGGGTGCGCTGGTGCTCGACGGCGCCGAAATCGCCGAGGACGTCATGCTCGCCGCCGGCAGCCTGGTCAGCCCGGGCAAGCAGTTGTCCGCGGGCTGGCTGTATCGGGGTCGCCCGGCCGAGCCCGTACGCGAGCTTTCCGAGCGGGAACTGGAAATGCTGCGCTATTCGGCCGAGCATTACGTGCACCTGAAAGACCGCTATCTGAAAGAAGGGGAAAACGCATGAACGATGTGCCGACAATCGCGGCAAACGGCGTCAATATGCCGGCCCTGGGCTTCGGCACATTCGAGCTCGACGAGGCCACAGTGGAAGAAATCCTGCCGCACGCCCTCGAACTCGGCTACCGCCACATCGACACGGCCCAGATCTACCGCAACGAATCCGCCGTCGGGCGCGCCATCAAGCGCGTGGGTGTTCAGCGCGAAGACCTTTTCATCACCACCAAGGTCTGGGTCGACCAGTACGAACCGGCCGCATTCATCCGGTCGGTGCAAGGCAGCCTCGAGCGTCTTCAGACCGACTACGTGGATCTGCTGCTGCTGCACTGGCCGGTGTTCGGCGGTCACGGCATGAACCCCACGCTGGAGGCGCTGATGCGCGCGCGGCGTGACGGCCTGACCCGCCATATCGGCATCAGCAACTTCACCATCGACCAGACCGAACAGGCCGTAGCGTTCTGCGGCGAGGGTCAGCTGGCGACCAACCAGGTCGAGTACCACGTCTATCTGGGCCAGGACCGGTTGCGGCGGGTCCTGGCGCGCCACAACCTGATCCTGACCGCCTACATGCCTCTGGCCAAGGCGCGCACGGTCAACGATCCGGTGCTTTGGGAAATCGGGGAACAGTACGGCAAGACGGCCGCCCAGGTGGCGCTACGCTGGCTGGTCGAGCAGGACCGCGTGGCGGCGATTCCCGCCACCTCGAACCCGCATCACGCCGCGACCAACTTCGACATTTTCGATTTCCAGCTCAGCGAGGCCGACCAGGAGCGCATCGCCGGCCTGGAGAAGAAGCGCCGAATCTGCAAGCCGGAAGCGCTGTCACCAGAGTGGGATGACTAGCGTCTGCCAACGACTATCCGCTGAAGCCGCTGGCTTGCCGTTGACGCTCGAAGCCGGATCGATTGGCCATGAGGAAGCACCAAATCACAAGTACCAATTTACAAACAAATCTCGAAGGACCGAATTTTCAATGACCGAAACGAATCGGGGCGCTTCGAATGCCTGAGGTCATGTTTCGATCATTCGGACATTGAAACATTGGTCCTTGTTTGAGAATTGGTGCTTGGAAATTGAGAATTTCCAGGCCGGGCCATTGCCGAAGCGTTAACGGGCCCCTAGATCGGGAATCCCGGACAACCCGGCGGGAATCGCCTTTTCAGTCCTTCTTCTTCTCACCGCCGAGGGCATCCATTACGCCCAGGAAGGGCTTCACGAAATCGAGCGGCATCGGGAAGATGATGGTCGAGTTCTGCTCGCCGCCGATCTCGGTCAGGGTCTGCATGTAGCGTAGTTGCAGGGCACCCGGCGCCTCGGCCAGCTTGGTGGCCGCCTCGACCAGCTTGACGGAGGCCTGCTGCTCGCCGTCGGCGTGGATGACCTTGGCGCGCCGCTGACGTTCCGCCTCGGCCTGCTTGGCGATGGCGCGGATCATCGATTCGTCGAGATCGACGTGCTTGATCTCGACGTTGCTCACCTTCACGCCCCAGCCGTCGGTCTGGCGGTCGAGGATCTCCTGGATGTCGGCGTTGAGCTTGTCGCGCTCGGCCAGCATTTCGTCGAGTTCGTGCTTGCCCAGCACGGAGCGAAGGGTCGTCTGGGCCAGTTGGCTGGTCGCGTCCATGAATCGCTCGACGTTGATGACCGCCTTTTCCGGATCGATCACGCGGTAGTAAACCACCGCATTGACCTTGACCGAGACGTTGTCCTGAGAAATCACGTCCTGGGTCGGCACATCCATGACGACGGTTCGCAGGTCGACGCGCACCATCTGCTGGATGATGGGAATGACGATGATCAGGCCCGGCCCCTTGACCATGTAGAAGCGACCGAGCGTGAAAATGACGCCGCGTTCGTACTCACGCAGGATCTTGATCGTGTTGGCGACCAGCAGGACCAGCAGGACCAGGCCGGTGCCAAGAAAGGAAATATAGTCGAGACTCATCACATCGCTCCTTTTAGGATGATTCAATCGGTCGCACTTTCAGGACCAGGCCTTCGATGGCCGTGACCTCCACGACCTGGCCGCGCTCGATCGGTGCGTCGGATTCAGCACTCCAGTCCTCGCCCTCGAGGTGCACGCGTCCCTGACCCTCGTGAAAATCGCTGATCGCCTCGGCCTGGCGACCGGCCAGCGCCTCGCGGCCGGCAGTCTGCGGCCGCCGGAAAGCCTTCGCGGCGAAATAGACGATGGCCAAAAACACCAGCGCCGAGGCCAGCCCCATGGCGGCAATGATCCCGGTGTTGATGCCCATGCCGGGTACGTCGCTGTCCATCAGAATGATCGAGCCGACAACTACGGCGATCACGCCCCCGATCCCGAGTATGCCCAGCGAGGGCACGAAAAGCTCCACGGCGATCAGGGCGAAACCCAGCAACATCAGGGCCAGCCCCACATAGTTGACCGGCAGGATCTGGAAGGCATAGAGCGCCAACAGCAGGCAGATGCCGCCGATCACGCCCGGAACGAGCGCACCGGGGTTGTAGCCTTCCAGGATCAGGCCGTAGATGCCGATCATCAGCAGAAGGTAGGCCAGCGTGGGATTGGTCAGCACGCTCAAAAAGCGGTTGCGCCAGTCCGGCTCCTTCTCGACGATCCGCGCTCCGGCGGTGTTCAATGTCAGGGTGCCGGAAGCCATCCGGACCTCGCGGCCGTCGATGGTCTCGAGCAGGGACGGAATATCCGGGCTGACCAGGTCGATGACGTTCATTTCCTCGGCCTGGGAGGAAGTCAGGCTGACGGCTTCGCGCACGGCGCGCTCGGCCCAGTCGGCATTGCGGCCGTGACGTTCGGCGAGGCCGCGGATGTAGGCCACAGCATCCTCCACGGCTTTCCGGCTCATGGCATCGCCCGGTTGTGATCCACCGGACGCTTCCCCGGAGTCGGTCTGTTCGTCGGCTTCGGACGAATCCTCTGCCGAGTCTTCTCCATTCTCGTCGGAAGACTGCTCTTCCTCTTCGAGCGCATCACGCGCCCGCTCCATGGGCGAGGCTGGCTCTTCCTGGTCGCCTCCGCCGCCACCGCCGCCGATTTGCACGGGCGTGGCCGCCCCCAGGTTGGTCGACGGCGCCATCGCCGCGATGTGACTGGCATAGAGCATGTAGGTTCCGGCACTGGCCGCGCGCGCGCCCGGTGGCCCGACCCAGGTGGCCACCGGCACCTGCGAGTTGAGCATCTTCTTGATCATGTCGCGCATCGAGGCGTCCAGGCCACCGGGTGTGTCCATGCGCAGGACCACAAGGGCCGCGCCGGCGGACTCGGCTTCCTCGATGCCGCGAATGACGTAATCCCGCGTTGCCGGTCCGATGCCCCCTTCGACCTCCAGGACATGAACCACGGACGAGTCCGGATCATCGGTCGACGGCGCCTGTGCCCACGCTGCCAGGGCGAGCATGAGTGCCGCGAACATCATCAACCAACGACCGGATCGTGCTGGGCGAATAGGTTTGCATTTTTTGTTGTCCATCACGGATTACATTAGACCTTTGAAGGCGTGATCGCAACGTGCGCGCTTTGAATCGGCGCGTCTACGCCCCAACCATCGACAACGAGCGAAACGCAGTCAATCGATCAATCCGATCAGGAGAACAGCATGAACGAAAACAGCATGCGAGAGCAGCTGAGCATGAATGGCGAAGCGCTTTATCGGGAAGAGACCTTCACTGACCGCAGTGTGGGAACGATCCAGCGACTAACCCCGGTGACCGCGAACGGCGATGACGATTCGTCGCGCTCGGTGCGCTACATCGGCCAAACGCAGGTGATGAGCCCGGCCGGCGCGCTGCCGATCACTTTCGAACTGGAAGTCGACTCATTGTCCGATGCCGTAGCCGGCTTCCCAGAAGCGGCCGAGAAAGCCGTGGAGGAAACCGTCGAGGAACTCAAGCGCCTGCAGCGCGAGGCACAGTCGTCGATCACGGTGCCCGGCCAGGAAGGCGGCGGTCAGTTCGGCGGCATGGGCGGCCAGGGCGGACCCGGCGGGATGGGTCCCGGCGGCGGGATCCAGATTTGAGGACTGGTTCCTAGGTACGGAGCCCCGTACCCCTGGACAGCAGCAGCAGGCTGACCGAACCGAGGATCGCGCCAAAGAGAAGAATCATGAAGTAGGCCAGTCCCAGGGATACGTCACTGATGCCGAGCATGCCGTAACGAAGTGCGTTGACCATGTAGAGGATGGGATTGCCCAGGGCCACCTGCTCCCAGATGCCGGGCAACAGGCCGACGGAGAAGAACACGCCCCCGAGATAGGTCATCGGCTGCAGCACGAAGGTGGGAATGATGGCGATGTCGTCGAACTTCTGTGCGTAGATGGCGTTGATGAAGCCGCCGAGCGCGAACACCACGGCCGTCAGGAACAGGATCGACAGCGTAACCAGCACGTTGTTCATGAAAAAGCCGGAGAAGAAGCCGGCCACCAGCCAGACCAGGAAACCGACGGTGAGGGCACGAAACATCGCGCCCGAGACATAACCGGCCAGAATGATCCAGGGTGGCAGCGGGCTGATCAGCAGTTCCTCGATGTGCTTGCCGAACTTGGCACCGAAGAACGAGCTGGTGATGTTGCCGTAGCTGTTGGTGATCACCGACAGCATGATCAGCCCCGGCACGATGAACTCCATGTAGTCGATGCCGCCCATCTCGCCCACGCGCCGGCCGATGATCGAACCGAAGATGACGAAATACAGCGTCATCGTGATCACCGGCGGGATCAGGGTTTGCGGCCAGATGCGCAGGATGCGCGTGACCTCCTTGATCAGGATGGTCTTGTAGCCGGTCCAGTAAGTGCGTGCGGAAACGTCGACGCTCATGCCACCTCCTCGCCGATACCCACCAGGCGCATGAACAGTTCCTCGAGGCGGTTGGCCTTGTTCCGCATGGAGATGACCTCCACGCCCTGCTCCTCGAGTACCCGAAAGAGCCGGTTGAGGCTGCGTGATTTCGGAATACTCGCCTCCAGTGTAGTGGGGTCACGCTGCACGATCTCGATGCCGTCGACCTCGGGCAGCGTCCTGTTCGGCGCGCGCAGATCGAGTACGAAGGTCTCGACCTGCAGCTTGCCCAGCAGGGTCTTGACCGAGGTGTTTTCGATGATGCCGCCGTGATCGATGATGGCGACGTTGTGACAGAGGTTCTCGGCCTCCTCGAGATAGTGCGTGGTGAGAATCACGGTCGTGCCGGCAGCGTTGATCTCGGAGATGAATTTCCACATCGAGCGGCGGATCTCGATGTCGACACCGGCCGTGGGCTCGTCGAGGATCAGCAGCTTGGGCTCGTGCACCATCGCCCGGGCGATCATCAAACGCCGCTTCATGCCGCCGGAGAGCTGGCGTGACGGGCCGAAGGCCTTGTCCCAGAGGCTCAGCTTCTTCAAATAGTACTCGGCACGCTCGCGCGCGAGGCGACGTGGCACCCCGTAGTAACCACCCTGGTTGACGACGATGTCGAAGGGCTTCTCGAACTGGTTGAAGTTGACCTCCTGCGGAACGAGGCCGATCTGCGCCATGGCGCGTGAGCGGTTCTTGCGGACACTGATCCCGAACACCTCCGCCTCGCCGGAGGTGGCATTGACGAGCGAACTGACGATACCGATCAGCGTCGACTTGCCGGCCCCGTTGGGCCCGAGCAGGGCGAAGAAGTCGCCTTCGGCGACCGAGAGGTTCACGCCCCGCAGGGCGACGACGTCGTTGCGGTAGACCTTTCTGAGGTCGCGAACTTCCAGCGCATTCATGACAATCGACCTATTGGTTTCGAACGAGCGGCAAGGCAGAATAGCAGGCTGTTTCCGGCCTGCTGTGCCGGGCGACTCACATTACAGGGAATCTTCGGACGATTATACGCGGCTGCTCCGCCTGGAATCGATCACGACTTCCTTCAAGGTCCAATCAAGTGGGATTCAAATCCAGATTTCGAGCCATCTTCTGCGGCGTCCTCATCGGTCTGACCAGCGCGCCGGCTCTTGCCCAGGAAGACCGCGTCGAGGACCGCTGGGCCGGGTTGAACAAGTGCGAACTCTCGGCCGCAGGCGGACGCCTGACCGCCGACGCGCTCTGCGGCACGCTCACCGTAGCTGAAAACCCGGAACAACCCGAAGGGCGGCAACTGGAACTGGCGTTTGCCGTCAAGGAGGCCCGCGCCAGCGCGGTGCTCGAAGATCCGGTGGTCTTCCTGGCCGGCGGGCCGGGTCAGTCGGCACGCGACGCATTGCCGATCATGCAGCGCGCGCTGCGCGAGCTCAACCGCGAGCGCGACCTGATCTTCCTCGATCAGCGCGGCACCGGTGGTTCCAACGCGCTGGAGTGCGGTTTCGACGACCAGGGAGAGCTCTGGCTGGAACCGGACTGGGACGAGGTCAACCGACAATTGCGGGGCTGCCTCGACGACTGGGAGGCGGATGTCCGCCTCTATACCACCACGCAAGGCGCGTCCGACCTCGAGGCCTTTCGCGAAGCCTTTGGATTCGAATCGCTGAATCTCATCGGCGGTTCTTACGGCACCCGCATGGCCCAGGTCTACCTGCGCAACTATCCGGAGCGGGTGCGCAGCGTGGTGCTCGACGGCGTGGTGCCGACGCGCCTGGCCCTGGGCGCCGAACACGCCATGATGCTCGACCGTGCACTCGGCAAGGTGTTTACCGCCTGCAGCGAAGACGCCACCTGCGGCGGTGCCTTTCCCGGCCTCCAGTCAGCCTTCGAAGAACTCAAGACCCGCTATCGCAACGAGAACCCGCAACTGGTGGTGACCCACCCCCGCACCGGCGAGGGCATCGACTTGCACTTCACCCGGGACGTATTGGCCAGCGCGCTGCGCTTTCTCGCCTACAACCCCGAAACACAGATGATGATTCCCTACCTGGTGCACGAGGCAGCCAGCACGGGCAGCCCGGCACGCCTGGCAAGCCAGGCCATGATCGTCTCCGACCGGATGAACGACATGATAGCCATCGGACTCAATTTCGCCGTCGGCTGCAGTGAGGACTGGCCGGTCTGGCCGGACGACATCGATCAATCCGAAACCCTGCTGGGCGACAGCATGACCGAAATCTACGAGCAGGTCTGCTCCTGGTGGCCGGCCGGCGACACACCGGCGGATTTTCACGAGCCCTTCGACGCCGACGTGCCCGTGTTGCTGATGTCGGGTGAGCTCGACCCCGTAACGCCGCCGGACTACGGCGAGGAGGCGGCCGCACAATTTTCCGACAGTCGCCACCTGGTCGCCGACGGCCGCGGCCATATCGTGCTCACCAACCCCTGCATGAGCTCGATTGCCACGCAGTTCGTGCGTGATGCCGGCGTGTCCGACCTCGACGTCGACTGCATGGACCGCATCGGCCACGAACCCTTCTTCATCGACCTGCTCGGACCGGCGCCATGATCGAAGCGAACAATCTCCGCAAGACCTTCAACTCCGGCAAGGTCGTCGCCGTCGACAACGTCAGCTTCGCCGCTCGCGACGGCGAGATCACCGGTCTGCTCGGCCCCAACGGCGCCGGCAAGACCACCACCCTGCGCATGCTCTACACCCTGCTGAGCCCGGATTCGGGCCACATGCGCATCGACGGAATCGACCCGCAGGAGCAGCCGCTATCGATCAAGCGCGCGCTCGGCGTGGTGCCGGATTCTCGCGGTCTCTACGACCGCCTCACGGCGCGCGAGAACATCCGCTACTACGGCAAGCTGCACGGCCTCGGCAAGGCCGATATCGCGCGCCGCATCGACGAGATGGTCGAGATTCTCGACATGAGCGAGTTCATCGACCGGCGCACCACCGGGTTCTCCCAGGGCCAGCGCGTCAAGGTCGCCATCGCCCGGGCGCTGATTCACGACCCGCGCACCGTGCTGCTCGATGAACCGTCCAACGGCCTCGACGTCATGACCACCCGCGCGCTGCGCGAATTCCTGCGCCAGTTGAAGGCGAAGGGCTGCTGCGTGGTGCTGTCGACGCACATCATGCAGGAGGTCGCCGCCTTGTGCGATCGCATCGTCATCATCGCCGACGGCAAGGTCGCCGCCGAGGGCACCGCCGACCAGCTGCTGGCCCGCTCGGGTGAGCCCAATCTGGAAGACGCCTTCGTCAAACTCATCGGATCGGCCGAGGGATTGCTCGCATGAACGCCGTTTTCCTCAAGGAACTGCTCGACAATTTCCGCGACCGGCGGGTCATCCTCAACACCCTGGTGATCGGCCCGCTGATGGGGCCGGTGATCTTCGCGGTCATGATTTCCTTCATGGCCAGCCAGGCGGCCGAGCGCGCGGAGTCGCAGCTCGAACTGCCCGTCATCGGAGCCGAGAACGCCCCCAACCTGATCGGCTTTCTGGAGCGTCAGGGCGTGCTGATCGAGGAACCGCCGGAAGAGCCCGAGGCCGCCGTACGCGCCGAGGACGAGGAAGTCATCCTGCGCGTCGGCCCGGACTTCGCCGAGGACTGGGAAGCGGGTCGACCGGCCACCGTGGAGATCATTGCCGACCAGTCGCGGCGCTACACCGGCACCACGATCAGCCGGGTGCGTTCCTACCTCAACGGCTACAGCCAGCAGATCAGCCAGTTGCGGCTGCAGTTGCGGGGCGTGCATCCGGAAATCACGCGTCCGATCAACGCCACGGTGACCGACCTGTCCACGCCCGAGTCGCGCGGCGGCGCCGTGCTGGCCTTCCTGCCTTACTTCATCCTGATCACGGTGTTCATGGGGTCCATGCACATGGCCATTGATACCACCGCCGGCGAGCGCGAACGCAAGTCGCTCGAGCCGCTGTTGATCAACCCGTTGCCACGTTGGCAGATCATGACCGGAAAGCTTTGCGCGACGACCTTCTTCGCCCTGGCCACGCTGGGCCTGGGACTGGTTGCCTTCGTCTACGCCATGGGCTTCCTGCCCGTGGCCGCCATGGACGTGGCGCTCAACCTCGATTTCCGGGTTGCGGGTCTCGCCTTCCTGCTGGTCGCACCCGCCGCGCTGCTGGCAGCGGCGCTGCTGACCATCCTGGCCTCGTTCGCCAAGAGCTTCCGCGAGGCGCAGAGCTACATGGGCATGGTCGTCCTCATTCCCATGATCCCGAGCTTCTGGATCCTGATCGATCCCAGCCGCGCCGAGACCTGGATGACGCTGATCCCGCTTCTGAGCCAGAACGTGCTGATTCTCGAGCTGGTCCGTGGCGAAGCGGTCAATTGGGCCTGGTTCGGGCTGAGCATCGGCACCACCGCTGCGGTGGCCGGCATCCTGGCCGCCGTAGCGGGCACGCTCTACAACCGGCCGAAGCTGATCTTCACCTCGGGTTGAGCAACAGAAAAAACCAGGTAACCACGGAAAACACCGAAAACACGGAATGGCGATGTCGGGGTCAAACTCGGGGCAATCCGGTGGGCTCCAGGCTGGCCCGTCATGATGTTCCAGTAGAACGCGCTAGAATCGGGGGCACGATCACCATCGGAGATATGACATGCGCAACTTTCTGATCCCCCTGTCGATTGCCCTCACCAGCACCGTCGCGGCAGCACAGGACGAGGGCGCCGTCGCTGAAATCGAAATTCGCGAATGGCAGGTTCCGTGGGAATCCAGCCGCCCGCGGGATCCCGACGTCGCGGCCGACGACCGCATCTGGTTCGTTGGCCAGGGCGACGACTACGTCGCCGTTTTCGATCCGGAAAGCGAGGAATTCAAGCGCTACGACCTGCCCGAGGGCGCCGGGCCCCACAACGTGATCGTGACCGACGACCAGGAGATCTGGTACGCCGGCAATCGTGCGGCTCACCTGGGCCGGCTCGATCCCGAATCCGGCGATATCGAGCAGGTGGCAACCCCCGAAGAGCGTGCTGCCGACCCACACACCCTGATCGAGGACTCGAAAGGCCGGATCTGGTTCACTTCACAGTGGAGCAATCACATCGGCCGCTACGACCGCGACAGCGGGGAGATCGAACTGGTGGGCGTCACGGAGAAGAACTCGCGGCCCTACGGCATCGTGCTCGACGACGAAGGCAACGCCTGGGTCGCCCTGTTCGGCACCAACAAGCTGGGCCGCGTCGATTCTGAAACCTTCGAACTGACCGAAATCGAGCTACCGCGCGAGGACGCGCGTCCGCGGCGCCTGGCACTGACGGACACGGGGCTTTTTTACGGCGACTACAACAAGGGTTATCTGGGCCACCTTGATCCCGAAAGCGGGGAAATCACCGAATGGCGCATGCCCGGAGAGGACAAGTCGGGCGCCTACGCCATGGCCGCCGACGACGAGGGCCGGATCTGGTTCGTGGAAACCTGGCAGGATCCCAATCGCTTCGTCGGCTTCGATCCGGAAACGGAGTCCTTCTTCGCCATGGGCGACGTCCCCAGCGGCGGCGGCACCGTGCGCCACATGGTGTTCGACCCGGAAACGGACAGCATCTGGTTCGGGACGGACACGAATTATCTCGGTCGGGCCGAGGTGCCGTGACGCGGGAGCTGGTTTGCCGTCCGGATCGTGTGCGGGGCTGCTGGGTCTTTCGTGAATAGAAAGAAGAAAATAGAAAATAGAGAAAAGAGCCAAGCGACAGTGGCTGGGGGGCTGTCTTTTTCTATTTACTATTCACTATTTACTATTTACGAAAGGGCAGATCACCGCCCCGCCGCGCAAGGCGCCCCCAAGCGCTCAAACCTAACCTAATTCTTCGGCGGCCACGGAACAAACGGCGACGTCGTGCGCTGGTACTCCCGGTAGGCGTCGCCGCGCGATTTCAGGGACTGTTTCTCGGTGTAGGGAATCCCCGAAACTCGGTACAGGAACAACAGCATCACCACAGGACCCAACCAGGCCAGCCACTGGTGTGGCGCGCCCATGGCCACCAGCGGGTAGCTGAACCAGTGCAGCCACTCGAAGAAATAATTGGGATGGCGGGAATAGCGCCACAGTCCGGCACGGCAGACCTTGCCCTGGTTCGCGGCCTCGGCCTTGAAGGCGGCCAGTTGCCGGTCGGCCAGCGATTCCCCGGCCAGACTGACAAACCATATCGCGACCCCGGCGATCACCCAGCCATCCAGGGCGGGGGACGGGTCATTGACCACCACCCAGGCGGGCAGGGCGAACAGCCAGGCAACGAATGCCTGTACCAGGAAGAAGAAGAAAAAGAACAGATTTGCGCGCTGGCCGAAATGCGCTCGCATCGCCTGGTAGCGCCCGTCTTCCTCGTCCTGGGCGGCCAGCCGCCGGATCAGGTGAACGGCAAGCCGCTGGGACCAGATGGCGGCCAGCAACACACCCACCAATCGCTTTTCAATTGCGCCATCGCCAACCACCGCAAAGGCAATCGCCTGCAGGCCGATCAACAGTGCCCACGCGGCATCCACCCAGTCGGCGCGTTTGGAGCGAATCTGCCACAGCCAGAGCGCGAGCATGACCGTGCCACAACCCGCGAGAGCGAGCCATAATTCCATGTTTCATTAACCCGGCAGCAATGCAGATTGCATTCAGGTTGATAAGATTAGCAGACAAGCAAACGCCCGCCGTGAAGGCGGGCGTCGGCATCCGACCGATGGTGCTGGCCGGTCAGGCAGGTGCATCGAAGTGCACCGCGGGTTCCCCTTCCCGAATTCTGGTCGGGTGCCGGCTTTGTCAGCCGGCGACAGCGTGCAGGCTCTGTTCCTGCTCCAGCTGCATCAGCCACTCGACAACGACTTCGTCGGCGAGCAGGTTGTCGAATCCGTTTTCGTCACCGTGGTCGGCCAGTTCCACGTCTTGTTCCTTTTCAGCGGCTCGGATGTTTTCTGCCATGGGTGGCACCTTGTGTCAGTTTTTGCGGTCACTGACATACATGCAGGTGCCGTGCCAAACCGCCACAAACCCCATTTTCGGTGTCGGGCAAGTGCTTTTTGGGCAATTTCTACCCGATAAGTGACAGTTTTCGTCCACTGCCTGACATCCAGCGTCATTCACGGGCACAATAGTCCGCCGCCGAGCCGCATTTCCTGCCATGCCCGCCCGTCATTTCGCCTTTCTGCTGTTCATTTGCCTGCTGTGGGCGGGAAATTTCCTCGCCGCTGCCTGGGCGGTCCGCATTCTCGAGCCGGTAACGTTCACGGTCGTGCGCTTCGCCCTGGTTCTGGTGTTGCTCATCCCGTTCCTGCGGGTGCCCCAGCGCGACCAGTGGACAACCCTGCTGGCCTGCTGCTGGTGCATGGGGGCCATTCACTTCGGCCTGGTGTTTCTGGCGCTCGGACGCTCGGAAGACGTTTCGTCCATTGCCTTGCTGATGCAGATCTACGTGCCCCTTTCCACCCTGATGGCCGTACTTTTGCTCGGCGAGCGCATCGGCTGGCGCACCACCAGCGGTATTCTGGTCGCCTTCGGCGGGGTACTCGTCATCGGATTGGACCCCCTCGTCCTGGCGCAACTCGATGTCATGGCACTGGTCCTGTGCTCTGCCCTGTCGCTGGCCACCGGTACCATCCTCATGCGGCGGCTCAAGGGGATCGGGGTATTCAGCTTCCAGGCATGGAATGCCCTGCTTTCACTTCCGCCCCTGGCATTGCTCGCCGTATGGCTGGAAACCCCGTCGGATGTCGTCCGCCTCACCACGGCAAGGCCGGACGTCTGGTTCGCGGTCGCCTATTCGGCCATCGCCGCCTCGATCATCGGCCACGGTGGTTTTTACTGGCTGATCCAGCGACACGAGGTCAACCGGATCACCCCCTATCTTCTGCTCGTGCCCATTCTCGCCGTCGTGCTCGGCATACTGTTCTGGGGCGACCGGCCCGGGCCGCGCCTGCTCATCGGCGGCGCGCTGGTGCTTGGCGGCGTACTCTGGATCACCCTGCGTGCACGTTGGCGCCGGCCCCGACCCCGCAGGGTCGAGCCCGCACCGCCGGCAAGCTAGTTGTGATCTCTCAGTAGGTTGTCCCAAGTTCAGAATGGGTTCAGTGGACAAGCGGATAATGTCGGCATGAATCTCGCGCGCTCCATTTTCGGTTTCGGCCCCTTCCTGCTGGTGACCGTCCTGGTCGCGCTGCTGGCGGCCACCGACAGCCGGGCGCGTCCGCCCCACGGCCAGCATGCCTGGCCGCCACCGACCGAATACCATCGCCTGGAGCACCCGCAGCATCGCCTGGCCTACTGGTATGCCAACGAGTCCATGCGCCAAGCCCAGGAAGCACGCGAGATGGTGTGTGGCTTTGCCGGCCAGCGCTGGACCCTGGACTGGGAAGTCCACTACCGCTGGGCGTTGCGCGCCGCACCGCGACGCGTTTACCAGCGCGTCGAGGAACGTGACCGGCACCTGACCACCTGCCGAAGCCGCAAGCTGCGCGACTACCAGCGACAGCCCTATCGCCGCGATCCGGACGGCTACGGTCGCGGCTGACGCATTTCGTCACCCTTCCCCGGCGCAGCCGATAACCACCGTCGTACCGCTCGAACCGTCACAGGTATTGGCTTCTTCACACAACCATGTTAGTGTACTAACGCGTTATTACATTAGATCGCCATGAAACAGCACGAGCCACAACACATGCAGGCCAACCGCGCCGCCCGCTCCAGCCTGGCCGAGGCACTGATGGCCATGCGCACGCCCGCGGAAATGCGCGCCCTTCTCAAGGACCTGACCACGCCGGCCGAACTGGAAGCACTGGTCGACCGCTGGCGCGTGGTGCGTTATCTCGACCAGGGCAAGCCCTACCGCGAGATCCACGACCTGACCGGCGTGAGTGTGACGACGATCGGGCGCGTTGCGCGCTACCTGGAAAATGGCAACGGGGGTTACCGGCTTGCGCTGGAGCGTATCAAACAGGGCGAATCCTGATGAAAAAGCGTGCCACGCAAATTCGAAATCCGAAACACGAAATCCGAAACAAACTCGAAGCACGAAATATGAAAACGAGCGCTGCTGAAGGTTGTTTCGAATTTTGAATTTTGGATTTCCTTCGAATTTGGTGCTTCGGATTTCGTGCTTTGGTCAAAGACGAAACCACCGAAATTGAATCGATAACGAAGAGTTTCTAATGAACCGCATACAGATCGCCATCCAGAAGTCCGGCCGACTGGCCGACAAGTCGCTCAACCTGCTCGAGCGCTCCGGGCTGCATTTCGCACGCAGTAAGGACAAGCTGTTCTGGTACGGCCGCAACCTGCCCGTCGACCTGCTGCTGGTCCGCGATGACGACATTCCGCGCCTGCTGATCGAGGGCGTGTGCCAACTCGGCATCGTCGGCGAAAACGTGGCAGAGGAAAAACTGCTCGAAGCACGCCAGGGCAGGCCCGGTCTGAAACTCGAGAGTCTGCGGTCACTCGATTTCGGCCACTGCCAGCTCAAGCTGGCCGTGCCCGAAGACTCGACGGCGGCTTCCATCGCCGACCTGGCCGGCAAACGCCTGGCCACCAGCTACCCGCAGCTCACCCGCCGTTTTCTCGAGGACAACGGCGTCGAGGCCGACATCGTGATGCTCAACGGCGCGGTCGAGATCGCACCCAGCCTGGGCACGGCTGACGCCATCGTCGACCTGGTCTCCACCGGCACCACGCTCAGGGCAAATCACCTGAAAGCCATCGAGCCGGTCATGACCAGCCAGGCCGCGCTTTACCGCTGCCCGCAGCGAATCGATGCCGACGGCGAGACCCTGCTGGCCAAGCTGCTGACCCGTATCCAGGGTGTGCAGCAGGCGGCCGAGACCAAGTACGTGATGCTGCACGCCCCGCGATCGCGCCTGGCCGAGATCTCGTCGATCCTGCCCGGTGCCGAGTCGCCCACCATCCTGCCGCTGGAAGGCCAGGAAGACCGCGTCGCCGTACACGCGGTATGCACCGAACAGGTGTTCTGGGAGCACCTCGAGGAACTCAAGGACGCCGGCGCCTCGGCCGTGCTGGTGTTACCCGTGGAGAAGATGCTGGCATGAGGATTGTCATGACAATCGTCGCCTGGAACACGCTGGAACGAGAAGAGCGCAAGCGCCTGCTCGCTCGCCCGGCCATGGAAACCACCGAGGACTTGCGCAGCTCCGTTGCCGCGATCATCGATGCGGTTCGGCGCGGCGGTGATGCGGCCGTGGTCGATTACGGCAAGCGTTTCGATGGCCGTGCACCTGAATCGCTCCTGGCGACGCCCGACGAGCTTGCCATGGCGCAGGACGAACTCGATCCGGCCATCGTGCGCGCCATCGACACCGCCATCGGCACCGTCACGCGCTTCCACGAAGCCGCCCGGCCGCAAGACCTGATGGTCGAGACCGCGAAGGGCGTGACCTGCGAGGCGCGCTGGCGCGCACTCGACCCGGTCGGTCTGTACGTGCCCGCCGGTACCGCGCCGCTGCCCTCGACGGCGGTCATGCTGGGCGTGCCCGCGCGACTGGCCGGTTGCCGAAACATTGTTCTGGCCACACCACCGGGCGCGGACGGGCGCGCCGACGCCGCGGTTCGCCATATCGCCCATCGGCTCGAGATCGATACCGTCCTGGTCGCCGGCGGAGCACAGGCCGTCGCGGCCATGGCCTACGGCACGGAATCGGTCCCGAAGGTCGTGCGCGTGTTCGGCCCGGGCAACCGATTCGTGACCGAGGCCAAGCGCCAGGCCGCGCAGGATCCCGCCGGCGCGGCCATGGACCTGCCGGCCGGCCCGTCGGAGGTGATGGTGATCGCCGACGAGTCGGCCGAGGCCGACTTCGTCGCCATGGACCTGCTCAGCCAGGCCGAACACGGCCCGGACTCGCAGGTCTTTCTGGTCACCGATTCCGATGCGCTCGCCCGCGACGTCTTCTCTTCCCTGGAACGTCTCACCGCCGAACTGCCGCGCGCCGAAACCGCCGGCCGGGCGCTCGAACACGGCGCGATCATCGTCGTCGATCGGCTCGACGAGGCGGTCGGGGTCGCCAACGATTACGCGCCGGAACACCTGATCATCGCCACGGACAATGCACGCGAACTGTGCAACGACATCACCAGCGCCGGTTCGGTCTTCCTCGGCCACTACACGCCCGAGGCCCTGGGCGACTATATCTCCGGCACCAATCACGTGCTGCCCACCGGCGGCTGGGCGCGCTCGTACGCCGGCCTGGCGCTGACCGACTTCATGCGCCGCATGACCGTGCAGGAAGCCACGCCCGAGGGCCTGCGCACGCTCGGCCCGGACGGCGCGCGGCTGGCCGCGCACGAGGGCCTCGACGCTCACCGCCTGGCCATCCAGATGCGCCTCGACCGGATCGGGGAGTCGCCGAAATGAGCGTCGCCGACCTTGCGCGGGAGGAGATCCGGGCCCTGAAGCCGTATGCCTCGGCGCGGGCCCTGGCCGACAGCGCCGGCATCCTGCTCAACGCCAACGAAAACCCCTGGCCGCCGGAAGGCGACGCCGGCCTGGCGCTCAACCGCTATCCCGAACCGCAGCCGGCCGCGCTCAGGCACAAGCTGGCCGAATACTACGGTATCGACGAACAGAACCTGCTGTTGACCCGCGGCAGCGACGAGGGCATCGACCTGCTCAACCGCGTTTTCGTCCGCCCCGGCGAAGACGGCGTGATCACCTGCCCGCCGTGCTTCGGCATGTATGCGCTATCGGCGCGCATCCAGGGCGCGAGATTGCAGGAAGTCCCGCTGATCGAGACCGCTGAAGACTTCGAGCTCGATCTCGACGGCCTGTCCGCGGCAGCGCCGGCGAAGCTGCTGTTCCTGTGCTCGCCCAACAACCCCACCGGCAACGGCCTGGCGGGCGAAACCGTGCTGGCGCTGGCACGCGAGCGGGCCGAGCAGGGGCTGGTCGTCCTCGACGAGGCCTACATCGAATTCTCCGAGCGGCAGTCACTGGCAAAGCGGATTGCGCAGCAGCCCAACCTGGTCGTGCTGCGCACCTTGTCCAAGGCCTTCGGCCTGGCCGGCTGCCGCCTCGGCGCGCTGATTGCATCAGTTGAAGTGGTCGAGCTCCTGCGGCGCATCATCCCGCCCTACCCGCTGCCCACACCCGCGGTGGCGGCCGCCGAGACCGTACTCGAACCGGAGGCCGTCGCGTACCGGCGTGAACAGCTCGACTTGTTGATGGACGACAAGCGCCGCCTGGTCCAGGCGCTCGAGACACACGCGTCGATCCGGCGCGTGTGGCCCGGCGAGGCCAATTTCGTGCTCGTTCGCGCCGACGACGGCCCCGGCCTGGTGCGCGACGCCGCAGCCGCCGGCATTCGCCTGCGCGATCAATCAAGCCAGCCGGGGCTTTCCGACTGCGTGCGCATTACCCTGGGCACGCCCGAGGAAAACACGACTTTTATCGAATTTTTGCAGGCCTGGGACCCATGAAGAAGATTCTTTTCATCGACCGCGACGGCTGCCTGATCGCCGAGCCCGAAGACGAGCAGGTCGATTCCCTCGACAAGTTCCGCCTGATGCCGGGCGTGATTCCGGCGCTGCTGAAGCTCAGGGACGCCGGTTTCCGTTTTGTCATGGTCAGCAACCAGGACGGCCTGGGCACCGAGGCCTTTCCCGAAGCCGACTTTCGCGGCCCGCAGGAGTTGCTGCTGCAGATCCTGGAAAGCCAGGGCATCGCCTTCGACGCCATACACATCGATCCGACCCTGTCCGAGGACAACGCACCGACCCGCAAGCCGGGTGTCGGCATGCTGCTCGACTACCTGCGCGACCCCGAGCTCGACCGGAAACAATCGGCCGTCATCGGCGACCGGGAAACCGACCTGGAACTGGCCGACAACATGGGCCTGCGCGGTTTTCGCATCGGTACCGACGGCCTGGACTGGCCGGGCGTCGCCCGCGCCCTGCTCCAAACCGCGCGCGTCGGCGAGGTGCGGCGGAAAACACGGGAAACCGATATCTCCGTTCGCGTGGATCTGGACGCGACGGGGCCGACCTCGATCGGGACCGGTATCGGCTTCTTCGACCACATGCTCGAGCAGGTTGCCGCCCACGGCGGCTTCGCGCTGTCACTGCAATGCAAGGGGGATCTCGAAGTCGACGAACACCACACCGTCGAGGACTGCGCCCTGGCCCTGGGTGCCGCGCTCGACAAGGCGCTCGGCGATCGCAGCGGCATCGGCCGCTACGGCTTCCTGCTGCCGATGGACGAATCGCTGGCACAGGTCGCCGTCGACCTGTCCGGCCGCCCCGCCATCGTCTTCGACGCCGATTTCCCGCGCGAGTCGGTCGGCGGCCTGCACACCGAGATGGTCGAACATTTCTTCGCCTCCCTGGCCCAGGCCTTGCGCTGTGCCATTCACGTCAAGGTCGAGGGCGAAAACACCCACCATATGGTCGAGGCCTGTTTCAAGGGAGTGGGGAGAGCCTTGCGGCCGGCTCTGGCGAGAACCGGGTCCGGAATGCCTTCGACGAAGGGAATGCTTTGATGAAAGCAAATTCGAAACTCGAAGCACCAAAAAGGAAAATCAAATTCGAAATTCGAATATCGAAATCCGAAACAAACACGAAGCACGAAATTCGAAACGGCGGGTGTCCCGCCCGCCGCGTTTCGTGTTTGGGTTTTCGAACTTGTTTCGGATTTGGTGCTTCGAATTTCGAATTTCCGAGCCGTCTCGAAGGCAACCACGTTCAGGGACCATCCACATCATGACCGTAGCCATCATCAACTCCGGTGGCGCAAACCTCGGCTCGGTCCAACACGCCTTGAACCGCCTCGGTGTCGAATCGGTGCTCACGCGCGATGCGGATACCATCCGCTCGGCCGAGCGGGTGATCCTGCCCGGCGTGGGCGCGGCGGCCTGGTCGATGAATGCCCTGCGCGAGGCCGAACTGGTCGAGGTGATCCGCGCGCTCACCCAGCCGGTGCTGGGCATCTGCCTGGGCCTGCAGTTGATGTTCGACTCGTCCGAGGAGGGCGATGTGGACTGCCTCGGCCTGATTCCCGGGCGCGTACGGAAGCTCGAGGTCGATGACAGCCTGAGACTGCCGCACATGGGCTGGAATCAGGTCGAGTGGGTGGCCGACGACCCGCTGGCCGCAGGCCTCGACGGCAGCGAGTGGTATTACTTCGTGCACGGCTATGCCGCGCCGGTCGATCATGCCGTTGCGGTCAGCGAACACGGCCAGCGCTTCGCGGCGGTGGTGCGCCACAAGAACTTCGCCGCCTGCCAGTTCCATCCGGAGAAGTCCGCAAGCGCCGGCGCGCGTATCCTGCAGAACTTCCTTGAAATCTAAAAAAGATAATGGTCCACAGATGAACACAGATAAACACAGATACTGCAAACAAGAGAATCCCCCGGGCTCGTGCCGGACAGTTGGCTCTCATGCCGAACGGCGCGATAAAGGAATTGATTGTCTTTATCTGTGTTCATCCGTGTTCATCTGTGGACAATTCTTTTCATGAACTTGATACCAGCCATCGATCTCAGGGGCGGGCGCGTGGTGCGCCTGCAGCAGGGCGACTACGAGCGCGAGACGCGTTATGACGACGATCCGCTGGCGCTGGCGAAGCGTTATGCCGATGCCGGTGCGACACTGATCCACATCGTCGATCTCGACAGCGCCCGCTCCGGCGGTGAAACGAACCTGGCCACCATCGAGCACCTGTGCCGCGAACTGGACGTCGCCGTGCAGACCGGCGGCGGCGTGCGCTCGCGCGAGGATTTCCAGCGCCGGCTCGACGCCGGCGCCGATCGCGTGGTCATCGGCAGCCTGTGCGTACGTGAGCCCGAAACCGTGGCCGAATGGCTGGACACATCCGGGAGTGAACACATTGTCGCCGGCCTGGATGTAAGCCGGGGAATGGACGGCGGCTGGATGCCGCGCGCCGCCGGATGGACCGAGGCGGGCGATATCGACCTGTTCGCCCTGCTCGATCGACTGATCGATGCCGGACTGAAACACCTGCTGTGCACCGATATCGAACGCGACGGCATGTTCGCCGGGCCTTCGCTGGCGCTCTACGAGTCGGTCTGTGACCGATCCCCGTCGCTGGCCGTTCAGGCGTCCGGTGGTATCGGATCGGCCGCGGACCTGGTCGAAGTCGCACAGACCGGGGTGGCCGGCTGCATCGTCGGCCGCGCCCTGCTCGAGGGCCGCGTCCACTTGAGCGAGATCGTCAAATGGTCGCGGTAAGGCTCATCCCCTGCCTGGACGTACGCGACGGGCGGGTCGTCAAGGGCGTGCGCTTCCGCAACCACCGCGACATGGGCGATATCGTGGCGCTGGCCGAGCGCTACCGCGACGCCGGCGCCGACGAGCTTGTCTTCTACGACATCAGCGCCAGCCCCGAAAAGCGCAGCGTCGACACCGCCTGGGTCGAACGCGTGGCCGAGGCCATCGACATTCCTTTCTGCGTGGCTGGCGGCATTCGCGGTGTCGACACCGCCCGCGCCGTGCTGCATGCCGGCGCCGACAAGATCTCCGTCAACTCGCCGGCCCTCGAGCGCCCGGCGCTGATCGACGAACTGGCCGACGCGTTCGGCTCGCAGTGCGTCGTCGCGGGTATCGATTCGATCCGCGAGGACGGCCGCTGGCGCGTACGCCAGTACACCGGCGACCCCGACAACATGGTCGACCCCCGGCGCGACACGCTCAGTTGGGTAACCGAAGTCCAGCGCCTGGGCGCCGGCGAGATCGTGCTCAACTGCATGGATGCCGACGGCGTGCGCGAAGGCTACGACATCGAACAACTCTCGTCTGTGCGAAGTATCTGCCGGGTACCACTGATCGCCTCTGGCGGCGCCGGTGCGCCCGAGCACTTCCTCCAGGCGTTTGCCGAAGCCGACGTCGACGGCGCACTGGCCGCAACCGTGTTCCACTCCGGCCAGATCGCCATCCCCGACCTCAAGGCCTGGCTCCACCAGCATCAAGTGGTGGTACGAAGTTGACGCATGAATCAACCAACCCGATTTCCAGGAACCACCAATGAATGACCGACTGGACAAAGACATCGAACTGGACTGGAGCAAAGGCGACGGACTGCTGCCGGCCATCGTGCAGGACGCCGACAGCGGGCGGGTGTTGATGCTGGGCTACATGAACGCCGAGGCACTGGAGAAAACGCGCCAATCCGGCCGTGTCACGTTCTACTCGCGCAGCAAGCAGCGCTTGTGGACCAAGGGCGAGACCTCCGGCAATCACCTGGAATTCGTCGACGCGCTCGTCGACTGCGATCGCGACACGTTGTTGGTGCTGGCCCGGCCGCTGGGCCCGACCTGTCATCTGGGAAGCGATACCTGCTTCGGCAACACTCCTGTGCCGACGGCGGGTTTTCTGACCAGCCTGGAACGAACCATCCAGTCACGTGCCGGCAGCGACCCGGAAGAAAGCTACACCGCGCGGCTACTGGCCGAGGGCACGAAGCGCTGTGCCCAGAAAGTCGGGGAAGAAGGTGTGGAAGTCGCACTCGCCGCTGTGGCCGGCGGGCGCGAAGAGCTTGAATCAGAAGCGGCCGACCTGCTCTATCATCTGCTGGTATGCCTGCAGTCCGCCGGCAGCGACCTGGATTCGGTCGTCGAGATCCTGATCAAGCGGCACAGGCGCTGAGTTCCAGGGCCGGCTCCCCGGCCCGCAGGAAGTCGTTTTCCGCTTCGTCCATTTCGACCAGCTCGGGGCGACCGAAATAGTAGCCCTGGAACTGACCCACGCCGGCGCGGCGCAGCCATGCCAGTTCCGCTTCGTTCTCGATGCCGGCGGCAATTGCCTGAATGCCCAATACCTTGCAGCTCGCCAGTACGCCCAGAACCATCGCCTGGCGGCGCAGGCTGCCGTGAATGCCGGCGATCAATTCCCGATCGAGCTTGACGTACTCCGGGCGCAGAACGGCCAGGCGCTTCAGGCCGGCTTCGCCCGTGCCGAAGTTGTCAGCAGCCACGCGGAAGCCGAAATCGTTGGCCCGAGCCCGAACTCGTGCGAGCTGACGCGGGCTGCCCAGCCGCTCGAGCGAGTTGAACTCCAGCACGATTTGCTGCGGTTCGAAGCGGCTGGCCCGGACGGCCTCTGCCGTGGATGTCAGCGCAGACTCCAGGTTCTCCGGATCGACTTCCGTGCAATTGATGTGGAGGTCGCCAGTCAGGCCAAGGCGGCTGGCCTCGTGAATGGCACCCAGCCGGCAGGCCTGATCGAAGTAGAAGAGATTCTCCGGCCGAACCGAGGCGAGGATCTGCGCCGGCGACTCGCCCCTGCAGCCACGCACCAGGGCTTCATGACCGACAACCCCGCCGGAGGCTTCATCAACAAGCGGCTGGAAGGCGAAACGAATACCGACATCCAGAACGCCCAGGTAGTCGTCGAGACGCGTGTTGATATCGCTGTTGTCGAATCCCGGCATCGTTACTCTCCTTCCTCGGTTTGGTGTTCGAAATGTTGCCTGGGAAGGTAAATGCAATCGGCGTGCCAATGATCGAAATCAGCTATCTCGACAAGGGCAACCCTGACCGGAACAGTGAATGTGTTCACGCTTTGGGCCGGTCCGCGGGCCCTTTCCCGCAGGGCGTCCTGTCGCTATACGGCGCGGGTTTACCCAAAAACGTCAGCGAAGGCGCTCGAGAAGGTGCTCGCGCTGCGCCAGGCGCGCCCAGAACCGGCCGCAGAGGAACCAGCACAGGAAGGCCGCCTCGCGGATACTGGCGGCCAGGTTGCCGAACGTAAAGCGCCATCGCGGTTCGGCCGGCACCGGCACGGCGTCGAGGCCGAGCTGACGGGCATAGGCCAGTACACGGGCGAGATGAAAGCGGCTCGTGACCACACCGAACCGAGCTCCGGGCGGCAGCAGGCCGCGAGCGTGACGAAGATTGGCGAAGGTATCGGTCGAAAATTCCTCGAGCACGATGCGCTCGGCGTCAACTTCGGCTTGTTCGACCAGCCAGTCGCGGCCTGCGGCCGCCTCGGACGGCTCGCCGCCGCCGGCCAGCAGCAAGCGCAGGTCCGGATCCTTCGCCGCCAGCCGCCCGGCGCGACTCAGGCGCTGACGATACACGGGCGAGGGCCGCCCCGCCTCCAGCACGTATCCGCAAACGATCAGCCAGTCGACATCGGGCCGCCCACTCACCGACCGGGCCCGGCGCAGCACCCACAACCAGGTGATCACGAGCGTCAGGCCACCACTCATGATCAGCATCAACGTGCTGGCCAACAGGGATTCACGCAGGGCCGAATCCGACAGTGCATCGCGGATAGTCAGGCTGGACACGGTACTCATTGCCACTTCAGAGACGATCTGGACAGGCATCATCATAGACCTTGCCGTATCGTGATTGCGACCGGTCGCCACCCTGCCTATACTGGCGCACCGCTCGCAATGGCCCGCACAGCAGCCGGATACACGCCGAACCGCATGAACGACCTGCACATCGCCGCCATGACCCTGACCTGTGCCGCCGGTACCGGCCTCGACGCGGTGCGTCCAGCGCTGCTCAAGGGCCGTAGCGGTCTGCGGGCCAACGACTACCCAAACTGCTCTCTCGAGACCTGGATCGGTCGCGTCGACGGCGTCGAGGACGTGACGCTCGAAGGCGACCTGGCGCGCTTTCAGTGCCGCAACAACCAGCTGGCCACGCTGGCCCTGGATCAGGACGGATTCCGCGAAAGCGCCGCCGCCCTCCTCGAACGCCACCGCCCCGAACGCATCGCCTGCGTGATCGGCACCTCGACGGCGGGCATCAGCAGCACCGAAGTCGCCTACCGCAACCTCGACGATGCCGGTCACTTCCGCCCCGAGCACGTTATGCCCTGGGTGCACACACCGCATACATCGGCGGCCTTCGTCGCCGCGGCACTGGGCCTGAACGGGCCGGTGCAGACCGTCTCCACGGCCTGCTCGTCCTCGGCCAAGGTCTTCGCCACCGCCGCGCGGCTGATCGAGTCCGGCTGGGCCGACGCGGCCGTGGTCGGCGGCGTCGACAGCCTGTGCCTGTCGGTACTCTACGGCTTCCATTCCCTGGAACTGGTCTCGCCCGAGCCCTGTCGGCCGTTCGACCGTGACCGCAACGGGCTGAACCTGGGCGAGGCCGCCGGATTCGCCATCGTCGAGCGCGACCCCGGCGAGTCCCTGGGCCGCCTGCTGGGATGGGGCGAAACCTCCGACGCGCACCATATGGCCTCGCCGCACCCCGAGGGCGCCGGAGCAATCGCGGCCATTCGCCGGTCCCTGGAGCGGGCCGGGCTGGCGCCGGAGGCCGTCGGCTACGTCAACTGTCACGGCACCGCCACGCCCATGAACGACCGCATCGAAACCATGGCGCTGAGGACCGTATTCGATACACCCCCGCCGGCGAGCTCGACCAAGGCCTGGACCGGCCACACCCTGGGCGCGGCCGGCATTACCGAAACGGTGTTCAGCCTGCTGGCGTTGAACGACGGCTACCTGCCGGCCAGTCTCAACTGCAACGAACCCGAACCCGAAGCCGCCGACTTCATCCTGCGCGAGGGAAGGCAGGAGAAGGTCGAAGCGGTGATGTCCAACTCCTTCGGCTTCGGCGGTTCCAACTGCACGCTGATCATGGGGGCGGCATGAACGTCCATATCCTCGGCTGCGGAGTCAGCGCACCCGGCCTGCCCGATATCGAGGCCCTGTCGCAGGTGCTCGCCGGCGGCGAACTGGGCGAAGACAAGCCGGGCAGCGGCAACATTTCCCTGCTCTCGCCGCGCGAGCGCCGTCGCTGCCCGGAGACCGTGCGCCTGTCCATGGCTGCCGCCGAGCAAGCCTGCCAGACGGCCGGCCTCGATCCGTCCGAGCCCGATGCCGTTTTCGCCTCCGGAATGGGTGACCTGGCGATCAGCGATTACATGTGCCGCACACTGGCGGAAACGCCGGACCTGCTCTCGCCGATGCGCTTTCACAACTCGGTACACAACGCCGCGGCCGGCTACTGGTCGATCGGCGCGGGTGGTCGCGGCGACGTCACCGCGCTCAGCGGCGCGACCGACAGCCTGGTGACGGGCCTGATGGAAGCGGCCAGCCACATTCTGACCGACCATCGGCCGGTACTGCTGGTGGTCTACGACTCCGCTGCCGACGGCCCGATGCGCGCCGTGTGGCCGGCAAATCACCCCTTCGCCAGTGCCTTTGTAATGGGGGTGGCCGAAGGAAACCAAGGCAGCGCCATCAAGCTCGGACCCGAGCCCGCTCGCGTCGATGACGACTGCCCGTCGCTGCCGGCCGGTCTGGCCGAGCGCGCCGCCGACAATCCGGCCGCGCGCGCACTGCACCTGCTCGCTTTGCTGCAGGGCTATCATCGCGGACCTGTTCATCTGGCCGCCCGCCAAGGCCCCGGACTGCGCATCGAGCCGGTGACATGACCACCGCCGCGGTCATTCCCGCCCACAACGAAGTCCGCACGATCCGCCCCCTGGTGGCGGCCGTACGCGATCGGGTAGAAACGGTCATCGTCGTCGATGACGGCTCGACCGATGGCACCGGCGAGGCCGTGGCCGGCCTCGACATCCACCTGCTCCGCAACGAAAGCGCCGGCGGCAAGGCGGCCGCCCTGGCCGCCGGCTTCGCCGCCGCGCTCGAGACGCAAGCAACCCGGATCGCCACGCTCGACGGCGACGGGCAACACGACCCCGCCGAACTGGACCGCCTTCTGGAAGCCGCGCGCCGGCATCCCGAGCACCTGGTGGTGGGCGCCCGCGTTCGCCAGCGCCATCGCCAGCCCGGCATCCGCCGTTTCGCCAATCGCTTCGCCGATTTCTGGATTTCCTGGGCCAGCGGCCAGCGCCTGCCCGACAGCCAGAGCGGCTACCGCGTCTATCCCCGCGGCCTGCTCGAACGCGTCAAGCCCTCGACCGCAAGGCGCCACGGCTTCGTCTTCGAAACCGCCATGCTCATCGACGGCGCACGCGCCGGATACCCGGCGTTGGCCGTCGAAATCGACAGCATCTATCGTGACAACGCCCGCCCCAGCTACTTCCGTCCCGGCAAGGACGTGTGGGAGATCTTCTGGTTCGTATGCCGGCGAATCGTGCTCGCCGGCTTCTATCCCCAGGGCCTGTGGCGGATGATCACGCGTCCGGCCCGCTTCGGCTGAAGCACCCGGTTTTGCCGGGTATCACCGGCGAAAGATCGGATGGTCTTCGTACACTTCCCGGTTGTGGAAGGGCATGTCGGCCACATCCCCGGAATCGATGCCGAGCTTTTCGTCGACCTCGCGCAATTCGCCGATCATCGTCTTGCGTCGTTCCGGCTCGAGGTGTCTGCGCTTGAGCCCCGACAGCAATTTCTTTCGCTTGCGCTCCAGCGACAGTCGTTCATTGCGAGACAGCGCTCGGCCACCCCGGGCATTCCCGGAGCCGGACCGGTTCGGGCTTGAACCGTCATCAGACCCCGCAGACATTCGGTAAGCGGGGGCGCCCGTCTGCGACGATCGCCGGTGTCCCTGGTGCGGCGTGGCATCGACGCGGTCGGCCTCGCCGATGTCGGATCGGCAGGGCAGGTCCGAAAAGATGGTGGAACCATCGGCAAGCTGGCAACGGTAGACCTGCTGGGCATCCACATCGGCGGCCAGGCAGGTCGTCAGCAGCAATATCAAGGTCATTGGCTTGTTCATACGTCCCCCGTATGTGCTTGAGCGAACGGGGCACAAGCTAGCAAGCGCGACCGGCCGGGCACCATGGGAATTTTGCTCGGATACGGGTGCGAACACGGCGATGGATGCGTGGCGCCTTATAATCGGTGCATGACAAGCGCTCACGATGCCATTCCCGTCGAAACTGACGTCGCCATCCTCGGCGGCGGGCTCGCCGGACTCACCCTGGCCCTGCAGCTGAAGCAGTCGGATGCCGACGTCCGGGTCACGGTCGTCGAACGCAACCGCCACCCGGTGCCCAAAGCCGCGCACAAGGTCGGCGAGTCGACCGTGGAAATCGCCGCCGACTACTTCTCCAACGTGCTGGGACTGGCCGATCACATCGAACGCGATCAGCTGCGCAAGTACGGCTTGCGCTTTTTCTTCCACGCCGGCCGCCACGACGACCTGGCGCAAGCCGCCGAACTGGGCGCGGCCCACCTGCTGACCGTGCCCAGTTACCAACTCGACCGCGGCATCTTTGAAAACCATCTGGGCGAGCGTGCGCGCGAGCTCGGCATCGAGTTCATTGACGGCGCCCGCGTGGCCGGCACCGAACTCGCCGACGACGGCGACGCACCGCAGCATGTGCAGGTCCAACGCGACGGCGAGACGCGCATCATCGAATCCCGCTGGGTCGTCGACGCCATGAGCCGGGCCTCGCAGCTGCGTCGCAAGCTCGAGCTCGTCGAGGACAACGGCCATCACTGCTCGAGCGTCTGGTTCCGTATCGACCGGCGAATCGACATCGACGACTGGAGCGAAGACGCTGACTGGCAAGCGCGCTGCAGCGACCTGCCGCGCTGGCTGTCGACCAATCACCTGATGGGCAGCGGCTACTGGGTCTGGCTGATTCCACTGGCCTCGGGCTCGACCAGCGTGGGCATCGTCTTCGACAACGCCCTGCACGACTTCGACTCGCTCAAGACCTTCGACGGCGCCATGGCCTGGCTGGCCGAACATCAGCCGCGCTGCCACCGGGCGATCCGCGAGGCCGGCGGCGAGCTGCAGGACTTCCGCTTCCTGCGCCACTTCTCGCACGGCTCCCGAGCCGTCTTTTCGGGGCAGCGATGGGCCATGACCGGGGAGGCGGGCGTCTTTCTCGACCCCTTCTATTCACCCGGCAGCGATTTCATCGCGATCTCGAACACCTACGTCACCGACCTGATACTGCGCGAGATGGCCGGCGAGAACATCGCGCGGCGCGCCCGGCTTTATGAACGCTGTTATTTTTCTTTCTACGAGTCCTCGCTGGCACTCTACCGCGGCCAGTACCCCCTGTTCGGCCACTTCCGGGCGATGAGCGCCAAGACCGTCTGGGACTATGCCTACTACTGGGGCGTGCTGGCGCTGCTGTTCTTCGCCCGCCGCCTGACCGACATGACCTTTTTCGCGCATCATGGCGACGAGCTCGACCGGCTCAGGCGCATCAACGTCGAGATCCAGGCCATGTTCCGACAGTGGGCCGAGGTGGAAACCGATCGCGAAGCAGCCGGCGTGCTGGTCGACCAGTCGGCCTCGCCGCTTCTGGTGCGCCTCAACCGCGAGCTCACCGAAGTGGCCGGAGAATCCGACGAAGCGCTGACAAGGCGGCTGCGCCGCAACGCCGACATGCTGCACGCCCTGGCCCTTCAGTTGCAGGCGATTGCCCCAGCCGGTGCGCGTGCCGAACTGGGTGCAGTTGAAGCCGCTCGCGGGACCGAAGAAAACCTGCTCGCCGGCCTGCCCCGGGCCCTGACCGAATGTCGTGAAGGCGCCGAGACCGCCGTCAGTTCCGGCTGACCGCCTCGATTTCAACCAGCAGATCCGAACGACAGATATCGCCGCGCAGTCCGGCCAGATGAATGCCGGGCCAGCGCTCGCGCAGGCGCCGCTCGATCATCGGCCAATCCCGGGCGTGGCGAACGTACACACGCAGCAAGCTGGCGTGATCGAACTCCGCCAACCCGGGACGACCCAGCTGTTGTGCCGATTCCGACAATAGAGTCTCGAGATTGCGGATCACTTCTTCGAGCTGCCCATTGACGTCGTCTACATGCAGGCTGCGGTGGCCCACCACGCTGGCGGTGCCGGAGATCATCAGCAGCATCGAATCGTTTGCACCTGCCACGGCTGTCGCGCGGGCGAAAGAGGGACTGCGCGGTCCGTACCGTCGCGGATACCGGTAGGCGCTGACCTGGCGCGGATTCTCGATATTGATGCCCGGCAATGGGGCACAGAGCAGGTAGATCCTCAGAAGCGGCTCATCGCTGCCGATGGCGGTGCCGGCGCACAGTTCGCCGTCGCCGTAGCCGAGCTTTTCCAGTGCGGCGGCGCGCCCCAGGCAGAAACGGCGATAGCGTTCGGCGTCCCCGTCGCCGGCGTTGATCGCCGGCAGATAATTCCATGCGCGCAGCAAATGACGACAGCCCGCTTCATCGGCAACCGATAGCAGCCGCTCGTAAGCGCCCTCGACCGCCTCTCGCGGGTCTGCGACTGGGTCGTCGGGCCACTCGAGCGCCAGAAAGAGCAGGTCGCCGGCGCGCCGCCAGACAATATCGCCCGAGCGCCCGGATTGCACCACCGCCTCCATGCGCCAGTCTTCCGTCTCGAGGTTGCCACCCAGCCATTCCAGGCCACAACCGACGGCGCCGGTCCGGGGCGTGGCCAGGGCGAAATGCAGCAGGGTGGCTTCGTCCGGCGCCCGACCGGGCTCGACCGTCAAACCACCGGGCAGGTCGACGCGCCGGGCCTCATGCTGCATTATCCAACTCCATTCGGGCATTGCGCAGGCGCCTTCGACGGGCCCGGATGGCATCCGGCATGAATCGCAGACTGGTCAACGCATAGATCAGGCGGAACAACCTCAGGCGGCGTCGCACGCGGGGGTTGTCGTGCAGATCACCGGCCAACACGGAAATGACCGACTGGCGGAGTCCGAAGAGGTTACTCGGGTTGAGAAACAGGTGGCGCATGGCCGGTGCCGGGAAACGGTAAATGAACCAGCACAACTCACGCACGCCACGGCGCACCTTGCGGCGATAGGTCTTGCGGGCCCGAACCGCCGCACGCACGTCGCCCGCGAGTTCGGCGCGCACGATGTCCGCGCCCAGCCGGGCGCTGTACATGGCAAAGAACACGCCGGAGGAAAACACCGGATCGACGAACATGCCGGCATCGCCGACCAGCAACCACTTGCCGCCCATCATCTGGCGCGAGAAATAGGAATAGTTGCCGGTGGCGGTGATCGGTGAGACCGGTTCGGCGGTCTTCATGCGCTCGGCGGCATGCGGATTGAGCGCCAGGGTACCGAAGAGAAAGCCCTCGACGTCGCGTCCGCGGCCACGCAGATAGGCCGGATCGCATACGGCACCGACACTCATCACGCCGTCGGCCAGGGGGATCATCCAGATCCAGCCGTGCTCGAACCAGTAGATGCTGATATTGCCGCCCGCCTCGCCGCGCCGGCGCGGCACGTTGCGGAAATGCCCGTAGAGCGCGGCCGTGCCATGTTCCCGATTGCGCTGCTGCAGGCCGAACCGCTTCGACAGCAGCGCGCCGCGTCCGCTGGCATCGACCACGAAGCGCGACTTCAAACGTTGCTCGGCGCCGGCATGCCTGACCGTCAGCTCGGGCTCACCGCCCTCGAAGTCGACGCCGGTCACGCGCGCCTTCTGGAAAGACCGCGCGCCGCAGTCGGCGGCATGATCGAACAGCATCCGGTCGAACTCGGAGCGGCGAACCTGCCAGGCGTGGCCGCAGCCATCCGGTACATCCAAGGCCTCGTCGAAGCGGATCTCGTGGCGTTTCTCCCTGGCCGCGTCACTGGTGAAGTCCGCACCGGGCTTGAATACGCCGAGACCGGCCAGTCGATCCTCAAGCCCCAGCTCGCGAAGGATCTTCATGTTGTGCGGCAACAGGGACTCACCGATATGAAAACGCGGGTGCTCGTCCTTTTCGAGCAGCACCACCCGGTGGCCATCACGGGCCAGCAGGCTGGCCATCGTCGCGCCGGCCGGACCTCCACCGATCACCGCCACGTCAGTGCGTTCCGGCATCGGAACCGGCGGAGATGCGTGAGAGGGAAGTTCGGTTGGCGCGAGCTTGTATGGCATCTTCCGTATTATAATGTCGTTAACAAGGCTGACTGTCGCCGTCGACGGTCAGCGCCCCGATTCGTAACATCATATTCATGTAAGGACATTGACCCGGGCGGTTCGGCGCATGAGGCGTCGCCGCAACCGGGAGGAGCAGAAATGAGCACACAGCAGTCTCCGCAGGAGCACGAACTGGCCCAGCTGATCGTCAGCTCGCTCAACCTCGAGGATCTCTCGCCCGAGGAAATCGAGCCGGAAAAGCAGTTGTTCGGGGGTGAGTACGGACTCGACTCCATCGACGCGCTCGAACTGGCCGTCGCCATTTCCAAGCAATACGGCGTGCAGCTCAAGGCCGACGACGAGCGCAATCGTCACGCCTTCGCCAACCTGCGCGCGCTCAACGAGCACGTGCAGTCCCTGCGCGAACAGGGATGACCGACGGGCCGACCCGCCAGGCACCCCTCATGCCTCGCTGGCGACTGATCGCCCTGGCCCTCTATCCGGTGCTGGTCTATGTCTCGCTGTACCTGGGCCGGCCCGAGCTTCGTTCACTGTGCCTGCCGCTGCTGGCGCTGCTGTTCCTGCCGCTTCTGCCGGGCATGGTCGGGCGGACGATCCTGATGGGCGCCGCGCTTGCGCTGGCAGGCCTGGCCCTGTTCGCACCCTCACTGGCGCTGTGGCCACCGGGCGTGATCTTCGTCGGTCTCGGCATCTGGTTCGCCTGCACCCTCAGGGCCGGCACCACACCGGTTATCGAACGCTTTGCCAACCTGGTCCATGCGAACAACGGCACCGCGGCGCCCGACCATGCAGGCCGCTGGCTGAGGGGCTGGACCCTGGCCTGGGCGATCGTGCTCGCGGCGATCGGCGGCGTGGCGCTGTGGCTGGCCGCCGATGATCGCGCCCAGGCCTGGTTGCTCTGGGTCGTGATCGCCGCGCCCCTGCTCATGCTGGCCACGCTCTGGCTGGAACTGCTGCTGCGACGGCGTGTTTTCCCCGAGGACGACCATCCCGGCCTGATCCGCTTCCTGCTGGACGTGGTACGCATTCAACCGCATCATTTCGCCCGATGACGACGCTTCCCCTGACCAATCGCTCGCCCGACGAGCTCGTCATGCTGCACGACGACGAACCGGTGAGCATCGGCCGCTTCATCGCGCGTGCCGGCATGCTGACCCGACAGCTTCCCGAAGGCAGTCCGGTCATCAATCTCTGCCAGGACCGCCACGCCTTCAGTGTGACCTTTGCGGCGGCCATCATGGGCGGCGGCTGCAACCTGCTGCCGGCCAATCGTCTCAAGGCCACCGTCGACGAACTCGTGAGCAGCTTTGATGGCGCAGTGGTCGTCGCCGACCGGCCGCTGGAGGGTTTTACCGGAGCGTACGTCGACCCGACCGAAGCACTCGAAAGCCAGGATATGGACCGGGGCATTCCGAAGATTCCGGCCGATCAGCTGGCCGCCGTGGTCTTCACCTCCGGCAGCACCGGGCGTTCATCGCGCATCGAGAAGCCCTGGCAAACGCTCCACGACAGCAGCTTGATCAATCTGGCCCAACTCGATCCTCCGCCCGGCGCCCGCGTACTGGCAACCGTGCCGCCGCAGCACATGTGGGGCCTGGAGACGTCCGTGCTCATGCCCTGGTTCGGACCGGTGACCGTCGCCTCGGCCCATCCATTTTTTGTCGCCGATATCTGTCGGCAACTCGATCGGATCGAGCATCCCCGCGTTCTGGTCTCCACACCAGTTCACCTGCGGGCCCTGGTGGAATCGGACGCCGAACTGCCGGCCATCGAACGGGTCTACTCGGCGACCGCGCCCCTGAGCCGTTCCCTGGCACGGGATATCGAGCGGCTCAGCGGCGCGAAGGTCGTCGAAATCTACGGCTGCTCCGAAACCGGCTGTCTGGCCAGGCGCCAGACCGCCCGGGTCGAGGACTGGCAGTTGTTCGAAGCCTTCGAACTGACATCCGACGGAGACGGCACCGTGGCCCGCGCTGCGCACCTGCCCGGGCCGGTCCGCCTGATGGATCACCTGGCGCTTCGCACCGATGCCCGCTTCCGCTTGCTGGGCCGCCAAAGCGACCTGGTCAATATCGCCGGCAAGCGCGCCTCCCTGGCGGAACTGACCGGCATCCTGCTCGACATTCCGGGAGTCCTCGACGGCGTCATTTTCCAGCCGCCGGAAACCGACGACGCACCCGCCACCCGTCTGGCCGCCCTGGTCGTGGCGCCCAATCTCGAAGCGGCCGACATCCGCCGCGCCCTCGGTCGCCGAGTCGATGCGGCTTTCATGCCGCGGCCGCTGCGGCTGGTTGAGCGCCTGCCGCGGGCCGAGACCGGCAAGCTGCCCCGGCAGTCCTTGCTGCAGCTCTTCGCGCAAACCTGCAGGCAGGCAGGATGAATCCGATCGACGTCATCTGCCGTATTCCGGCCGATCATCCGGCGCTGCCGGGGCATTTCCCCGACAACCCCATCGTGCCGGGCGTCGTGCTGCTCGAACTGGTTCAGCGCCAGGCGCGCGTGCTGGCCGGCTTCCGCGACGGTCCGACGCACTGGCAGCGCATCAAGTTCCTGCATCCGGTTCGGCCCGAAGAATCGATTCGCCTGCATATCGAGGGCACCGCCGACCAGTTTTCCTTCGTCATCAAATCCGAGGACGGCCAGGCCGTCGCGCGTGGACAGTGCCGTCATGGCGCATTGGCGTGAACGCCCGGAGGGCGGTAACCGCTTCTGGCTCGTCCTGATCCGCTGGTGCATCCTCCACGTCGGACGCGGCTTCGCCCAGTTCTGCATGTTCCCGACGACGCTGTACTTCTTCCTGGTGCGCGGGTCCGAACGGCGCGCTTCCAGGGAATGGCTCCGGCGTGTCGGCGCACCGCACCAGGGCTGGTGGGGCGTGATGATCCACATCTATACCTTTGCCATCACCATCGTCGACCGCGTGCTGCTGCTGGCCGGCCGGGGCGACGAACTCGACGTTCATCCCGAGGGCGTCGAACACCTGCACGACATGCTCGACCGGGGGCACGGCTGCATGCTGCTGGGGTCGCACCTGGGCAGCTTCGAGGCGATTCGCGTCTTCAACCGACAGGCCCCGTCGCAATACCGCAAGCTCAAGGTTGTGATGGACCGCAACCAGAACTCACTGATGACGCAGATGATGGAGGAAATCTCCCCGGATATTCGCGACACCGTCATCGACGCAAGTCAGCCCGGGCCCGCTATCGTGCTTGAAGCCGGCGGCGTCATGGAAGACGGCGGCATGGTTGCCATGCTGGCCGACCGCACCTGGGGCAGCGAGGCTGCCGTGGCGGTTTCCTTTCTGGACCGCCCGACCCGCCTGCCGGCTTCACCGTTGGCGATTGCCGATATACTCGACGCGCCGGTCGTCATGGTGTTCGGCCTCTACGAGGGCCGGCGGCGCTATCGGCTGGTGTTCGAACCGCTGCCGGCAACGGCCGCACGGTCGAAGTCGCGTAGTGAGCGGCGGCGCTTGCTGAACGAACGGATTCAACACTACGCCGACCGCCTGGCGCACTATGCGCGTCAATACCCCTACAATTGGTTCAACTTCTATGATTTCTGGACTGCTGACACTGATCCTGATCGCCGCGGCGACGACGACTGACGCCGGCGCACCCGAGAATCTCGACGAACTGCTCTCGTCCCTGGCTCCGGAAGACGATCGCACCGAGTTGCATTTCGTCGAGCGGCGCAGTTCGCCTTTGCTGTCCGAGCCGCTTGTCGTGACCGGCCGGATCTGGCGCAACCTTCACGGCCATCTCGTGCGCCAGACGCTTGAACCCCGTGAAACAAAACATACGCTGAGCTCGAACATGGTCATCATCGAGCGCCCCGGGCACTCGTCCCGCAATTACAGCCTCGGTCACATCCCGGAATTGGCGGTGCTCTACCACGGCCTGTCCGCGCTGCTGACCGGCGACGCCGATGCCCTGCGCGAACGCTTCAAACACGAGCTGACGGGTAAAGAATGCGGAGAAGAATGCTGCTGGCGACTCACCCTGAAGCCGCGCGACGAAGCGCTGGCCGCACAGGTCGAGTCGCTCTCGCTCAGCGGCAAGGACGATAGGCTTGAGCGCTTCGTACTCGCCCTGTCCGACGGCGAGAAAATCGAAACCGAACTGAGCCGCCAGCCGTGAGACACATCTGGCGCCCACTGCTGGCCCTGTTGCTATTGGCTGGCGCCGGCGCCCTTGCCGTTTCCGCCCTGGAACTCGACTACCGCCTGGACGCCTTCCTGCCCGCCCCCGAAACGGCCCGCCAACAGATCGTCGTCGACCAGGTCTCCGGCGGCAGCACCGCCCGCCTGATTCTTGCCGCCGTCGACGGGGAAGATCCCCTGGCGATGGCCGAAACCAGCCGCGCGCTGGCCGAACGCTGGCGCGGCCTCAAGGGCGTCGAACGCGTCGACAACGGCGATTGGTCGCGGCAGGAAGCCCTCCTCGACAAACTCATGCAGGCCCGCTTTGTCCTGGCAGGCGACGTCGCGGAACGCGTGACACCCGAAGCCGTGGCCGAAGCACTGAACAACCGCCTGGCCGACCTGACCGTCGCCGGCCGGCGGGCCGAATCGCTGATCGCCCGCGACCCGCTTGGCATGGTCGAGGAACTCGCCGCCGGCCTGGCCGAGGGTCGGCAGACCCAGCGGATCGACGGCGCATGGTTCGATGCCGCCGGCGAGCGCGCCTTGCTGATCGTCCATTCGTCGCATGCTCCCTATGCCATCGACCAGCAGGAACGGTTGCTCGAGGCTCTGCGTTCGAGCTTTACCGACATCGCCCCCGATCGGCAGCGCCTTGAACTCGCCGGTGCCCCCGTCATCGGTGTGGCCAGCGCCACGGCTTCCAGGTCCGACGCGCTCCGTTTGAGTCTCTGGGGCAGCGCGCTATTGCTGGTGGTGCTGGCGTTTGCCTGGCGCTCGGTCAGTGCCATCATCGCCGGCGCCGTACCGCTGGCTTTCGGCGTGGTCTGCGGACTGACCGTAACCGTTCTGGCTTTCGGCCAGGTGCACGGCCTGACCCTGGCCTTCGGCTTCACGCTTCTCGGCGTCGCGCTCGACTACCCCGTCCACCTGTTCGGCCACGCCGACCGGCGCGCCCTGTCGGCAACCGCCCGCAACATCCGCGCGCCCCTGCTGCTGGGCGTGACCAGCACCCTGATCGCCTATGTCGCAATCTGGCTGTCCGACAGCCCGGGCCTGGCGCAGCTTGGCGCGTTTTCGGCCGCCGGCCTGGCCGGCGCGGCCCTGGCCACGCAGTTCCTGCCCGCGCTCAACCCGGCCCTGCCCCGGCGGGTGGAGCCAACCCGGGTCAGTCCGTTCAACTGGCCGGCCGTACCCCTGCTGCTCGGTCTGGCCGCACTGGGTTTCCTGGTCTGGCAGGGCGAGGCGCGCTGGTCCCACGACCTCTCGCGCCTGAGCCCGATCGATCGCAGCCAGATCGCCGCCGACCGCGAACTTCGGGCTGCAGTCGGCGGCGGTGAAGTCCGCCATCTCATCGCGACCAGCGGTGAAACCCTGGAAGCCGCACTCGAGGCGAGCGAGCAAACAGTGGAGCTGCTGGAGAGCGCCCGCGAGCAGGGCCTGATCGAGGGCTGGCAGGCCGCTACTGAGTTATTGCCGACCGAGGAGACCCAGCGGCACCGCCTGTCCGCATGGCCGACGGCCGAAGCGATGCGCAAGCGCCTGGAGTCCGCCGACTCGGGTTTTCGCTCCGGCGCGTTCGAGCCCTTCCTGGCCGACCTCGACCGGGCCCGATCCCGGGGGCCGATTTCACGCAACTTCTGGGACGGCACCCCGCTGGCCGCCCGGCTCGATTCACAGCTGACGAAGACGGCGACAGGCTGGAATACGCTGATCCAGCCCGTCGGCCTGTCCGACGCCGAGACACTTGCCGCATTCCTGGCGCGCAACGATGCGCCGGCCCAGCTGATCGATCTCGCCGAAGGGTCGCAAGCCATGGTGGCCGCATGGCGGCAGGAGGCTTCGCTGAGCCTGGGCCTGGCCGCCGCGCTGATCGTGCTGCTGCTCTGGCTTCGACTGCGTCATCCCGTCGAAACCCTGGCAGTCCTTCTGCCCCCGGCCTCGGCGGTCCTGGTCGCCGCCGCGACGATGAGCCACCTCGACGGCGGGCTGACCATCGTCCACCTCATCGGCCTATTGCTGACCGCCGGCATCGGCCTGGACTTCGCGCTGTTTTCTCGCAACTTCCGCACCGATCCGCCGGCAGCGGCGCGCAGCCGCCGGGCGATCAACACCTGCGCGGCATCGACCGGCGGGGTCTTCCTGGTCCTCGGCCAGTCGACCATCGGCATGCTGCAGATGCTCGGCTTGACCGTGGCGCTGGGCATTTTGCTATCTTGGCTGTTTTCACGAATTGGGCTTCCCCGGTGACCGAACGGATCACGGACATCGAAACCCGCGTGCCGCACGCCGGCGCCATGGTGCTGATCGAAGAGGTCGTCAGCCATGACGACTCGCGCATTACCTGCCGCGCCGAAACCGGCCGGCTCGAGGACCACCCGCTGGGGCGCAAGGGCCGGCTGCCGGCCAGCGCCCTGGCCGAGTACGGCGCGCAGGCCATGGCCGTGCACGGCAGTCTGCTGGCGGCCGAAGACGCACCGGCGCGGGAGGGCCGGCTGGTGGCCCTGCCCGAACTCGAACTCGGCATCGCCGCCCTGGAGGCGCCGGCTGAACTGATCATCCATGCCGACCGCATCGGCGGCAGCGCCATGGGCGAGGTCTACGAATTCCGCGTGCTCAGTGACGACGCCATGCTGGCGCGCGGCCGCGCCACCATCATGTTCCCGTCTTCGGGGACGGCGGCATGAGCCGCGCAACAAGCGGCCGCCGACCCGATCCCTGCCGGGCGCTGGTGACCGGCGGCTCGGGTGAGATCGGCGAGGCCATCTGCCGGTCACTGGCGGCCGACGGTCATGACGTCCTGGTTCACGCCGGCCGCGGTCTCGAGCGCGCCGAGTCCGTGGCTCAAGCCATCCGCAACGACGGCGGCCGGGCCGATGCGGTGCAGTTCGATCTGGCCGACGGCGCGGCGACCCGCGCGGCAGTGGCGGAACTGGTCGAGACATCACCGCTGGGCGTAGTGATACACAACGCCGGCATCCATGACGACGCCCCGATGGCCGGCATGTCGCCGCAACAATGGCAGCGCGTCATCGAGATCAATCTCAACGGCTTCTACAACGTGGTCCAGCCGGCGCTCCTGGGCATGGCACGCTTGCGCTGGGGCCGGGTCGTCGCCGTCTCGAGCGTGGCCGCACGCCTCGGCAACCGGGGGCAGGTCAACTATTCGGCGGCCAAGGCCGGCCTGCACGGCGCGGTCGCCTCGCTGGCGCGCGAAATGGCCAGCCGGGGCGTCAGCGCCAACGCCATCGCGCCGGGCGTGATCGACACCGGCATGCTGGGCGAGCTCGATCGCGACAGCCTGCTGGCGGCCATCCCGGCCGGCCGCTTCGGCCGGCCCGACGACGTGGGTGCGCTGGCGGCCTTCCTGTGCTCGGACGCCGCCGGTTACATCAACGGGCAGGTAATTGGGGTCGACGGCGGCATGGCACCGGGTTGAGGAATACCCGCTTGCTACGTTTTTGGAGTCCCCGATAGGGGATCCGTAAATCCCTCACCTTTGTGCGATTGATGGAGCTTAAAAAATTCCAAATTTCAAGCACCAAATCTCAAACAAATTCGAATGACCAAATTTTTAATGACCGAAACGGACATGGCGCCAAAGTGACAGGCTTGTGCCGATTGCAGATGTAAGTGCCCAATTGCAAGATCGGTAAGGGCTAAGCCGGCCCGGGATTTCTGCAAGTCGCATAATGCGGCCGCCGTCACCGTTTAGGTCATTGGGATTTCGTTCATTGGGATTTGTTTGAAAATTAGTGCTTGTGATTTGGTGCTTCGACCAATCGACCGATGGTCGTTAACAGGCTTCTTAAACTCCTCCTGCCGGAGGTGGGTCGCTTTCAGTTTCTTCTTGTGACTCGTCGACCTCGGGGTCTTCCTCGGGTTCTTCGTCTTTTTCCTGCTTTTCGAGCAGGCCGCGCAGGAGGTTGCGGCCGGCTTCCCGGCGGCGCTCGCCCTCGTCAGGTTCGGCGCCCTCCTGAGCCGGCTCGCCTTCTTCCTGCGTTTCGGCTGACTCTTCTTCCGATTCACCTTCGTCGTCGTCATCCAGCGCCTCGAGCAGGCGTCGGCCGAGCTCCTCGCGCACGGCGCCCTCGGCCAGCGCGGCCAGGTCGACGCTGACCGTTGGTGCGGTCAGTTCACCGGAAATGCCCAGCGGGATCCGGCCGTTGGTGGCACGACGAAGGGCACGGGGAAGCTGCTGCGTGAGTTCCTCGCCCAGATCCAGCGCCAGCACATAGTCGACCCGGTTGGCACCCAGGTCGATGCGACCCTGGCCGGTCGCCGCATAGCCGGCCGCGGCCAGGTTCAGGTCGGGCAGCTCGACGACGCCGTCTTCGATCGTCAGACCCCCGTCGAGCGTTCGGAAGCGGGTCTCGCCACCGAAAGTCCGGGCGATGTTCCCCAGATTGTCGGTGGTCAATTCCTGCTCGATAAGGGCCCGCAGGTCCACGCCCTGAAGAACGCCATCGGCAATGGCGAAATTGCCGTTGCCGGCGAGCGAGGCCAGCATCTGCTCTGGACTGAAGCCGCTGAAGCGCACATCCATGGTGAACTCGCCCTGGCCGTCAACCGGCGACTGGCTGGTGAACAACGAAGCCAGCTCGGCAACCCGAACTCCCGACAGGTTGGGGCTAAGCACGACCTCGGGAGGCTGCTGAGTAAAGTCCACCCGCGCGCTGCCCTCGAACTGTCCACCGAAAAGCCGGGCCGATAGCGGATCAAGCGTCAATTCACCGCCGCTGAGGCGGCTGCGGGCCGTGACATCCGTAAGGCGTGCGCCCTCGGCCATCACCAGTTCACCGAGCTCCAGTGAGAAGTCCAGGTCGAACATGTCGAGCGCGCTGAAGTCCTGGGCGGGCCCGCCGTCGGCGTCATCCCCGGCATCGCCGCTGCCCTGACCGCCTTCGGGAACGAGGGTGGTCAGATCCAGCCGTTCACCCGTGACGTTCAATCGGCCGCCGATGCGCTCGCCGACAGTGGCTTCACCGTCGAGGTTCAGGGCTTGGCCATTCAGTGTCAGGCGGGCCGCCGGCAGGCTGGCGCGCACAACTTCTCCGATGGTGGCCGTAATGGCCTGCTCGGCCGATAACTCAGCGTTCAGCTCGCCCATTTCGACGCGATTGGCGAAGGATGTCAGCTCGATACGAAGCGGATCGGCCAAGGGCTCGACCACCAGGCTGCCCTCCGCTTCGCCTTCGGCACCCGCTGCAAGGAGGGTATAGCGCAGCGACCAGTCCGAAAGGGCCACTTGCGCGAGATCCGCCGCCACACGCACGGTTCCGTCAAGCGCCAGGGTCACCACGGCCTCGCCGCCCTCGACCAGGCGGCCATCGAGCGAAAGTGGCAAATCCGCTCCGGCCGCGAAGGAATCGAGAGAGAGGCTGTCGAGATGCAGCTCCGTGCGGGAGTCGGCTGCGAGGTCGATCAGGTTCAACACCACGTTGCGGAACTGCACCCCGCCGGTACGGATCTGCGAAAGATCCGTCGGCTCATTGGAATCGGGCGCCGTTTCCGAACCGGCGAACAGGCCGTCCAGATTGCTCGATCCGTCACGGCCGGTCACCACGTTGAGGTCGGCCTGCCCGATGGTCACGGTTCCGATCTCGATTTCGCCGCGCAGCAGCGGCAGAACACGCACGGACGCCGAGGCACGCTCGATACTCGCCAGGGACGGAGCCTGCTCGAACTCGGATTGATTGTCGACGGTCACGTCCCGTATATCGAGCGCCAGCCAGGGGAAGAACGTCAGTTCCATCGGGCCTTCCAGCCTGACTTCGCGGCCGAGTTGCTCGCTGGCCCGAGCGGCCAGTTGCTCGCGATAATCGTCCGGATCGATCAACAAGGCGGCGGTCACGACCGCCACGATCAGCAGGGCGATGAGGATGAAGACAAGGAGAATGATCTTGCGCAGCATCTTCTGGCTCCTCCGGGAGCGAAGTCATGAGAAAGCTTATCAGATTCCCGCGGCCCGACTGCCCGGCGCCGGGCAGTCCGCAATCGGCGCTACAGATTCAGTACTTGCGCATGCACGCCTGCGGTTGTTTCATGGGAGGAAACCTGAAGCGGAGGATCGACCATGGATAACGGCGAACCGGACTTTCGGGAACTCAAGGAGCGACTGCACGCCACCTGGACGGCGGGCGACTACGGCAAGGTCGCCGAAGGCCTCGAAGAGGGTGCCCGGAGATTCTTCCGGCGACTCGACCTCAATCCCGGCGAGCGTGTCCTGGATGTGGCCTGCGGCAGCGGCCAGGTGGCTCTGCTGGCCGCCGCGTCCGGCGCCAAAGTCACCGGCGTCGACCTCGCACCGGTCTGGATCGAGCAGGCTCGGGCGCGGGCGGCTTCGGCCGGCCTGGAGGCACAATTCGACGTGGGTGACGCGGAAGACCTGCCCTACGAGGACGAGGGCTTCGACCTCACCATCAGCTTGATCGGCGCCATGTTCGCCCCGAGGCCCGAGCGGGTCACTGCCGAACTGCTGCGCGTCACCCGGCCCGGGGGCCGCATCGTGCTGGGCAACTGGACGCCCGAGAGTTTCGTAGGCGACTTCTTCCGGACCGTCGGCCGGCATGTTCCCCCGCCCGACATGCCTTCGCCCTTGCTATGGGGCGACGAAGCAACCGTCGAGCAGCGCCTGGGCGCGCAGGTGGCCGAATTGTGGATGACGCGCCTGCCCTACGAACTGGTGCATGCCGAAGCACCGGAGGAAGTCGTCGGCTTCTACCGGGAACACTTCGGACCCCTCAAACAGGCATTCGCCGCGCTCGATGCCGACGCACAATCCGCCCTCCAGGCCGACCTGATGGCGTTGTGGACCGGCGACCGCGTCGACACCAGCGAGGGCACCCGCGCCCAGAGCGAAATCCTGGAGGTCGTCGCGATCAAGCCGACCGGCTGAATAATGTCCAAGTACCAAGCACCAATTCTCAAACAAGAACCAATGTTTCAATCACCGAATGTTCAAAACGTGGCCTCAGGCATTCGAAGCGCCCCGGCTCGTTTCGGTCATTGGAGAATTCGGTCATTGAGATTTGTTTGTAAATTGGTGCTTGGAATTTGAAAATTTCAAAACTCCTCCGTCGCCCAAAGACGAGGGATTAATGGCTTCCTTGACCGGAGACTCTAAATTCCAAACCAGGCAAACGCGTACCCCTCCATCAACTCCTCTCGGTGCGACGAGACCATTTCGACCACTTCGTCGGGGACCTGGTAGTCGCGCATCTGCGGTGCCTGGTCGCCGAACGAGGCCACGGCGACTTCCTGTCCCAGGGCGCGATAGATCTGGTTGCGCACGTAGAGATATTCCTGCAGCGAAAAGTTATAGCGGTTGAGCGCTTCGACCTGGACGCGCTTGGCCTCGATCAGCAGTTCGCCGAGACCCTGGTAGGCGGTAAACAGTTCGCCGATGTTGGCATCACGCTGCTCTTCGTCGATTTGCTCCTGCATCGATTCGAAACGTTGCTCGAGATCACCGAGCTCGCCCTCCATGGCCTGGCGCATGTCGCGCTGGGCAACGAGGAAGCGCTGGAACTGCTCGTTGGTAATGCTACCGTCCTCGGGCGGTGAAAACCCGTCCTGACGCTCGACCTGCTCGTTGAGCTCGGCATACTCCTGCACGAACTCTTGCACGCCCCCGGCAAACTCCCAGGCCGGCTTGATAAAGAAGAAATAGCCGGCCGTGCCTCCGACACCGACCAGTACGACGACAACGATCAGGCAGCCAACAAGAAATTTCTGCATTTTTCGCTCTTCCTGTTTTTCCGAGTGCCCAGAAGAACGGTTTTTCGTCCCGGATTCGGTCACGATCACCCAAAATTCAACAATTCGAGGCCGACGAACGATTAGACTTCGAGTGTCTCTTCACGGCTTTGTTATCGATGCTCGATCGTTTCTTCACCGCTTTTTACCTGCCCGCCGTACTGATTTTCGCCGCGCTCCTGTCGGGCTGCCAGGCGGACCCTGCAGGTCCCGCGGGCGACAAGCCCGCACCGCTGTTGCTGATTTCGATCGATGGTTTCCGCCACGACTACATCGAGCGGTTCGACAGCCCGGCGATCGACCGCATGATTCGCGAGGGTTTCTACGCCGACAGTCTGCACCAGGCCTTCCCCACCAAGACTTTCGCCACGCACTACACCCTGGTGACCGGCCGCCATCCGGGCACGCACGGCGTGGTGGCAAACAATATGTGGGATCCGAAACGCGAGGCCAGTTTTTCACTCGGCGACCGCGAGGCGGTCAATGACGGTTTCTGGTACCAGGGCGGCGAGCCGATCTGGGTAACCGCCGAGCAACAGGGGCTGACCGCAGCCACCTTTTTCTGGCCCGGCTCGGAGGCCATGATCCAGCGCACCCGCCCAACGCATTACCGAGCCTACGACGGCCGAGTGCCGCACGCCGAGCGCATCGACCAGGTGCTGGAGTGGCTGGCAATGCCCGAAGAAGAGCGTCCGGACTTCCTCACCCTCTACTTCAGTCGGGTCGACTCGCGCGGCCACAGCGACGGGCCCGCCTCGACGGCCACCCTCGACGCCGCAGCCCGGATCGACGACGAACTGGGTCGCTTGTTCTCGGAACTGGAAGCCAGGGGTCAACTCGACGCAATCAACATCATTCTCGTATCCGACCATGGCATGTCGGAGGTCAGTCGCGAGCGAACCGTGGCGCTGGACGAGCACCTGGATCTGTCGAAGGTCCGTGTCTCCGACTGGGGTCCGGCCGCGCAGCTCTGGGCCGGGGAAATGAGTGCCGACGAGATCGTCGCCGCCCTCGAGGACGCCGATCACCTGAGTGCCTGGCAACGCAAGGACATCCCGGAGCGCTATCACTTCGGCAGCCACTACCGCGTGCCCGACGTGCTGGTCGAAGCCGATCCGGGCTGGCTGATTTCCAGCAAGCCCTACATGGCCAATCCGAATCCGCCCAAGGGCATGCACGGCTGGGATCCGGCGCTGGCCGAGATGCACGGCGTTTTCGTCGCGAGAGGACCTGATTTCACGCCCGGGAGTCGCGCGCCAACCGTTCGCAGCGTCAGCGTTTATCCGCTGATGGCCCACCTGCTCGATCTGGAGCCGGCCGAAAACGAAGGTCGACTGGCCACCTTCCTGCCCTACCTCGACGCCGAAGACACGCCCGACTACCGCATCGAGCGCTTCACATGCGAGACTGGCACGATCGAAACCCGTATCGGCCCGGAGCACATGGCCCTGCACATGGGTGAATTCATCCACGTGCTCAAGCGCCAGGGTCCGGGGCGCTTCGAACAGGTCGACCTGCAGTTCGAGATTGAAGGCGATCGGGCAACCGGCCGGGTCGACGGAAATGCTTTGGGGGAGTGCCAACGCCTATAGGGCTGCCGGTAGGGCCGCGTCGACCCCCGAGCGACGATTCCCCGGACCGGCTGGAGCGTAAACCTGCTCAGCTGACGTCAGATCCAGCGCTTTTCAGCGCCCCTGACCATCTTCATCGCGCACATCACCGGCCTCCGGGTCGATGTTTTCGCGTTCGACATCATGCTCCTCGAGCAGGCGCTGAATGCGTTCGCGCAAAAGCGCCTCGTGCAACTCCTTCTGTCGCTGCTCGTCGCGGAAGGCGCGTAGCAGGGAGGTGGCCATGAAGATCATCAGAACCATGAATGGAAAGGCGGCGATGATCGAGATGGTCTGCAGCGCACCCAGGCCGCCGCTGATCAGCAACGTGCCGGTGACCAGCACCGTTGCCACGCCCCAGATCAGGCGTACCGATCGGCCCGGGTTGAGCCGCCCTCGGCTGGTGAACATGCCCAGCACGAAAGTCGCCGAATTGGCCGAAGTGATTACGAACAGCACGATGAGCAGCAGTACGGCCGGCCCGAGCACGCCGGCGGCCGGCAAAAGCTCCAGCATCCGGAAAAGCGCCGAGCTCACTTCGGTGGTCACCGCATCCCCCAGGCCGGCGTCTTCGAACAGTTCGAAGTGCAGGGCCGAACCGCCGAAGGTGGCGAACCAGACCATGCTCAGCAGGACAGGCACGCCGATGACGCCGAGCACGAACTCACGCACCGTCCGCCCCCGCGAGATTCGGGCAATGAAACTGCCCACGAACGGCGCCCACGAAAGACCCCAGGCCCAGTAGAAGATCGTCCAGCGCTCGACCCAGTCGTCACCGGTGTAAGGCTCCATCACCAGGCTCATACCGATCAGGTTGGCGAAGTAGTCGCCGAGCGCATTGGTCAGCACCGCGGTGATGAAATCCGTAGGCCCGGCGAAGAACACGAACACCAGCACCACGGCGGCGAGCAGCATGTTGGCATCGCTGACCCAGCGAATGCCCGCCTCCAGTGGCGTCAACGAGGCCAGCAGGAAGATCACCGCAATGCCGGCCAGGATGGCCAGCTGGTTATCCAGCCCGAAGTCGATGCCGGCCACCGTGTCCAGGCCACTGTTGATCTGGATGACCCCCAGGCCCAGTGTGGTCGCCACGCCGAACACCGTCGACAGTACCGCCAGCGTGTTGATGCCGTAGCCAACCGGGCCGTCGACCCGCTCGCCCAGACTGGCGCGGAAAGTCTCGCTGATCATCCCCGGCCGGCCCAGGCGGAACCGGGCATAGGCGATGGCCAGGCCAACGACGCCGAAATTGGCCCACTGGTGAAAACCCCAGTGGAAGAACGAGTACTGCATGGCCAGTCCTGCCGCCTCGGCGCTGCGCGGCTCGGCCATGCCCAGCGGCGACTCGACGAAGTGGCTCATGGGCTCGGCCACACCCCAGAAGACCAAGCCGACGCCCATGCCGGCCGAGAAGATCATGCCCAGCCAGGTGGGATAGGGAAACTCCGGCGCCTCGCCATCGGCGCCCAGGCGGATCGATCCGTAGGCGCTGAAGCCCACCCCGATACAGAAGATCAGGAAGCCGGTGGTGGCGAACAGGTACAGCCAGCCGAAGTGCGAGGTGGTGAACTCCAGCACGCTCGCGGCACCCGAGGCAAGCTGTTCGGGCATGTGCACGCCCAGGATCACGAAGCCGGACATGACCGCCAGCGAAATGATCAGCGTCCAGGGGGCATTCGCGACGCGGTATTTGACAGCGGACCAGGTCATTGAATAGCCGTGTCGCCGTATGAATCAGTGCCGGTGCTGATGACGATGGCCGCTCGCTTTCTCCCCATAGCCGCGCAGCCGCATGTACTCGGCGACCTGTTCGTCATCGAGCAGTTCGAGCTGCTCCAGGTGAGCCTGCAGGTGGATCAGGCGAATCTGTCCCTCGATGCGCGCACTCCGGGAGACCAGTTCGACCAAGCGTTGGCGAGACATCGACGCTCCAGCGAAGGTCTCTTCCAGTTCGGTCTCCACCGCAATGAGATCCCGGCCGAGCGCACCGGCGCGCTCGCGCATGGTCTCATGCAGCGCCTCGGTGCGGCGAATCTGGTCGGCGTCGAGGTCGAGGTCATCGGCCAGTTCCAGGACATGCTTCGGCCCCGGATAGCCGTTGAGTTCGGCCGCCTTGGCGTAGCCCAGGCCGTGACCGGCCTTCAGGCCCGCGATGCGCTCCGCGGACAATGCCTTGATCTGCCGACCTTGCTCGTCGGCGTAAGGAGACTCGGCGATCACGCTGGTACCGAAAAGCAGCAGGAAACAAGCGGCCAGGCATTTATGCATCAGTTAATGCTCCGAATGAGTGAGATCATGGGGTCATTCTAGTCAAACAAGCCGGCCTCTTCGCCTGCCAGTAGACGCATCCCCTTCGGCGGCATGCCGCAGCACTGCGCCCCCATTCGACGGGCCAGTTCCGCGGCAGCCGGTGAGAAAAAGAGTTCTGCCTTGCAGTGAAGATTCCCGGAAACGTGGACCAGGTAAACGGCCCAGCCCGGCGGGGCGCCGGAACGCTCGAACACACGCTTGCAGCGGCGTCGAATGTCATCCAGCTCGGCTTCGGCGAGAAGTGCATCGCCCAGCTCGAGCCGGTACCAGCTCACGTTTGCGGTGGTTCATGCTCGCCGAGCGCGAAGTCGACCGCCGCTCGAACATGCAGTTCAGTCGTATCGAACACGGGCAAGGCGACATCATCCTCACCGATCAGCAAGGCGATTTCCGTGCAACCCAGGATGACGGCTTCGGCGCCCTGTTCGGCTAGGTCGGCGATGACGCGCTGATAGGCGCGGCGGGAGTCGGACTCGATGCGCTCGGCGCAGAGTTCATCGAAGATCACGCGATGGACCATCTCCCGATCGGCCTCCCCGGGCACCAGGACCTCCAGCCCGAAGCGCTCGGCGAGGCGCTGTCGGTAGAAAGGCTGTTCCATGGTAAAGCGCGTCCCCAACAGACCCACGCGGCAACAGCCCGCCGCCTTGATCGCCTCGCCCGTGGGGTCGGCAATATGCAACAGGGGTACCTCGACCGCGGATTCGATCGACTCGGCCACCTTGTGCATGGTGTTGGTACACAACACGATGCCTTCGGCACCACCGGCGACCAGCCGCCGCGCGGCATCAGCCAGCAATTCACCCGCCTCGTCCCAGCGCCCGGCATGCTGCAGGCGCTCGACGGTTTCGAAGTCCACGCTGTAGAGCAGCAGTCGGGCGGAGTGGAGTCCGCCCAGACGCTCTGTCACGAGCTGGTTGAGCCGACGGTAGTAACTGATCGTCGACGTCCAGCTCATGCCGCCGAGAAGCCCGAGAAGTTTCATGTCTGCATTCGCTCCGTTTGCCATCACCTTAAACCCAACGTCTCGTGCGCCGGCAATAGTCCAGGTAGTCCGCTCCGAATTGCTCGGCCAGGGCCCGCTCTTCGGGAATGATCTGGAAGCGCGTCATCCAGACGACGTAGAGAGCCGGGCCGAGCAAGGCCCAGGGGGCGGCCAGCCAGACAGCCCAGCCGATCAGCGCAACAAGGAACCCGAGATACATCGGATTGCGGCTGTAGTGATAGACGCCGCTTCGAACCACGGTACTGGATTCCTCGGGCGCCATCGGGTTGACCGTGGTATTCGCCCGACGGAACTCAAGCAGACCGGCCACGACCAGAACGACAGCGGCGACCAACAGCAGCCCGGCCAGACCCAATCGCAGCCAGAATGCGGACTCGAAGCTCACGGTCGCCCGGGCAGTACCCCACATGGCTGCGGCGACAAGCGCGACCACCAGCAAGGGCGGGAGTTTTGCTTCCACGCTAGACAGCATCGGTTTCCCTTCTGCCCAGAAAGGCCGGCAGTATGTGCCGCCGGCTCAACGGCGCGACGTTCAGGTTCCCGGGATCATCCGGATCGACCCAGGCCAGTTCCTCGATCTCGGCGGCAGCCCGAGGCTCGCCCTCGATGGCCACCACGAACGCTTCGGCGCGAACACGCCGGCCGGGCTCGTGTACCGCTTGCGCCTCGAACTCACCCAGGAGAACGGCTCGCGCCGGATCGAAATTGACGCCGATTTCCTCGCGCAGTTCGCGCGCCAGCGTGGTCAGGGAATCCTCGCCCGACTCGCGCTTGCCGCCGGGCTGGATGAAGAACGCCGAAGCGCACTTTCGAACCAGCAGGACACGACCACGCTCGTCGGCGATCACGGCAGCAACCGTCCGGATCAATCGGTCGCCCACGAGCGTTTCTTCCATTCTGTAATCACTCCTGAGCGTGTTCGATCTCGAGCAGGGACAGAACCACCGATCGCGACTCGGTCCAGGCCTGCGCGAAGGGCGCGATCGGGTCGAAGTGCCCGGCCCCCTCCATGATATGCCGTATCGCTTCACCGCCGGCCGCGCGGATGCGGGCGGCATGTACGACGCTCTGATTCGTGGGCACGATGGCATCCTCGCGACCGTGGGCCAGGTGAACCGGCACCCCCGGCGGCAACAGGTGATCCGGGCTGGCCAGTACCAGCCGATCCTGGCGGCGCGATTCGTCCTCGCCGAGCAATTGGGCTGCGGAGTGATTGCAGGCGCCGTCGCCTTCGGCGTATCGCCCCAGGTCGCTGATGGCCGCCAGGGTCACCACGCCCCTCAAGCCTGACGGCAATCGGGCATGCCATTGGTGATCGGAAGGCAATTGGTCGCGAGCGGCCAGCCACAGCGCCAGGTGGCCACCGGCCGAATGTCCGAGCAACACAACATGATCGAGGTTCAGCGGATGATGCCGCGCGAGCCGATCGAGTCGTTCGAACCCGGCGACGATGTCGTCGAACGTACCCGGCCAGCCACCCCCGGGCTCGCCCAGGCGACGATACTCGAGCGACCACACCGCTACGCCGGCCTCACGCAGATCATCGGCCAGGGGCGCGACGTGGTCCAGGCCGTATTCCACCCGCCAGCAACCCCCGTGAATCAGCACGACGACCGGGAACGGACCGTCGCCATCGGGCAGATACAGATCGCCGAACTGCGATTCGGCATCACCATAGCGTTCGCGCAGTTGTGGTTCGGGCTGGGGCTGCTCGACGATCTCGCGCCATTCGACCGGGTTCCCGGCCATCGCGGTCGTACTCACGAACACGCCGGCAAGCAGCCAGCCGATCGCAAAGGTCGTGATTTCCGAGTCAATGAACATGATCTTTTTCCATTCATTCCTTCCGTCCGCTGCGCGCGCGACTTTCGCGCCGCATGATCCAGCCAAGCACACCGAAGGTTACCGCAGCGGCCAGCAGGAACAAGCCGAACATCAGAAAGGACGCGTGCCAGAAGAGGACGGATTGGTCCGGCTCACCCATCACCGACCAGGCCGACCAGGCATACATACCAACCAGCAGCAGGCCGAAAACGCCCGCGAGAAAACTCAGCGCATAAAGCAACGCCTCACGCCAGCTCATGATCACGGATTGGGGCGCATGTTGAAACGTCGCAGGCGATGATCGCAGTAGCGGCATTGCCAGGTGGTTCGAAATGTATCGCTCTCGAGCGCTTCCAGCGCAAACTCGCGCTTGCAGGCCGGACAGCGCTCACCCCACAGGAGAAAATTATAGATAACCACCGCCAACGTAAGCGGCCAGATCCAGAACCAAAACGCCGTGCCGTCGTTGAAGCCGTAGAAGAACACGAGGCTGGCAAGAAAGGCGCCAGCAATGATCAGCCGGAGTCGTTGCTTGCGTTTCATGGTCGGTATCCCGTCGCTGGCGCAGCCCCAATAATAACGCGCGCCATCCTTGCGACCACCAGTTCCCAATTGAAGGACGGGCAATCGACGTCTGCTAGACTCCCGGCGTCACCGACGCAAAGTGAATGAGTCCATGCAAATCTGGATCAACGGTCAACTGGTGCCGGAAAACGAAGCCCGGGTTTCGGTGTTCGACTCCGGCTTCGTGCTTGGTGACGGCGTCTGGGAGGGTGTGCGAGTGGTCGGCGGGAAGCCGGCCTTTCTGGGCGCCCACCTCGATCGTTTGAAGGAAGGCGCCAAGGTGCTGATGCTCGCCGGCGTACCGGACGAGCTGGAATTGCGCGAGGCCGTCGCGACCGTCATCGAAAGCAACGAACTGGTCGATGACGCCCATCTGCGCATCATGCTCACCCGCGGCGTGCGGCGCGAACCCTACCAGGATCCGCGACTGGTTCACGGCGGCCCGACCCTGGTGATCATCCCCGGCCACCACCCGGTCACCGACGAGATCCTGACCAGGCCCCAGCGACTGTTCACCGTGCACGTCCGCCGCGGCGCGCCGGACGTCCAGGACCCGCGCCTGAACAGCCACAGCAAGCTCAACTGCATCATGGCCTGCATCCAGGCCAGCGTGGCCGGCGCCGACGAGGCGCTGATGCTCGACCCCGACGGCTTCGTTGCCACCTGCAACTCCACGCATTTCTTCATCGTGCGCGACGGCACGGTGATGACCTCCGACGGACGCTACTGCCTGGGCGGCATCACGCGCGGCCACGTCCTGTCGCTGTGCCGGGCACACGGCATCCCCTGTGTGGAAAAGACCTTCAGCCTGACCGACGTCTACGCCGCCGAAGAGGCATTCACAACCGGCACGCTTGCTGGCCTGCGGCCCGTTGGCGAGGTCGACGGCCGCACGATCGGTGCGGGCCAGCGCGGTCCGGTCTCGCAGCGTCTGCAACAACTCTACGCCGAGTTGCTCGAGCGTGAAGTCGGTGCCTGAGGCGCTGCGCATCGCCATGTGGTCGGGGCCGCGCAACATCTCCACGGCGATGATGCGCGCCTTCGAAAACCGCCCCGACTGCAGCGTCAGCGACGAGCCGCTCTACGGCGCCTGGCTCAGGATGAGCGGTGAGCCGCACCCGATGCGCGAAACAGTCATCGAGGCGATGGTCGCCGACTGGCGCTCGGTGGTCGAGACCCTGACCGGCCCGGCGCCCGACGGCGCCGCCGTCTGGTACCAGAAACACATGACCCACCACATCCTGCCGGAGATGATGGAAGCCGACTGGCTGTCGAAGCTGACCCATGTCTTCCTGATCCGCGACCCGCGCCATGTGGTGGCTTCCTACCTGGGAAAACGCGACACCGTATCTCCCCGGGACATCGGCGTGCCGCAGCAGCAGGCCATCTACGACTTCGTCCTCGGCCGAGTGGGGCAGGAACCGCCGGTGATCGACAGCGGCGAGTTCCTGGGCGACCCGGAAGGCCACCTGCGCGCGCTGTGCCGACGGCTCGAGATCGAATTCCGTCCCGAGATGCTCAGCTGGCCCAGGGGGCCGCGCGACACAGACGGTGTCTGGGCGCCGCACTGGTACCAGAAGGTATGGGAATCGACCGGCTTCGGTCCGCCGCCGGATGACCCGCCGCAACTCGAAGGCCGCGCGAAGGCCGTCGCCGATACCTGCCGACCGCTCTACGAGCAGCTATACGCGCTTCGGATTACGCCCTGAACCCCCGCAAACCTCGGGCGACCACTTCATTCAGCGTTGTCCTCGGGACAGGTCGTCGGGAACCAGCGCGACGACAGCGCCAGCACCACGCCGATCGCCGCGATGACGCAAAAAGCATCCACGTAACCCAGACGTGTCTCCAGGATGCCGACCAGCGGCGAACCGGCCGCCTGGCCAAGTGCGATGGCCAAAAAGGGAATGACCGGGCCCAGCGACGGATGGTGGCGCAGCAAGCGCACGCCCGTGACCAGATGAATACCAGTCAGCATCATGTAGACGGCCCCGAACAGGGCCGCCGAGGCCAACACGATGCTCAGGGAGCCGGGCCACAGGGCGACGGTGAGCAGGGACGCGCTCATGGCGGCGAGCGCCAGCCCCTGGGTCAGGGCGATGCCGATCCGGTCGGCCAGATCGCTGGCCGCACCACCGGCCAGGCCGGCCAGACCCAGAGCCAGCCACAGCCAGGCGCTGCTGCTTTTGGGCAGCTCGCCGACGGACTGGATCAGATCGGGGGCAAAGACCCAGTAGGCCGAACTGGTCAGACCCATGCCGAAAGAGAACAGCGCAAGCCGGCGCAGCGCCTTGCGCCCGGTCGAGAGCGAACCGGTACTGTTTTCGCCGGCATATTCCATGCCCGCCGAACTCGGCACGAACCACCAGGCCAGGAGCGCACAGAAAACCGCCACCAGGGCGAATCCGACGTAGCTGCCGCGCCACTGGCTCGCCAGCCACAAGGCGGTCGGCACCGACACGACCACGCCCAGGCTGGTCCCGGCATTCATGATCGCGCCGACGCGACCGTGAACGGCAGGGCGAACTGCCGCCCGCATGCCGCCCGACAACGCCGGCATCATCAGGCCGGTGCAGATGCCGCAGGCAAACACGCCGCCGGCAAGCATCCAGGCGTTTTGAGACTGGCTGATGACCAGCAGGCCGAGCACCCCGAAAAGGCAGGACGTCAAGGCTGCGCCCCTGGCCCCGAGCCGGTCCACGACGCCGGCGGCAAAAACACTGGCGAAACAAAAACTCAGGTAGGGCACGGCGCCGACGCGACCGATGATCTCGGGTGACAAACCGAGGTCGGCGCGAATCGAGGGCACGTAAAGGCCAAACGCGAAACGCGCCAGGCCGTAACTCATGGCGATCAGTGCCGCGCCCAGCGCAGCATAACGGGTGGCGTTGAGCGTCCGGCTGCCCACCCGCCCTAGCTTGAGCCAGGCACCGGGCGCATCAAGACGTCACCGGCTCGAGCACTACACCAATCATTCTGCGGCGTAGGTCGTAATAGGCACCAGCTCCCCGGCACGCATCACGTGCGTGATGCTCCGGTAAGCGCCGGCTGATTGACTGGGATTATCTTCGAGTACGATCAGGTCGGCCAGTTTGCCGGCCGCCAGCGTCCCGAAGTCGTCCAGGCCACCCATTGCGGCCGCACCGTTGCGCGTGGACATGACAAGGATTTCCGAAGGCGGAATGCCGGCCGATTCCATGGCCTCCATCTCGGCATAGATGGACGGTCCGTGCAGGGTCAGCGGGTTGCCGGCATCGGTACTGGTCACCACGGGAACACCGGCCTCGTGCACCCGGATCAGATTCAATCCGGCGATGGCCCGGCCAGCCCCTTCATCGAGAAAACCCGAAAACACCCTCTCCAGGATCGCCCCTGTCAGCTGGCCGGCCGACCCGAGCTGGCCGGCCTCGGCAATCACCCGCTTGGTTTCGGAATCCACGCAACCATTGGGATCATCGATGGGCGGTGGTTCGACCCCCACCCTCACGCTGCTCATCGCACGACCCCAGTTCGCACCGACGATCAGGGTGGGCGCATAAAAGGCCTCGGCTTCTTGCAGGAGCTGGATGAACTCCTCATCTACGAGCTGATCTTCGACGCTGTGTACCAGCATCTGCGCACCGGCACGCAGGGCGGCCTTGGCATTTCGCAGCTCGGTCGCGTGCACGATCAGCGGCAGGCCGGCCTCGCGGGCGGCGTCTCCGATCAAGCCGACACGCTCGTCCATCGCCTCGCGCTGATTGGCTGGCGGATCCAGATACCAGACCTTGATCGCCTGCGCCCCTATCTCGACCAGCTGTTCCACGCTCTCCCTGGCGGCCTCGTCGGAATCCATCGGCAGGAACGTGTCCGTCCCCATCGCGCTCATCACGCCGAAGACCGGCTCGTAGTGGGTGATCAGCGGGCCGGCGGCCTTGTAGTGCGGCCGCTGCGAGGCGTCTTCATTCGACCGTCCGACGTCTAGCGTCCAGGGCAGCCCGCCGACGTCGTAGACGGCCGTGATACCCGAACACAGGTACGCGCGATGCCAGCGGCCGGGATCATCGCGCAGGGATCGCTGCAACGTCTCGTAGTCGTAGTGATCGGTTCCGATCCCGCTGTCGGGCCGGCCATCCAGCCAGCCGGTCTGCGCGTAATGCACGTGGCCGTCGACCAATCCGGGGGTGATGTGTCGCCCGGCCAGTTCGATGACTTCCACCTGGCCGTTCGTCACGCAATCGACCCGGGAACCAACACAGGTGATTCGCTCGTCCTCGATGAGTATGACGGCATCCTCCAGCGCCGGGCCGCCCGTCCCGTCATGGACGGTCGCACCGACCAGCGCGAGCTGCCCGGCCAGGGCGGGAGTGGCGAACAGTGTGACGATCGTCAGCAGGCAGGTTCCTTTCATCATCGGGCTCCGGTTGATTATTGTGGTTCTGAACAGGCTGTGGGGGCGTCGCTGGCTCAGGCGGGCGCCACCAGTTCGTCACGCGCGTTGCCGATCACCCGAAGGGCGGAACGCAGGAGATACAAAACCAGCAGGGAGGCCACCACGATGTCCGGCCAGCCGGTGCCGGTCAGCCACACGGCACCGGCGGCGAGGAATACGGACAGGTTGGCCACGATATCGTTTCGAGAGCACTCCCAGACCGAACTCATGTTCACATCGTCGGCGCGGTGGCGCCACAGCAGGTACAGGCAGGTGCCGTTGGCCGCCAATGCGATCAGGCTGAAAAGTCCCATCAACTCGAAGACCGGGGTTGTCGGCACGAAAAGACGATAGACGATCTGACCGGCCACGACGCCGGCTGCGAGCAGGATGAAGCCGCCCTTGAGCAGGGCCACGCGCGCCTTGGTGCGCCGCCCGCGCGCCACGGCATAGAGGCTGATCGCGTAGGTGAAGGCATCGCCGAGATTGTCCAGGCTATCGGCCAACATGGCGCTCGAACGAGCCACGAGCGCCGCGGCCACGATGACGAGAAACATCACCGCGTTGATGACAAAGACCGCACGCAAAGTGCCGCGCTGGCGCTGCTGCAGCAGCGCCATCGAATCATCGTGATCGCAGCATCCGCTCATGGTTTAAGACGGGTCAAAAATGGCGTGGCGGCTGTTCCGCCAGTTCAAACTTGAATGACCAGTCTAACTCACGGCCCGACGCTTTACCCGTTGGCCAGGGTCTTCGAAAAGAGATTGATGACCGCCACACCGATCACGATCAGCACGATTCCAACGATGGCCGGGGTATCCAGGGGCTGGTCGAAGGCTGCGTAGCCGACCAGCGCGATCAGTGCCACGCCTGCACCGGCCCAGATGGCGTATGCAATGCCGACCGGCAGCGTCTTGAGCGCCAGGCCGAGAAAGAAAAACGCGACGACGTAGGCCACGATAACCACAACCGAGGGGACCAGTCGTGTGAACCCTTCCGCACTTTTCAGGAACGAGGTGCCGATCACTTCGGCGACGATCGCGATCGACAGATACAGCCAGTGAGGCATTGCAGATCTCCGTTTGCTGCAGGCAGTTCCCTATTCATACGGGCGGAATCGAGATACACCGGCAAGCCCGGGTACTCATGCGCGCTGGCCGGCGTCGGTGCGCAGCCGCTCGAACTCCTGTGCGAAGCCTTCCCGGTCACGCGGTGAGATATAGACGGTCTGCCCGGCACCGTAATCGATGCGGAGCCGATCGAGCAAAAGGGCGGGGCTGGCGATCGGATTGGCGCTGGGCTCGGCCGACTGAATGGTGGACAGCAGGACGCGCCACCGAAATGGCCCGCTACTGATTCGCAGCTCCTTATCGTCCAGTCGGTACTTCGTGTCCAGGAGCAGCCAGGTATCAATTCGGGATTTCTAGACTCACGCCATCGTTCCCTGCAACATGCGTTCGAAAAAGATCCGGTGGCTCAGGAGGGCGCCGATTTACCACCTTGCCCATTTTTAAGGGACAGCCATTCCGAGTTCCGATGACCCCGCCATTCCCGGCCACGGACAATTGCATCGGCACTACGGTTGCCCCATTTTTGATCCTGAACGATTAAACTAAAGTGATTTGGACGGGACCGATTCCGTGACCGCGTTGATCATGGCCGCAAAACGGGGACTCGCCGATCTCCAGCTCTGGAGCCGACGGACGCTGTCCTGGCGAATCCTGATCCCGTTCGGCCTGCTGGCGCTCGGCCTGCTGTTTCCGGAGGCCGGACAGATCATGGTCGCGACCATCAGCGAGGCCTACCTGCAGGTCAGCGTATTCGTCGCGTTCACCCTGGCGCTGATCTACGGCGCCGAGCGCCTTTTCAATTTCGACACGGCCGCATTCCTGACCGGCCACCCACGCAGCCAGGTGCCCATTGCCGCCTTCCTGGGGGCATTGCCCGGCTGCGGCGGCGCCATCGTGGTGGTAACCCAGTACGTCAACGGTCACGTCGGCTTCGGCGCGCTGATTGCTGTGCTCACCGCAACCATGGGCGACGCCGCCTTCCTGCTGCTGGCACGCGAACCGACGACCGGGTTGATCGTGTTCGGCATGGGCATGGCAGTCGGCAGCCTCAGCGGCTATCTACTCGAAGCCATTCACGGCCGCGATTTCATGCGCCAGCAATCGCTGATTTCACCCGAAGAGGCCGAGCGGCGCGCCACGGCCGGCCGCCACCGTCCGGCGTCGATCAAGGCCCTTCATCCCATCTGGGTATTGCTGATGTTGCCGGGCGTTGTATTCGCCGTCCCCATCGCCATGCAGATCGACCCCAACACCTGGTTCGGAGCGCTGGCCGTCTACCAGCCGGTCACCTTGCTGGGCTTCGCCGGCGGGGTACTGGCCCTGATGATGTGGGCGGCACACCTGTCCTCCGACCCCGGCCACCAGTACACCGCCGCCAACCCCAACGACCTGGCCACGCCCCAACCGACGCCGACCTCGCGTGTGATCAACGACACCAACTTCGTCACCGTCTGGGTCATCGCCGCCTTCTTGCTGTTCGAACTCGGTGTGCATTTTTCCGGCGCCGACCTCAACTCGTGGTTTGCCGTGTGGGCGCCGCTGACACCGCTGATCGCCGCGCTGGTCGGCTTCCTCCCCGGCTGCGGCCCGCAGATCATCGTTACCACGCTCTACCTCACCGGCGCCATCCCGATGTCCGCGCTGTTCGCCAATGCCATCAGCAACGACGGCGACGCGCTGTTCCCGGCCATCGCCCTGGCGCCGAAAGCCGCCATCGTGGCCACGCTGTATACCGGCATTCCGGCACTGATCGTCGGGTACACGATGTACTTTCTGATGGACTGAAATCCGATTGGCTGCTCGGTCAGGATTGCATGTCCTGCGACTGGCTGGCGTGTGGGAAGGCTTCCTGAATGCTGCCACGCACGGGGCGCGACAGAAAGGTCTTCCTTAGCAGTGTCGTGGACAGGGGTTGGCGCCGATTCCAGGGCAACAGGGACACAAATCGCGCCATGCCGCAGTATCCGACAAGCACCAGGGCCCAGGTACCGATGGTTGGCAGCCAATACAAGAGTTGCAGGGGTTCGGGGAACGCGACGAGCAGCAAGGCCAGGTACCAGGCCCTGACCTGGATGGGGAAGGCGGCGAGGTTTTTCTCCCGCAGCAGGTAATGGATCAGCTGGATGACCGTGAGCGCGATGGCAAGAGGGAATCCAGGCAGATAACCCAAAACACCTGCGGTCAGGAGGCAAGCGGTGGCGAGCCAGTACCACCAGCTGAGCTTGTTGTAGTCGATCATCAACATGGCGATCGCGGATGCCGGTTATGGAGAGATACGGAATGGTGAGGGATTTGCCGCCAATGCATTGGCGGGGAGCCGCCTCGATCAAAAGCGCTCGGCGACCCGGCAATGCCGGGTCAGTGTGCCAGTACCAGCATCTGGAAAGCCATCATCACCGCAAAGGCCACAGTCACGGCGGTGGCGGCCGAACCGGAATCCACCTTTTCGAGTGCGTCGGGAAACAGTTCCGAGAAGAGCATCCAGATCATCGCCCCGGCCGCCAGCCCCAGCCCAACCGGCAGGAACGGCCGGAAGGTCTCGACGAAGATATAGGCGGGAGCGGCCATCAGCGGCTGCGGCAGGCTGGTGAAGATCGCCCACAGCGCCGCTTTCCATACCGGCGTTCCACGCGGGACCAGTACCAGGGCGATGGCCAGGCCTTCGGGCACGTTGTGGAAGGCGATCGCCAGGGTGATGTAGGTGCCCAGGCCTTCGGTGCCGGCAAAGGCCACTCCCACGCCGATGCCCTCGGCAAAGGAATGGGCCGTCATGATGCCGAGGATCAGCAGCGCTTTCGTGGCGTTCGCGCCCACCAGTTGCGCCACTTCGACATCGCCCCGGCTCGACAGCCAGCGGTCGGCGAGGACGATGGCGACGAGCCCGGCCAGCACACCGCCCAGCGTCAGTACCACATCGATCGAAACACCCTCGGCGATCAGGCTGTGGCTGGCGGCCAGCATCAATCCGGCTGCGGCGGCATTCGACCAGCCCATGGTCCGATCGGACACCTTTCTGACGAACAGGAAAGGCAGGGCACCCACGCCGGTCATCACCGCGGTAAAGAACGCCGCGGCTACAACGATCCAGAGGGCGGTCTCGGTCATCGATCAGTACCAGCGTTGTGCACTGCGAACCGAACGGGTTTGAACACGAAGTCCTCGGGGCCTGGAATCTGCATGGGATAGTAAGCCACGCCGTGCTTTTCCTGCTGCCCCGCCGTTGCCCCGAAACCCATCTTGCGATAGGCCTCGGTCGCATACCGCGATGCATTGACGGTAAGCGGCGCCGGCGCCGGAGATTCTCGCCACGGATTCGTCGCCTCGAACAGTAGCTGGCGGGCCAGGCCTCTTCGCTGAAAGGGTGTGTCCACAAACAGATAGTAAACGTGCGTCGGTGTGCTCATTGCGACGACGCCGGCCAGCGCTCGATCGGTTTCCGCGACATGGAACTCGAAACCCGACTCGAAGCGTTCGAGCATTCTCTCGGGCGCCAGTTCGGCCAGAAAGAATCGCCCGCCGGCCTCCGATAGATCCGGCAGAACGTATCGTCGGGTCAGTTCGGTCAGAAGTTGACTGATGGCTCCGGCATCGCCAACAACGGCCCGTCTGATGTGCGGCGCCGTTCCAGTCGATCGGCGCTCGTCACTGGACGTCATATTAGCCTGTCACCGCTGGGTCAGACCCAGACATCGTTTTCGGCCTCAAGCTCGCTGTCGGCGTCACCGGTGTTGACCACACCCCGTGGCTCCACGAGCAGCACGTGGCACTCTTCGTCGGCGAAAGGCCGATGCGCCACGCCCCTGGGAACCACGTACATCTCGCCCTCGTCCAGTTCGACCGTGCCGTCATGCAGTTCGATACCCATGGAGCCAGCCAGCACCAGAAAGACCTCGTCGGTGTCGTCGTGGCGGTGCCAGACGAATTTTCCCTCGAACTTGGCCAGCTTGAACTGGTAGTCGTCCATTTCGGCAACGACCCGTGGCGACCAGTGCTCGGAGAATCGCTCGAGTTTTTCCTTGAGATTGATGACCCCGGACATGTGGACGGCCGCTCCATTAACTGATGAGGCTAATCTTGCGACGATTGACCCTTCCGCGCAAGGAGATACCCGGCAGAGCCCACCAGGATCAGAAGCAGCGGAATCGCGCCGGGCTCGCTGTCGGCAATGATCTTCATGATCATCAACATGACGCCCAGGACAACCAGGCCCAACGCAAGATAGCGGCGGACCAGCCAATCGCGCGCCAGGGAAGTCCGGTGTCTGGCGGGGTGTCTTCGGGATGCCCGGCCATGGTGCGTACTCCGCTTTGGGGAGCGAGTACATTAACCGGGTTTCAGGGCGGGGAGATGGCCGAAAAATGGCGGCCATCTGGCAACGTCGGTCATCCGTGTCGGCAAGCTCGGTCGCTCTGATGGAATTGGGCTTGATCAAGTGCAACCGTAATCTCTCTTCCCCCAGTTGCTCGATCCTGTTGGCGCCGCCTGAGGCACTGAAGCCCTGGATCTAATCGGCACCTCCATAGGTGGTGGAAAGTAATTCCGGCGGATCTTTTCAAAGCTCATAGAGCGAGATTCGAACCCTTTTCCATGTAGGTATCCCTTTTGCCAATCCGGGCACGATGGAAGTTCTCGTCGACTGGCGTAACCTCCACACCCAACCGTACGCCGTTGGAGAATGCCAATGCATCCAGTTCGCCGGGCCCCGGATTCCAGGATTCTGAAAAGTCTCCGGTGCCGGGAGCGATAACCTATTGACGGGGGGAGTCCGAGTCAGCGCAGGGTTGCAGTTCATCGACCGACACCGCAAGGGCGAGCAACATCAAAACAGTTTCCACGAGCATGCTGTTCTCTTTGCTGCACAGAGAAGTGTTCTGCCTGGTAAGGATGCACATGTTCTACGGTGACAAACCCCCAGGCTCCATGTGCATCTCGAACTTCAGTTTTTCACATTGAGCCTCTGTGCCAGTTTGATGAAAGAATATCTTCTCGCCGGTAACTGGGTTTTCGATTATTTCATCGGCGCTTTCCATGCTTTCTCCTCCAGTTGATCCTCAAAAAAGCACTGCTGGTTCATGCCCGTGACCTGTTCTCGGGGGAAATTGCATAATACTCAGCGTCAGCGGCTCAACCAAGAGCGTAGCGAGTGATTTGGTCCGACTGCATGCGATTGTTAGGCCATATTATTCAATTTATACCAGTAGACCGCAATCTGTTCAGAATGGACTTTCATATTTTAAGATTAGAGGTCGAAAATCAGTTAGAACCAAATCTTCAAACGTGAAGTGACCGTATCTGATCTATCCACAGAAGGTTCACGCAGAATTCACATACTCGGAGAGATCTTATATACCAACATAACTTGGTACGTAATTTAAATGAAAACGTTTACAGGTTTGCTGTTGGCAGTGTTCATATTTGCGCTCCTCTTTCAAACAGCATTAGCACAGGACGGAAAAACAGCTTTGGTGCCCTTACCCTCGGTCGACGACTTTACGAGGGGTGATGATGGCTGGGGTTTCGGGCTGGGCCTGGGTGTTGAATACGAATCTGCCTACGAAGGATCGGATGAATTCGGCTTCGAAGTCCAGCCTGCTGGTGCAGCACAATGGCGCAGGGGTGATGACGTTTTCTACTGGGCCGGTGAGGCGCTTGGGTGGCGTGGCCTTCGTGCTGATACGTGGCTTTTCGACGCCGCCCTGGCCTTCGATGAAGGTCGTGAAGAAAGTGATTCCGATGACGGTCGATTGGATGGACTCGGCGATTCAGATGAGGGTCTTGAACTTGTGCTGCAAGCCCGTCGCGCTTTCGATGCCAATTGGCGTTATTGGCTGGATGGTCGAGTCGTAACCGGCGAGAACGGAAACCTTGGTCTTTTCGGGGCCGGGCGCCGCTTCGGCAACCAGAATGACGGAACCGGTTCTGAACTTGCTATCGTTGCAGTTTTTCACGATAGCGAGCGTGCCAATAGAGATTTCGGAGTCACCGCATTGCAGTCAGCTGCATCGGGACTGAATGAGACCGACCTGAGCGGCGGATTCCGCTCGATTGGGGTCAATTACAATTATCGTAATTACATCAACGAGAATTGGCAGATTTTCGGCGAGGCGCTCTATGAGCGTTATAGTAGCGACATTGAGGATAGCCCAATCGCACGCAACAACTATGAAGCCGAAGTAGGCGTCGGATTCATTTACGTATTCTAGGCCGCCTAACGATTTAGCTAAGCGGCACGCGTAAGCGCATCCGGTAGAGTCCCGATAGGGACGGAACGTACTTTGGCGACTTGTTATAAAAGAGCCTGAAAGGGGCTAAGGTAGCCGGCACAAATCACGCTTCTCTAGACGTTCAACCAGTCTCACAGCATCCTTAAGCTTTTGAGTTACGCGTTCTCGTTGGTTGGCATCTACCACTAGATCAGGTCTGATATGGGGCACTTCGCTTCGCAAGAAAGTACAGTTCATTCGAATTAGTTCCTCATACGACTGGCTTTCTGCGGCCTTGATATTTCCCGTATAGATGTATGCTGAGGATTGAGCCTGGGCACGGTGCAGATAGCGCCGGGCTTCATCGATGAACTTCGAGGGATTTGCTCCGGATTGCTCTGGAGTCACACTGAAAGCTAACACCGAGCTCACAGGCAAAAATTGAGCGCAGCGAAATCTCTTGTCCTGTGCAGCGCCTGGTTATACGGCACTTCTTACCTGCTCAAGCACGCGTGTGAGCCGATCAAGATTTTGCTCATTTGCCGGGCCTGCCCTTTCTTTGACTACCTGCGCAGTTTGAGCATCGTCGAACACCTGAGTCCAGGTTACGTGCGTTCCACGACCTTTAGCAGTGAGTTCAACTGTGAGTCGAAAATTTGGCGGGCAGTCATGTTGAATGACTATTTTCGAATTGGGTTCAAGTGCTTCGAACCTGCTCTCGTTCTGGTAGTCGGTTCCGTCTGGGGCGTGCATAACGAACTTCCAGCGCCCCCCCTTCCGTGAACTCATGAATTTCGAAGGTATTTGAAAAACCCTCAGGCCCCCACCATGCGGCCAACAATTCAGGCGAAGCAAATGCCCCGTAAATTTCTTCTGGGGAAAAAGGCAGAGTTCTGGAAGTACGCAGCGTCCTGTCGTCAGTCATTCATGGAACTCCGAGTTGCGTGGGATTCGCGCCGTATAACGCCGGGAATCAGCCGGGCGGTTGTATGCGTCGGCTGAGTTAGCCTGGTTAGCTCTCGAGATTGACTTAGTGTCTACTTTAATAAATCTATCGGTGTCGACCGAAGAACTGTGGATTAGTCTTGATGAATGAGTCAATCCAACGTTCGAGAAAGGATTCGTTGTTAGCCGTTTTGATATAGCCATACCCAAGCACTGCTATTATCAAGGCTCCCGCAGCATCGACAATAAGATCCCACATTGTGTCAGTCAAACCAGAAGGATCACCTAGCATCTCCTTTTGCATATTCATACCGAAGTAGCTATCCATACTGAACTCGAAAATCTCCCAGAAGACGCCTATGCCTACTGCGAACAAGAAGGCAAAAAAGGCAATGAAGCCGGGTTGCATACTCACGTCAATATCTTCTGTTTCGTTTAGTATGTATACCAATAGAAATCCAATAATCCCAAGCAAAAACCCAGACCCAGTATGAAGAACCAGATCCCACCACCAGAAACGGACGTAGTACCCATGAACTTCACCAAGAAATACCGACGCAAAAACGAAGGTAATTGCGAGAAGCACAAACTCAGGAGGGATAAAAACGCTAAATCGCCTTGACAGAAATAGTGGGACGAGTGTTACTAAAATGATTCCACTCGTGATCACAGCGGCAAGCCACTGCTGTTCCCAGACAGCAGCCACAACCCCAACAGCTAGTATTAACTGGAGCACTAAGGTCAATCGGCGATGTATCAATTGTTGCCTCATTCAGATGCCACTCTAGTGATGGTTAGCTTAAATAAATCGAAAGGATTATCGCCGCTTCCACACCACTATCAAGGCAGAGTAGCGAGCTAACGATTAGCTAAGCGGCGCGCCTCTGGCGCGTCCGGTGGAGGCCCGACAGGGCCGGAACGTACTTGAGCGACTTGTTATGCGATTTGCTGCAAGGAATTTGCAAGATCGCGGCCCGCAGTAGGCGGTGGGAGCGACTTCCCTTCTTGGTGGTAAAGCTGAATGATTTCGTCAACGATCTGACAGAGCTTGTCGAACACTTCCTTCTCGTCGAGACCGTGGCAACCTCCATAGACCAACCCGGGGGCGCTACCCACGAAGCACTGATCTTCCTCGGACCACTCAACAATCTTGGCGTAGAGGGCACTTTCCTTCATTTGTTCGCCTCCTGGACGGCCTTTTCTACCGCCCGAATCTGATATTTCTTGGCGTCATCGCCGAGTTTGCCGGAAATCGTCACGGGTTTCGACACATTTGGGTGGACGAAATTCCGGTGGCTGCCCTTCCCCCGCGGTCTCGAAAGCCCGCCCTCTCAAGACTTTTTACCAGTTCTCGCACTTTGGGCGGCACTAAGGACTCCTATCGACGCGGTGCCGATCGCATAACGATTTAGCTAAGCGGCGCGCGTAAGCGCGTCCGGTGGAGGCCCGACAGGGCCGGAACGTACTTGAGCGACTTGTTAT
>NZ_QVMV01000016.1 GCF_003417465.1 Wenzhouxiangella sp. 15190
GCACTGGGGTGAGGTCACCTTCACGTTCGAGAACTGCCAGGAGGCTACCGCCGAAATCTCCGGCCTCGACGGCACCCAAACCCACGACCTCGTCAGGGTCAGCGAAACCGCCGGCATGTCCAGCTGCGGGCTGTAACCCGAAGGTCAAGCAACACGGCGGCTCGGCCTTGCAGGCTTCAATACCTGCAATGGCCCGGCCGCCGTTTTTCTTTTCAAAACTGCCTCAAGCGCGGGTCCACCGGCGAGATGCCGGTCTTCGGATTTCCACACAGATGTCAGGAATTACCGGATTTCCCCGTAAGGCTCACTATTGCCACAATCATTCATAATCTCCTTAGGAGAATTCATGCGCGTCCTGTTTCTGATCACGATCCTGTTGCTGATGGCCCTCCCGGCCACCGCTCAGTCCGACACCACCATCGCCTACCAGGGCCAGCTCCAGGACGCCAGTGGCCCGCACGACGGCACACCCGGCATGGAGTTCAGGCTTTTTGACAGTCTGACCGACGGTGCCCAGATAGGCACTGAAATCGTATTGTCGGCGGTGCCGGTCACAGACGGACTGTTCGAGGTCGATCTGGATTTCGGGGCGCCTTATGGCGCCGAGCCAACCTACCTGGAAGTTATGGTCGCCGGTGAGACCCTGGCCCCGCGCCAGCGAATTTTGGCCGCACCTTTGGCGATTCACGCACTGTCGCTGGATACCGCCTATGCCGACAATCGTTTTTGGAAATTAGATGGGAATTCAGGCACTGACCCGGCCAATGATTACCTCGGCACAACAGATGCAGTCCCGCTCGAATTTCGGGTAGAAGGCAGCCGCGTACTGCGTATCGAGCCGCTTCCCGAGGATTTGCCCTTCCCTTGGCAGGAATCCGCTCAGAATATCACCGCAGGCTGGTCACAAAATAGTGTCGATAACGGCGTTATCGGAGCGACAATCGGTGGTGGTGGTGGGCATCGTCAGTCGGCCGTTGCTTGGCCTAATCGGGTTAGCGGTCACTTTGGGACAGTTTCCGGCGGTCTTGACAATGCCGTCAGTGGCTTTTATGGAACGGTTGGCGGTGGTAATGGCAATAGAGCTCTCCACGAAGGGGCGACGGTTGCCGGAGGCTACGATAATCAGGCCATTGGTTGGAAGGCTACAATTGGTGGCGGCAATGGTAACGACGCTACTGCCGACGAGACAACCGTAGGTGGTGGTGGACGAAACGATGCCACTGGCTCAGCGTCGACAGTCAGCGGTGGCATGGGCAATACAGCCAGCGGCATTGCCGCTACGGTGCCCGGAGGGGATGGAAATACCGCATCGGGTTCCCGCAGTTTTGCCGTCGGCTATAGAGCTCAAGCTATTCACGATAACGCTTTTGTCTGGAGCGATTCGAGCCATACGCTTTTTGAGTCAACTGGGGCTGACCAATTCTTGATCAACGCCGCCGGCGGTGTCGGTATCGGCACCAACAGCCCCGCCCGCGACCTGCATATCAAGCAACGTAGCACCAACAACGGACAGATCGGCCTGCAGATCGAGCGTAGCGATAACTTCAACAACTGGGGGCTCTACATTGCCACGTCAGACAATCTCGGCTTTCGCTACAACGATGTTCTGAAGTCCCGGATCGATGCCGATGATGGCGTCTACTCGACCTCATCCGACCGGAACGCCAAGAAGGATATTCAGACATTGTCCGGAGTGCTGGGCAGGGTGCTAAAGCTCAAGCCCCGAACCTATCTCATGAAGGAGCAGGATGAGTCGGCTCTGCGTTCTCCAGGGTTCATCGCCCAGGAAGTCCAGCCCCTGTTTCCCGCCACAGTGGCCGTTCAGGATGGCGAGTACGCCCTGAAATACAGCCAGATCACCGTGCTCAATACCGCTGCCCTGATTGAGCTGAACGAGCATTTCAGCAGTGCAATGGCCAGTCTCGAGAGCGAATCCGAGAAACGTTTCGCGGCACTGGAATCCGCAAACACCGATCTTCGTGCGCGCGTGGCGGCATTGTCGAGCGAAACGCGGAAGATGCAGGCGCTAGTCGATCGCAATCGGGCGCTTGAAGAACGGCTGGCCAGTCTCGAATCGCTTATCCTCGAAGGCCAGCAGGTTGCGGAGCAATGATCCCGGACCGGTAACGTGTCGGCCGCGGCACTCCGAACCGCGAAGGCGGGCGAGGCCCGTGTTTGTCCTCGCGCGTTTGAATCCTGTAGGGTATTTTCCCGCCAGCACCGGTCGGAAACCTGCCCAGTATGTATTCTGATTGCGATCCCTGGTTGCGGGTAGCCCGGCCGGTTTTTCATTAAACCAGCCGAAGGGGAGTCTCACGTGCAATACATCCGTCCCGCCATGATCGCGATTGCAGCCGGCTTGATGCAGATGGCCGCGGCATCGACGAGCATCACTTATCAGGGCCAGCTTCAGGACACTGAAGGGCCGGTCACGGACGTCGTGGACCTGAGTTTTTCGCTCTACGAGACCGAGGATGGCAACAACCAGGTCGGTACCACGATCACCCGTTCAGGCGTCGAGGTCGAAGACGGCCTGTTCCAGGTCGAGCTCGATTTCGGCGCCGGCGCCTTCGACGGCAGCCCGCGCTATCTTGAAATCGCCGTGGACAACGGCGAGCCACTCGCGCCGCGCCAGCCCGTTTCGCCGTCCCCGACTGCCATGCTGTCCCTGAATGTCGCCGAAGAGGCTGTCGACAGCGCGCAGATTGCTACTGGTTCGGTGGGCAGTGATGAGCTTGCCGACGCCGTGGCGGTCAGTGAGCTGAACGCCGATGCAGTCAATGGCGCGGTGACTGGCAATGAACCAGTTACCAGCCTGGTCGGTGATGGATTCAGTATCCAGGGCGGAGCTCTGGTTGCCGAGGGTGGCGAATGGACTGTTTCGGCGCAGCGCCTGGTTCCCGAAGACGGCAGTGTCGAAGGCATAACTCTGACCGGCGACTCGGCCGAGCCTGTGATCGACGCCGGCTCGGGTGCGACCGACGCTGGCGTGGCCGTGGTGCGCGGCCACGCAACGGCCGCGGGAACGGCGGCTGAGACCATCGGCGTCGAAGGGCGTACGGATGCCGATGCCGACAACGCGTCCGACCCGGAAGTGGTACCGGTCGGCATTCGCGGGGTGGCCACCGGCGCCGGCGTGACCCGGGGCGTCGTGGGCGAAACGGAATCGCCGGTCGGCCGCGCCGTGTCTGGCTTTGCCACGTCTTCCGGATATGTCCATGATGCCGCCGAAAACGCCGCCGTTGCGATCATGGGCGTAACCGATCGGGACAACAGCCATGCCCAGGTCAATGACGCCATTGCCGTATTTGGCAACAGCGTTGCGCAGAGCGGTACTACGTTCGGCGTGGTCGGGCGGTCGGAATCACCCGATGGCGTTGCGGTGCTGGGCAACTCGATCGATCCCGGCGGCATTGCCGTTTTTGCCAACGGAGACAGCTTTACGGAGGGTGATCATGGCGTCTCCGGCGACGTCACGATCGACGGCGCGATGACCTCGTCGGAAGCAGTCGTGACCAGTGCCGACAGCGCATCGGAGACGGCTGCCATCCACGGTGAGGTTACTGCTATCGACAGCGAGAACTTCGGCGTCAGAGGTGTCACGAACTCGAGCCAGGACCAGGCCGCCGGCGTGCTGGGCGTGGCCAGTGCGGATAGTGGGCTCGCCCAGGGCGTGCGCGGCGTTGCGGAAAACGGGATTGCGATAGAAGCTAGGAATAGCGGCGCCTCGGGCTTCCAGACCGGGCTGTTTGCCACGATCGAGTCCGACAGCGGAGAGGCTGTGCAGGCCCTGGCGAGCGCGGAAAGCGGGCCAACATCCGGCGTGTGGGGCCGCAGTAATTCTCCCGACGGCTACGGAGTTCGCGGCAGTGGCGGAGCCGATGAAGGTGAGCCGATAGGCGTTTATGGTCAGACCAATTCAGTCGATGGTTACGGCGTCTACTCAGCCGATGCCACGCGCTCAGAAGGCGTTTTCGAGGCCGACAACGGTATCGTGCATCGCCAGCGCGGCGAGCCGGGGACAGGCGAACTGGCCGACGGAGAGGTCATGGTCTACAACTCCGACGGCAGCGATGGGCACAATGCCGGCGACCTGGTCTACGCGGTCAACAACAGCGGCAGCATCCTGACAGAAACCCTTGTCGAGAAGGCCAACGCGTCGAGCCTCAGTTCCAGCGCCGAACCCGCTTCCCGCCCGAAAGCGTCGCTTGCCTCGGACAGGACTTCGGATTTCGGGACGACTCGAATTGACTCGCTGGAGCGCGACAACCGGCGCAAGCAGAAACGCATCGAGTTGCTCGAGCAACAACTTGAACAGCAACAGCAGCGGCTTGCTCGCCTGGAAAAGGTCTTGCTGGAAGATCGTCGGGTGGCCGAAGAGTAGGCGCGTCAAGCCATACCCGCTCGATATGCGGATTCAGGAGCCGATCTTGTCCACACCAGCACCGCGATGCCGGCGGCCTCGACCACCTCGACGTTGGCAGCACTGCGGTGCTCCACTGTGCTCGTGGTAGAATTTTGCCGGTTGGTCAGGTTGAGAGATTCTGCGAATGAATGCCGAGATCATCTTCAATGTGGAGGAGTCCCCGGACGGCGGATTCGATGCTCGAGCCCTGGATGCGCCCATTTTCACTCAGGCCGATTCAATCGATGAACTTCGAGACTCGGTCCGCGACGCAGTTGCCTGCCATTTCGAGGAATCCGATCGGCCGAAGATGATTCGGCTTCACTTCGTCCGGGATGAAATCATTGCAGCATGAAGCTGCCACGGGATGTTAGTGGTGACGAGCTGACAGCGCGTCTTGGCGATTTGGGTTACAAGCCTACATGGCAGACTGGCAGCCATGTTCGCCTGACCCGGCATTCGAAAGACGGTGCCCAGCACACAACAATTCCGCGCCACAGCAATCTCAAAATCAGGCACCCTGAACGGCATTCTCCGCGAAGTTTCGGGGCAGCTCGGAATTGAAAAGGATGAACTGGCAGAGCGACTGTTTTCCAAGTAGGCCGGATTGCGGTCACGCCCGTGCAGAATTCAACTTCTCTTCTCCTGCATGAACCCGAAGACCCGGTCGATTTCAACGTCCATGCTATCGACGCCGCGTTGACGGTACTCGACGATGCCCTTGTCGAGCCCACGGTCACCAATGACGAGTTGGTGCGGAATTCCGATCAGCTCGGCGTCGGCGAACATCACGCCGGGGCGGAGCGGTCGGTCGTCCATCAGCACTTCGATGCCGGCGGCGGTGAGTTCCTCGTAGAACTTCTCGGCCTGCTCGCGAGCGCGGTGCGACTTGTGGCCGTTGACCGGCAGGATGGCGACCTGGAACGGCGCCATCGGCTCGGGCCAGATAATGCCCGCGTCGTCGTGGTTCTGCTCGATCGCGGCGGCGACG
>NZ_QVMV01000037.1 GCF_003417465.1 Wenzhouxiangella sp. 15190
GCCGCCTTCTTTTAAGCGCGCTTTTGGTTACTTTTCTCGCGCGAGAGAAAAGTTACCCGCCATAAGCCTGCGGAGCAGGCGGGCGGAATATATTTTGACTTGTCGAAGCCCGCACCGCGGGCGGTGGCAACAAGCTGTTTGCCAATGAGGCATTGAAGGCGCCACCGCAAGAGCGCGCGAAGCGCGCCGGGCGAAACAGATTTTGAAGTGTCGAGGCCACCACCGCGTGCGGTAGCGCCAATATCAGAAGGTAGCAAGAGGCTGGATGCAGCTCCCTATGGGCACCCTACGCAGTGGCAACCAACATCAATCAAATTGATCACGAATCCCGGCCAACCAGGGCCGTACGGAATCAACCGCCCGACGGGTGGCGTTGAGTGAAGTGAACTCGATCTGCTCGACGGGCGACGAGCCCATTTTCTGCATGGCATGCAGGTCATAGGTGACGGCCTCGAGCTGGGCGATGAAAGCCGTTTCGACGCGGTTGTAATACTGCAGTTCACGCTCGCCGGCCGGCAGCGCCCGGGCCACCACCACGTAGCGGGCGCCGGCATCCAGCGCCGGGTCGGCAAGGCCGGCCAGGTCGAGTTCTTCGCCCTGGACGTGATCGCGGTAACCGCTAATGAAATTGGGCTGAACGAGCGGATGGGATCCGCCGCGCAAGGCCGATTCGATCTCGCGCACCATGGGATCGGCGATCACCGGATCGCCGACGCCGAGGACCACGATACCGCGCGGCGGTGGCGGTGCAGCTGGCCGGCTGGGTGCGTCGGATTCCGGAACTGCAGCAACTTCGGCTGCGTCTGAATCGGCCATGGCCAGGCTGCGATCATCGCTTTCCGCGGATGCCGGTGTCGAGGCATCGGCGGCCTGGTTACCAGGGCCTGCCTGTTCCGGCACCGACGAGGAGGCCGCCGCCCCATCGGCAACCGCAGGAGATTCGCCCGGCGCCGACTCCTCGGTTGGCGAGCCACCGACCGCCGACTGGGACTCGCCCGACTCACTCTTCAAGCCCGCTTCCGAACCGCCGCCTTCGTCGATTGGCGCCTGTTCACCCGAGTCTCCATCGGCCACCGCCAGGCCGGCCCGGGCCAACTCTTTGGCATCCGTAGCTGAAGCCTGCTCGTCTTGCCCGGACGCGGCCGCACCATCTGCGTCGGTATCCGCCGTGGCCGCATCCGCCAACGCCGTTTCGGATTCAGTGGCGGCCGATGCAGCAGCGGCCGGCTGTTCTTCACCGCCGGGCAACCAGGCGGTCATCTTGTTCCAGGTCGACGGTGCCACGTACGCAAGGCCGAGACCGGCGGCGGCCAGGGCCAGGACGAGGACAAGCACGATCGCAACGGCGGCGAATGAACGTCGGCGTGGCGCCGCTTCCTGTTGTGCCGGCACGGGATGCCGGCTTTCGGTCTCGGTCTGCAGCACGGCAGTTGCTTCCGGCGCACTGGCGGTTGCAGCCGCCGTCTGCCGGGCCGTGCGTTCGGTCGCCAGCGCCGCGGTCACTTCCCGTTCGGCCGTCGACGGGCCGGAATCCGGGCGCTCGACCGGTCCCGTGCGGCCGGTCTTGAGCGGTTCCATGTCCGTCAGCAGGCCCGACCAGTCGGCATATCGGTCCCCCGGCTGGACAGCCAGCAGGGTTCGCAGGATTTCGACGACCCGCTCGTCGACCTTGCCCTCGACCGCGGACAGGTCCGGAAAATCGCCGGCGGCCAACTGCGTGAAGGTCTCCTTGAGATCGCGCCCGGGCATCAATCGCTGGCCGGTGAGCATTTCGTACCAGACCGCGCCGAGCGCGAACATGTCGCTTCTCGAATCCACCGGGCCGCCGCTGAGCGCCTCCGGCGGCAAGTAGCCGGGCGTGCCCATGATCGACTGGCTGCCCGACTCTGACTGCTCGGCAGTCACGCAGGCGATGCCGAAGTCGGTCAGGACGGCTCGGCCCCGCCGGTCGATCATGATGTTGCCGGGCTTGACGTCGCGATGGACGATTCCCTCTTCGGCGGCAGCCGAGAGCGCATTGGCCGCCTGCTCGGTCACCCGGCGGGCCATTTCGGGCGAGCACTGGCCCTCACGGTCGATGAAGTCGGCCAGCGACTCGCCGTCGACGTATTCCATGACGAAGTAGGGCTTGCCCTCGTGCTCGTCGGCGACGAAGATCTGGGCGATGTTGGGGTGATTGAGTGCAGCCACGTTGCGTGCTTCGCGCAGGAACCGGGCGACGACGATCTCGTCGGCACTGAGTTCCTCGCTCAGGCACTTGATGGCGATGAAGCGTTCGAGCTTTGGGTCGAGCGCCTTGTAGACCACACCCATGCCACCGCGGCCAAGCTCGCTGATGATGTGATAGCGCCCCAGTACCTGTGCCATGACTGCTTCCTCCTTCCCCTTGTCCCTCCGCCGCTACGCCGGCTGCCTGCCAGCGAATATAGCAAAGGGAGAGCTAAACTCCGGCTGAACCGGTTCCGGCCCGGTTCATCGCTATTCTTAGATAACGTCAAACCCGCTGAAAAACGGTCAGCGCGCCTTTTCGGGCCCGGGAAGGGACGAGTCAGTCAGTGTCGACGTAGACGCTGACCTCGCGCGTGGCGCGGAAGGTGATCTCGGGATGGCGTTCCTCGGCCAGCTGCAGGTTCACGCGGGTGGGCGCCAGGTAAACCAGGCGGCCGCCGCCATCTTCGGCCAGGTGCTGTTCGTTCTTGTTGCGGAATTTCTCCAGCTCCCGGTCGGAGTCAGCACTGACCCAGCGGCAGGTGGCGACATTGACCGCCTCGAACACCGCCTCGACGTTGTATTCCTCTTTCAACCGATAGGCCACCACGTCGAACTGCAGCAGGCCGACGGCGCCGACGACCAGGTCGTTGCCGATCAGGGGCTTGAAGAACTGCGTCGCGCCTTCTTCCGAGAGCTGGGTCAGTCCCTTGGTCAGGGCCTTGAGCTTGAGCGGATCCTTGAGCTGTACCCGTCGAAACAGCTCGGGCGCGAAGCTCGGGATGCCGGCAAACTGCAGTTTCTCGCCCTCGGTAAAGGTATCGCCGATGCCGATCGTGCCGTGGTTGTGCAGGCCGACGATATCGCCGGGGTAGGCGTATTCGGCCGTGGCGCGCTCGTCGGCCATGAAAGTCAACGCGCCGTGGGTGCGCTGTTCCTTGCCGATACGAACGTGATGCAGCTTCATACCCTTCTCGAAGCGTCCGGAACAAACGCGCATGAAGGCCATGCGATCACGGTGGGCAGGGTCCATATTGGCCTGCACCTTGAACACGAAGCCGGTCACCTTTTCCTCGGAAGGATCGACGTCCCGGCTCAGCGTGGCGCGCGGCTGGGGCTGGGGCGCGTGCTCGACAAACTCGTCGAGTAGCGGAATCACGCCGAAGTTATTCAGCGCCGACCCGAAGAACACCGGGGTCTGTTCGCCCTTGAGGTAACGCGCCAGGTCGAAGTCGTGGCTGGCGCCGGCAACCAGTTCGATCTCGTCACGCAGTTCGGCTGCCATGTCGCCCAACGCCTCATCGGCCTCGGGCGAGTCGATGCCGGCGATGACCTGCGGGTCCTGGCGCATGTAGTTCTTGCCCGACTCATAGATATGGATCTCGTCGCGGAGCAAATGGTAGATACCCTTGAGGCGCCGTCCCATGCCGATCGGCCAGGTCACCGGCGCGCATTCGATGCCGAGCACTTCCTCGACCTCGTCGAGCAGCTCGATCGGCTCTCTTCCCTCGCGGTCGAGCTTGTTGATGAAGGTAAAGATCGGCGTGTCGCGCATGCGGCACACGTCCATCAGCTTGATGGTTCGCTCCTCCACGCCCTTGGCGCAGTCGATGACCATCAGCGCGGAGTCGACGGCGGTCAAAACGCGATAGGTATCCTCGGAGAAGTCGGCATGGCCCGGGGTGTCGAGCAGGTTGACGATGCGCTCGTGGTAGGGAAACTGCATCACCGAGGAGGTGATCGAGATGCCGCGCTCCTTTTCCATCTCCATCCAGTCGGAGGTGGCATGACGCGAGGCCTTGCGCGACTTCACCGAACCGGCGAGCTGGATCGCCCCGCCGAACAGCAGGAACTTTTCGGTCAGCGTGGTCTTGCCGGCGTCGGGGTGCGAGATGATCGCAAACGTTCGCCGGCGTTCGATTTCGTCGGTCAGTCGGGGCATCGTGCAGCCGTTGAAGGAAAACGCGCCATTATACCGGCGCGACCCACTCCGACGCACGGGACCACCACGCCGGATTTGCGCAACTCGGACCGCTTCAGTAGTATCCATCCAGGGGAATTGGTTTCGGCGGCGGTAGCTTCCCCGTCCAACGCCTGATCTATCCCAAGCTGGCTGATTATTCCGTGGGAGATAAGCAATGATTTCTTTTCGCCGCGTCACCCGGCACTTGCTGCCAGCTTGCTTACTCCTTACCATGCTGACGCCCGTCAGCGCCGAAATCACCGATACCGAGCGCGATATCCTTCAAGCCTTCTACGAGGCGGCCAACGGCGATGAGTGGTTTCGCAACGACGGCTGGCTGCAGCCCGGTAGCGATCCCTGCGACTGGTACGGGGTCGAGTGCCGGTCCCGATCCGAAAACGAGCGCGACCTCGTACACGCCGTGGAGCTCCCGGGCAACAGTCTCTCCGGCACGCTGGACACCCGCATCTTCGAGATCGTCCATGATCGCCTGGATCTGAGCGACAACGAGCTGGGTGGCACCCTCGATCGCCTGCCAGCTTCCCCTGGTCGGGTCGATCTTTCAAACAATCTGTTCGACGGCAGCCTGCCGGCCGAAATGAGCGCGGAAACCTCCGACTTCAACTGGTATCTGGACCTGTCCGGCAACGATTTCGAGGGTGAAGTCCCCGAAGGCTGGGATGGGCCAAAGTGGTTGAGCCTGGCCAACAACCGCCTCGAAGGTATGCCAGGAAATCTGCTGGAGGATGCACCCAGAGGCGGCGGCCGGTTTCTCGACCTGTCTGATAACCAATTCTCGGGGGCACTGCCGACCTCCCTGATGGAAGGAAGCTTCATGCCGCACAACGGTTCGAGCCGCTGGGGCGGCGGCCTGAACCTGTGCTGGAACGACTGGGCAATCCCCGAGAACGTCGAATTTCGTGAGTGGCTCGAGGAACATCATGTCGCCGGCGAGTTCGAGAACTGCCTCTCCGGCGAGCGCCAGCCCATCAACCCGGCGATCAGCGGTAGCTGGTTCGATCCGGATCGCAGCGGCGAAGGCATCGTGGTGCACACACTCGACAATGGAACAGTGCTGAACTACTTCTTCACCTTCGACGAAAACGGCAAGCAGCAGTGGCTTGTCGGCGCCGAATCTGCGGACGAGGACAGCGTGTCCTGGCGCGAACTCCTCCGCACGAGGGGCCAATTCGACTCCGGCCTTCTGGAGGATGAGGAGAACTCAATCGAGAACCGCGGCAGCTTCCGAATTGACCGACTGGGAAGCGATCGCATCATGGCCGAGCGCGTCTACATCGACGAGACCAGCAACTCCTGTGTGGTGCCCTATCCGCTGCCGCTTAGCTGCTACGGCAACAGCCTGTCCGATCGGCGCGAGTATCAGCGACTGTCGAGTCTGGCTGGCACGTCTTGCGCCAATCAGTCGACTCATCAGGAATTCTCAGGTGCCTGGTACAACCCCGAGCGCTCGGGTGAAGGCTTCATTCTGGAGGTGTTGCCCGATGATCGCGCCGTCATTTACTGGTTTACCTACACCCCGGACGATTCCGGCCAACAGGCCTGGATTGTTGGTGTCGGGGAGTTCGAGAGTGGCATCGACATCGGAACACCACTCCCTGGCGGTGCGGTTGCGGCGCTCGACTTCGACGCGATGGTTCAACCGGTCGGCACCGCGTTCGGCCCCGACTTCGACAGCAGTGAAATCAATAATATCGACTGGGGCAGCCTGAGACTGGCGTTCCATGAAGACGGCAGTGCAAAAGTATCCTGGGACTCTGAGCTCGACGGGTACGGCTCCGGTGAATCCTCCCTCGAGCACCTCGCGCAGCCCATGCTGGCCGAGTGCGACTGAACCTTACTACTCGGCCGTGAGCATTTGCCCCGGCTCCGGGGCAAATGCCTGTCCCCTCTCTCCCTCGAACTCGAACGGTACCGAAGTCAGCTCCATGTCGCGATTGACCTGCACGGCGAAGTGCAGGTGCGGCCCACTGCTGTAACCGGTATTGCCCGAGCGCGCGATGCGATCGCCGCGTTCGACGCGCTGGCCCTCGCGCACGAGCACACCTTCGTAGTCGAGGTGGGCATAGAGCGCCATCGAGCCGTCCTCGTGGACGATGCGCACGTAGTTGGCGCGCGGACCGTCGCGTTCGAGATCCTCGCCGGCTTTATGAAAGTAGCGGGCAACCGCCATCACCACGCCTTCGCGCGCGGCGTGCACGGGCGTTCCCACCGGCATCTGGATGTCGACCGCATGAAAACCGGAAGGGCTCTTGTGGCTGTACTCACCACCGAAGGCCTGGCCGACGCGAAAGCGACTGCCCGGCGCGATCGGCGGTCGATACGAGCGCCTTGGCGCATGCTCGGCCTCGATGCTTCCGGGCAGGCTGGCCGTCCTGAAGCGGTAAGAAGAGGAGCGGCGTTCGTTCAGCGGCCCCAGCGTGACCAGTTCACGCTCCTCGAGCGCGTCGAGCACGAAGTCCGCCGGTAGTGGAGGCTCGCTGACCACGTTGTTGGCCTCAGCCAGGGAAACACGAACCGTCACCGGCCCGTGGATTCGATTGCGGAACAACCAGACCCGATTGGCTTCGGTCCCGGCCTTGACCACGTCGACCAGGCGCTGCGGCTCGGCCCGGGCACGCTGGATGGTGACTTCACGATCGGTCTCCGGCTTGCGATCGGTGAAGTGCTGGATCCCCTCCTCGTCTTCCCAGATATAAATCGTCTGCCCCATTGCCCCCAACGACAGCACCAACCCAAGACCCAGGACACAGAGCCGCCAGATCAATCCACGCCCAGCCCACTTCACACTCAACACTTCACACTTAACACTGCGCATCAACACTCGATGACATTCACAGCCAACCCACCCCTTGAAGTCTCCTTGTACTTCGACTTCATGTCGGCCCCGGTATCGCGCATCGTCTTGATTACCTTGTCGAGGCTGACGCGATGCTTGCCGTCGCCGGCCATGGCCATGCGCATGGCGTTGACCGCCTTGACCGAACCCATGGCATTGCGCTCGATGCAGGGAATCTGCACCAGCCCGCCGACCGGATCACAGGTCAGGCCCAGGTTGTGCTCCATGCCGATCTCGGCGGCGTTCTCGACCTGACCCATGCTGCCGCCGAGCGCGGCCGTCAGCCCGCCGGCGGCCATCGAGCAGGCCACGCCCACTTCGCCCTGGCAGCCGACCTCCGCGCCGGAAATGGAGGCATTCTCCTTGTACAGAATGCCGATCGCCCCGGCGGTGAGCAGGAATTCGATGACGCCATCCTCGTCGGCGCCCTCGATGAAGCGCCGGTAGTAGTGCAGCACCGAGGGGATGATGCCGGCCGCGCCGTTGGTCGGCGCGGTCACAACCCGCCCGCCGGCAGCGTTTTCCTCGTTGACGGCCAGGGCATAGAGGTTGATCCAGTCGAGCTGGTCGAGGTTGTCTTCCTTCGCGCGCGCAGCCAGCTTCTTGTACAGCGCCGGCGCCCGGCGCGAAACCTTGAGGCCGCCGGGCAACGTTCCTTCCATGCCGATGCCGCGATCGACGCATTCCTGCATTGCCGCCCAGATCGTCAGCAGGCCGTCGCGAATCTCGTCTTCGCTGCGCCAGGCAGTCTCGTTGGCCAACATCACGTCGCTGATGCGCAGATCGTGATCGGCGCAGATGGCGAGTAGTTCGTCGCCGGTGGTGAAGGGATACTTCATCGGTGTCTCGTCGGCGACGATTCGGTCGGCCGCCGCCTCGTCGGCGTTGACCACGAAACCGCCGCCGACCGAGTAGTACTCGCGCGAAAGCAGCTCGTTATCTTCTGCATCGAAAGCGGTGAAACGCATGCCGTTGGGGTGGTGCGGCAGGGTCTTGCGCTTGTGGAAGACCAGATCCTTGCGCAGATCGACGGCAATCTCGTGCTCGCCGGCCAGGCGCATGCGGCCCGACTCGGCGATCTCGTCCATGCGGCGCGGAATATGATCGGGATCGACCCGATCGGGCATCTCGCCCTCCAGACCCAGAATCACGGCACGATCGGAGCCGTGACCGCGGCCGGTGTGTCCGAGCGAACCGAACAGGTCCGTCTGCACGCGGGCCACCTCGCCTATTTGGCCGGATGAGGCCAGGCGATCGATGAAAGTCGCCGCCGCTCGCATCGGGCCGACGGTGTGCGAGCTCGACGGACCAATGCCGATCTTGAAAAGGTCGAAAATACTGACAGCCATGATTCGAAGTGTAGCGTCTTTGCGCCTTCGACAACATCGGAGCGTACTGGATTCATTGACGCTAAAATGCAACACTCTGCGACCGCAAACTGCGCCGAGAACATCCATGAAACTCAAGTTCTACACACGCCCGGACTGCAGTCTGTGCGACAAGGCCGAAACCCTGCTCGCCGAAGGCGGCTTCGGCAGCGCCTACGAAAAGGTCGACATCGAATCCGACCTGGCGTTGCTCGACCGCTACGGCGACAAGATTCCGGTGCTGCACAACACCGAAACCGGCGAAAAGCTGTCCTGGCCGTTCACCGCTTCGCAGGTGCGCGAACTGGTCGCCGACTGACGTGAAGCAGGCCATTTCCCACGTCGACGCCGGCCGGCTGGAGCAGGCGCTGCTGGCCGGTATCGCCAACGTGTTTCGCCAGCGCGATCACATCAACGCGATCAACGTATTTCCGGTTGCCGACAGCGACACTGGTACGAACCTCGTCTTTACCCTGGCGAGCGTGCGGCGCGCCATCGAGGGTCGGCCTTCGCGCAACCTGCCCGAACTGCTGCGGGGCGTGGCCGATGCCGCGCTCGACGGCGCACGTGGCAACTCCGGCGCGATCATGGCGCAGTATTTCCAGGGCTTGAGTGAATCCTCGCGCGATTTCCAGGTGCTCGACGGCGAGCGCCTGGCCACGGTATCCGCCGCGGGGGCGCGCTCGGCCTGGTCGGCCATGTCCGAGCCGGTGCCCGGCACGCTGCCCACCGTGCTGGAAGACTTCGCCGATGAGCTCATGCGTGTCGCTCGCGACGGCGTCGACGACATCCGCGAGATGTTCCGGCGCGGCCTCGAGCGCGCCCGCAAATCACTGGCAGGTACGCCCGACCAGCTGGCCGCCCTGCGCGAGGCCGGCGTGGTCGACGCCGGCGCGCAGGGCTTCGTCGACCTGCTCGAGGGCATCTGGGGCTACATGCAGAGTGGCAAAATCCCGCGCTTTGCCGACAAGGCCGAAGTGCCGCCGACCACCAGCGCAGGGGAACACGCCGCGCCGGACAAGCACCGTTTCTGCACCGAATGCCTGATCGAGGGCAATGATCTGGACGTGGCCGGCCTGCGGGAGCGCCTGGACGAACTCGACGCCAGTTCCCTGGTCGTCGCCGGCGGTGAACGCCGGGCCCGCGTACACATTCATACCGACAGCCCGGGCGAGATCTTCAGCCTGTGCGGCGAATTCGGCGAGCTGACGCAGCAGAAAGCCGACGACATGACCCGCCAGCATGGCCTGATGAATCACCAGGGCCAGGTCGCCATCCTGACCGACTCGGCCGCCGACCTGCCGGCCGAGGAGATCGAGCGCCTCGGCATCCATGTGGTGGCCGTGCGGCTGAACTTCGGCGACGAGGAGTTCCTCGACAAGCTCACCATGACACCGGCGCAGTTCTACGCGCGCCTGGCCGACTCCCCGGTCCACCCGCAGACCTCGCAGCCGCCGCCGGCCGATTTCCGGCGGCAATACGAACTGCTGACCTCGCATGGCCTTGAAGTGCTGGGCGTACAGCTCTCGGGCCGGCTCAGCGGCACCCTGCAGGCCGCGCGCCAGACCGCCGAGCGTGTCGACCCCGAGCGCATCGAGGTGATGGACACGCGCAACGCCGCCTGCGGCCAGGGCCTGATGGTGCTGTGGGCCGCCGAGGCCGCAGCGAAAGGCTGGGAGCGAGTCGCCATCCGCTCAAAGCTGACGGAAATGCGCGGGTCGTTCAAGACATTCGCCCTGGCGCGCGATCTTAGCTGGGGTGTGCGCGGCGGACGCATCAAACCCTGGATGGAGAAGCTGGCGCGCAATCTGCGTCTCAATCCGATCCTGACCACCTCACCCGAGGGCGACCTCGTCGCGCGGGGCGTGATCGCCGGGCGCAAGCGAACCGTGGAGAAGTTCGCCCGCTACCTTCTGCGCCGGATGAAAGACGACGCCACCTACCGCATCATCATCAGCCACACCGATGCCGAGGTCGACGCGAAGGATTTGCGCAAACGGATTCTCGCCGGCCATCCACGCGTCGATGCCTGTTGGGTGGTCGAAGCCAGCCCGGCCGTGGGCGCCCACGCCGGCCCCGGTACCCTGATCGCCGGCATGCACGTGTGGAAGCCGCCGGAGGCGCGCCATGATTGAAGTCGTCATCGTGCTCGTCGGTGGCTACCTGCTGGGCTCGATTTCCGGCGCCCTGTTACTTGGACGTCTGCGCGGAATCGACATTCGCGGCATGGGCTCGGGCAACGCCGGCGGCACCAATGCCCTGCGAATGGTCGGCTGGCAGTTCGCACTGGGCGTGGTCATCATCGACGTGGGCAAGGGTGCACTCGCCGCGGGCCTGTTGCCGCTGGCCGCCCCGCTGGTCGCAGCCAATCCGGTCGATTTCACCACCCTGGCCGCCATCGGCGCCTTCATGGCCGTCGTCGGGCATGTCTGGCCGGTGTTTTTCCGCTTCCGCGGCGGCAAGGGCGCGGGTACGGCCGTGGGCGCCATTGCCGTAGTCGCCCCCTGGTGCCTGGCGCCGCTGCTGCTGGTCTGGGTGGTGACCCTCGTCGGCACCGGTTACGTCGGCCTGGCGACTATCCTGGCGGGCCTGAGCCTGGTGCCCTCGATGTGGACGCTGGGTCCCGATCCCCTGCCCCCGGCCCTGGCCGCGCTGGCCATCGGCCTGTCCGTGCTGCTGGTCTTCACCCATCGCGCCAACCTGGCGCGCATGCGCGCCGGCGACGAGAATCGTTTCGAGAAAGCACGCCTGCTCAGGCGACGTTGAAACAATTTGATTTCATGAAACCCGGAATCCACGAGCTTTACGCCCGCCTGGCCGACGGCCGGCTGCATAACGGCGCAACACTGGCCGAAGAACTCGGCATCACGCGCGCGGCCGTGTGGAAGCGCATGCAGACGCTGCGCAAGATGGGACTGGAGATCTCGGGCACGGCCGGAGACGGTTACCGTCTCCCACACGCCATCGACTTACTGGACCAGGAAGTCATCAGGGGGCACATTGAATCGACCGGCGTTCACGTTGACGTCGCCGGGGCGGTGGACTCCACCAATGCCCGCCTGATGGCCGCAGGCAGTCCGCACGCCCACGCCCTGGTGGCCGAGGCGCAGACGGCCGGGCGCGGCCGGCACGGACGCGGCTGGCAATCGCCGCCGGGCAGCGGCCTATATCTGTCGCTGGCCTGGCATTTCGAGTCGGGTCTGGCCGGGCTGGCGCCGCTGAGCCTGGTCGTCGGCGTAACCGTGGCCGCAACACTTCAAGCCGCAAGCGGCGCGCCGGTGAGGGTGAAGTGGCCCAACGACCTGTTCGTCGCCGACGCCAAGCTCGGCGGCTGCCTGGTCGAGCTCGGCGGCGCCGCCGAAGGACCCTGCCGTGCCGTGATCGGCATCGGTATCAACCTGTTCCGGACACCGGCCATGGACGCCGTCGACCAGCAGGCAACCGCGCTGGAAGACCACGGGCGGGCCATCGACCGCAATGCGTTGGCCGCCGCCCTGATCGACGCGCTGGCCATCGCGCTGGCGGATTTCGATCGCAACGGCTTCGAGGATGTCCGGGCCCGCTGGCCCGATTTCGACACCCTCCGGGACCGGCCGGTCAGGGTCATTCGCGGCGATGGAACGGAAACCACGGGCAGCGCCCGCGGCGTCGATCGACAGGGCAGGCTGCAAGTCGAGACCGACGGAGAAACGGTTGCCGTGGCCAGCGGCGAGGTGAGTGTCCGTGTCCGCTGATCTGGTCGTCGATATTGGTCATGCGCGAATCAAATGGGGCCGCGTTCACAACGGCCTTCTCGAGGTGGGTAGCATCGGGCACGGGCAAACCGAGTCGCCGAATGCGCTGGTCACCGCGCTGGACGAGATGAACTGCGATCACGCGTTGCTGTCGGGCCAATCCCGGCCCGAATCGGTCGCGCGAATTGCCGATGTTCTGCGACAAGCCGGCATGCAAGTCGATATCATGGCCACCGGTGATCGTGGGCTGCCGGTGGCACCAGCCTACGATTCGCTGGGTTGCGACCGATGGCTGGGGCTGCAGAAGCCCCGCCTGGAAGGGCAGGACCCTTTCGTGGTGGTCGATAGCGGGACGGCCATCACGGTCGATCTCGTCGACGGCAACGGGCGCCATCGCGGCGGCTGGATCATGGCCGGCATCCGGGCGGCTCGCGGCGGCTTGTTCGCCTGCGCGCCGGGACTCGACGTGCCCTTGCCCAAAGCCGCGGAAATCGACCAGCCCGCCCGCGAAACCGGCGCGGCGCTGGCACGAGGCGGCCTGATGCTGGCCGCCGGCGGAATCGATCGCGCGGTACGCGCGGCCGAGCACGCCGTCAAGGATCATGTCAGCCTGTGGCTGACCGGGGGAAACGCCGCCGAGCTGGCTCCGCTTCTCGAGCGACCGGCCCGGCACGAACAGCACCTGGTGCTTCACGGACTGGCCATTGCAACGCAAGCGAAATGAATGCTCTCAACTGGCGCTGGATCACCGTCGCCCTGATCGTCGTCAACGCCGTAATCTTCGTGATCGGACGCCTCGATGCGTCCCCGACATCGGACCGTGACGGTGAACTGCCCGAGCTCGATCCCGGTCTGCCCAGAGCCGAGTTAGTCGGGTCGCCGGGCAGCGAGGAAGGCGAATCCGGTCCGGCGTGCTACACGCTCGGCCCGCTGCCGACCCTGCTCGCCCAGCAGCGCGCCAGCGACCGCCTGGCACCTTTCGCCAGCCAGTTGCAGACCCGCCAGACGGAAGCCGACCGTGATCGCGGCTGGTGGGTGTATCTGCCCGCAGCCGACCGCAGCGAAGCGCTCGATCTTACGCGTGACCTGGCCGGGCGCGGCGTCGAGGACTACTATGTGGTCGCCGGCGGCTCACTGGAGAACGCGGTCTCCGTCGGTCTCTACGAGAACATCGAAAACGCCCGCGATCGCCAGCGACGGATTCGGGCTCTGGGCTTCGATGCCCAACTCGAAGTGCGGCGCGAAACGGTGCCGCAGTTCTGGGTGGACTACCGGGTCGAACCCGGTGAATCCCCGCCGTGGCGCTTTATCGTGCGCGCCTCGCCCGGCGCCCAGCGCGTCCAGGTACCCTGCAGCGATTACAGCCTGAGCGGAGACTGAAGCATGGAATTCCGATTGCGCGCCCGGATCTTCTCCAGCCCGGCCGGCCCCTGGCTGCGGCTGATGCGATTCGATCGTCCCATCGGCATCGCCCTTTTGCTCTGGCCCACCTGGTGGGGCCTGTGGTTCGCCGCCGGCGGCGTGCCCAGCATCAAGAACCTGGTGATCTTCACGCTCGGGGTCATCGTCATGCGTGCGGCCGGCTGCGTCATCAACGACTACGCCGACCGCGACCTCGACCCGCACGTGCAGCGCACTGTCGACCGCCCCATCGCCGCCGGCGAGATCGCCGCCCGACACGCGCTGATGCTCTTTTTCGGCTTGCTGCTCATCGCCTTCATGCTGGTGCTGCTGACCAACCAGTTGACCATCCTGATGGCCTTTTTCGGCGCGCTGCTGGCCGCAACCTACCCCTTCTTCAAGCGCTTCACGCATTTCCCGCAGCTGGTGCTGGGCGCGTCCTTCAGCTGGGCCATTCCCATGGCCTTCGCCGCCGAAGCCGGCCAGGTACCGGCTCTGGCCTGGTGGCTTTTCGCCGCCAATTTCGTCTGGACGGTGATTTTCGATACCGAGTACGCCATGGCCGACCGCGACGACGACCTCAAGGTCGGCGTCAAATCCACCGCCATCGCCTTCGGCCGCGCCGATGTGCCCATCCTGGGCGCATTGATGGGCGTGATGACGGCGCTGCTGCTGACAATCGGGCTGCGCTACCTGCCTCACCCAGCCTGGTTCACGGCCGTGGCGCTGGTCTTCCTCCACTTCCAGCTCCAGCTCTGGCGCATCCGCGAACGCGATCCGGCGGCCTGTTTCCGCACCTTCCTGAGCAACCACTGGGTTGGATTGTTCATCTGGCTCGGTGCGGCAGTGGCATTGTGGGGTTCTGGGTAGCTCGTACGTCGCGGATGTGACCGCGACCTACGCCGCCTTCGATCCGACAACGCGGCGAAGCCGCCCCCCAAGCCCTGGACTGACCCCGCTTTCGTAGACACTTTTCGTTACGGGGTGGCTCCGAAGGCTGCCGGG
>NZ_QVMV01000055.1 GCF_003417465.1 Wenzhouxiangella sp. 15190
CTTTTCGTTGATTCGGCGCTCGTCTTCGCGGATGGCCTTGTAGATGGTCAGGAAATGATCGAGGGCGCTCTCACCCATCAGGCGCTTGCTGGCATGGGCCGACCGGACGGGCTGTTCCCCGCGCAGGACGCCGACGACCACCGGTGCCCAGGCACTCTCGACCTCGTGACCCGGGTAGCGTGGATCACGCTGGAGCGAGGCAATGCCGTCGTTCCAGTAGTCGATTTCGGCATCGAATTGCTGAAGCCAGTTGGCGATATGCGAGACGGCAGCATCTTCCTCGCCGGTCACCGAGGGGATACGAATGAGCGAGACCAGGTTTTCCTTGATCCGGTCGACGTCGACCAGCGAGGCTCTTCCGGCCATGATGCGATTCCTTCGGGAAACGGGGTGAGCCAGTAACGGGGCCGGGCATCAAGTCCCGTCAACGCAGCAACAATAACGTAGAACGCCGGGGAAAGTGTAATCCGGGTCGCAACCGAATGAACGCTTTTTAACGGAATACCGACTGCATTCACAGTATGCTGGAACCGGTAACCACTTCACATGAACGTGAGTTCGGGAGGATTCTGCATGACCAAACACATCTTCGTGATTGGCCTCGACGAGATCAACAAGGGTGAACTCGAGACGGTTCACAACGCCTCCGATTACGAGTTCCACGGACTGGTCGATTACGACACCATGGTGCTGCCGAAGTCGTACCCGATGGACGAGATCATGGCCGATGCGCGCGAGACGCTCGAGAAGGCACCGGCCGTTGATGCCATCATCGGGCACTGGGATTTTCCAACCACGTCCATGCTGCCCATCCTGAGACGGGAATATGGACTGCGCAGCCCTTCGCTGGAAAGCGTTCTCTATTGCGAGCACAAGTACTGGAACCGGCTCGCGGGCGAACAGGCCGTTCCCGAGTGCACACCCGACTTCCAGGGGCTCGATCCCTACAGCGATGATCCGCTCGGCGATCTCGATATGGCGTATCCCTTCTGGCTCAAGCCCGGTATCTCGTTTTCGTCCTACCTGGGTTTTCGCATCGAAAACGAGGAGCAGTACCTGGAGGCGATGGCGACCATCCGGGAGAATATCTGGATCTTCGCCGAACCCTTCGACAATATCCTGGGTTACAGCGAGAATCGCAATGCGCTGCCCGATGTCGGCAGCGGCTCGACCTGCATAGCCGAGGCCATCATCGGCGGCAGGCTTTGCACGCTCGAAGGCTACGTGTTCGATGGCGAGACGCACGTCTACGCGATCGTCGATTCGCTCAGGACCTCCAACAACGTCAGCTTTTTCAGCTACCAGTATCCCTCCCAGCTACCCGAGGGCATCCAGAACCGGATGAAGAACCATGCCGAGACCATCCTCAACCACATCGGCATGGACAACAGCCCGTTCAATATGGAGTTTTTCTGGGACGAGCAGTCCGACAAGCTGTGGCTGCTCGAGATCAATCCCCGCATTTCCAAATCGCATTGCCCGATCTTCCGCATCGCCACCGGCGCCTCGCATCACGAGGTGGCCATCGATATCGCGCTGGGGCGGCGGCCGGACTTTCCCCGCCCGGAGGGCAGTTACCCGATGGCCGGAAAATTCATGCCGCGCGTGTTCGGCGACACCACGGTTACCCGGGTGCCCGCGCCCGAGGAGATCGAGACGCTCAAGCGCATGTACCCCGAGTTGCTGGTGGATGTCGCCATCGAGGAAGGCATGCAGCTATCGGACTTGCGGGGGCAGGATAGCTACAGCTTTGAGATTGCCGACGTCTTCATCGGCGCCGAGGACGAAGCCGCCCTGCACGCGAAATTCCGCACCATCATGGAAGTGCTTGATTTCCAGTTCGCCGATGTATTGCCCAACAGTTGGGGCAATTTCCCGGGCTAGCATGGTGCCGGCCCAGCCCGGCCGGGACATTGCAAGGACCCGCCCTGATCGGCAACAATCGGGGCCGCACGAACGGGGATCAATCGCTTGAACCAGGAAAATCTCGCCGGCTTCATCTGGGGCGTCGCCGACCTGCTGCGCGGCACGCTCAAACGCTCGCAGTACGGCCGGGTCGTGCTGCCGTTCACGGTGCTCCGGCGCCTGGAATGCGTGCTCGAGCCCACCCGCGACAAGGTCCTCAAGAAGGCCGCCCAGGCCGAGGGCAAACCCGAGGGCACCCGCCACCGCATGCTCAAGCGCGCCGCCGGCCGCGAGTTCTACAACACGGCCGAATTCCGCCTGGGCACGCTGTCGGAGACCCAGACCCGCGACGACCTGATGGCCTACGTCCAGCGCTTCAGCCCCGAGGCGCGCGAGATCTTCGAGCACTTCAAGTTCGAGGAATTCGTCGACCGGCTCGACGCCGCCAACATCCTCTATCCCGTCGTCCAGCGCTTCGCCGCCACGGACTTGAGCCCCAAGCGCCTCGATAACTTCACCATGGGCGTGGTCTTCGAGGAACTCATCCGCAAGTTCGCCGAGGACTCCAACGAGACCGCCGGCGAGCACTTCACCCCGCGTGACGTGGTCCACCTGACCACCTCGCTGGTGTTCACCGACCAGCAAAAGCGCCTCAAATCCGGCGCCATCGTGCGCATCTACGACCCCGCCGCCGGCACCGGCGGCTTCCTGTCGGAGTCGGAGGCCTACATCAAGCAGATCAGCGAAGACGTCGACGTCTCCCTGCACGGCCAGGAGCTCAACCCCGAGTCCTACGCCATCTGCAAGGCCGACATGCTCATCAAGGGCCAGGTTATCGACAACATCAAGCTCGGCAACACGCTCTCCGACGACCAGCACGAAGGCGAGCGCTTCGACTTCCTGCTGGCCAATCCGCCCTTCGGCGTGGACTGGAAGGCCGTGCGCCGCGAGGTCGAGCGCGAGCACAAGCACGACGGCTTCGACGGCCGCTTCGGCCCCGGCCTGCCGCGCGTGTCCGACGGCTCGCTGCTTTTCCTGCTCCACCTGGTCAGCAAGATGGACGACGCCGCCCCAAAGCATAACCACGGCCCGGCGCGCATCGGCATCATTCTCAACGGCTCGCCGCTTTTCACCGGCGGGGCCGGCAGCGGCGAGTCCGAAATACGCCGCTACCTGCTCGAACACGACCTGGTCGAGGCCATCGTGGCCCTGCCCACCGACATGTTCTACAACACCGGCATCGCCACCTACGTGTGGATCCTGTCCAACAAGAAGCCGAAGAAGCGCCGCGGCAAGGTCCAGCTCATCAACGCAACGGGCCACTACTCGAAAATGCGCAAGTCCCTAGGCGCCAAGCGCCGCTGGCTCGACGAACCCGAAATCGAGACCATCGTCCGCCGCTACGGCGACTTCGACGAAGGCGAGGAAAGCAGAATCTTCGACACCAAAAGCTTCGGCTACCGCCGCATCACCGTCGAACGCCCGCTCAAGCTCAACTTCCAGGCCAGCGAAGAACGCCTGGCCCGCCTGAACAGCGAACGCGCCATCGAAAAACTCGAAGAGAAAGAGCAGCAAGCCATCGAAGCCGCCTGCCGCCGCCTCGACCCCGAAACCGTCTACAAGAACCGCAAAACGTTCACCAGGGACCTGGAAGCCGCACTGAAAGAGCAGGGCACCAAGCCTCGCGCCCCGGTCAAGAAAGCCATTCTCAACGCCCTGTCCGAACGCGACGAAACGGCCGAGACCTGCACCGACAAGCACGGCAACCCCGAACCCGACACCGACCTGCGCGACCATGAAAACGTCCCGCTCGACCAGGACATCCACGACTACTTCGAACGCGAAGTCAAACCCCATGTCCCGGATGCGTGGATCGACGAAGAAAAACGCGACCCCCACGACAACCAGCCCGGCATCGTCGGCTACGAAATCCCCTTCAACCGCCACTTCTACAAGTTCGTCCCGCCACGCCCCCTGGAGGACATCGACGCCGACCTAAAAGCCTGCACCGACCGCATCAAGCAAATGATCGAGGAGATTTCGGTGTGAGTTTTCCGAGGTATCCGGAGTACAAGGATTCCGGCGTCGAGTGGCTCGGGCAAATTCCGTGCGACTGGGACGTGACTCGAGTGAAGGCCGCCAGCCATGTAATCCCGAGCAACGTGGACAAGCACTCGAAGGCCGATGAGGAGCCTGTGCAGCTTTGCAACTATACCGACGTCTATTACCACGACCTCGTCACTCCGCACATGAAATTCATGAGTGCGACTGCATCACCGGCGGAGGTCGCCAAGTTCGCGCTGGCGCCGGGAGACGTTGTCATAACAAAGGATTCTGAAACCGCTGACGATATCGCCGTACCAGCATTCGTCGCCGAGTCCCTGCCCGGCGTGATCTGCGGATATCACCTGGCAATAATTCGGCCGCGCCAAGATACATATGGCCGATACCTGCATTATCTGTTCCATGCCCGATACCTACGCTCGTACTTCGAGGTACAGGCAAGGGGCCTGACGAGAGTCGGAATATCGCAATCCGCGCTTGGCAATGCTCCTATTCCGCAGCCGCAGTTTGAAGAGCAGAAAACCATAGCGGACTTCCTCGACAACGAAACCACCAAAATCGACGCCCTGATCGAAGAACAACAGCGCCTGATCGAGCTACTCAAGGAAAAGCGCCAGGCCGTCATCTCCCACGCCGTCACCAAAGGCCTCGACCCCGACGCCCCGATGAAAGACTCCGGCGTGGAGTGGCTGGGCGCCATTCCCGATCATTGGTCCGCAGTGCGCCTGAAGCATATCTTGGCAGCGGAGGGCGGGACCATGCGGCCTGGGCCCTTTGGCAATCAACTTAAAGGCGACAATTTCGTTGAATGGTCGAACTATCCAGTGTACAACCAGGCCACCGTTATCTCAGGTGACTTTGAAAGATGCGCATATACAACTTCGCAAAAATTTGATGAGCTGTCTGGTTTTCATACACGCCCCAGAGATCTTCTTGTTACGTCAAGAGGTACGATCGGCCGCGCGGCGATTGTCCCTGATATTGCCCGGACGGGCGTAGTGCACCCATGTTTAGTACGGGTGCGATTAGATGAGGGACGCGTTCTCTCGCAATTCATAAAAAGGATATTTCAGGATACGGATCTGGCGCAAAAGCAACTGAGGATAAACAGTAACTCGACAACCATTGAGGTGGTCTACGCTGGTACGTTATCTGAGGTTTGGGTTCCATTGCCTCGCTTGAAGGAGCAAAATGCGATACTGAGAGCTATAAAGTCCCGAAGCGAAGATTTGGATGAGGCCATTGATGAAGCGCAAAGCCTCATTGGGCTGTTAACAGAACGCCGCTCTGCCCTCATCTCCGCCTCCGTCACCGGCAAGATCGACGTCCGCAACTGGCAATCCCAATCCGACACCACGGATCAACTCCCCATGGCCGCCGAAGCACCCGCCACCTACGAGGCCCGAGAGCCATAAGCCACGGGCTATCAATATGACTACACAACACCACGCGACCACGTTGTTGGCCACCCAGCAAACGCCACAGAAGCGATTTGCGTCAACCATCCCTTTCCGGCAGAATTGAACCAGGCACGGAATTAACACGGTCAGGGGGTCCCATTAGGTTCCACCACCCTAAACAGCACCAGTTACCGCCACTGAACCCGGCCGCGCTACGACACGTCGGCGCCCGGCAGCGAAATCCGAGCTCCCGGCTACTGAGCGTGGCATGCTTCTCGGTGAACCCAAAATTGAACTCAGGGAGATGCCGCGTTTTTCAGGCACATTTTCTTGTTTCGGCGCTGAAATCATGCATGCTTACTAAGTCACATTTTCGCCACCTAATTCTTAGTTATGCGAAAGAGTGACTCCCAATGACCACAGGTAAAGAAATTCGCGCCGGTATCGACAGCGAACAGGTACGAGGTCTCCTTCTAATCAACGGAGGCGCGGCGGTTGCCCTAATCGCACTCATCCCTTTCCTCCTTGATAGCGAAGCATTCTTGCCTCTTGCCCGTGGGGTTTTTGCAGGGCTGGTCGCTTTTCAGCTGGGCTTGGTCTTTGCGGTACTCCACAACAGACTCAGGAGAAAATGCTCCCTGGAGTATGAGCGGGCGGAGTCAGACTCGCCCAACTGGCCGGATCCGTGCAGGATTTTCGGATGGAAAGCGCAGGAGCCCTGCGTTTGTATGCGGAGCACGCTTTTTATGTGGCTGTCAGTAGGATGCTTCATCCTTGGCGGGCTCTTTGTTGCTATTAGCGGATTCAAGACATTGGGGTAGTCGCTTTTGTATTCGCATAACAAGTCGCTCAAGTACGTTCCGGCCCTGTCGGGCCTCCACCGGACGCGCTTACGCGCG
>NZ_QVMV01000035.1 GCF_003417465.1 Wenzhouxiangella sp. 15190
CTCGCCGCAAGAGCCTGCGAAGCAGGCCGGGCGAAACAGCCTTTGAAGTGTCGAGGCCACCACAGCGCCCGGTGGCTAAACCTGACCAGCGCCCCTGGGCGTGAAGCGCCGCGAATAACCGGAGACGGTTCAGAACCGATTCAGCCGAATCCCCATAAGCTAATCCGTGACGGTGACAACCAGCATCGGCCAAGCTCTGAGGAGGCATCAGCCATGAAAGCTCGAATCCTGATCATGATTACCACTCTGGCGGCAAGCGGCCTGGCCCTGGCCGGCGGCGGTTATGAAACGGCCCGTGTGGTCGACGTGGAACCGATTCGCGAAGTCCACCGAACGCCGGTCGATCGCGAAATCTGCCGCGAGGAAACAGCGTATGTGCGCGAGCGTCGTCACTCGCACGCCCCGACCGTGTTCGGCGCGATCATCGGCGGCGTCATCGGCAACCAGTTCGGCAGCGGCGGTGGACGCGACGCCGCCACGGCGGCCGGCGCCCTGCTCGGCGGTGCCATCGGCCATGATGCCTCGAAAGCGCGCGACGGGCGTCGCTACCCGGCCACCCGCGAACGCTGCCGGATCGAGCGCGACTGGCGCGAGCGCACGGTCGACAGCGGCTATCGCGTCACCTATGAATACGGTGGCCGGCTGCATCGAACCACGATGGCACACCCGCCCGGCGACACCATCCGCGTGCGCGTTTCCGTCGACCCGGTCGACTGAATCCGGTCTACTCGAACGGACCGTAGTCGAGTTCATGGGGCGGCGGGTCGCCGCCTTCGCCCTTGAGGTAGTGATTCATCCAGCGCATCAGGCGCAGGCTGTAGTCCCAACGGCTGGCGGCGCGGCTATTGCCGTGACCTTCGCCGGGATAAAGCACCAGGCGCGCCGGCGGCGGATCTTCCTGCAGGGTGAGATAGCGATAGAGAATCCGGGACTGGGTCGGATCGACGCGCGGATCGGCCGCGCCGTGCAGGATGAGAATCGGCGTCTGCGCTCGTTCGACGTAGTAAATCGGGCTCGCCTCCCGATAGAGCGACCAGTCCTCCCAGGGCCAGGTACGGTAGTGGACTTCGTAGAGTTCCTGCGGGATGTCGGAGGTACCAAGCATGGCGATCTTGTCCGACAGCCCGACGTTCATGACGGCCGCGGCAAAGCGTTCGGAATAGTAGGTGGCGCCCCAGGCGGTGGCGTAACCGCCATACGAGCCGCCGGTGATACCGACACGATCGCCGTCGACCCAGCCCTGCTCGATCAGGTGATCGACGCCGTCGACCAGGTCGTCGAATTCCTCCCTGGCCGGACGACCCTGTGAGCGCAGGGCGAACTCGACACCGCGACCCGTACTCCCCCGGTAGTTGGGGTAGAACATGAAGTAACCTTCGGCCGCCGCGTGCTGGGCCGGCAGGTTGTAGCTGGTCAACCAGCCATTGGAATAATGGCTTTCGGGGCCGCCGTGGACTCCCAGGATCAGCGGATAACGTTTGCCCTCGGAATAGTCCAGCGGCCACACCAGCAGGCCCTGGATCATGAGACCGTCCCGTGCTTCGTACTCGATGACCTGCTGGCGCGCCAGCTCGACCTCGGCCAGCCAGGGATTGCTTTCGGTCAGGCGTTCGGCGCCATCGTCATCCAGCAAGTGGACTTCCCGGGGGTATCGGGGTGTGGAACCCGCCGCTACGATGCGCCCGCCGCGGGCCTCGACGGAAGTGGCGATCAACCCGGTCTCGTCCAGCAACGTTTCCGGATTGCTGCCATCGGCCCCGATTCGCCCGATCCGGGCTTCGACGCCTTCGTGACTGACGAAGACGATCTCGTCACCGGCCCAGTCGATGTCGATGACATGTCCTTCCAGGCCGGGCATCAGATGCGTCCATTCACCGCCGTCGTCGTCGGTTACCAGCAGTCGGCCGGCCCGGGTGTCCTTGATGGTCTCGGTGCCAATCAGGGCCAGGTGCCGGCCGTCGTCGCTCCAGGCGATATCGGCCAGCTTGCCGGGATTGTCCACCCGGCCGAGCTCCTCGCCGTCGGGGGAGACGATCCGGATCCGCTGGAACATCAAGGTGTCGTCGACGAGCTGGCGAGGCGTGACACGCAGGGCCAGCCGGTCGCCGGCCGGTGACCAGTCAGCCGCCTGGACGGAGCCGTCGACCTCGATCCGCCGCGGCTCGTCATCGCCTTCGAGATCGTGAATCCAGAGATGGCGCGGGCGCCACTGCTCCTCGAAAATGATCGCGTCGAAGCCTTCCTCGCGAAGCTCCTGAACCTCTTTCGGCTCGGATTCGGCGGCCACCAGCGCCACCGCGCTGCCGTCGGGCGAGAAGCTGTAGTCAACCACACCCTCACCCACGGTCGCCACGCGCTGCGCCTCACCACCGTCGACCGGGATGCGGTACAGGCTCGGATGCTCGTCATCGCCCCGCTTGTCGATGAAGGTGATGGCCGAGCTGTCCGGTGTCCAGCCAATATTGCCGACCGACACGTCGCCGGTGATGAAGCCGCGCACCCTGCCCTCGGCATCGACCAGGTGCAGTTCCTGCCAGGCGGAACCGTCCTCGTCTTCGGCGAGGTCACGGGGTACGGCGCGCGTGAAGGCGATTTCCTGCCCATTTGGGCTGAGCGCCACTTCCCGAACCTGCTCGAGCCCGGCGATTTGCTCCAGGCTCATGCCCTCAGCAAGCAAGGGTGGAGCCGAAATCAGCAGGAGGAGCAGTACTGGGAGTCTGGTTGGAGTCATGTTTCTTCCTGACTTGATGGATTCACAACAGGGAAAGATACCAGAGACACGACAACCCGGCACAGGCAGGACTCGGTTACACTTTTGCGCCATGAAGTTTTCGCTACCGACACTGCTTGCCATCCTGACTGTCGCCGTCCCGGGACTGCCTCCGCTCGCCCAGGACAACGGCGCGGATGAGGGCAAGGCGTTCCACCGGGTCGAGGTGATCGCGTTCACGCACGCCGGCGGCGAAAACGACGCCTGGCCACTCGAACAACCTGCCGATTACACCGACGCCCTGGATCCCGCCTGGCAGGCATTCGCCCACCAGCAGAGGCTCGAGCGGGCCGAAGACGGCGAGGACACCGAAAGTTCGGATCTGGAAGCGGCCCTGAGCGTGGTCGACACCATCGCCAACCTGGAAAGCGGCGAGCAAACCGTCACACAAGCCCTGCTCTATCCCGAACCCTGGCGAGCGCTCGAAACACTTTCCGAGCCGATGGAGCGGGCCAGGGGGCGACTGCAGCGCTCCGGCGCTTACCGCATGCATGCCTGGCTTGCCTGGTATCAGCCGGTGGGACAGGGTTCGCGGGGGAAAGCCGTCCGCATTCATGACGATCAGCTGATTGGTGTCGACTGGGTCAGCCTCTCGGCCACCGGCCGATTGCTGCGCGACGGCCGGCCGGTCGAGAACGTCGAGGAGCTGACGCCGGCATTCCACTACCGCCTCGACGGCTTCATCCGGTTGCGCCAGCGCCAGTACATGCATGCCGATGTCACGCTCGACTGGCGGTCGCCGGCAGCGGTCGGCCCCACGCCCTTTCCGGTAGCGATCCGCGACGCCGAACTCGAAGTCCACCGACTCGATCAGAGCCGCACCATACGTCCCGATCGATTCGAGTACTTCGATTCTCAATGGATCGGGCTGCTGTTGCGCGTCACCCCCTACGAACTGGAACCGCCCGAGGAAGAAGCGGAGACGTCCGATGAAGAAGCCCAATCACCGTGAGGGATAGATTTTTCGCCAGCACTCGCCTGGAGGATATCTACAAGAAGCTGGTCAACGAGGAAGACGCACGCGTGTGCAAGGACATCGACGAGGATGCCTGCCGCGTGGTGCCCGGCAATTTCCTGCTCCAGGTCATCACCCAGTTTTTCACCAAGCTCGGCGATGCCATCGCCAATCCCAAGACCATCCTGGCCTGGCTGCTGGCCGCCCTGTCGGCACCGGGCGTTTTCACTGCCTTCCTGGTTCCCGTCCGCGAGTCAGGGTCACTAATCCCGCAACTGGTCATCGCCAGTTTCGTGCGGCGCCAGGCCGTGCGCAAGTGGACCTTCGTGTTCGGCAGCATCCTGCAGGCCCTGTCGGTACTCGGCATGGCCATGGCCGCCGTTACATTGACCGGTACCGCGGCCGGATTCGGTCTCCTGTCCGCTCTGGTGCTGTTCAGTCTCTCGCGCGGTCTGTGCTCGGTCGCATCCAAGGACGTGCTGGGCAAGACCGTGCCCAGGACCCGACGAGGCCGGGTCAACGGCTGGTCGCAATCCCTGGCCGGTGCGATCACGATCGGCGTGGGCATCATGCTGCTGCTCGATGGCAGCGAAGGCGGCGACAAGAACGTCTACCTGCTGCTCCTGCTGATCGCTGCCGGGCTCTGGTTCGTGGCGTCGGTCTCCTACGCCCTGATCCGCGAATTCCCCGGCGCCACCGAAGGCGGCGGCAATGCGCTGACCGAGGCCGTCAAACGCCTGGGCCTGCTGCGGAACGATCCGGATTTCCGGCGTTTCGTCATCGCTCGCTCCCTGCTGCTGTGCTCGTCGCTCAGCGCGCCCTTTTTCATCATGCTCGCCCATGAACGCACCGAGGGAGCCCTCGTGGTGCTGGGTCTGTTCGTGATCGCCGACGGCTTCGCCAGCCTGGTCTCCGCACCCTTCTGGGGACGCTTCGCCGACATATCGAGTCGGCGGGTGATGGTGCTGGCGGGTTCCTGCGCCGCCCTGGTGGGTATCTTCCTGGTCGGCACGGTCCACGGCCTGCCGGCGCTTGCCGGCAGTGCATGGCTCTACCCGCTGTTTTTCTTCCTGCTGGCGATCGCCCACGCGGGCGTTCGGCTGGGCCGCAAGACCTATATCGTGGACCTGGCCGGCGGCAACAAGCGCACCGATTACGTGGCCGTCAGCAACACCGTCATCGGCGTCGTGCTTTTGCTGACCGGCAGCGTCGGCGCACTGACCACCGTCATGCCGACCTCCGGCATCATCCTGATCCTCGCCGCCATGGGCCTGGCCGGCGCCTGGCTGAGCAGTCGTCTTCCAGAAACCCAACAGCCCTGATGTGCGGGCTTCCTACCCCTCTTCCCAGGAAAGCGTCTCACCGTTTCGAACATTCGAATTTCGATCATTCGAATGTTTGTTTGTGATTTGGTGCTTCGAATTTGAAAATTTCGACTGGATCCACAGCACGGCGTTCAAGTATGGCAAGGCGTCTTGGGAGGCCTCGAATTGAATCGTTGCCTCACCCAGGCGGCCATTTCATCTGGCGGCCGCCGAGCAGGTGCAGGTGGATGTGGAATACCGACTGGCCGCCCTTTTCATTACAGTTGAACACCAGGCGATAGCCGTCCTCCGACAGCCCTTCGTCGGCCGCGAGCTGCCTGGCGATCAGCACCATCCGCCCGACCAGGGCGGCATCGTCGGCCTCCAGGTCGTTGATCGTGGGGATGCGGCGCTTGGGTACGACCAGGATATGGACCGGTGCCTGCGGATCGATATCGCGAAACGCCAGGATTTCCTCGTCCTCGTGGACGATGTCGGCGGGAATCTCCCGGTCGATGATCTTCATGAACAGGTCGTCTGACATGGGCTTGCCTCCTAGTGGTGCACTAAGGTCAGGAATGTTCGGACTGTTCGACGGCGGCGATGACTTTCTCCGCCGCGGAATCGGCACCGGGCAGATGCTCGGGCGAATCCGACGGCCAGACCGCCACACGCAGCCGGCTGTAGAACGGACCGGGATCGACCCCGATCACGCGCGCGCCGTTGCGGGCGCGGTCGGCCTGGAGGGTTTTTACCATCTGTCGCCGCCCCGCCTGGGCCACGCCGAAAGCGCCCCAGCCACCGGGATGATCGAGACAATGGCCGTCATTCACGAAAACGATCGTCGAGTCGGCCGTCATCAGCGGCGAAAGCACGGCGGTGAGCATGTACGGTGCGGTCAGGGAGGTTTGCACGATTTCGAGCCATTCGCCGGGCTGTTGCTGGAGCATCGGCCGCAGCGCCTGGAAAGTCGCGGCATTGTGAACCAGTACGTCGATGCGGCCGAACTCCGCTTCCACCGCTTCGGCCAGGCGCTGGTAATCGTCCGGACCGGCACCCGCGAGATCCATGGGCATCAGTGCCGGCGCCCGTCCATGACGTTCCTGTAGCTCATCATGCAGGGCATCGAGCGCCCCGGACTGACGGTCGAGCGCAATGCAGTCGGCACCGCCGGCCATCACCGGTTTGACCAGGGCGCTGCCGAGGGCACCGGCCGCACCGGTGATCAGCCAGACCTTTCGCGTGGAATCGTTCATTCGCTTGTCACCGATAGCAGATCGTTGCAGGCGCAGCATTGTCGCAGATTCGCTGCGCCCGGGTAGCCCCGCGCGGCGGCGCTTCGGCGCTACAATGAGGGCATGCCGTTCTACGAATACGTCAGCATCGATCCTAACGCCGGTTGTGACTACTGCGGCAAGCCCGTCACGATCCTGCAGAAGATCGACGACCCGCCCATGGAGAAGTGCCCATATTGCGGACAGGCCGTCCGGCGGGTGATCTCCCCGCCCAACCTAGCCGGACAGAATTCACGTGCGCCTTCGACCAGCGAAGTCGAGAAGGCCGGTTTCACGCAGTACCGCAAGATCGGCAAGGGCGTCTACGAGAAGTCGGCCGGCAAGGGCCCGGATATCATCAGTTCGGACTGACGCGGGACGCTGCACCGCGCCGCAGGCGCCGGGCCTCGCGCCAGGCGCACCAGACATTCCCCATGTGTCCGGATTGCACGCGCCGCTCGAGAATCCGCCGTGGATGACGCGCCAGGGCCCGGGCCAGGCGACGGTCCAGGGCGTATGCCACCATCAGATGCCGTTGCCGCCAGCATTCTTCGGCCGATCTGTCCTCGAGGGCGGCAGCGACCCGCCTCGCGCCATCATCGAGCCAGGCCCGCACCATACCGTCGAAGCCGCGGCCGGATGATCGAGCCAGTACGTCTTGCCGGGCAACCTGGTACTCGGCCTGCAAATCCAGGGGCACCAGCCAGCGATTGGCGCGCGCATCGATCCCGAGATCGCGCACCAGCCTGACCAGGTAGGCGTAGCCACCCAGGGTGGCCCAGTTGTCGAAGGACTCGCTTTCGGGATCGACCAGTTCTGTTTCGAGTGCCGCGGCCGGCCCGCCCAGGGCCATGCAATGCCGCCAGGCGTCGTCGCTGCGTTCGAAACGCGGACTTTCGAGGGTCTCCATGACGTTGACGATCAACGGATCGAAGCGTTCCGGGGCAAGCCGGTCGGCCGCGCCGCTGGCCACCAGGGCTTCGATGGCCGGATGCGGGGAACGTTCACGCAGCGCATCCCGCCACCAGGCGAGCTTCTTGCGGCCGACGTCGGGGTCGCTGACCGTGTCCGGAACCGCAGCGATCTCGGAAATGAGCGTTCGCAGGGCCACGATGCCGTCCTGCCTTCGCTCGGGCGCGAAGTGCAGCGATGCGGCCAGCGGACTGCCCCGGCCGAGCATGCGTTCCCGGCACCAATGCATCGGCTGCTCCATCAGCCCGCCTCCCTCGCACCGAGCCAGGCCAACAATTCTTCGGGCCGATCGATCACGGCATCGGCATTCCAGTCGCCGGGACGCTCGTCCTTCGGGATGTAGCCCCAGGCAGCCACCACCGTGGGGACCCCGGCGGCGGCGCCGGCCAGCACGTCACGGCGGTCGTCGCCGACAAAAACGGTTCGCTCCGGCTGCGCATCGAGGCCCCGACAAGCCGCCAGAACGCCTTCGGGATCCGGCTTCGACCGTTCGACCCGGTCGCCGGTAACCAGGCAGCCGAAATCCCCGCCCCACCCGGCATGTTCAAGCACCGGCTCGGCGAAACGACTGATCTTGTTGGTCACGATACCCAGGTGAATGCCCCGCTCCCGCAGGCGCTCGAGCAGCGCCTCGATACCTTCGAACGGGGCGGAATGGACCCAGCAATGCCCGGCATAGAAATCCAGCAAACGGTCGCGGGCGTTGTTGCGCTCGGCTTCGGTCAACGCCCCCCAACCGGGCAGCCCGGCGGCAAGGATGCCGACGGCGCCCCTCGAGACGTGCTCGCGCAGCTGGCCGTGATCACTTGGCGGCAGGCCGAAGTCGGCACGCACGGCATCCAATGCGGCCAGAAGATCGGGCGCGGAGTCGATCAGGGTGCCGTCCAGATCGAACAGCACGGCCTCGGGAAACGCGGCCGAAGCCATGGCTCACTCCGGCCGTGTGGCGTGGAGGAAATAGTTGACCCGGGGTGCACCGCCGATGTGTACGGTGCGCGAGAACGGGTTATAGCTCATGCCGGTAATGTCACGCACATCCAGGCCGGCCCGCCGGCAGGCTTCGGCCAGTTCTTCCGGTCGGATCAGGCGGTCGTAGCGGTGGGTGCCCCGCGGCAGCAAGCGCAGCACGTACTCGGCGCCCACGATCGCCGCCGCCCAGGCCATGGGCGAGCGATTGATGGTGCTGAACAGCAGCGTTCCCCCGGGCCGGCACAACCGGGCGCATGCCGCGACCGTCTGTGCGGGATCGGGCACGTGCTCGAGCATCTCCAGGCAGCAGACAACGTCGTAAGTGGCCGCTTCGTCCCGTGCCAGCGTCTCGGCGGTGACGTGCCGGTAGTCGATCTCGAGCCCGCTCTCGGCCATGTGCAACCGGGCCACTTCGAGCGCACGCCCGGCTGCGTCGATGCCGGTCACTTGTGCGCCGCGGTGGGCCAGGGCCTCGCTGAGCACACCGCCGCCGCAACCGACGTCGAGGACCCGCTTGCCGTCCAGGTCCACGCGTTCGGACAGGTATTCGACCCGGGGGGCGTTCATGTCATGCAGCGGCCTGAAGTCACCTTCCGGATCCCACCAGCGTGCGGCCAGGGCGTCGAACCGGTCGGATTCGCGCGGATCGACGTTGTCCTGTTTCGTACCGGCGTTCACGACTTCACCGCCCGGGTGCCGCCCTGGTCGCTCTCGAACAGCCGCCGGCCCCACTGTGCGGCTTCGCGCGCGGTTCGTTCGGCATCGAGCGTGGTCAACTCGCCTCGTTCGACCACGCGGCGGCCATCGATCCAGACATCGCTGACCTGGCTTCGGGAAGCCGCATAGACCAGGTGCGAAATGACGTGATGGACCGGCGCGGTTGCCATGGCGGACAGGTCGACGGCGGCCATGTCGGCCCGTTTGCCCACCTCGATCGAACCGATGCGGTCTTCCTGGCCCAGCGCCCTGGCACCGTTGATGGTGGCCATGGACAGGGCGCGTTCGGCCGGGACGGCTTCGGGGTCGCCGCTGGCGCCCTTGGCCAGCAGAGCCGCCAGGCGTGTTTCCGCGAACATGTCGAGGGTATTGTTGCTCGCCGCACCGTCGGTGCCGATGGCCACGTTGACGCCGGCGGCGTCGAGATCGGCTACCCGGCAGATGCCGCTGGCCAGCTTCAGGTTGGACGCGGGACAGTGCAGGACGTGAACGCCCGAACGCGCCAGCCGGGCAATATCGGTATCGTCAAGCTGGGTCATGTGCACGGCCAGCAACCGGTCGGTCAGGAGGCCGAGCGAATCCATTCGATCCAGCGGGGACAAGCCGTACTGATCGAGGCTGCCCTGGATCTCGCCGGCCGTCTCGAGCAGGTGGAGATGGACGGGGATCTCCATTTCCTCGGCCAGGGAGCGAATGCGGTGAAAGGCATCGTCGGTGACCGTGTACGGCGCATGCGGCGCGAAAGCCGATGAAACCAGCGGCATTTCCAGCAACTGCTGATGCATGTCGAGGCCGCGGCGGAAATACTCGTCCTCGGTCTGGGCCCAGGCCGTCGGCACCGAAATGATCGGAATGCCGATACTCGCGCGCATGCCGGCCCGATCGGCGGCCGCCGCCGTCACATCCGGGAAGAAATAGTTGTCGTTGAAACAGGTCGTGCCGCCGGCGAGCATCTCGGCCATGGCCAGGTCGGTACCGACACGGACGTATTCAGCACCCACCCAGCGCTGCTCGGTCGGCCAGATGTGCTGCTCAAGCCAGCGCATCAGCGGCAGGTCGTCCGCCAGTCCGCGCATGAGAGCCATCGCGCTGTGGGTGTGTATATTGACCAGCCCCGGCATGAGCGCATGATCCGGCAGGCGTGTGACGGTCGCATCCGGATGCGCCTCGACCAGTTCCCCGGCCGGGCTTACGGCCGCAATGCAGCCGTTCTCGACCAGCACAGCGTGGTCCTCGAGAACGACGCCTTCCGGACAGACCGGGACGACCCAGCGCGGCAGCAGAACTTCAGTACCGGCGGTCATCGCATCAGTCCTTGACCCGCGACATGTACTCGCCGGTGCGTGTGTCCACCTTGATCACCTCGCCTTCCTGGACGAACAGCGGCACCCGCACCGTCGCACCGGTCTCTAGTTTCGCCGGCTTGCCACCGCTACCGGAGGTATCGCCCCGCAGGCCCGGATCGGTCTCGACGATTTTCAGCTCCACGAAGTTGGGGGGCAGGATCTGGATCGGCGAGCCGTTCCACAACGTGACCTGGCACATGTCTTCTTCCTTGAGCCACTGGGCCGAATCACCGACGACCTTTTCGTCAGCGGCGATCTGTTCGAACGACTCCGGATCCATGAAATGCCAGAACTCGCCGTCGCTGTAGATATACTGGATCTCCTTTTCGAACACGTCGGCGGCCTCGACCGAATCGCCGGACTTGAAGGTTCGCTCGATTACGCGGCCGGTCAGCAGGTTGCGCACCTTGACCCGGTTGAAAGCCTGGCCCTTTCCGGGCTTGACGAACTCGTTCTCGACGATGTTGTAGGGATCGCCGTCGAGAATGATCTTGAGGCCTGACTTGAACTCGTTGGTGCTGTAGGTTGCCATGAAGACTCCGGATTACAATGACGCCCCGGCCGCGACGGTCGGGGCGATGATTTCTCGGGATACCATTTTCAATGAAGTCGCATAGTTTAGCGCGAACGGCATTTGCACCCAAGCCAATCGACTGGCGGGATCATTTGCGCCAGGCCGCCCGCAATCCCGCCGAACTGCTCGAAAGGCTGGGACTGGCGCTTGCCGACGAGCCTGCAGGCAGCCGCTTTCCGATGCTGGTACCGCAGCCGTTCATCGACAGAATGCAACCCGGCGATCGCCGGGATCCGCTGTTGCTCCAGGTACTCCCCGACCGCAGTGAGGAGGACCGCGTCTCCGGTTACAACGACGATCCCGTCGGCGACCGGGCCAGCTCGGCCGGCCGCGGCTTACTGCACAAGTATCGCGGGCGGGTGCTGCTGGTCGCCACGGGCGCCTGCGCCGTCCACTGTCGCTACTGTTTCCGCCAGGCCTTCCCCTACGCCACTGAACATGCCGGAAACAATCATTGGCGCCCCGCCCTGGAGTACATCGCCGGTGACGAAAGCATCGAAGAGGTCATTCTCTCCGGCGGCGATCCCCTGATGCTGCCAACCGGCCGGCTGCAGGAACTGACGACACAGCTGTCTGCAATCCCGCACATTCGCCGGCTGAGAATCCACACCCGCCTGCCGATCATCCTGCCCGACCGTGTCACCGGGAATCTGCTCGACTGGATCGGCAACCTGCCCTGGCCGACCGTCATGGTCGTCCACGCCAATCACGCCAACGAGTTCGATGATGCGGTCGACGAAGGCATTCGCGGGATTCGCGGTCGCGGCGCTCACGTGCTCAACCAGGCCGTCCTGCTGGCCGGCATCAACGACTCGGCCCCGGCCCTGTCCGGCCTGATGCGGCGATCTTTCGCCGCCGGCGCGCTGCCCTACTACCTGCACCTGCTCGATCCGGTATCAGGCGCCCAGCGATTCGAAAGCGACGAGTCACGCGCCGTGGACATGATGGAGACACTTCGACGCGAACTCTCGGGTTATCTTGTACCCAGGCTGGTCCGCGAAGTGGCCGGTGAGCCCTACAAGCTGCCGGTACTTTAACCGGCCGTCCAGCGACGATAAGATTCCAGGCAACAAGAAACACAGGCAACCCCGATGGCCAATCAGCCGACCGAAATCCGCATCCTGACCGTTACCGACGACCCCTCGGCACCGCGCCAGCTCCAGCAGATGCTCGGAGACGACGCCGGCGTGCGCACCCTGTTCGCCGATACCGGCAACGCCGTATCGCGAACCTTCGAGTCAGAACGGGTGGACATGGTCGTGATCCATGTCGACTCGGCCGACCTGCCCCTTTTCGAGGCCAGCGTGCGTGCAGCCCGGGAACAGGATCGCTTCGTACCGATACTGGCGATGATCGAAGAGGAAGACAGTCGCTCGGCCATGGCCGTGGCAGCGGTCGGCGTCGAAGGCTTCGTCAACGAAACCGGGTTACGGCAACTCAAGCGACTGGTCTTGAGCCAGGTCGAGTCGCTCCGGGCACGCAAGGACGCCGAGCAGGCCTTGAAGAGCCTGGCCGACATCGAGGACCGTTACACGCTCCTGCTCGACAGCTCCAGCGAGGCCATCGCCTATATCCACGAAGGGCTGCACATCTACGCCAACCGCGCCTATCTCGAACTGTTCGACTTCGAGTCCTTCGAGGATCTCGAAGGCCTGTCCATGCTCGACCTGCTCTCGTCCAGTGAAGACGGACCGGATCTCAGGCAGGTACTCAAGGCCATCGCCCGCGACGAGCTGCCGGAAGAGGAGTTGCTGCTCAATGCTCACCGCCAGGACGGCCCGGCCTTCACGGCCTCGGTCGACTTTTCGCCCGCCCGTTACGGCGGCGAATACTGCGCACAGATGCTGGTGCGCGAAAAGATCTCGCAGGCCGACCCCGAACTCGAGGAAGAACTGCGCAAACTCAAGACCTCCGACCTGCTCACCGGCATGCTCAATACGCCGGCATTCATCGAGTTGCTCAACCAGACGGTCAAGGGCCGGTCCAACACCAGCGGCTTGTCGATGCTGGTCCTGTCACTGGACAATCACGACAATCTGCTCGACAAGGTCGGCGTGGGCGCAACCGACGACCTGGTGCGTGAAACATCGGAACTCTTCCGTGACGTCGTCGGCGAGGAATACACGATGGCGAGGCTGCGCGATCACACCTTCGCGCTCGTCGCCGACTGCAAAGACCGCAGCGAGGCCGAGAAACTCGCCAGCGAAATCGTGGAGAACTGTTCGGGCCGGATCATCGACGTACGCGACAACAGCCTGACCGTTTCGGTCGCGGTCGGCCTGGCCGTCGCCGGCAGCGAATTGCCGCATCCCGAAGCCCTGATCGAACAGGCCGAGTCGGCACTGGCCGAGGCCCTGCGGGCCGGCGGCAACGGCTTCGTGCGCTACCGCCCGCGCGTTTCGGCGGAGGGCGACGAGGACGACGCGGCCTGGGCCGAACGCCTGCGCCATGCGCTCGATCACGACGAATTCGGCCTGGTGACCTCGCCCATCACCAGCATGGAGGATGACGATTTCCTCATCAGCGAGGTCGAAACCCGCCTGCGCCCGGAAGACAGCGACGAGGTCATTCTTCCTTCGGTTTACATGCATATCGCATCGCGAGTCGGGCTGGCGACGAAGCTGGATGCCGAAATGATGGACCGCCTCCAGGCACTGGCCAGCGAACGCAAGAACGAGGGTGGCCAATGGCTGGTCCCGCTGAGCCTGGAAACGATCAGCAACGAGCAGTCCGCGCTCGACCTGTTCAAGCGCCTGGGCGACGCGGCCCTGGATCCGAAACGGATGATTCTCGGCTTTCGCGAAGCCGAAATTCGCGAAAAACTGAGGCCGGTTCAGTCCTTCATCGAACGCTTCCGTGAAAGCGGTTGCCGCTTCGCCCTTTGCGACGTCGGGCCCGACGCCCCGGCCGAAAGCCTGCTGCGCCATCTCGATCTCGATTTCCTGCGGCTCGCGCCGGAAATGATTCAGGACCTGAGCGACAACGAGGACCTGCGCCACAAACTTTCCAGCCTGGTCAGCGAGGCACGTCAACACGAAACGCGCATCATCGCACCCCAGGTCGAGAACACCGGCGATCTGGCCACACTGTGGCAGTTCGGGATTATCCTGGTCCAGGGGGAGTTTGTACGAGAGGAGGCTTCCGCTTAGCCCGGAGTTACCTTGGGTGACTGTTGCCACCGCACGCGGTGGTGGTCTCGACAAGTCAACTGCGGTTTCGCCCGGCGCGCTTCGCGCGCTCTTGCGGCGAATTCCTTTTGCCTCGCGCGGCAAA
>NZ_QVMV01000038.1 GCF_003417465.1 Wenzhouxiangella sp. 15190
CTCGCCGCAAGAGCCTGCGAAGCAGGCCGGGCGAAACAGCCTTTGAAGTGTCGAGGCCACCACCGTGTCCGGTGGTCGTGAACTTCCCAACGCCCCGACACGTCAAGCACGCTCAAAACAAAAAGGCCCGGCAGTGCCGGGCCTCTTTTATTGGATGGCGAAGCCGCTCTTATTCGCTGACGCGAGTCAGCTCCGTACTGTAGTCACCACCACCCATCTGGGCCGGTAGCTTGCCTTCGGCGCGCAGCATCATGCGCGGCGGTTCGGCCGAGACCCATAGCGTCAGATCGCCGCCCTCGCCGTCGAGCGCTTTGAGGTTCACCTTCCAGGCGTCGTACTCGCCGGTCGGAACCTCGATCGATTCCCGTCCGGCGACGCTGACGGTGAAGTAGCGTACCCGCTGCTGAACGCCGATCTCGGCGATGCGCACCGGGGCGCTGTAGCCTTCTTCCAGCGGCAGGCCCAGAATCACGGCCTCGAGTGCGGAATCGCCGCCGTAGACCGGCGCATCGAGCTCGATGTCGATGGGGATTTCCTGCTGCGCCTTGATGCTGCCGGTGACCTTGCGTGCGCCGTACTCGACGTCGATGATGGCCGGGCCCTGGGCCAGCTTGCGGCTGATCGGTCTGAGCGAGTCGGCTTCGAGTACGATCTGGTCGCTGGACGCGCCCATCGGCGAGCGGGTATCGGTGGTGATGACGATCTTTTTGCCGTCCTCGTCATCTTCCATTGTGATCGTGCGCTTCGCCTGCATTTCCAGCTTGTTGCCCTGCATGTTCAAGGTGGTGGTGGTGTAGCCGAAGCTGCCCTTGGCCACCTTGTCGGCATCGCTGTTGGGCAGCGGCAGGGTCTTGGCTGCGTCGAGCTCGTCGGCAACGTTTTCAACTTCCACCGTGTCGACATCGACGGTGATCTCTTCGAGACGCTCGGCGACGGCCTCTTCCATGTCTTCCTGGTGGCGGCCGCCCAGGTGTGTGGCCAGGAACGCCTCGGTACGGGCGAACATGGCCAGGCGGTTGTCGCGACCGCGGAAGCCGTGGCCTTCGTCCGGGGCGACGATGTACTCGACTGGCAGGCCGGCCTCACGCATGGCGACCACAATCTGGTCGGATTCGGCCTGCTTGACGCGCGGATCGTTGGCGCCCTGGATGACCAGTAGCGGCTCGGCGATCTTGTCGACGTGATTGAGCGGCGACTGCCGCTCGAGTTGCGCCTTGCCTTCCTCGGTACTGGGATCGCCCATGCGGTTGGTGAACATCTTGCGGATCGGCCCCCAGTAGGGCGGGATCGAGTTGAGCAGGGTGATCAGGTTCGACGGGCCGACGATGTCCACGCCGCAGGCATACAGGTCCGGCGTGAAGGTCATACCGGCCAGCGTGGCGTAGCCGCCGTAGGAGCCGCCCATGATGCACACCCGTTCCGGGTCGACCAGGCCCTGTTCGACCAGGAGCTTGACGCCGTCGGTGATGTCGTCCTGCATGGCATCGCCCCATTCGAGGTTGCCGGCGTTTAGGAAGGCCTTGCCGTAGCCGGTCGAGGCGCGGAAGTTGGGCTGAAGGACGGCGTAGCCGCGGTTGGCCAGGAACTGCGCCAGGGAGTTGTAGCCCCAGGTGTCGCGACCCCACGGGCCGCCGTGAATCAGCGCCACCAGGGCCAGTTTTTTGCCCTCGACGCCCTGGGGCGTGGTCAGGTAGGCGGGAATCTCCAGGCCGTCGCGGGCGGTGTAGCGAATCGGCTCCATTTCGGCCATGTGCTCGATCGGCAGTTCGGGACGCGAACGATACAGCTCGCTGACTTTCATCTCGTCCCAGTTGAACAGGTAGGTGGTGCCGGGGTCGACGTCGCGCGACAGGCCGACGAGCACCAGGGAGTCGTCCGAGGTCTGCGGGCGAAAGCTGATCTCGCCGTCGGGCAGCTGCTCGCGCAGGAAGGCCAGTGCCTGCTCGAACTTTTCATCCTTGGGATAGATGCGCGTGCGATCACCCTCGTAAACGGTGGCCAGCATTTCGTCGGTTTCATTGGAGTAGATGGCGCCGCCAAAGTCGACATCACCTTCCGGGTCACGCTCGACGAATTCCAACTCGCCGGTTTCGATGTCCATCAGGTAGAGACCGACCAGGTCGGTGTCTTCGCCCTTGTTGGACTGGAACCAGACGCGCTCGTTGTCCGGGTGGAAGCGGTTGGGGCCACAGCTTTCCCGCCAGGAGCAGGTGTAGAGTGTCTCGCCCACCTCGCCTCCGCTCACGCGCAGAGTCTCGGTGCCGCCGTCTTCTGTCTGGCGCACCGCCAGGCGCACCTTGCCTTCCAGACCCACGACCCAGCCCGCGATGTTCTGGTCGTTCTCGATCAGCAATTCACGTTCGCCGGACTCGATGTCGATGCGATAGACGTCGTGCAGGGCCGGGTCACGGTCGTTGAGCCCGACGATGATCTCGCCCGGTGTCGACTTGGGCACCGAGTAGATCTGGGCGCGTACGTCGTCGATGTCGGTGAGGTTGCGCGCCGGCGGAACGGTACCGTCTTCGGCCGGCTCGTCATCCGCGTCGACGGCCCAGACGTGGAAGTTCTCGTCGCCGCCCTTGTCCTGGACATAGAGCACGTACTCACCGTCGCGGCTCCAGAAATAGCCGGGAACGGGGCGGTCGTCGTCGGTCAGGGGCCGGGCGTCGTCGAAGGACTCGTCGATGCCCTTGATCCAGATGTTGCGCACGCCCTCGAAGGGGCGCATGAAAGTGACGAATTCGCCGTCGGGCGAAACTTGCGCACCCGAAATCTCGGGATCACCGAAGAACAGCTGGCGATCGAGCAGGGGCGGCAGCTCGTCGAGATAACCGACCGGTTCGACTTTCTCGGCCGCCGTGGCGGCAAACGCGACGAGCGCGGCCAATGCGGCCAGGCCGTGGGCTGACAGTCTAGATTTCATGACGGGTTTTCCTGCATTGGATTGAAGTGGGGAACGATGAAGCCAGTTTCGCATGTTTAGCGTAAGGCAGCCGCGGATGCCAGCCAATAGCCCATTGGTCATGCTGAAATTTCAGCTTTTGCACAAAGCTTCCGGCCGGCTTCGTTAGACTGGATGCGTGAACCGAGCATTGGAGCGTTTGCCATGACCCGCGTACTCGTTCCCATCGCCGAAGGCAGTGAGGAGCTCGAAGCCGTCACGATGATCGACCTGTTTCGCCGGGCCGAATTCGACGTGACCGTCGCCGGCCTGGCAGCGGGCCCGGTTCGGGCCAGCCGCGATACCGTGCTGGTACCGGATGCCCACCTCGAGGAGCTCGCCGACCAAAGCTTCGATCTGATCGCCCTGCCCGGCGGGCTGCCGGGGGCCAAACGCCTGGGCGACAGTGAACTGCTGGCCGGATTGTTGCGCCGGCAGTATGACGAAGGCCGCTGGATCGCGGCGATCTGTGCCGCGCCACAGGTGCTCGCCCGTCACGGTTTGCTCACCGGCCGGAAGGCGACTTCCTTTCCGGGGGCGCTGGACGACTTCGATGGTATCGAGCGCATCGACGAGCCGGTGGTCGTCGATGGCCATATCCTCACCTCGCGCGGCCCGGGAACGGCCATGGATTTCGCGCTCGAATTGATCGAGCGCTGCGCCGGCCGCGAGGTTCGCGACCGGGTCGAGCAGGGGCTTCAGCGTCCGGCGGCGCATCGCCGTCGATGACGGCTGTCGTTCAATCGCCCTTTGGTTCGAACGACTGCATGTACGGATTGGACTCGCTCGGCTGGATGTGGATGAAGCCGTAGTCGGTGGCCTGGTGGCACGCGTTGCAGGCATTGATCAGTTCGCCCATGCGTGAGCGGATCTGTTCGGGATCATCGCTTTCGAGCGCGGATTCGAAAGCTTCGAAGCTCGGTACCAGCATCGCTTCGGTCAGTTGTCCGACCGGGATGTCGTGATACTCGTCGATCCGTTTGGCAGCCTCGATGTTTTCCTCCAGTTCGTGGGCATAGAAGTCAGCCAGTTTTGGGTTGTCGGCCTCCACCGAAAGACTGAGCTTGTGCAGGAAGAGTTGCATCTTGCCCATGGTGCCAATCATGTTGGGTTCGTCCTCGGCCGATACGCTGCCGGCGCAAAGCAGTACAGTCAGAGATAAATAAACGAGAAAACGATTTTTCATGACCAGGATCTTCCAGTGCTGGAACCAGAAGCAATAATGACAATCATTCCTGAAATAAGCAATGTCCGGCGTGGTCAATATCGTGATGGGGCCGCCGGATGGGCCGGCGTCAATCCGTGATGAGTTGCCAGCGCGGTTGCGCGTCGCTGGTCGTCGCCATCAGGTAGTCGACGCCCGGTGGCGCCTGATCCTCGCGGGTTCCGCTGAGTACCAGCAGGATGACCGGCGCCAGCGATAGTGCACGCTCCCACATCTCGCGGCTGCTGGGACTGAGTTCCAGGCCCAGGGCGTCGAGACCGAGATGCTTGAGCAAGTCGAACATCGGCTCGTCGACGGCATCCTCGGAGAAATTGAGAACCAGCAGGTCGCTGCTGATGGCGTGCGCACCCTCGCGAAACAGACAGACGGAATGGTGGCCGGCTCGTAGTAATAACCGGGGCAGCCGTGTGACGAGTTCACGAGCGGCCCTGCCGCGGGGACTGCGTACGCCGATCACCGTGCGGCCCGCTTGGATCGACGCCCTCAGCGTGGCGAGGTCGGAACCGGAGGGCAACTCCACCAGCGTGTCGGATTCAGGGGGTGCGGGCTCGAAGAGCAGTTCGTGGCCACCCGGTCCCGACAGGCTGGTCACTTTCACGGCTACCGGCGACTGGTCGGGCCGAACGCTCGCCTGCCACTGCCGCCGGCCATGTGGCGGCAGGATCTGGGAAGGCGGCGGTGAGAGCAGTCGGTCGAGAAATCCCAGCCAGTTGTGTACCAGTTGGTGGCGCTCGATGTGCCCGGCGCGCTCGATCCAGCCGGTAACGCGATCGTGGCGGACCATCAGACCCCAGCGCGGCGCGCTCGGGGAGGTGGCCAGAATCCAGAAGGCCTCCAGTGAAAGGATGCGTTCGGCCTCCTGCCGGACGGGCTCGAGTTTGTAAACCGCGCGAATGGCGCTGCGCACCATGCGGGATGAACACAGGGCGAGTTTGACGGCAAGGCCGGTGCGCCGCGCCAGGTCGTCGGCCAGCCCCGCCTTCAGGGGCGAGTCGACCACCAGCGTCAGCCAGCCGTCCTCGAGCAGCACCGGAATGGCGTTGTGGCGCTCGGCCCAGGTCGCCGGAACACGCGCCGCTACCGCCGGATCGATCTCCTCGGGCTTCGGGATCAGGTAAGGCAGATTGGCCTGGGCGGCCAGGCTGAAATCCAGTTCTTCCTGCTCGACGATGCCCAGGTCGACCAGGGCCTGCCCGAAATAGCCGCCCTGCAGCCGCTGATGTTCGAGCGCGCGCTCGATATCGGCATCGTTGATGCGGCCGAGTTCGAGCAGTACGGCGCCGATATTGCGGTTTTCCGGGGCGTCGGGCATGGACGTGACCTCCAGGGTGCTGGTGTTCAAAATAGCAGGATCGTGCGAGTCGACCAACCGGCGACCAGTGAAAGGAGGCCACCGGTTTGGTATTTGCTAGACTCGCCCGGTCGATTGAGGGAGAGCGAGACATGTTCGAGACACCGATGGCCGTGCTCACCGTGCTGGTCGGGGTGGCCGCCCTGTTCTTCTATCTGGAACAGAAGACCGAGTGGAAGGGGTTCAACTATTTTCCGCCGCTTTTGTTCATCTACGCCACGCCGGTCGTGCTCAACAATGTCGGCTTCATCCCCTCCGACTCGCCGGTCTACGGCGGCCTGGGGGATTACGCCCTGCCAGTGTTCATCGCCCTGATGTTGTTCAACGTCAACGTGCCTTCGGCGGTGCGCATCATGGGCAAGGGCGTGCTGGTGATGTTGCTCGGCACCGTCGGCATCGTCGTCGGCGGCGTGGTGTCCTATGCCATCGTCCACGCCGGGCTCGACCCGATGGCCTGGAAAGGCTACGGGGCGCTTGCCGGCAGCTGGATCGGTGGCACCGGAAACATGGCGGGCGTGGCCGGCGCACTGGAAACACCGCCGGAAATGCTCGGGCTGGCGGTGCTGGCCGACAACCTGGTCTACGTGATCTGGCTGCCCATCCTGCTCGGCTCCAAGGCCTTCGCCGATCGCTTCAACCGCTGGGCCAAGGTGCCGGAAGAACGCATCGAGCGCATGGAAACGGCCGCCGCGCAGGAGGCTCGCAAGGAAGTCGTCCCGCGCATGCAGGACTATCTCTACCTGCTGTTCTGGGCATTGCTGGTGGCCAGCGCCGCGAAGCTGATCGCCCCGCTCCTGCCGGAAATCGGCGAAGTGCTCACGACCTCGACCTGGACCGTGCTGCTGGTGACCACCTTCGCCCTGGCGCTGTCGGCCACCCCGGTTCGTGGCGTGCCCGGGTCACACGCCCTGGCGATGGCCATCATTTACGTCTTTGTCGCCGGCATGGGCGCGCGGGCCTCGCTGGCCGGTTTCGACCAGGCGCCGCTGTTCGTGCTCGGCGCTTACATCTGGATCTTCATCCACGGCGGCTTCTGCCTGTTCGGCGCCTGGCTGTTCCGCGTCGACGTGCACTCCGCCGCCATCGCCTCGGCCGCCAACGTCGGCGGCGCGGCTTCCGCGCCGGTCGTGGCCGCCTATCACCGCGAGGCCCTGGTGCCGGTCGCCATCCTCATGGCCCTGATCGGCTACGCGCTGGGCAACTACCTGGCCATCCTGACAGCCCAGCTCTGCCAGTGGGTCGGCTAGGAGCCTCTGAGAACTACTGCGCGTGCGCCTGACGGCGTCCGGCGGTGCTCGGAATCCTCATGTATTCGCACATA
>NZ_QVMV01000036.1 GCF_003417465.1 Wenzhouxiangella sp. 15190
GGTGACTTTTCTCGCGCGAGAGAAAAGTTACCCGCCATCAGCCTGCGGAGCAGGCGGGCGGAACAGCCTTTGAAGTGTCGAGACCCGCACCGCTTGAGGTGGCATCAATCAGCCCAGCGGCAGCGAAGTTGACGATCCACCCGCTATCACCCTGCGAAGCAGGCCGATCACAACCGCCCACCCCTGAAATGAAAAACCCCGCCAGAGGCGGGGCTTTTCGGCAAAGCAGCTTGTGTCAAAAACCGTTATACGGTTTCGACGTTGGCAGCCTGCGGGCCCTTGGGGCCGTCCGTGACGTCAAAGCTGACCTTGGCGCCTTCGGCCAGGGACTTGAAGCCCGAGCCGTTGAGGGCGCTGAAATGTACGAATACGTCGGCGCCGCCATTGTCCTGGGAAATAAAACCGAATCCCTTCGCGTCATTGAACCACTTCACTGTTCCAGTTGTGCTAGACATGATGTCTTTCTACCTTTTTCAAAAATATGATGTACAGGACTCGGCCACACGGCCGATCCCGGTGATGCTGTAGAGTTCAGATGGTGGAAAATGAGGGGTAAACGGAAGGAATACTTTCAGATTCAACCACTGCTGTGTTCCGCAGCGCCTCGCACTATACGCCCTATTTTCGAAAAATGCCACAACTATTTCCGATTTTTTGCCCAGCCCTTGTATCCAAAGCCTCCGGCACCCACCATTGGAAGTGTCCGGATGGATGGACATCCGGCTTCACGCCTGCCCCTAACCGACAGCGTCCCCCGTTCCATCGCTCCCGTACCGGCCACACCCGGCATGGGGCGATCGCTGTTCCAACGACCAACGGCCCGGAGGCCGCCCCCGACATGAAAACCCTCTTCATCCGCAACATTCATCCGGAAACGCGCGAGAAAGACCTGCGCGAACTGTTCTCCAAGCACGGCACCGTTCGCGGCCTCAAGCTGCCGATGGATATCTTCACCCGCCGCTGCAAGGGTATTGCCATGATCGACATGGAAGGCCACGAGGCGCGCGCCGCCCAGGCCGAGCTCGACGGCTCGATGTTCAACGGTCAGCCCCTGCAGGTGCGCGAAGAGCGCCCGCGCGGCAAGCGCGGCGGCCGCCGCTAGAGTTCCCGTAACCGGGAGTGGTAAGCTGATCTGCGGGTTCTTTAGCCCGCAGTGGCAACCATGCCCGGTGAACTGACACAACTGCTCCACGCCGCCAGCGACGGTGACCAGCCGGCCCTCAACCGGCTGGTGGCGTTGCTGTACGTGGACCTCAAGCAGCTTGCCCACCGCTGCCGTCGGGGAAACGAAGCGCTCGATACGACCAGTCTTGTCCACGAGTGTTATCTGCGCTTTCTCAATAGCGGCGATCTCGCCGTCAACGACCGCGCCCACTTCTTCAACCTGTCCGCCCGTGTCATGCGGCAGTTGCTGTGCGATTACGCGCGCGAACGCCTGGCGGACAAGCGCGGCGGTGGTGCGCAGCATTTCGAGCTGCGCGAGGACGATGCCAGCGTGCGGGCCGAGGCCGAGCATTTCCTGGCCGTCGACCAGGCCCTCGAACAACTGGCCGAACGTAATCCGGACCGGGCCCGGGTGGTGGAATGCCGGTTCTTCGCCGGCCTGACTGAACCCGAAACCGCTGAGGCCACGGGCCGGTCCCTGCGATCGGTTCAGCGCGAGTGGCAACAGGCCCGCGACTGGCTCAGCCGGAGGCTGGCCTCGTGAGTGACGACCCCCTCAAGCCCGGCGGTGCGCTGGAGGGGCGGCTATTCGGTCACTTTCTGCGCGATCTCAGTGAAATCCGCGAACCCCGGCCGGGTGAGCGCATCGGCGCCTGGCGCATCGAGCGCGAGATCGGCCGCGGTGGCAGCGGGGTCGTCTACCTGGCCGAGCGCGCCGACGGTGCCTATTCCCAACAAGTCGCCTTGAAGTGGTTGCGCGGCGACCGCCCGGTTCCCGGTGGCCGCGGCGTGCTGGCCCGCGAGCGCGAATTGCTGGCCAGTCTCGACCATCCCAACATCGCGCGTCTGATCGACGGCGGGGAAACCGAAGACGGCATGCTGTGGTTTGCCATGGACCATGTCGACGGCGCCACCGTCGACGGCGTTGCCGACTCGATGACGCTGAATCAACGCCTCGAACTCGTCCGCACGCTGTGCCGAGCCGTGCACCACGCCCACCGCCGCGGCCTGATCCACGGCGACATCAAACCGACTAACGTCCTGGTGGACGGGCGTGGTCGCCCGAGGCTGGTCGACTTCGGTATTTCCCGCATCCGGGGGGCGGGTTTCGGCAGCAGCTACGGGCTAACGCCCGACTATGCCAGTCCAGAACAGCGGCGTCGCGAAGCACTCACCACTGCTTCGGATATCTGGCAGCTCGGACGACTGCTCGAAGACCTGGTCGGGAGTGAGCCGATTCCCGCTGACCTCCGTTCGATCATCGCCCGGGCAACTGCCGAATCACCCGAAGACCGCTATGCCTCGGCCGAAGCGATGGGATCGGATATTGCCGCCTGGTTGGCCCGCCGCCCCGTGACCGCTTACGACGGTGGCGCGCTTTATCGGCTGCAACGCCTGATTCAACGCAATGTGCTGGTCTCGGCGGTGTCCGCCGTGGCGGTGGCGATCATTGTCGGCGGCGGCGCCTGGATGACCTTGCAGTTGGCCGAAGAACGGGACCGCGCCCGCGCCCAGGCCGAACGCACGGAAACCGCCCTGTCCGAAACGAAAAGCGCGCTCGCTCGCGCCGAGGCGCTGAGCCGGTTTCTGACCGACCTGTTCCGGGCCACTCGGCCCGATCGACCGCGCGAAGAACTGCCCAGCACCGAGGAAATTCTCGATCGCGGCGCCGAGCGGGCGATGGATCCCGAGGCCGCCCCGCCGGGCGAGCGATTCGACATGCTTTCGACCATTGGACAGGTATACCGTGCCCGCGGCCGCTACGACGATGCCGCCCCGTTGCTGGAAACCGCACTGACGCTGGCCGACGCTGCCGGGCCCCTGTCGGCACTGGACCGGGCCCGCGCACGTCAGCGCCTGGCCCGGCTGATGATTGCAGCCGGAGACCCCCTAGAAGATGCCGAAGCTTTGCTGATTGAAGCCGAAGGCCTGCTCGCCGGGGAAGCCGACACTTGGGACACGCTGGTGCGCGTGCGCATCACCCGAACCTGGGTCGAGCGCTATCGAGGTCGCCACGATCGGGCGCTTGCCTTGGTGGAACCGCTATGGTGGCAGATGCCGCCGCCCGGGGCGATGGATGCCACGGCTCGGGCAGGCCTGCTTGACAGCCTGGCCGGGCTGCACCGTGCCGCCGGTGATCTCGATCGCGCCGCCGCCTTCCGCGATCTGTCGCTGGCCGCCTTCCGCGACATCCAGGGTGAAGCGGGTCAGGGTTATGTGGTCAGCCTGGCCAACAGTGTCGGACTGGAATTCGCCCGCGGTCACTTCGAAGAGGCCGAGCGCCGGGCGCGCCGGGCGCTTTCGCTCTACGATCGTATCTACGACGAGCCGGTAGATTATCGCGCTTCGCTCCGGCGTACACTCGCCCGCGTGCTGCTGGCGGCCGGGGAGGTCGACGAAGCTTTCGAGGTCTTGCGAGATTCCGGCGAGGAATACGCGCGATTCCGGGGCAACGACCCGGACGAATGGCCGCTCTACTACAGCACGCGAGGACATTTCCACGTACGCCTCGGCAACCTCGACCAGGCGGCGGCCGATATGCAGCGCGCGCGCGAACTGATGGCCGAACAGGCACGGGATTTCGACCACCGGCTCGCGGTGAGCGTCGATATGCTGCTGGCCTGGGCGCGATGCCGGCACGGTGACGACGGCCAGGCGGTGCTCGATGCAATCGGCGAGGATGTCGAGCTTCTCAACCATCAGCGAGAACGGGCCCAGCTGCGCGAAGCCCGGGCGGCCTGCCACTGGCGCGCCGGCGAGCCCGAGGCGGCGCTGGCCGAACTCGAGCCGTTGCTGGACACGCCGATCCCGCCGGACAAGCTGCTCGACGGCGCCGACCGTCGCCTGCTTGCCGCTGACATCCTTGCCCGCCTCGACCGCCGTGATGAAGCCCTCGCCCGTCTCGACGAGGCTCGACAGGCTTTCGAGGTGCACGGGCTGGCCAATCATCCCGTAGTCGAGCGCCTCGACCGCCGCACCGTACAACTCCGGTAATTGCTTGACCGAGTCGATCTCCTGGCGGGTTCGGCCGTCTGAATCCGCTTCGCCTGCCGAGACCCAAGTGAATAAGGAGACCAACATGCTGCGTCTTATGGACGGGGGGCGATCCCTCTTGTTGCTCGTCGCCGCGCTGCTCGGATTTCTGTCCTCGCCGGCAATGGCCGGAGAACGGGTGCGGGTCCTTTCCGCCGATGACCCGGCCATTGAATGGGACCCCTGCCCGGGGTTCTATCCGGAGTCCTGCCGGATCGGCGTGTTGCACGGCAACCCGGCCGAACCCAATGCCGACATCTTCTTCAAGCTGCCGCCCGACACGGCCGTGCCGGAGCATACCCATACCTCTGCCGAGCGCATGGTGTTGGTTTCGGGCCGGATGGAGATCAGCTATGAGGGGCAGGACCCCGTAATCCTCGAACCCGGAAGTTATGCCTGGGGACCGCCGGAACACCCGCATTCGGCCAGGTGCCTCGATGCGGGAGATTGCGTGTTGTTCATCGCCTTCGTCGAGCCGATCGACGCCATGCCGACCGGTGATCAGTGAGCGCTCAACCGGAGTACCGCGGGCGTTGCTTCTGCGGCGCTGTCGAAGTGGTCGCGCGCGGTGAGCCGGCGGCCATGGGCTATTGCCACTGCGAATCGTGCCGTCACTGGTCGGCCGGCCCGGTCAATGCCTTCACGCTCTGGCCGCCGGAAGCCGTCGAGGTGGTGCGTGGCGAAGAGCACCTGGCCAAATACAGCCAATCGCCGCGCAGCAGTCGGCAGTGGTGCGAGCACTGCGGGGGTCACGTACTCACCGACCATCCGGAAATGGGCCTGGTCGATGTTTACGCCGCCCTGTTGCCCGAACTGGATTTTCGGCCCGCCCTGCATGTCCACTACCAGGAGTCGGTGTTGCGAATCCCTGACGGCCTGCCCAAGCAACGCGACGTGCCGGCCGAACTCGGTGGTTCGGGAGAGCTCGTCGAGGAGTAGCGAATTTCCTGGCGGGTCGGAAGCCGGTTGACCGTTTCCCTGGGTGGGCCATTAAAACCAGGGAGTAACAGACATGCAAAGAGTCCTGATTCTTCTGTTCGGGATAGTCGCCTATCTCGTTTTCCTGCCGACTTTTCTCTATTTCATCGCTTTCGTGGGCAACCTGCAGACTACGGCACTGGTCGAGCATATCCCCGCGCTAGCCTGGCTGGTGCCGTACTCGGTCAGCTTCGGCCGCGAAACCGGGCCGGTCGGGCTGGCGGTGGTCATCAACCTGTCGCTGATCGCCCTGTTCGGCGTCCAGCACAGCGTGATGGCGCGTTCGGGTTTCAAGGGCTGGCTGAAGCAAATGTTGCCGGCGTCAGCCGAACGCAGCGTCTACGTCCTGATATCGAGCCTGCTGCTGATCCTGCTGTTCTGGCAATGGCGGCCGATGGGGCCGGTGATCTGGTCAGTGGAGTCCGGAACCGGCCAGGCCGTGCTGTGGACGCTCTTCGCGGTGGGATTCGGCATTACTTTCGTCTCGACCTACCTGATCGACCACTTCGACCTGTTCGGTCTCAAACAGATATGGAGCCAGTTCCGCGGCCGGAAGGCGCAGCCGCCGCGGTTCGTGACCCCGCTTTTCTACCGAGTCGTCCGTCACCCGCTGTATCTGGGTTTCCTGCTCGCGTTCTGGACGGTACCGCATGTCACGCTGGGCCATGTGCTGTTCGCCGGCGGTATGACCGTCTATATCCTCATCGGCGTCCAGCTCGAAGAGCGCGACCTGGTCCGCTACCTCGGCGAGGACTACCAGCGCTACCAGAAGCAAGTGCCGCAACTCGTTCCCGTGCCCGGGAGGACCTGGCGGGATGACGAGACGCCGGAAGGCTCCGGTGCGAGCGGTCGCGCCTAGGGAACCTCTGAACAACTCTGCACGGAGATAGGGCGTAAACTGGCATCGTTCAGGATCGCTTCTGCGCAGGATCGACTTCATGCCGGGCCCCGCGCAACCATCACCCAGGTTGAAACGGAGGTGTCACCATGATTGATCCCGCACTGCAAAGCTTCGCGCGCCGAATCCCCCGGACCCTGCTCGGGTCCCTCGGCCTGGCGCTCGTGCTGGCGGCACCGGTTGCCGCCCAGCATGAAATGCACGACGAAGCGCCGGTCGGCGCCGGAGAATCGATCGGCACGGTCGATTTTCGGGCCGATTGCGCCGAGGAAGCCCGCAAGAGCTTCGATCGCGCCCTGGCGCTGATGCACCACATGATGTACGTCCAGGCACGCGGGGATTTCGCCGCGATCGCCGAATCCGACCCGGATTGCGCCATGGCGCACTGGGGTGTGGCCACCACGCTGTTCCAGCCGCTGTGGAGCACCACCCCCTCGGGTGAAGCGATCGAGCGAGGGCGAAAGGCTATCGAGCGCGCCAGTGAAACGGTTGACAGTGAGCGTGAGCGGCGCCTGATCGAGGCCACCGCCGCATTCTTCGAGCCTGAAACCGACCGGCTCTGGGAACGGCTTCCAGGCTGGATCGAGGGCATCGCCGAAGCCTTCCGCGCCCATCCCGACGACCGCGACATCGCGGCGCTGTACGGGCTGTCGCTGTTGACCGAGGCGCAACGGGCCGACGATGCCGCCGCGCTGCACGACGAGGCGGAATCGGTCCTGGCCGAAGTCTGGCGGCAAGAGCCGACCCACCCCGGCGCGGTCCACTACACCATCCACGCCACCGATGCTGACGGCCGGGCGGAGAACGCCCCGGACATCGTCGCCTCCTATGGCGAGATCGCACCCAATGTGCCGCATGCCCTGCACATGCCGTCCCATATCTACGTCCGGCTCGGCGATTGGCCGGCGGTGATCGAGTGGAACGAACGCTCGTCCGAGGCCGCACTCGAGCATCAGGCTGATGGCGCGCTGTCCTTCCACTACATTCACGCCATCGACTACCTGGTTTACGGTCATTTGCAGCGTGGTGAGGATTCACGTGCGGAAACGATCCGCGATGCGGCATGGGAGAAACATCCCCACCAGGGCAACTTTCCCGGCGCCTTTCACCTCGCGGCCGTTCCGGCGCGACTGGCCGTGGAGCGGCGCGACTGGCAAGCCGCGGCCGCCATCGAGCCGCGAGTGCCCGACTACATCGCATGGGATGAGTTTCACTGGCCCGAGGGCATGAGTTGGTTCGCCCGGGGCCTGGGTGCGGTCCATGCCGGCGACCTGAAGGCGGCCCGGCAGGCCGAGCGCCGGCTTGCCGAGCTGGCCGAAAAGGCTGAATCGGCCGCCGATGCACGATTTTCGGTCTATATCGAGGTCGATCGCCACATCCTGGCCGGATTCATCGCGCATGCCGAGGGCGACTCCGAGCGTGCGCTCGAGCTGATGCGCGCGGCCGGTGAACTGGAGCCGACGGTCGAAAAGCACCCGGTCACTCCGGGTGCACTCTACCCGCCCTACGAGGCACTGGGTGAACTGTTGCTGGCCCTGGACCGGCCCGATGAGGCCCTGGCTGCATTCGAGCGTTCCGACAAAAAGTGGCCGGGTCGCTACAACACCCTGATCGGGGCGGTCGGTGCCGCCGAAGCAAGTGGTGATCCGGGTGCAGCGAAGCGCTGGGCCGCAAGACTGCTCGAAGTGGCGCCGGCGGCTGAGCGCAAGAGCATCCGCCGGGTTCGGAAATTGGCCAGCGGCGACTGAGCCGGATGGTTCAGCTCCCGGTGTATTCGGCCAGCCAGTCGTCGTCCGAGCCTTCGTTGATGTCCTCGAACATGAAGGTCGACAGGTAGCGCTCGCCGGTATCCGGCAGCATGGCCAGGATGCCTTCGCCTTCCTCGGCCTTCTCGGCGACTTTCAGTGCGGCGGCCACGGTGCCGCCGCCGGAGATGCCGGTGAAGATGCCTTCCCGGCTGGCCAGAGCCAGGGCGGTGTCGCGGGCTTCCTCGTCGGTGACCGGCACGATCTCGTCAGCGATGTCGATCTTGAGGACCTTGGGAATGAAGTCCGGGGTCCAGCCCTGGATCTTGTGTGCCTGCCATTCCTTGCCGGCCATCAGCTGCGCCTTGTCCGGTTCGGTGGCGATGATCCGGATATCGGGCCGGGCCAGCTTGAGCATCTCGCCGGCCCCGGTCATGGTTCCGCCGGTGCCCCAGCCGGTCACGAAATAGTCCAGGCGCCGTCCGGCAAAGTCGCGCAGGATCTCGGGGCCGGTCGTATTGCGGTGATAGGCGGGGTTGGCTTCGTTCTCGAACTGTCTCGCCAGGAACCAGCCGTGCTTGTCGGCCAGTTCTTTTGCCTTCTTGACCATGCCGGTGCCCTTTTCTTCCTTGGGCGTGAGGATCAACTTGGCGCCCAGCGCGCGCATCAGCTTGCGCCGCTCAATCGAAAAGGTTTCCACCATCACGGCGACGAAGGGGTAACCCTTGGCCGCGCAGACCATCGCCAGTGCGATGCCGGTATTGCCGGACGTTGCCTCGACCACGGTCTGGCCCGGTTTGAGGTCGCCGCGCTTCTCGGCGTCGTCGATAATGCCGATGGCCAACCGGTCCTTGACCGACGAGAGCGGGTTGAAGAACTCGGCCTTGACGTAGAAGTCGACGTGCTTCGGTGCCAGTCGATTGATGCGCACCACCGGTGTGCGGCCGATGGTCTGGTGGATGTTGTCGTAAATCATGCTCGGGCCTCCCGCTTTCGGGTATGGATGCTTTGACAGCTGATGCCGTAACTCGTTGTCCGACACGCCTGTTGACGTAGCTTACACTTTGGTCGGGAACGCGGGAGTGAACAATACGTGGAAGCCGAAGCGCTCGAACTCGAGCAGGTGGGCGTCGGTGCGCTCGCCAGCGTTGACCTCATAGTGGCACCCGGCGAGATCGTGTGCCTGTCCGGGCCGTCGGGTTCGGGCAAGACCCGCCTGCTGCGGGCCATCGCCGACCTGGAACCGCATGCCGGCCGCATTCGCCTGGGCGAAATCGAACAGGTCGCCATGCCCGCGCATGAATGGCGCCGTGCGGTCATGCTGGTGCCGTCCGAAAGCCAGTGGTGGCACGAGCGCGTCGGCGAACACTTCGCCCGGCCCATGCCGGAGGCACTGGCCGAACTGGGCTTCGAGGCCGGCGTCGAGAACTGGCCGGTAATGCGGCTGTCCTCGGGTGAGAAGCAGCGCCTGGCGCTGGTGCGGGCGCTGTCGACCGGCCCGCGCGCCCTGCTGCTGGACGAACCCACGGCCAATCTGGACGATAAAAATGCCGAACAGGTCGAGACCTGGCTTTCGCGGCTGATCCGCGAGCGTGACATGCCGACCTTGTGGGTGGCCCACAGCGCTGCCCAGATCGATCGTGTCGCCGACCGGCATCTTCGCGTGGCCGGCTCGCAACTCGAGGTGGCGGCATGAGTGGCGTGATCGATCTCAGCTGGTGGCAGCTCGCCCTGGCGGCGGTGCTGGTGCTTGCGCTGGCCGGCAGCATGTGGTTTTCCCGCCTGGGTCTGAGTGGCTCACTGCTGGTTTCCGCGGGCCGCACTGTGGTGCAGCTGGCCCTGGTCGGCCTGGTACTCGAAGCGTTGTTCGCCGTCGGGGCGCTGGGCTGGATTGCGCTGATGGCGCTGGTCATGCTGCTATTGGCGGGCCGAGAGGTTATGGCGCGCCAGAAGCATCGCTTTGTCGGCGGCTGGGCTTTCGGCATCGGCACCGTCTCGATGTTCGTCTCGGCCTTCAGTGTCACCGTGCTTACGCTGCTGGTGGTGATCGGGCCCGATCCCTGGTACTCGCCGCAGTACGCGATTCCGCTGTTGGGCATGCTGCTGGGCAACACCATGAACGGAATCGCCTTGAGCCTGGATCGGCTGACCGAATCGGCCTGGCGCGAGCGCGCGATGATCGAACACCGCCTGCTGCTGGGCCAGACCTGGCTCGAGGCCATCTCCGAGATTCGCCGAAACGCCATGCGCTCGGGCATGATTCCCATCATCAACGCCATGGCCGCGGCCGGTGTCGTCAGCCTGCCCGGCATGATGACCGGGCAGATCCTGGCCGGCAGCCCGCCGGCGCTGGCGGTCAAGTACCAGATCCTGATCATGTTCACAATCGCTGCCGGCACCGGTTTCGGCACCATGGTCGCGGTTTCGCTGGGCAGCCGCCGCCTGTTCGACCATCGAGAACGGCTGCGTATCGACCGCCTCAACCGGTAACGCCGGAAAAGGGCGTCATGATCGTGGTCGACTCATCTGATCAAGTGAAATAGCCGGTTCGCCGCCGGGCTATAACGGGCCGCTCAAAGCAACCAGACGATGGGCAGGCGCGCGAGGATCGCCACGCCGATGCGTTTCCACACACTGGTGTGCGGCTCGTGTTCGTGACGGAGGGCGCCCGCTTCGGTCTGTTCGATCCAGTACAGCCCGCCCTCGTCATCGAGGTGGACGGAGTAGGCGCGTTGCGGCACTTCCCCGGCAAAGGTCTCGGCCAGTTGTTCGGCGAGTTGAGGGTTATCGATCAACAGGCCCATCTCCGTGTTGAGCTGTGCCGAGCGCGGGTCAAAATTGAACGAGCCGACGAACACGCGCTCACCGTCGACAGCGAAGGTCTTGGCATGCAGGCTCGAGCCCGAGCTGCCCAACGGTCCCTTGCCGCGCATCCGCTCCTGGCCCGAAAAGCGTTGCATCTCGTAGAGCTTCACCCCGGCTTTCAGAAGCCGCTTGCGAAACCGGGTGTAGCCCGAGTGCACGGCGGCCACGTCGGTCGCCTCCAGCGAATTGGTCAGCACCACGACTTCCACGCCGCTTTCGGCCAGGTCGGTAAACAGTTTCGCGCCATTGCGCGTCGGCACGAAGTAAGGCGAGACCACGTAGATCCGCTTGCCCGGCAGCCCGATGGTTTCCTGCAGCTGCTCACTCAGCGAACCCTTCGGCCCGGGCTTGTCGAGAATCTTGTGTGGGTCGTCGCTGACCAGTGCCGTCCGCCCCCAAAACATGGCCAGGCGGCCGTCGAGGAACTGTTCGACGAAGGTCGAATGTTCGAAGTTGTCCAGGTAGGCTGTCGCTCGCTTGTCGTCTTTCAACTCGGCGGCTTCCAGGCGCAGCCGGCGGCCCGGATCGTCCTTCGGTGCCGCGACCAGAGATTCGATCGGCCAGGCCGACTCGCTGTTCCAGTAGCGGTCGAAATCCGCCGAAACATCCCCGACAACCTGGCCGACGGTAATCACGTCCACGTCGGAAAACAGTAAGCCGATTCCGGCGGCAAAGTACTCGTCGGCGATGTTGCGCCCGCCGACGATGGTGGCCCGGTTGTCGGCGGTGAAGGACTTGTTGTGCATTCGCCGGTTGATACGGCGAAAATCGGTCAGGTAGTTGACCCAGCGTGGCCAGCGCAGGGCGAAGGGGTTGAACAGCCGCACCTCGATGTTCTCGTGGCCGGCAAGCGCCACCAGTTTGTCGTCCAGGCCCTCGATGCCGTTGTCGTCGAGCAGCAGCCGCACGCGCACACCGCGGTCGGCCGCCTCGAGCAGGGCGTGCAGCATCAGCGTGCCGGTCAGATCGTCGCCCCAGATGTAGTACTGGATATCGAGTGTGCGCTCGGCCGCGTGGGCAAGCAGGTAACGTGCGGCGAAAGCGTCGAGCGGGTCGTACAACGGGTGGACGCCGCTCTCGCCGGGATGATCACTGATCTGCTCCCCAAGCGAACGGCCCAGCCTTGTCTCGCGTGCCGCATCAATCGGCAGCGCGTTCGAACGAGCCGCGTCGGGATATTCAGGCAGCCGGGGCCAGAACACGACGATCAATCCGGCAACGACCGTAACGGCGAGCAATCGGCGCCACGGAAAACCACAACGTTTTGTGCGAATTGCACCCATTTCATGAGGCAAGCATGTTGTCGCTTTCCGGAATTTGCAACCGGGCAGTCGCTCGGCGGGAGAATCCGGGTATCGTGATTTTCCAACTTCCCGTCGGGGTGGCGTAAACTTGCCATGTAGCCGCCTTGCTACGATCAAAGGAGGTCCACCATGAGCAGTGAAGACAGAAAGGCATTCATCGAGCAACTCAAGTCCCGCCTCGACGAGCTCGACGAGAAGATCGAAGAATTCGAGGGCCGGACCGAGGAGGTCAGTTCCAAGGCACAAGAGGAATATCGAGAGCGCCTCGCCGAACTTCGAAGCAAGCGCAAGGAGCTGGCCAACAAGCTCGACGAGGTCCGAGCAGGCGGCGAGTTGCAGTGGAACAAGCTAAAGCGCGAGGCCGAGCACACCTGGGATGCGCTGCAGCACTCGTTCAACTATTTCAAGTCGCACTTCAAGTAGGCCGTTACACAAGGAGACTCCATGATCAGGCCCATTGGTTTGCTGGCAGTGCTGCCGGCCGTCTTGCTTGTGCACTCGACTTTCGCTGCCGACACCGACGCCTTCAAACAAGGCCGCGTGATCGAGTCCGCCGACCGGGCGGTCCTGTCCTCGCGCGAACGCGTCGAGCCGGAGAACGCCATGCTCACCGATCGGCTCGAAAGCCTGTTGCCGGGCCTGATGGAAGATACCGGCATCGATATGTGGCTGGTGCTCAACCGCGAGTACGCCGAGGATCCGGTCTACTTCACCCTCGTGCCGCAGCCGAGTTTTGCCGCGCGACGCACCACCATGCTGGTTTTCGATCGGCAAGATGACGGCTCGGTCGATCGGCTCACCGTCAATCGTTATCCGCTGGGTGACCCCTACGAGTCCGTCTGGGAAGGCGGCTCGCTGGATGAACAATGGAAGGCGCTGGCCGAACTCATCGTCGAGCGCGATCCTGAACGTATCGGCATCAACGTCTCCGAGCACTGGCCCGAAGCGGACGGTCTGACCCATGGCCTGCACGAGAAGCTTGTGGCCGCCCTCCCCGACGACATCCACGATCGCCTGGTTCCCGCCGAGGAACTGGTGGTGCGCTGGCTGGAAACGCGCAGCGAGCGCGAACTGGCGGTCTATCCGCACGCCGTCTCGATTGCCCGCGGCGTCATCGCCGAGGCCTTTTCCGCCCGTGTCATCACGCCCGGCGTGACGCATACCGACGACGTCGCCTGGTTCATTCGTCAACGCTTCGAGGAACTGGGCCTGGAACCGTGGTTCATGCCCTACGTCAACATCCAGCGCCCCGGCGAGGACTGCGGCGGGGATGATTCCTTCTGCGGCATCAGCGGCACCATACAGCCGGGCGATGTCCTGCATACCGATGTCGGCATCTGCTACCTGAAGCTGTGTACCGACACCCAGGAAATGGCCTACGTACTCGAGGCCGGCGAGAATGAGGTTCCGCAGGGCCTGGTCGATGCCCTGGCCGAGGGCAATCGCTGGCAGGACCTGCTCACGGAAGAGTTCGTCACGGGCAGGACCGGCAACGAGATTCTCGCCGCCGCGCAATCAAGCATGGTCGACGCACCCTGGTCGTTCAATATCTACACCCACCCCATCGGTTTCTTCGGCCACGGACCGGGGCCCACCGTCGGCATGTGGGACCTGCCCGCCGAAGTGACCAATACAGGCGACTGGCCGCTGCACGAAAACACCGCCTACGCCATCGAGGGAAGCATCATGACGCCGCTACCGGAATGGGACGACCAGCTCGTCAACATCAAGCTCGAACAAACGGCTGTGTTCGACGGTGAGCGCGTGATCTACCTGGCCGGCCGCCAGACCGAGTGGCACCGGGTGCAGTAGCGCGCCTGATTGTTCAGCGCAGCCAGCGGCGCAGGCTGCGATAGACCTCGGGGTGGTGCATCAATGCCCAATGGCCTGCGCCGGTCAGGATTCGGCGGCGGTCTTCGGGAATATCCAGCGCCTGTGCCGGGTCAGGGTGTTGGCCCAGGGCGCTGTCGAGGGGCACCAGTTCGTCACCGAGAAAACCGCCGGTCAGGCCGCCGGCCCGGGTTCGGGCCGTTGCGGCGATGGCGAATTCCTCGACGCCGGCGCTTGATACCGGCAGGCCGCCATGGCGCAGGTCGATGATGCCCGCGCTGCGGATGCCGCCGAGCCGCTTGAACGGCGCGCTGTAGGGGCTCATGCCCAGAAGGGATTCGAAGCGATGGCCGGCTCGCTCCAGCGGTGCCCCATGGTGCGGTGTGCCCAGGTAGACCATGCGCTCCAGCGATCCGGGCCAGCGAAGCCCCTGACGCAGCCCCCGGTCGAGCGCGCTCCGGGCCACCAGGCCGCCCATGCTGTGGCCCAGGATCGTGATGGACTCGACCGGGACCGGCCAGGTTTCGACCAGCGCCTCGAGCAAGGTCGCGAAGTCGTTGCCGTTTTCACTCACGCGCCGCCCGGAGTTGTAGTGCAGGTAGAGCGGCGTGTAGCCGAGTGCCGAACTGAGACGGGCGGGCACGCCGGGTCGGCGCTCGCCGTTTTCTCCAGCCGTTTCCCAGTGCAAGTCGTTCATGCACAGGCCATGGACGGCAATCAGGAGCTTGCCGGTGGGTGCTTCGATGCGCTCCGCCAGGGCCGGTCGCTCCAGCGCCAGCGACTCACCCCCCAGCCTGAACGACATGGGAATGGCCAGCGGATTGTCGCTGGTGGCTAGATGATCGCCCAGAACGCCGTTGAGCACGGCAATCCAGTGTTCCCGTGTCCCGGATGCGCCCGTTTTCGTCTGCCGGGCCACGAACGGGGAGGCAATGGCATCGATTGATACGCCGACGGCGGCATTGATGCCGCGAATGCTGCGATAAACCATACCGGAGATACCCCGGGAGCGCTCCCGGGCCGGTGGACCCACGGGGAAGGCCGTTCGGGCAATGGTGGCGTGCAGGTGCTCGACCAGGTGGCTGGTGCCCGCCACACCATCGACCGCCAGCCGGGCAAGGCCGTGGAAGTCGGAGGCGTAAAGGTATCGGTAAGGCGTCAAGCGGCGTTCCTTGTAGGTAGGCAGCGGTATATTGGACTATCGTGCGTGTATTTGGTTGCTTGGTGACTTTTCTGCGCGAAGTTGGGTAAAATACGCGGCCAGCCCGATTCCGTGGGGCCGTAGCTCAGTTGGGAGAGCGCAGCATTCGCATTGCTGAGGTCAGGGGTTCGACTCCCCTCGGCTCCACCACTTTTCCCGTCATTACGATCAGCCCAGCCGGCCGGCCGGTGATTCAACCTCCATCTTCTCCGGCTGCTCTTGATCGAGCATGCGGATGGCCAGCCCCAGGTCGTTGCGCGAATCGGCGTGGGCCAGTGCGTTCTCCTTCGTGATGCGGCCTTCGCGATAAAGGTCGAGCAGGGCCTGGTCGAATGTCTTCATGCCGGCCTGGCCGCCCTCCTTCATGGCTTCCTTGATGCCGTCAATATCGTTTTTCCGAATCAGGTCGGCCACGTAGGGCGTTCGGACAAGGAGCTCGACGGCCGGCACGCGGTGCCCGTCGACTGACGGTACCAGCCGCTGGCTGACGATCGCCTGCAGGTGGTCGGACAGGTCGACGAACAGCTGCCGGTGCGCGGTCTCGGGGAAGAAGTTGATGATCCGGTCCAGGGTCTGGTTGGCGTTGCTCGAATGCAGCGTCGACAGGCAAAGGTGCCCGGTTTCCGCGTAGGCAATGGCATGCTTCATCGTTTCCCGGTCGCGAATTTCGCCGATCAGGATGACGTCCGGGGCCTCGCGCATGGCGTTCTTCAACGCGTTGGAATAGCTGAGCGTATCCAGACCGAGCTCTCGCTGATCGACGATCGACTGCTTGTGCTGGTGCACGAACTCGATCGGCTCCTCGATGGTGAGAATGTGGCCGGTCTTGTTCCGGTTGCGGTAGTCGATCATCGAGGCCAGGGTGGTCGACTTGCCGGAGCCGGCCGCGCCCACGACCAGGATCAGGCCGCGCGGGATCATGATCAGTTCCTCGAGAAGCGGCGGCAGGTTGAGCGCCTCGATCGAGGGAATCTCGCTTTTGATATGGCGAATCACCATCGCCACGGAACCGCGCTGCCGGTAAAGGTTGATTCGGAACTGACCCAGGGATTCCCTCGCCACCGCCAGGTTGAGTTCCAGTTCGGACTCGAACTCGGCGATCTGCTCGTCGTCGAGCAGGGAATAGGCCAGTCGCTGAACGTCCTTCGCCGTCAGCGGCCTGTCGTCGAAGCGCTGCGATCGGCCCTCGATCTTGATGCCCACCGGCGTGCCGGCGCTGAAGAACAGGTCGGATGCCTGATGCTCCACCATCCCCCGAAGGTAGTGCTCGATATCCATGGACAGCCCCTCCGGCATGCCAACTGAATCAAGCATATGCCTCCGTTCATCCTTTTGCAATCAGGTTGCTGCGCTCCGACAGGTGATGTCCGACCGCCTACATCCTTGGCGGCGGCGTGTGTAGAGCGGATGTGCGGAATCGACCTATGGCTTCTGCCGATTTGCTCGTGTTCTTGCATCCATTAAATGGGATCGTGCGTGTCGTTTGCGACCAGCGCATTTAGCACACCAATCCGGGGTGCATGGGATCGAATCTCTTCCTTCGCTATTGCATATTGACCAGAACCGGAATGCGGCCCCTTCCGGATGCAAAATCCGCAAGAGCCTTTCCGATTATTGTGCCGGGCGCAGGGTCGGCGGCTCGCATTGCATGACCGGGAGTGGGAGATGAAACAAGAAGATCGCCTGCGTGAATGGCTTCATTTTCGGCATCGACCTTGATTTCGGAAAACGCGCCCAAGGTCACCAGGCTGACGTAGTCACCTGGAGCTGCCGGCTCCTCGATGAGTTCTTCTCTGCCTTGTTCGTCCCGGACAAAACGGCGATCAATGACGCCGATGACCGCGCTGCTTTCGGGTCTGCTGTTCACTTTTACTCGCGGCACTGGAATGTCGGATGCAATTTCCTCCGAGGCCACGCCCGTAACGACCACGACATCACCGCGGCTTAGTTCGGATGACCCCGCGTTGATCGCAATATCGACGAGGAACCCGGACTTGTCATCGGCAAAAATCGAGTTCTCGACCAGCAGCGAACCGTTGATGCGGACCGGACCGTCGAAATAGCCGGCCCAGGCAAAATCTCCGGCCGCCACACCTCGAACACCCGCACCATCTTCCGAAATGCCCAATACGCCCGAGGGAAAGGATTCACTATCTTCCGGATCCGGAGGGCCCAGAGATTCGCCCACAATTGCGTGTGAATCGATTGCCGAAGTTGAGAAGGTGGCTGCACCTCCCTCACTGCCGCCCTGAACCAGAAGCACCGGATCAGATCCGGAGCCATTGGTCACGGCGACCTGGCCCTGGTCGAAGTGGATACCGTGGCTTTCCACTTCCCATGGACTGGAACCGGCTGCACCTTCCACGTTCAGGGCGCGGATTGCCAGGGGTACCGATTTGATGGGCTGTCGCGGTTGGACCACTTGATCGTCGATGAGCACTTCCAGCCAGAGACCGGTTTCGAACGGCTGATCGCCGAAGTCAAGTCTGACCTCGAACAAGCCATCGACCAGGCTGACATCGCTGAAGGACTGAGTGTCTCCGAGTTGGGTGTCGCCGTCTTCAGTGGTATAGAGACGAAAATCCAGGTCTACCGTGGCAACGTCTTGCTGCTGTGGCGTCTCGATTCTGCCCTGATAGGAAAAAGCCGTCTGCGCCGCGACGTATTCCGGAAGTGTTGACGCCAGAATGCACAGAGCAACGACCATGACCATTGCGGGTACGGAGAGAGGAGGTTGATGCATGAGGCACTCTCCCGGGTAGGCCCGCCGGTCATGTTAATCAATTCACGCTCACGCTTCAAATCCGTGAAATCTTCCACGCTAGACGCCATGGTTCATAATGTCTGCATGACTCCATCTCGAGATTTGAACGTTCTGATCACCGGCGCGAGCTCCGGACTGGGTCGCGGAATGGCTCGCGAATTCGCCGCGAAAGGCTGCAACCTGGCGCTGTGCGCGCGCCGTACCGATCGCCTCGAGGAATTGCGCGAGGAACTCGGCGGCAAGCACGGCATTCGCGTGGAGTTGCGTGCCCTCGACGTCAACGATCACGACCGTGTCTTCGAGGTTTTCAGGGACTTCGCCCGCACGCTGGGCCGTATTGACCGCGTGATCGTCAACGCCGGCGTCGGCGACGGCCGGCGCATCGGCACCGGTCGCTTCGACCACAATCGCAAGGTCATGGAAACCAACCTGGTGGCTGCGCTGGCGCAATGCGAGGCCGCCGTCGAGATCTTTCGCGAGCAGAACCACGGCCACCTCGTCCTGGTTTCCTCGATGAGCGCCGTGCGCGGCCTGCCCGGCCACATGACCACCTATGCCGCGAGCAAGGCCGGCCTGGCCCACCTGGGCGAAGGCATCCGCGCCGAGCTGATGAAAACGCCGATCCGGGTCACCACCCTGCTGCCGGGCTTCATCCGCACCGAACTCAACGAAGACGCCGGCAAGATGCCTTTCGAGGTCGACGAGGCCACCGGCAGCCGCGCCATGGTCCGCGCCATCGAGCGCGCGCCGGCCACCGCCTGCGTGCCGGGGTGGCCCTGGCGGCCCATCGGGTGGGTGATGAAAATCCTTCCATTGAAGGTGATTGCGAAAAACGCCTGAGTTGGTGGCCTCTTCAAGGTCGGGTTTGTCGGGTGGCTCATCCCGTGTTTTGCTGGCAGCTTGCTTGTTGCTTCCGGCCGCTGTGCGGGCTTCGACACGTCAAAATATATTCCGCCCGCCTGCTCCGCAGGCTGATGGCGGGTAA
>NZ_QVMV01000040.1 GCF_003417465.1 Wenzhouxiangella sp. 15190
CGGCTGCGACATGTCGGGCTGGGTCCGGCTGGCCGGCGTTCCCACGGTCATCTACGGCCCCGGCGAGATCGAGCTGGCGCACGCCCCGAACGAGCCCGTCTCGCTGAAAGCGACCTACCGGGTCGCGCGCACCCTGGTCAAGGCCACCGAACGACTGCTGGAAACCCCGGTCGACGATCTCCAGCCATCGGGCAAGAAGCCGCAGCGAGCCGAACGCAAAGAGCATCATTCGGTCAACTGAAAACCTGGAACAGCGCTCAGCTGAAGAGCACCCCCCGATTCGGCCACTAACGGCCCAAAGCCATTAACCAATCCACCCACGCCTTCGCGCCACGACCGAGAACCACAACAGCCCGGCGCCGATGGCGAGAATCACCACGGGAAACGCCGCTGCCTGAGCGAGACCGAGCCGGCCAATGGCATCCAGCACGAACAATACGTAGACGAACTGGATCACCACGAATACCAGCGAGACGGTGAAAGCGCTCACCGCCCAGGCCCGGCGCATCAGCAATCCGACGGCGCCGGCCAGGCCGGTAAATACGGCAATGCCATAGACCACGAACAGCCAGGTCGGTCGCGCCTCGAACAGCTCGCGCTGGGCCTCACTCATTTGTTCCAGCGCCGCCTCGTCGGTCAGCGGGTCCATCACAAAAGCCATGACCCCGAAGAGCATCCATATCAGGGCCAGCCCGGCCACGATCCAGTACCAGCGTGGGGTTGTCGTCATCATGACTCTCCTTCAATCATCCAGACCACGGCTCATCCTCCTTCTCGAAGATCCGCCGAATTTCGATTATATCGCCGAGTCGAGCCGGGCAAAGACGCCCCCATTCGACGGTCGCTTCCTTCGAGGCGACATCGATCAGCACGGCAAGCGACTGGCGGACGCGGTAATGTAATGCTTTCCCAACGTTCCGGTCACGCGCCTGTACTGATGTCCGCAGGTGGCACGATTCGGTCGTTTTGTGCGTTCTGATGGTGTCAGTCCGCAACAGGTTTCAGGAAGGAGAGTCGTTGTGAACACGAAGTACCCTTGCCGGCAGGCGGTTGTCGTCTTGCTGATGGCCGCATTACTGCCCCTGGCTGCCCAGGCGGAACAAGCACAAACGGAGAAGACTATCCTCGTGCTCGACGCTTCCGGCTCGATGTGGGGGCAGATCGAGGGCGAGTCCAAGATCGCGATCGCGCGTTCCGTTATCGACGACCTGCTCGATTCCATGCCGCCGGAGCGGTCTCTGGGGCTGAGTGCCTATGGCCACCGTGAAAAAGGCAACTGCGCCGACATCGAGCTGCTGGTGCCGCCCGGTCCGGACACGCGTGACGCCATCCGCGAGGCGGTGGCCAGGCTGAATCCGCGCGGCAAGACGCCGCTGTCCGATGCCGTGGTCGCGGCCGCCGAGGCGCTGAAATACGAGGAGGAGAAGGCCTCCGTGATCCTGATCTCCGACGGGCGCGAGACCTGCGATCGTGATCCCTGCGAAGTGGGCCGGCGGCTGGACGAACTGGGCGTTGATTTCACCGCCCACGTGGTCGGCTTCGATGTCGACGACAGCGAGGACCAGGCCCAGCTGCGCTGCCTGGCGGAGAATACCGGCGGGCGTTTCTTCAGCGCGGGCGACGCGGGTGAGCTTTCCGACGCGCTCGAGGCCGTCAGCCAGCCCGAACCCGAACCGGCCGAAGCCAGCCTGACCGCTCCGGAAACCGGTCTCGCCGGCGGCACGGTCGAGGTCGAGTGGGCCGGTCCTGACGAAGAGCGCGACTATATCGCGGTCGCGTACAAGGGCGAATCGGCCAACCGGCACATCAACTTCACCTACACCGAGGAAGGCTCGCCCCTGGAACTGACCCTGCCGCCGGAAGAAGGTGAATACGAGCTTCGCTACATTCGGCGCCAGGGCCGGCAGATCCTGGCGGGTGAAACCATCACGGTCGAGCCGGTCCAAGCCACCCTCACCGCGCCCGATACTGCTGCCGCCGGCGATGACATCACCGTCGAATGGGAAGGGCCGGATTACCGGCGCGACTACATCGCGATCACGCGGCCCGATGATGACCCCGGCCGGCATATCAATTTCACCTACACGAAAGACGGCTCGCCGCTCGAGCTGAAGATGCCCGCCGAATCCGGCGACTACGAAATCCGCTATATCCAGCGCCAGGACCGCACCATTCTGGCGCGCCATCCCATCACCGTCGAGCCGGTCGAGGCGAGCGTTTCCGCGCCCGACACCGCCGCCGCCGGGGATGACATCACCGTCGAATGGGAAGGGCCGGACTACCGGCGCGACTACATCGCGATCACGCGGCCCGATAATGATTCCGGCAAGCACATCAACTTTACCTACACCAAGGACGGCTCGCCCCTCGAGCTTCAGATGCCGCCGGAAGCCGGCGACTACGAGATCCGCTATATCCAGCGACAGGACCGCACCATTCTGGCGCGCCATCCCATCACCGTCGAGCCGGTCGAGGCCAGCCTGTCCGCGCCCGAGACCGCCGCGTCCGGCGCCCACATCACGGTCGATTGGGAAGGGCCGGATTACCGGCGCGACTACATCGCAATCACGCGACCCGATAATGATCCCGGCAAGCACATCAACTTTACCTACACCAAGGACGGTTCGCCGCTGGAACTGCAGATGCCGCCGGATCCCGGCGACTATGAGATCCGCTATATCCAGCGACAGGATCGCACCGTCCTGGCGCGTAGAGCCATCACCGTCGAACCGGTCGAGGTGAGCCTTTTGGCGCCCGAAACCGCCGTTGCAGGCGAGAATGTCTCGGTCGAATGGCAGGGGCCGGACTATCGGCGCGACTATATTTCAGTTGCACGACCCGGCGATGAGTCCGGAAATCACATCAAGTTCACCTACACCAACAAGGGTTCGCCGCTGGAACTCGAGATGCCGTCGGAAGCCGGCGACTACGAGATCCGCTACATCCAGCGACAGGGGCGCCGCATTCTGGAAAGGAAGGCGATTACCGTTGAGCCGGGCGATGGATGAGTGAACGCCCGGGGCTTGCGGGAATGCCGGTCCGGCGGGTGACCGGCAGCGTTACACTGGGGTGCCGTTCATGAGTGCCGACACATCGTCATGGTCGCAGACACCCGGTCAGCCTGGATCACCTTCCTCGCCCACCTGATGTTCGTGCTGGCCGCGTGGTCGGTTTTCATCAAGTACGTCTTTCCGATCGCCTTCGCCCTGATTGCGGGCGAGGCCTGGAATACCTGGGTGTTCTGGGATCTGTGGCCGATCGCGCACGTCTGGCTGGGCTGGGCGCTGCTGGCGCAGCCCGGCTACACGCGCTGGCTCGCGGTCGCCATGTCGATAGTCGAGATCGTCATCATCGTCACCCTGTTCGTCGGATTCCTGTCTGAGCCGGACTGGACGATCTGGCGCACCAACTGGTTCGTCAACAAGGTGTTCGTCCTCACGGCCTTCGCACTCATTCTTGCTACCGTTGTCTACAGGCCCGAGCACTTCCGGACGAGGTCGCCATGAGCATGCGATTTTCACGCCGCAACGCGATCAAACTGCTGGGCGCCGGCATGGCCGGGGCCTGGCTGGCACCGAATTTGTCCCTCGCCGCTCCCGGCGAATTGCTGTACAAGCCCGTTCCCGGCGGTGGACGGCTGCCGGTCATCGGCCTGGGCACCTGGCAGACCTTTAACGTCGGCAGCGACCCGAAACTGCTCGACGCGCGCACCGAAGTGGTACGCGCCTTCTTCGAGCACGGCGGTGGCCTGGTCGACTCCTCGCCGATGTACGGTTCAGCGCCGGACGTGATGGGCCATGCGCTCGAAAAGCTGGGCAAGCCCGATTCGCTGTACGCGGCCGAAAAGGTCTGGAGCCCGGCCGGCGGCAGTACACGCGAGCAGGTCGCCGAGCTGGCAAAGCGCTGGGGCATCGAAAAGTTCGACCTGGTGCAGATCCACAACCTCAGCGACTGGCGCGAACACCTGGAAGTGCTGCAGCAGATGAAGGCCAATGGCGAGATCGCTCACGTCGGCATCACCACCTCGCACGGCCGCCGGCACGACGAGTGCGAGCGAATCATGCGTGATCACGACATCGACTTCGTGCAATTGACCTACAACATCACCCATCGCGGGGTCGAAGACCGACTACTGCCGCTGGCGAAGGAGAAAGGCATCGCCGTGATTGCCAACCGGCCCTACGACGGCGGCAGCCTGATCAAGGACATCCAGCGCCGGCACGAAGTGCCCGACTGGGCGGCCGAGGCATTCGATTGCCGCAACTGGGCCGATTTCCTTTTGAAGTTCATCGTCAGCCACCCGGCGCTGACCTGTGCGATTCCGGCGACCACGAAGGTCGAGCACGTTGTCGAGAACATGCGCGCCGGCCACGAACCCATGCCGTCGCAGAAGACGCGCGAGCGGATGATCCGCCACGTCGAATCTCTGTAGCCGGCTTATGGGCAACTGGCAGAGCTATCGCCTGGAAGACTTCATTCCCTTTTCCCCGGAGATCTACTGGCGCCTGGTCGAGCGCATCAACGAAGCCTTCTGGCCACTGCACATCCTCACTGCCGCCCTGGGCGTCGCTGCCCTGACACTGGCGCTTCGCGGCAACACGCGAGTCGCGCTGGCCCTGCTCGCCCCGGCCTGGCTGAGCAGCGGCATCATTTTTCATTTCGAGTATTACGCCGAACTCAACTGGGCCGCCCCCTGGTTCGGCTGGAGCTTCATCGTCCAGGCGGCCTTGTTGACGGCTATCGCCGCAACCAATGCAACGCCTCGGGAACCCGGCCACTCCGGGAAGGTCACCCGCTTGAGCGGTGCGGCAATCACCATCGGCGCGCTTCTCGCCTACCCGCTCATCACCGCCGAAACCTACGGCCTGCACCCGGACCCCACTGCCATCGCGACCCTCGGCATTCTGCTGGTGTCCCTGCGAGGCGTTATCGCCTGGCTGGCGATACTCATCCCGACCCTTTGGTGCCTGGTCTCGACACTGACACTGATCCCGCTTGAAGCAGCCTGGGCGCCATTACCGCTGGCTGTGGCCATCGTTTCAGGAGCGTTCCTAATCATGGGAACTGACCGTCGAGAGGACTGAACCCCATTACGACAAATCCCGGCGCGAGGCCGGGATTCATCGTCATTCCTTATGTAACCGGAAAAGCCTTCGATCAACCGTCGCCGTTGTCGACTTCGTCCTCGACCTCGTCGGCGGCCTCTTCCATCTTGTCGCCGGCTTCTTCCATGGCTTCGTCGATATTTTCACCCGCTTCTTCGGCCGGGCCTTGCTCCTCGCAACCAGCCAGCATGCCGACCGACAGCGCCAGCAGGATAGAGAACAGGATGCTGAACAGTTTGTTGTCCCTGAGCTTCGTCATGACTTTTCGCCTCCTTCGTTTGTAGGCAGTTTCAGGTTACGTCGCGCAAGCGCAAAAGTCGACGCCGAGCTGTCCGGTCGATCCGTCAGTGTAGAATTCGGTAACCTCGAATCACTCTGGCGAGTTGCAAAGTATGCTTCGTCTTATCGGCAACATCATCTGGTTCGTGCTGGGCGGGTTCTTCATGGGGCTGGCCTGGTGGTTCTACGGGTTGCTCTGCTTCATCAGCATCATCGGCATCCCCTGGGGCCGGGCCTGTTTCGTGCTCGGCAAGTTCATGTTCTGGCCTTTCGGGCGCGAGGCGGTCGACCGGCGCACGCTGACCGGCCGGGAGGATATCGGCACCGGCTGCCTGGGCATGATCGGAAACGTCATCTGGTTCGTGGTGGCGGGCATCTGGCTGGCCATCGGCCACCTGTTCTGGGCGCTGGCGCTGTTCATCACCATTATCGGCATTCCGTTCGGCATCCAGCACGTCAAGCTGGCCGGTATCGCGCTTTTCCCGATCGGCAAGTCCGTGGTGCTCTCGGAGGTCGCCGATGCCACGCGGCGGGCACGACACGACTGATCGCATGAACCTGCTGCTCGATCTAGATGGCACGCTGACCGATCCGCGCGAGGGAATCACGCGCTGCATCCAGCACGCGCTGGAGCGGCTCGGTCGCCCGGTACCCGCCCAGGACGAGCTGCTCGGCTGCATCGGCCCGCCGCTGCATGCGAGCTTCGAGGAACTGCTCGACGGCGACGGGACCCTCGCCCATCGCGCCGTGGCGTTCTACCGGGAACGCTTCGGGGAAGTCGGTCTCTACGAGAATGTTCCCTACCCCGGCATCGCCGATGCCCTGGAGACCCTCCAGCAACGCGGCGCAAGGCTTTTCGTGGCCACATCGAAGCCGACGATCTATGCGCGCCGGATTATTTCGCACTTTGGCCTCGAGGGCAGGCTGGAGGACGTCTTCGGCAGCGAACTCGACGGCACTCGCACGAACAAGGTGGAACTGCTGGCCTGGATTCTTGAACGGACGGCCCTGGATCCCCGCTGCACGTTGATGGTCGGTGATCGACGACACGATATCGCCGGCGCCATTGCCAACGGCGTCGAACCAATCGGTGTGACCTGGGGTTACGGCGGCCATCGTGAACTGCTCGATGCCGGGGCGGCCCGGCTGATCGACCGTCCGAGCCAATTGGCGGCACTCGGATTGTCGGCGGTTGGAAGCCCCCGACTTTACAAGCCTGCGGCCTTCGGAGACACTGAAACGCAGTAGATTCCAAAGCATTGGCGAAGAGGAAAGGCACCCATGTCAGAGCACCATCCACAGCCACAGACTCATCCCGTCCCCGACGAGGTCGCGCAGTCCGCCCATGTCGACCGTAATCGCTTCGAGGCGCTCACCCGGGAAGCACGCGACAACGAGGATAAGTTCTGGAATCGGATCGGTCGGCGGATCGACTGGATCAAGCCCTACTCGCGTATCAAGGACGTCAGTTTCAACCTCGACGACCTGCATATCCGCTGGTACGACGACGGCACACTCAACGTCTGTGCCAACTGCATCGACCGGCATCTGGAATCTCGAGGCGATCAGGTTGCCATCCTGTGGGAAGGCGACGACCCCGACAAAGACGAGAAAATCACCTATCGGCAGCTGCACGATCGTGTCTGCCGTTTTGCCAACGTGCTCAAGCGCCTGGGCGTGGGCAAGGGGGACCGTGTGACCCTCTACATGCCGATGATCCCCGATGCGGCGATCGCCATGCTGGCCTGTGCGCGTATCGGTGCCGTCCATTCCGTCGTTTTCGGGGGCTTCTCTCCCGATGCGCTGGCCGGCCGCGTCATCGATTGCGACTCCAAGTGCGTGATTACCGCCGACGAGGGTGTGCGCGGCGGCAAGGCTACGCCGTTGAAGAAGAATGTCGACCGGGCGCTCGAGAACGAAGATGCAGCGGCGCGCGTCGAGTCGGTGCTGGTTGTTCGCAACACCGGCAACGACATCGCCTGGCATGACGGGCGCGACCGATGGCTGCACGAGGAACTCGAGCATGTCGACGCCGAGTGCGAGCCCGAGGAAATGAACGCCGAGGATCCCCTTTTCATCCTCTACACATCGGGGTCGACCGGCAAGCCCAAGGGCGTGCTGCACACCTCCGGCGGCTATCTTGCCTGGGTGAGCTGGACGCACGAGGTCGTCTTCGACTATCAAGACGGCGAAATCTACTGGTGCACCGCGGACGTGGGCTGGGTCACCGGCCACAGCTACATCGTCTACGGCCCGCTCGCCAACGGCGCCACCACGCTGATGTTCGAGGGCGTACCCAACTACCCCGACAACAGCCGTTTCTGGCAGGTCGTCGACAAGCACGATGTCAGCATTTTCTACACCGCCCCGACGGCGATCCGTGCCCTGATGCGCGGTGGCGACGAGCCGGTCAGGAAGACCAGCCGCAAGTCCCTCCGCATTCTCGGTACGGTGGGTGAGCCGATCAATCCGGAAGCCTGGGAGTGGTACTACAAGATCGTGGGCGACAGCCGCTGCCCGATCGTCGACACCTGGTGGCAGACCGAGACCGGGGGCATTCTCATCAGCCCCCTGCCCGGTGCGACCGATCTCAAGCCGGGCTCGGCCACGAGGCCCCTCCCCGGCATCAAGCCGGCCCTGCTCGACGCCGACGGCAAGGAGCTCGAAGGCGCGGCTTCCGGCAACCTGGTCCTCAACGGAAGCTGGCCGGGCCAGATGCGCACCGTCTACGGCGATCACAAGCGCTTCGGGGAGACCTATTTTTCGGCCTATCCCGGGCGCTACTTCACCGGCGACGGTGCGCGACGCGACGAGGACGGCTACTACTGGATCACCGGGCGCGTCGACGACGTCATCAACGTCTCCGGTCACCGCCTGGGCACGGCGGAAGTGGAATCGGCCCTGGTGGCCCATTCCGCTGTGGCCGAGGCCGCCGTGGTCGGCTTTCCGCACGACATCAAGGGCCAGGGCGTGTACGCCTACGTCACCCTGATGGCCGGCCGTGAGGGCAACGATGAACTGGCGAAGGAGCTGGTTCAGTGGGTGCGCGACGAAATCGGCCCGATCGCCACCATCGACCACCTGCAGTGGGCTCCGGGCCTGCCCAAGACACGCTCGGGCAAGATCATGCGTCGAATCCTGAGGAAGATCGCCGCCAACGAACACGACCAACTGGGTGATACCTCGACCCTGGCCGACCCGGAGGTGGTCGAACATCTGGTCGAGAACCGACGGCAGGTCTGAAGCCGCCTGCTCGACCTCGCTCAGCCTTCGTCCAGGTCGCGGTAGCACGCCGACCGGAATCGCGGTGTGCAAAGCGCCAAAAAGACGAGATCGTCCTCGCCCGTGTTCTCGATACGCTGTGCCAGACCGGGTGGGATGATGACCACATCGCCAATGGCTACGGCTTCCCGGACACCGTTTCCCAGTTCGACGCGACCGCGACCCGAAACGATCGTGTAGCGCTCGGTAATACCGTCGAGTGCGTGCCAGCGCGTGATGCCGCCGGGCGCCACGCGTGCGCGTGCGATGGAAAGCGCCGGATCATCGTCGGTATTGCTCAGTTCGGTAATCCAGCAGCCTTCTTCGAACCAGTATTCCGGGCAATCGTGGGCATGCCTGATCGTCATCGTGGTTTCTCCCGTTGGGGATGCGGTACCCAGGCTGGGCCAAGATTGTCCATCTGTTCGAGAATCCAGCGCCTGCGCTCATAAACGAACGCGTCCGGCTGTGCGGCCGAGAGGCGCTTGGGTGCCGGCAGTATCGCGGCGAGTGCGGCGGCTTCCGCACGGGTAAGCTCGGCTGCCCGCGTGCCGAAATAATGCGCTGCCGCTGCTTCGGCGCCATAGACACCCGTGTCGAACTCGGCAATATTGAGATAGATCTCGAGCAGACGATGCTTGGGCACGAACAACTCCAGCGGCACGGTCAGCGCCGCTTCCAGGCCCTTGCGAGCCCAGTCGCGGCCGGACCAGAGATAGAGATTGCGTGCCAGCTGCTGGGTGATGGTGCTGGCGCCGCGCAGGCGGCCACCGTCGAGGTGCGTATCGACCGCCTGGCGGATCTGGTCGATGTCGAAACCGGAGTGGTGGGGAAACTTCTGGTCTTCGGACGCGATCACGGCGAGCTTGAGATGATCGGAGATCTGCCGGTAAGGCACCCACTCCTGCCGGACGGCACGATCGTTTTGCCAGGCGTCCATGGCCATGTAGGCCGATGTCGCCGGGTCGATCCATCGCAACGGCAGGGTCAGGCCGACCAGGAGGAGCAAGCCGAGCAGCCCGAGGCGCCAGGTCCACTTCAGGCAGGAACGCAGGAATCGTTTCATCGCTCACCCCGCTGGCGCAGCCTCGCGCAGAGCCGTCGAAAATCCGGCTCGCTCAGCTGCCCGCGAAACACCCCGAGTGCCCGCGGCAGGCGCCGCTTTCGGTCACGCCAGCGAAACCCGACATAAAGCGGCGAGACGAAGGGCGTGCCGACCAGCCTGCCAGTCGACCGTTCTCCGGAGCGATCCCGTAGATGGATCCGTTCGCCGTCGATGGCCAGGCCCGTTGCGACGGGACGAAACAAGCGAAATACGCTCCGGCTCCCGAGGCCGATCACCAACAGCGCAATCGCTATCTGGACGAGAAGCGGCAACCCGTTGGCGAAAGCCGCCGCCAGGCCGAGCAAGGTCAGCCCGGACAGGGCCAGGGCCGTCCCGGGTGATGGACCCACCGGCCATTCATTGCTGCGACGGTCCGAAGTGGCGTGCACGGATTGCCTCAACGATGTCTTCCAGGCCGGGATCCGGACTCGAGCGCCCCATTAGCCAGTCGAAAAGGCGGTCGTCCTCGAACGTCAGCAGCCTGTCGAAATCCCGGCGAAGAGACTCGTCCGCCTGCGCCCAACGCTCATCCAGCCAGCTGCCCAGCATGACATCGAGTTCCTGCATCCCGCGCCGGCAATGCCAGCGTAGTCGAGATGGAGGCTGATCTCGGTTCATGCCGATGGTTCTCCATTGCTGTGCCGACGCAGCACCTCAACCGTTTTGATCATTCGAATATCGGTCATTCGAATTTGTTTCGGATTTGGTGCTTCGAATTTCGGATTTGAGTTCCAGTTCACAGCTCGAAGCCGCAACGCGTATCAAGCCCTGAAGCGGACTCTAGAGCCCCCTTCTTGCCAACATCATTTTCTTGATTTCGGCGATGGCCTTGGCCGGATTCAGGCCCTTGGGGCAGGTCTTCGTGCAGTTCATGATGGTGTGGCAGCGATACAGGCGGAACGGATCCTCGAGGTCGTCCAGCCGCTCGCCCGTGGCTTCATCGCGCGAATCCACCAGCCAGCGGTAGGCCTGCAGCAGGATGGCCGGCCCCAGGTAACGCTCGCCGCTCCACCAATAGCTGGGACAGGCGGTCGAGCAGCAGGCGCACAGAATGCATTCGTACAGACCGTCGATGTGCTTGCGGTCTTCGGGCGACTGCAGGCGTTCCTTGTCCGGCGGTGCCGGGCTTTGCGTCCGCAGCCACGGCCGGATCGAGGCGTACTGGGCATAGAAGTGCGTGAGATCGGGGACCAGGTCCTTGACCACCGGCATATGCGGCAGCGGGTAGATCCGGACGTCGCCGGAAATCTCGTCGATGCCCTTTGTGCAGGCCAGCGTATTGGTGCCGTCGATGTTGAAGGCGCAGGAGCCGCAGATACCCTCGCGACAGGAGCGACGAAAGGTGAGCGTGGGATCGACCTCGTTCTTGATTTTGATGACGGCGTCGAGCACCATCGGCCCGCAGTCATCGAGATCGATGTCGAACGAATCGATGCGCGGATTCTCGCCGCTGTCGGGTTCCCAGCGATAGATGCGGAAGGTCTTGACGTTCTTCGCCCCTTCCGGCGCCGGAAAGTGCCTGCCCTTGGAGATGCGGGAATTCTTGGGAAGTCTGAACTCTGCCATGGTTAGTACGTCCGTGCTTTCGGCGGAATGACTTCACACTCGTCGGTCAGCGTGTGCATGTGCACCGGCCGGTAATCGATCTTCGTTTTGCCGCCCTCGTCCATCCAGATCAGTGTGTGCTTCATCCAGTTCTCGTCGTCGCGATCGCCGTAGTCTTCCCGGGCGTGCGCGCCGCGACTCTCGGTACGGTTTTCGGCCGCCATCATCGTGGTGACGGCGTTGCCGAGCAGATTCCTGAGTTCGAGGGTCTCGACCAGGTCGGAATTCCACACCAGTGAACGGTCGCTGACCTTGACCCGGTCGAACTTGCCCGCCACTTCGGCAATCTTCTCGCGCCCTTCTTCGAGGGTCTCGCCGGTGCGAAAGACCGCGGCGTTGTTCTGCATGACCTGCTGCATTTCGCCGCGAATCTCGGCCGTGGGCAGATCACCGTCGGCATGACGCAGGCGATCGAATTCGTCGAGCACCTTGTCGACCGTGCCTTCGGGCAGCGGCTTGTGCGACTGGCCCGGCTCGATGCTTTCCCCGCAGCGGATCGCCACGGCCCGCCCGAAGACGATCAGGTCCAGCAGGGAATTCGAGCCCAGCCGATTGGCGCCGTGGACCGAAACGCAGGCCGCCTCGCCGATGGAATACAGGCCCGGCACGACGCTGTCGGGGTCATCATTGGCGAGCGTGACGACCTCGCCGTGGTGGTTGGTCGGAATGCCGCCCATGTTGTAGTGCACGGTCGGCAGCACCGGAATGGGATCCCTGGTGACGTCCACGCCGGAGAAGATCCGGGCCGACTCGGCAATGCCCGGCAGACGCTCGTTGATGACGTCCGCGCCCAGGTGCTGCAGGTTGAGGTGAATGTGGTCGTTGTTCGGGCCTACGCCACGTCCCTCGCGAATCTCGATGGTCATCGAGCGCGAAACCACGTCGCGCGAGGCCAGGTCCTTGGCATTGGGCGCGTAACGCTCCATGAAGCGCTCACCCTCGGAATTGGTCAGGTAACCGCCTTCCCCGCGCACGCCCTCGGTGATCAGGCAGCCGGCGCCGTAGATGCCGGTGGGATGGAACTGAACGAACTCCATGTCCTGCAGCGGCAGGCCGGCGCGCAGAACCATGCCGTTGCCGTCGCCCGTGCAGGTATGCGCCGAAGTGCAGGAGAAATACGATCGGCCGTAACCGCCGGTGGCCAGGATCACGGCATGCGCGCGGAACTCGTGCAGGGTGCCGGTTCCCAGGTCCCAGGCGAGCACGCCGCGGCAGGCGCCGTCGTCGTCCATCAGCAGGTCGATGGCGAAATACTCGATGAAGAACTGGGCGTCGTGCTTGAGCGACTGCTGGTAGAGGGTGTGCAGGATGGCGTGACCGGTCCGGTCCGCGGCCGCGCAGGTGCGCTGGGCGGTCCCCTCGCCGTAATGCGTGGTCATGCCGCCGAAGGGCCGCTGGTAGATCTTGCCCTCTTCCGTGCGCGAGAACGGCACGCCGAAGTGCTCCAGCTCGACCACGGCCTGCATGGCGTTCTTGCACATGTATTCGATGGCGTCCTGGTCGCCGAGCCAGTCCGAGCCCTTGACGGTGTCGTACATGTGCCAGCGCCAGTCGTCCTCGCCCATGTTGCTCAGCGCGGCACTCATGCCGCCCTGTGCGGCGACGGTGTGCGAGCGTGTCGGGAAGACCTTGGTGATGCAGGCGGTGTTCAGCCCGGTCGCGGCCAGCCCCATGGTGGCGCGCAGGCCGGCGCCGCCGGCGCCGATGACCAGAACATCGTATTCGTGCCGGGTGATGTCGTATGCGTTGCTCAAGTTCAGACTCCCAGAGCCAGTTTGAGAATGGCGAGTGCGCCCAGCAGACCTCCGAACAGGGCCAGGGCCTTGATGGCGACCAGCAGAAAGACCTCGAGCGCGCGCTGATGAACGTAGTCCTCGATCACCACCTGCAGGCCGAGTTGGCCGTGGTAGAAGCCCACGACCACGAACAAGATCGCCATCACGGCGTGAAAGGGGTGCGCCAGAAACGCCGCGGCTGCGGCATGATCGGCTCCGACCAGCGTCGCCAGCGCCCAGATCAGCCAGGCCGTCAGCACGACCAGGAGAATGGCGGAAAATCGCTGGGCCCACCAATGACCGACGCCGTCGTGGGCCGATCCGTGATTATGGGCGCGCTCGAGTGGGTTGCGAAGTTCGTTCACAGCAGGCCTCCCCAGACGATGACCGTCAACACCACCGTAAGAACGAGCACCGTCCATCCGGAAGCGTAGGCGCCCTTGAGCTCGAGCAGCCAGCCGGCATCCCACAACAGATGCCGAATCCCGTTGAGCAGGTGATAGAGCAGCGCCGCAGTCCAGAGGAATAGCGCGATCAGGCCAACGGGGGTGCCCAACCAGGCGGTGACCGTGGCGTAGGCTTCCGGCCCGGCCGCCAGTGCGACCACCCAGGCGATTATCACGACCATGCCCAGGCTGATCAGTACACCGGTGAGCCGATGCGCAATCGACATCGTCGAGGTCAACTGCGGGCGATAGACCTGCAGATGGGGTGAAAGGGGGCGATTGTCCGTCACCATGGGTTCAATACTCCCGGTTTCAGTCCAGGTCAGAAATCAATGCAGCGACCGTCCTTCTCCCAGTCGCCGTAACGGGTCGGCTCGAGACCGTTCCTGCGCCCACCGAATTCCCGCGGCCGATCGGTCTCCGTCTTCGAGGAACCATCAGAAGATGCTTGATCGTGGCTGGATTCGGCAGCGCGCTGATCTGGATTCGCGCCTGACGATGTAGAATTGTAACCGTTCATGACGCTCCATTTTACCCGGCATGTCGAAACGATTTTCACTTGATCACCTCCGCTCTTGCTCAATCGAGGGGCCTGATGCGCTCGCCTATGCGCAGGCGCAGTTCACGGTCAGCATCGACACCTTGTCCGACCGGCACTGGTCGCCGATGGCCTGGTGCGACCCGAAAGGCCGTGTCATCAGCTTCATGATGGCCCGTGGCAGTGAAAATGGCGTCGAACTGGTAATTCCCGCGGCCCAGGCCGAAACTGTGCGGGACAAGCTCCACCAGTTCACCATCGGCCGGCAAGCGCGGATTTCCCGGACGGGACAGGTTGCAGGCACGTTCGATCCCGACGCAGACACCCCGGCTCTTTCCGTCGATACCGATCGCGGCATGCTCGCTTTTTGCGACGCGCAGGGTGACACCGAACTGCTTCGGCGCTGGCAGCGGCTCGATCTGTGCCGCGGTCTTCCCTGGCTGGAGCCGGCCAGCAGCCAGCAGCACCTGCCGCAATGGCTGGGCCTGGAAAGTCTGGGTGCACTGGCCTACGACAAGGGCTGCTATCCCGGTCAAGAAGTCATCGCCCGGCTTCACTACCGCGGTTCGGTCAAGTACAGGCTGGTGGGCTTCAGGAGTGACGATGAAGTCAGCGTCAACGCCCATTCCAGACTTTTCGATGCCACCGGCGCTCGAATCGGTCACTGCCTGAGCGCCATGAACAGCAACGGGGAAACCATTGGCCTGGCCGTGGTGGCGACCCGTATCGAGGACGGCGATGAGGTCTTCCTGCATGAAGGTGAACGCTCGCATTCAGCGCGAGTGACGCCGCCAGAAGGGCTGTGCTAACATCGAGAACAGTGAAAAAGAAATCCGCAAATCATGAATTTAGAGGGGTCTGTTCAATGAAAACTTCAATCAAACTCGGGAGTTTGCTTTTGGGCTTGATCCTGGCCGGATTCATCTGGGCACAGGAAGAGGAAACCCGGGATCAGTCCGGCGAAGTTCCGGAAGAGGTCGCAGAGAGCGTCTCTGAAACGTTCGCCGAGGATGCACAGGAGCAAGCGTCCGATCCGGAGCCGGAGGAGCAGACCGCCAATGATGCCGGGGAGGCAGACCCCCAGGCAGGCGACGAAGCGTCGGAAGCGGCTGCTGATTCGGAAGAAGCGGCTGCCGCACAGCAGCCTGAAGCCGCCGAAGCGACCCAGGAAGCCGCGGAAACATTCACGTTCCAGGGCCACCCCATTTTTTCGCCGGAGACGGCCGAGCTGGTCTATCGCCCGCTTGTGGACTATCTCAACGATGCCCTTCCCTACCGGTTCAACCTGGAACTTTCACCCGACTATCATCGCTACTGGCTGAGCACGCGCCGCGGTGAAAACCCGCACCTGGTCCTCGAGGAACCGCATCTGACCGCCTATCGCATGGAACAGTACGACTACTCGCCACTGGTGCGTGCCAGTCAGCCGATCACCTATTCACTGCTGACCTCGATGGACAATGCCGACGCGAGCGTCCGGGATTTCGTTGGCCAGCGCGTATCGACCATGCCGGCGCCAAGCCTGGGCTACCTGATTCTGGCGAGCTGGTTCGACAACCCGATGCAGCAGCCGATCATCCAGTCCAACGCCGGTTCCTGGCTGGACGCCGTCGAGATTGTGTTTTCTCAGGAAGCCGATGCAGCCGTCGTGCCGCACAACCTGGTGTCGCGCTACGTCAACATGGCCAATGCGCTTACTTCTCAGGAGTTTCCGGGGGTCACGATCGCCGCCAGCCCGGACGTGCCTGCCGACATCCAGGAAGAAATCCAGGCCGCGCTGCTGGCCCTGCACGAAGACCAGGAACATTTCGTCGCCCTCAACGAACTCGATATCGACCAGTTCATCGAGGCCCGCCCGGCGGAGTACGAGGGGCTCGAGGAATGGCTGAGCCTGGTGTATTCGATCTTGTAAGCCAGGTTCGAGTCTATTTTCGAGCGACCAGATAGCAGATCCAGCCGGCATCGGCGTCTCCGGTGTCGGCCGGTTCGTAGATGCCGTTGCCCTCCCCCGTTTCCTCGTCGGTTCCTTCCCAGTAGACCTCGACCGAGGAATAGCCCGCCTCCTCCAGCAACTCCCGGATCTCGGGCAGCGTCCAAAGACGCCAGTGATACTCGAATGCCCGCTTCAGTTCCGAACCATCGGGAAATTCGAAGTGAATCTGGCAGGTCATGGCGTGCTGGATGGGGTCGAAACTGGCCTGGTCCCAGACGTAGGTGAAATCGTCGTACTCGGTCCGTTCCTCGAGTTCACGATGGGCCTCGTAACCGCCGAAGGCATCGAGGAACAATATCCCGTCATCCACCAGTGCCCGCCGCGCGCGTTCGAAATAGGCACGAAGACTGTCGCGGGTCGTGAAGAGGTAGTAACTGAAGTTCATCGCCAGGAGCGCATCGACCCGAGGCGTCTCGGCGGTCATGACGTCGCCTTCGATCAGTTCGATGCGTGAGCGTTCCTCGGGCGTCAAGGCCGCCAGGTGATGCTCGCGGCCCCATGCAAGCACCTCCGAATCCAGATCGACCCCCACGGCGCGATGCTCGGGATCGTCATGCACCCAGTGACAGGCGGTATTGGCCGTGCCGCAGAAGTCCTCGCGAATGAAGCGGAGCGGACGCCCGTTCAGTGTTTCAAAAGTCTCCGAGACGAATTCAAGCTCCGATTCCGGATCCTGAACGCTTTCCTCGTAGAGCGTATGGCGATCGGCCCGATCGGCCAGCGAAACTTGATTCCTGCGTGTGCGGGACATGAATTACAAACTCCTCAGGACTGCTGGCGGATTGCCGGCCAGGCGGCACGAAGATAAATCGACATCGACCAGATCGTCAGCATGGCCGCGAGGATCAGCAACCAGCGGCCGATCTCCAATACCGGAATGATCCACAGGGGCTCGCCGTAGAGCAGAAAGCCGATGGCCACCATCTGAAGGATGGTCTTGATCTTGCCCACCCAGGCAACCTTGACCCGGCCCGCCTCGCCGAGTGCCGCCATCCATTCGCGCAGCGCCGATATCGTGATTTCACGACCGATGATGACCGCGGCGGACAATGCGATGCCGATCTCGGGATGGCGCTGCACGATCATCAGCAGCACCACGGTGACCATGAGTTTGTCGGCGACCGGATCAAGGAAAGCGCCGAAACTGCTCGTCATGCCCCACCGTCGGGCGATCCAGCCGTCGAGACCGTCGGTCACGGCCGCCAGAATGAACAAGGCAACCGTAAGCTGGTTGGCCCCGTCGAACGGCAGATAGAACACCACCACCAGCACCGGAATGAATACGATGCGCAGCAGCGTCAGCAGTGTCGGAATGGTCAACTGCAAGACTTCCCTCCGGGGCCGGAAAACATCTCATTATCCCGCATCAGCGGCATCACTTGTGCAGATGTTCCACCACGGCTTCGGCCAGCTTGCGGCTGATACCGCCGACGCGCACCAATTCGTCGACCCCGGCCTTGCGAATACCCTGCAAGCCGCCGAAGGCCTTGAGCAGGGCCTGACGGCGTTTCGGCCCCACCCCCGGAACCTGCTCCAGCGGCGAGGCCTGGGCGCGTTTGTGCCGTCGCTTGCGATGGCCGGCGATGGCGAAGCGATGCGCCTCGTCCCGGATCTGCTGGACCAGGTGTGAGGCCGGATGATGCGGCCCCGGCACGGCTTCACGCTCACCCATGATGAAGCGTTCGTGCCCGGCCCGGCGTGCGGGTCCCTTTGCCACGCCAAGCATCGGGAGGGCATCGAGCCCCAGTTCCTCGAAGACCTTGCGGGCGCGAGTGAGCTGGCCCTTTCCGCCGTCGATGATGACCAGATCCGGCAGGGTTTCGCCCTTTTCGAGCACGCGGGAGTAGCGGCGCCTGAGCACCTGCTCCATGGCGGCGTAGTCGTCACCGGGCGCTATGTCGCTGACATTGAAACGGCGATACTGCTTTTTCTCGGGTCCGCTCGGGCTGAAAACCACGCAGGAGCCAACCGTTTCGGTGCCGGAAATATGCGAAATATCGAAGCACTCCAGTCGCTCGGGCGGACTGGGCATTTCCAGCATCTCGGCCAGCGCGGCCAGGCCGCGGCCGACCTGGTCGCGCTCGGCCAGGCGGCGGCGCAGGGCATCACCGGCGTTGGCCGAAGCCAGGCGTACCCACTCGGCCCGCTGCCCCCGCAGCCGCCAGGCAAGCTCCACGCGTGCGCCGCGGCGTGAACCCAATGCCTCCTTCCACAGCGCGGCATCGACCGGTTCCCGGGAGAGCAGGATTTCGGCCGGCGGATTGCGATCAGCGTAGTACTGCCCCAGGAAGGCGCCCAGGATTTCGGCCTCCGACATGTCTGAATGCAGGTTGCCGGGAAAGTAGCTGCGCCCGCCCACGTTGCGCCCGTGGCGAAATTCCACCACGTGGAAGCAGGCCTTGCCCGCTTCGACGTGCATGCCGATGACGTCCGTCTCGCCACTACCGCCGGTCACGAACTGGTTGCCGCGCACGCGCTGCACCGCCTGGATGCGGTCGCGATAGGCCGCCGCTTTCTCGAATTCCTGCGCTTTCGAGGCCTGTTCCATGCGCTCGCCGAGATGCTCGATGACTTCATCGCTTCGCCCCTCGAGAAACTGAACGGCCGCGCGCACGTCGGCGGCATAGTCTTCCTTGCTGATGTAGCCCACGCAGGGCGCGCTGCAGCGATTGATCTGGTATTGCAGACAGGGTCGGGAGCGATTTTCGAACACGGTATCGCGGCACTGGCGCAGGCCGAATAGACGGTAAATCTGGTTGAGCGCCTCGCGTACGGCGCCAGCGCTGGAAAACGGTCCGAAGTAACGATGCGGCGGCTTGCGGCTGCCGCGGTAGAAACCGATGCGCGGATAGTCGTGCGCGGTCTCGAGCCGGATCCAGGGATAGCTCTTGTCGTCGCGCAAGTTGACGTTGAAGCGCGGCCGATACGCCTTGATCCACTCGTTCTCGAGCAGCAGCGCCTCGGCCTCGGTGCGGGTCAGGCTGATCTCCATGCTGTCGACCTTGCGCACCAGCAGGTTGAGCCGGGGGCCTAGGTCGCTGCGATTGAAATAGCTGGCTACCCGGCGGCGCAGATTCCGCGCCTTGCCGACATAGAGCACCTTCCCGTTCGGGTCGCGCATCAGGTAGACGCCGGGCCCGGTGCTGAGACTGCGGGCAAACGCTCGGCCGTCGAAGTCGCTCATTGCCGCGCCGTGCGCAGTTCCTCGACCAGGCGATCGGCGGCCACCTCGAGCATGTCGATGACCCGCTGGAAACCGTCCACGCCGCCATAGTACGGATCGGGCACTTCCTCGATGCCGTAGTCGGGCGCCAGACTCATGACCAGGTCGAGCCGGGTGCTGCTGTCGGCCGGGCGCCGGGCCCGGAGATCCTCGAGGTTGGATCGGTCCATGACGAATATGGCGTCGAAGCGCGAAAAGTCCTCGGGGATGACCACCCTCGCCCGCTCGGTGCTGATATCCAGTCCCCATTGCCGGGCAATTCGCTGGGCACGGGGATCGGGGGGACTGCCGACGTGATAGGCGGTGGTGCCGGCCGAGTCCGTCTCGACCGCCAGTTCCGCCCGGCGCAGTTTCCAGTCGAAAACCGCTTTCGCCGTGGGGCTCCGGCAAATATTACCGAGGCATACAAACAATATACTTTCCATGATCTTATATCGCTAATATAAACTTATACATTAACTGTTGGCGGGCTTATGTTGGCCGGAATCGCGCTGCCACTTCGGCCAGATCCTCCGGCGTATCGATGCCGGCGGGTACCGTTTCGACGGCCTGCGCACAGGCGATGAACCAGCCGGCCGTCAATGCCCGCAACTGTTCGAGCGATTCCAGGCGCTCCAGTTCCGATGCCGGCAGTGTCTGCCACTGTTCGAGCGCACGTGCACGATAGGCGTAAAGGCCCAGATGAGCCCGGGCGCCGGAGGCCGGCCAGCCACCCTCGCGCACGCAGGGAATCGGGCTGCGGGAGAAATACAACGCCCTGCCCGCCAGGTCGGCAACCAGTTTGACCACATTGGGATTGCGCCATTCGCCCTCGTCGCTCATCGAGCGCCAGAGCGTGGCCATTCGGGCCTGCGGTTGCGCGTGAAGCAATTCGGCCACCTGGCGCAGGCAGGCCGACGGCATTTCCGGTTCGTCGCCCTGGAGATTGACCACGATATCGTCGCCGCCGAGCCCGAGGATGGAGGCAGCCTCGGCCAGCCGGTCCGTGCCGGTACGATGATCCGGCCGGGTCATGACTACCTCGCCGCCGTCGGCGCGCACCAGCGCGGCCACTTCCTCGCTGTCGGTGGCGACATGAACGCCGGCCGCCCCGGCGCTGCGGGCGCGGTCACACACACGCAGAATCAGCGCACGACCGGCAACATCGGCCAGCGGCTTTCGCGGCAGGCGCGTGGAAGCCAGGCGCGCCGGAATCAGGACGTGGAAGTCACTCATGACGACTGGAATTCTCGCACATGCGCCAGTACGGCTTCGCGCACCGACGCCGGCAACGTCGCCTCGATCGGCAATACCCAGGTCTCGGGCAGCTCGTCCAGGTGCTCGAGCTTGACCGCGTCCTTCTCGGTCACGATCAGCGGTCCCGGAAAGCGGGACAGCTCGGCCGCCGTGAAGGCATGGTGGTCGGGAAACGGCCGGGGACGGAAACGGTAGCCCAGGGCCTCGAGCAACACGAAGAAACTGTCCGGATTGCCGATGGCGCACACGGCGTCGAACGGCTCCCGGGGCGGCATGGCCGCCTCGTCTTCCGGCGCAGAAAGTCGATAGGGTCGTCCGGGTGCGACGGCAAAGGGTGTGCCGAAAGCTTCCAGGTCACCATGCTCCCTTCCGGCCTCCTTGACGAGCACCTGGTCGATCGAGCTGAGGCGCTCGACCGGCTGCCGCAACGGACCGGCCGGCAGCAGATAACCGTTGCCCAGACCCCGCAGTCCGTCGATGACGCAGATTTCGTAACTCCTGGGCAGACGCGAGTGCTGCAGCCCATCGTCCGACAGCACCACGTCGGCGCCGCCGCCGATGGCGGCCGAGAGCGCGGCCCGACGGTCGCGGCAGACCCACACGGCACAACCGGCCCGGCGTGCCAGCAAGACCGGTTCATCACCGACGGATTCGGGATCACTCGATGGCGTGACCGCCCTGGGCGCCTCGCTGCCCTGCCCGCCGTAACCCCGGCTGATGACCGCCAGCGCATGCCCGGCGTGCTGGAGCATTTTCGCGAGTGCGGCAACAACCGGCGTCTTGCCGCTACCGCCGACGGTGATATTGCCGACCACGATCACCGGGCTTGGCGGTCGCTCCTTCGTCACCCGTGCGCGTCGGCCGGCCGCCGTGCGGTAGAAGGGTACGAGCGCTCGAAGCCACAGCGGCGGCCGCCGCTGCGAAAACCACAGCCCGGTCAGATAGTGCTCAAGCCGCGCCCTCACCGCCGGTCACGCACCGGCAAGCTGGAGCCGATGCAGGTAGCGATAGAGGCCGTCATCGCGCTCGAGCAATTCGGCGTGCGAACCGGACTCGACTTCCCGGCCATGATCGAGGACGACCACCTGATCGGCCATCTGCACCGTGGCCAGGCGATGCGCGATGACCAGGGTGGTCCGGTTTTCCATCAACTCCTCGAGGGCATCCTGCACGGCCTGCTCGGACTCCGCGTCGAGCGCTGAAGTCGCCTCGTCGAGGATCAGGATGGGCGCGTCCTTGAGGACGGCACGGGCGATGGCGATACGCTGACGCTGGCCGCCGGAAAGCAGGGAGCCGTCCTCGCCGATCGGTGTGTCCAGGCCCCGCGGCAGCCGCTCGATGAACTCCATGGCGTGGGCCGCACGCGCGGCGTCCTCGATCTGCCGGGGCGTGGCACTCGCCAGGCCGCCGTAAGCGATATTGCGGCCGATGGTGTCGTTGAACAGCACCACGTCCTGGCTGACCAGGGAGATATGGTCTCGCAGCGCCGACAGCTTGAAGTCGCGAATATCGACATCGTCGATCAGAATACGACCGGCGGCCGGCTGGTAGAACCGCGGCAGCAGCTTGACGATGGTGCTTTTGCCGGAACCCGACCGGCCGACCAGGGCCGTTACCTTGCCGGCGGGTATATGCAGGTCCAGATCGATCAGCGCGGAATCGCTGGCATCCGGATACGAGAAAGAAACGTTCTCGAACCGGATGTCGCCGCGCACATGTTCCGGCTCGTAGGAGCCGTCATCCGTCTCTCCCGGCGTGTCCACGACACGAAAGATGCTCTCGGCCGCGGCGACGCCACGTTCGATGGTCACGTGCATCTTGGTCAGGCGTTTGAGCGGCGGAATGGTGGCGGCCAGCGCGGCCAGGACCGACATGAAGATGCCGGCCGTCACCGTATCGCCCATCAAGTCACTGGCGGCGACGACCAGCAGCACAACCAGCGCCACACCGGCGGCCATCTGCACCAGCGAGGAGGAAAGCAGCTGCGTCCCGACCAGGCGCAAGTGCAGCTTTCGGTTGCTCTCGTTGATGCCCTGGAACTTGTCGCGCTCGTGTTGCTGTCCACCGAATACCTTGACGACCTGGTGTCCGTTGACGGCCTCCTCGGTGATATGGGTGACATCGCCCATGGAGTCCTGGATGTTGGTCGAGATACGCCGGAAATGACGGCTGATGATGTAGGCGATCACGGCGATGATCGGCAGCAGCAACAGCAGCGAGACGGTCAGGCGCCAGGACTGGATGAGCATCACGCCGAACAACGCGATCACGGTCATGACGTCGCGCGAGACGCCGATCAGGGCCTTGGTGGCCGCCTCGGCGACCTGCTCGGTGTTGTAGGTCAATCGCGAGATCATCTGGCCCGAGGATTCACGATCGAAGTACGCCGCGGGCAACTCCAGGTAGCGATCGAACAGCGCATTGCGCAGGTCGGCAATCAGTTTCCGTCCGACCCACTGCATGCCGAACTCCCCGCCGAAATTGCCGACGACCCGCAGGACCAGCGACAGGAACACCAGTGCCGGCAACACGTAATTGAATTCCGGGTTGGGGTTGGCGATGGTGTCGTCGATCAGCGGCCGCAGCAGGTAGAAGAACAAGCCCTGACCGGCCGCGTCCAGGCCCACCGCAAGCAACGCCAGGCCGAAGATCAGCCGGTGCTTGAGCACCATGCTCAGAAGGCGGCGATAAACTTGGCGGCCGGTCATGCTGGCCGGCGCATTCATTCGGATTCTCCTTCGACCGCCGCGATACTGACCCGGCGAATGCCCTCGGCCGCGGCCGAGTCGAGCACTCGGACCACCAGGCGGTGCGGTGCTTCACCGTCGGCGCGAACGACCAGAACGGCTTCGGGATTTTCCCCGAAGCGCTCGGCAATGGCGGCCTGAACGGTCGCCTGGCGCGTATCCACCAGCTCCTGGTCACCGACGAACAGCCGGCCTTCGTCCGTGACGATGAATTCGACCATTTCGGGCACGGTTTCCGACTCGGCCGTGCTCGCCTCGGGCAGGTTCAGGCGCAACAAGGCCTGGCGCTCGAAGGTGGTCGAGACCATGAAAAAGATCAGCAGGAGAAAGACCACGTCGATCAGCGACGTGAGATTGATTTCCGGCTCTTCGTTTTCTTCATGATGCTGCAGTTTCATGACCGGGTGCGTCAGCCGGCGGCCTGTGGGCGCTTGAGCTCGATGGTGTGCAGCAGTTCGAGTGCCTGCTGTTCCATATCGACCACGTAGGCGCGGACCAGTCCGCGGAAATAACGATAGAAGAAGTAGCTGGGAATGGCCACGGTCAGGCCCGCAGCCGTGGTAATCAGGGCCTGGGAGATACCGCCGGCCAGTTCGTTGGGATCGCCCACGCCGTGAAGCATGATGGCCGAGAAAACGTCGATCATTCCGATGACCGTGCCCAACAGCCCCAGCAACGGCGTAATACCCGCGATGGTGCCCAGGGTGTTGAGGAAACGCTCGAGCTCGTGCACCACGTGCCGCCCGGTATCCTCGACGGAATCCTTGATCACCTCACGCTCGCGGCGTCGGTTGATCAGTGCCGAGGCGAGCACACGGCCCAGCGCCGAAGAACGCTTGAGCTGCTCGATATGCTGGCGGTCGAGCTCGCGCTGCGCCGCCCATTGGAGTACCCGATCAAGGACGCCGGCTGGCAGCACCCGCTTGCGGCGCAGGTTCACGAAACGTTCGATAATGATGGCGGCAGCGATGATGGAGCAGGCCAGAATCGGCACCATCAGCCATCCACCCGCGATGACGATTTCAAGCATCTTTTAAGTCGGCCCCGACCTTCAACTTGTCCAACGCGCATGATAACGGGTTTGCCCAGTACTCGTCGCGTTGTAATCAGGAGACTGCCGGTCAGGTGGCGGGATATTCAGGGGCAGCCCCGGCGCGGCTTCCAGAAACGTTGACTGCGCGTGGCCATCGATTCGAACTGCACCGGCACGCCCGGCCGCAACCGGATGCGTACCGCGCCGCATCGGCCGGTCGTTACCCGGTTGATTTCCCTTGATGCCAGCCGACCACGGGTTTCATCGTGAACCCGGCCGAAGCGGTCGTGGCGAGCGACGGAGGCAACGGCAACGTCGGGAGCGACCGCCGAGAGAAAGGCCGCACTGCTGCCGTCGCGATGCCCGCCGGCGGGCAACTGCAGCACGTCCGACGGCGGCCCGCCCCATTCGGCCACCAGCCGGGCCTCGACATCGGCATCGATTCCTCCGGTCAACAGCAGGCTGCCGCCGGGGCCGGTGACATGCAGGACACAGGATGAATTACCGCCGAGATCCGGCAATGCGACGCTGGGATGGAGAAAACGGAAACGCCAGGGACCGGAGCGCCACGCCTCGCCGGCGACACACGGCCGGGCGTTCTCGATACCACTGCCGTAAACGAGCATATCCGCATCGACCACCGACGCCAGTCCACCCGAATGGCCGCGATGATCGTGAGAAACGACGACCCGGTCGACCGAGCCGAGATCGAGCCGTCGCCGCGCATCCGGCAGGATGCCCGAGATCGCGTCACCGCCTTCGCCATCCCCGGGGCCGGTATCGTAGAGCAGGACTTCGTCGGCACTTCGCACGACCACGGCAAGGCCGTTGCCCACGTCCAGGAACCAGGCTTCCAGCTCGTCGGGCTCGAGCGCTGCACGAGCCGGCCACAGCAGCGGCAGCAAAAGCACGGCTCCCAGACCCCGTGCCGGCCAACCCGGCGGTGCAATCAACCAGACAGCACCCGCCGCGGCGGACAGCAGCGCCCATTTCGACCCACCCGCCAGCGGAACGTGAGCGATCGACAAGCCATGGACCCACTCGAGAAAGCCCAGCAGGATGCCCAGGCCGCCCCCGGCAATGGCACCTGCGGGACTGGCCGGAAAGCCGGCCAGAATCGTGACCACGTCGAGCAACAGCGCCGGCAGCACCACCAGTCCCATGAGGGGAATGGCCACGAGGTTCGCCAGGAAGGCGCCGGGAACCCATTGGCCGAACAGTCCGACATTCAGCGGCAGCAGGCCGATCATCAGCACCACCTGCGCGCGTACCAGCCCGGTCAGCCACTGACCCGGCCTCGACGGACGCCAGGCAAAGGCCAAAAGCAGTACGGCCACCGCCGCGAAGGAAAGCCAGAAGCCCATCGACAAGGGCGACAGCGGATCGAACAGGAGAACGGCGAGCAGGGCCAGTAGCAACGCCCGCCCCGGCGCGACGGCACGACGGCCCAGCAGCGCAATGGCCAGGACGGCCAGCATGACCAGTGCACGCTGGGTCGGCAGCGTGAATCCGGCCAGGCCCGCATAGCCCAGCGCGATCGCCAAACCGACCGCCATGCCGATCCTGCGACGATCGGCCCGTGCGGCGAAAAGCGCCAGCGGCGCGCACAGCCAGCCTGCGAGCAGACCGGCCAGGCCGGCCACCATGCCGATGTGCAAGCCGGAGATCGCCAACAGGTGCGCCGTTCCCGTCTGCCGCAGAAGCTCGGACAGTTCGGGGCGCATCCCGGAACGGTCGGCGACACCCAGCGCCCGCTTCAATGCGGCAACATCCTGGTCGACGGTCTCTGATTGGAGGATGTCCGAGACCCTTTGGCGCTGCTTATCCAGCCAGTGCCCGCCGGGACCTTCGGCCAGCAGTTCAGGCCGGCCCCGTACACGGCCCATGGCACCGATTCGCCTGGCCAGCAAGTAGCGCTCGTAGTCGAAGCCGCCCGGATTGTCCCGGCCGGCCGGCGGCGTCAGTCGCAGGTTCATGCGCCATCGGCTGCCCGGCTCGAGTCGGCGAAACGGGCGATACCAGCGCACACGAATGCGCTCGGGAAGACCCTGTGGACTGGCCTCGCCGTCGACGGCGAGCGTGAATTGCACGCTTTGCCCGGAGCGCTGCGGCAACGCCGTGATGGTGCCGACCACGGTGGCCTCCTCGCCGGCGCGGGCATCGGGCCACTGTTGATCGAGCTGCCATTGCGCACTGCCCAGGAACCACAAAGCCCCCAGCAGAAAAACGGCCGGAAGGCGCGTGACGGAGAAGGCGCACAGGATGCCGGCGACTGCGGCAAGCGACAGCAGGACAGCAGGGCCGGGAAGCGACGGCAGCCAGGAGGCGAGAAGGCAGCCGCCGACAAAGGCCAGTGCCAGACGCCCGCCCCCGCCGCCCATGATCAGTCGATGGGCACGAGCTGACCGCCGGTCATCTCCAGTCGCCGATCCATTCGGCCAGCCAGCTGCGGGTCATGAGTGACGAGAACGACGCTGGTCCGGAATTCACGATTGAGTTCGAGCATCAACTCGTAGACATGCTCGGCATTGCGCTCGTCGAGGTTGCCCGTCGGCTCGTCGCCGAGCACGCAGTCGGGGCGGTTGATGAGCGCCCTCGCCACCGCGGCCCGCTGACGTTCGCCGCCGGACAACTCTCCGGGCTTGTGTGTCAGCCGTTCCCCCAGCCCCACGCGTTCGAGCAGGGCCGTCGCTTCGGCCTGTGCGGCCGCGGCGGTTCGACCGGCGATCAGCAGCGGCATGGCAACGTTCTCGAGTGCCGTGAATTCCGGCAACAGGTGGTGGAACTGGTAGACGAAACCGAGATGGCGGTTGCGGAGGGCCGCCCGGCGGGCTTCGTCGGCCCGGGCCATGTTCTCGCCGGCGACCTCCACCACGCCGGCGGTCGGCTTGTCCAGTCCGCCGAGCAAATGCAGCAGCGTGCTCTTGCCGACACCGGACGCGCCCAGGATGGCAACCTGCTCGCCGGCCCGGATCTCGAGATCCACACCGGTCAGCACTTTCAGCTCCGTCGGCCCCTGCACGAATGTCCGGACCAGGCCCTGCGTGCGGATAATGACATCACTCATGGCGCAGTGCCTCCACCGGTTCCGTGCGTGCGGCCCGCCAGGCGGGATAGATCGTCGACAGCAGCGACAGCACGAGGGCGACCGAACCGAACTTGATCACGTCCGCCCAGCGCAGTTCGGAAGGCAGGTCACTGATGTAGTAGACCTCGGCGGAGAGGAAATCCGTGCTCAGGAACTGCTCGAGCCAGGCGACCAGCTGTTCGACATTCAGGGCCAGGGCGACGCCCGCGACGATCCCCAGCAACGTGCCGATGACGCCGATCAGCGAACCCTGGACCATGAAGATGGCCATGATCTTCCTCGGACCCAGGCCCATGGTCTTGAGAATGGCGATGTCGGCCTGCTTGTCGGTCACCACCATCACCAGGGTGGAAATGATATTGAAGGCCGCCACGGCGATGATCAGTGAAAGGATGATGAACATGACGGTCTTTTCGGTGCGCACGGCGCGGAAGAAGTTGGCATGCTGCTGGGTCCAGTCCCGTACGCTGTGCGCCCCACCGAGCTGATCGCTCAGTTCCCAGGCGATCGAACGCGCCTGCATCATGTCATCGAACTTCAAGCGGATGCCGCTGACCTGCTCGCTGAGCCGGAACAGGCGCTGTGCGTCGCGGAAGTGGATAACGGCCAGTGCGGTGTCGTACTGCTGAACGCCGGCCTCGAAGATACCGGCCACCTCGAAGCGACGCACCTGCGGCACCACGCCGGCCGGGGTGGCTCGAATTTCGGGCGCGAAGATGGTGACCGAATCCCCCTCGCGCACACCGAGTCGGGCGGCCAGGCCGCCGCCGAGTATGACGCGCCACTCGCCCGGCACCAGGGCATCGAGATCCTCGTGTCGCATCAGTTCGCCGATGTCGGAGACCATCGGCTCGAGCCCGGGATCGATGCCGCGGACCTGGGCGCCGGCCGTTCCCCGCCCCTTGATCAGGGTCTCCTGCTCCACATACGGTGCGGCCCCGACCACGGAGGGATGGGCCTGCACCTGTTCGAGCAGCGACTCCCAGTCAGACAAGCGGCGCTCGGCACCTTCGATGGTGGCATGTGAAATCATGCCCAGAATGCGCTCACGCAATTCCTGCTCGAAGCCGTTCATAACGCTCAGCACGGTGATCAGCACCATCACGCCCAGGGCGATGCCGCCCATGGATACGAGCGAAATGAAGGAGATGAAATGGTTGCGCCGCTTCGCGCGCAAGTAGCGCAGGCCGACGAAAATGCTCAAAGGTTGGTACATTCGCTAGCGGATTCCTGTCTCAGGCTGAGCGCGTGCCTGAACGAAGTCGCTCAAGCACGGCGGTGAGCTCGTCGGGCAGCGGTGCCGAAAAGACTTGCTCCGACGGCCAGGGCAGCTTCAGACAATGCGCATGGAGAAACAGCCGCTTGAGGCCGGGCGGAGCCGGATGCTGATTGTACCGCTCGTCCCCGGCCAGCGGGTGATCAATGCTGGCGGCGTGGGCCCGAATCTGGTGCGTGCGCCCCGTCTCGATACGCACCTCGACGTAACTGTATCCACCGACGCGCTCGAGCAACTCAAAATGACTCACCGCCGACTGTCCGTCCTCTGCGGCGATGATCCGGCGTTGACCACTGGCATCACGAATCTTTTTCAGGGGGGTGGTCACCGTTACCTTTGCCTCTGCGAGCTCGCCCGTCAACAGGGCCAGGTAGCGTTTCTCCACGGCCTGGCCCGAGAAGGCCCTCTGCAGTTCACGCGCGGCCCGGTGATTGCGAGCGACGACCAGAACACCGCTGGTCGCCCGGTCGATGCGATGCACGGGCCGGTATCCCTCGCCCATTCTGGCGAGAACATCAATCAGCCCCCATTGCAGGCCGCTGCCGCTCTGAACGGCCACGCCGGCGGGCTTGTCGAGAACGATGAATTGATCGTTCTGCTCGATGATGCACTCGCGAATGCGATCGATCATGCCTTCGGGCACTCGGCGATCCTCCGGCGCCCTCGACGAGACGGGCGGAATCCGCACCTCGTCGCCGGCCTCGAGCTTCTTCATGGGTTTGGCGCGCCGGCCGTTGATCCGAACCTGCCCGGTGCGTACCAGGCGGTAGACCAGGCCGCGGGGTACCGAGCCCAGTTCCGACATCAGGAAATTGTCCAGTCGCTGGCCGGAACGGTCATCGCTGACGGTAACGTGCCGCACGCTGCGCCCCTGGTTCCTGTCATGCATAAAAGCGCCTGCCTTCGGGCGTTTCACGGTGGATGACCGCTATCGTTGCCAAGCGATCGATGATAAACTATGCGTGTCAGGCGCATGCGGGGTCCCGCGCGGTCTTTTGATCGACCGCAGTTCATACTCGGTACCCGCGTGAACCCGATCGCGGATGCTGACACATCTGTCAATTCCGATACAAGCGGCGTTGGCAAGGCCGGATACGGGCCACGTTGCATTCGCCACCGGAACCATTTGCTCAACTCCCGGCCGGCAAAGGCAGACCGGGAGCCGTCCACTCAAGGACAACATCGAATTGCACGACGACCCGGATCGAACCGGTCCGGTCGCGGCAGATGAAAACGCGTGCCGCCGATGTCCGAATCACTCGGAGACAGCCGGCGGCCGGAAACGAAGAATATGCGCCCCGGATCGACCGATGCACGGTCTCCGGGTGTGGTGTCAGATATTGCAGGCCTGCGCCTCGCGCGGCCGCATGGAAACCAGGCAGCGTCGCGTAGTTCGTGGCGCCTCGAGAAAATGCCCGGGCGAGAATGCCCGGCGACAATCGATTTAGGCTGGTTTACCCGCTCGGCCCCGAGTCCCGGGGCAAGGCGAAGTCCGGCACCACCCGCCCGAAGACCGTTACCCGTGGCGGTCGGGGGCGCCGGAGGAACAACAATGAAACGCATGCTGATCAACGCAACTCAGCCCGAAGAGTTGCGAGTGGCCATTGCCGATGGCCAGACCCTGCTCGACCTCGATATCGAGGTGCCTGCCCAGGAGCAGAAGAAGTCCAACATCTACAAGGGCCGCATCACGCGGGTGGAACCGAGCCTCGACGCCTGTTTCGTCGAGTTCGGGTCCGAGCGGCACGGTTTCCTGTCCATGAAGGAAATCAGCCGTGAATACTTCAGTGATGCCGCCGTCAAGACGCTGGAATCCGGAGAGCGCGTCGAGATCAAGGATGCCGTCCAGGGCGGCCAGGAAGTCATCGTCCAGGTCGACAAGGAAGAGCGCGGCACCAAGGGTGCGGCGCTGACCACCTTCGTTTCCCTGGCCGGGCGCTATCTGGTCCTGATGCCGAACAATCCGCGGGCCGGCGGCGTGTCGCGCCAGATCACGCGCGACGAGCGCAAGGAGCTTCTCGATACGCTCAAGGAAATCGAGATCCCCAACGGCATGGGCTGTATCGTGCGCACGGCCGGCGTGGGACGCGAGCGCGAAGAATTGCAGTGGGACCTCGATTACCTGCTCAAGCTGTGGAGCGCGATCCAGGAAGCGGCCAGCAGCAAGAAGGCGCCCTTCCTGATCTATCAGGAAAGCAACCTGATCATTCGCGCGTTGCGCGACTACCTGCGCGACGACATCGGCGAAATCCTCATCGATGACGAAAAGGTCTTCGAGGATGCACGCGAGTTCATGCAGCAGGTGATGCCGCATAACCTGCGCAAGCTCAAGCTCTACCGTGACGATACGCCCCTGTTCTCGCGCTACCAGATCGAAAGTCAGATCGAATCCGCGTTCGCGCGCGAAGTGCGCCTGCCGTCCGGCGGCGCGGTCGTCATCGATCACACCGAGGCCCTGCTGTCGATCGACATCAACTCGGCGCGCGCGACCAAGGGTGCCGACATCGAGGAAACGGCACTTCAGACCAACCTCGAGTCGGCCGACGAGATTGCCCGCCAGTTGCGGATAAGGGATCTGGGTGGCCTGATCGTCATCGATTTCATCGACATGATGAGCAAGGACGCCCAGCGACAGGTCGAGAACCGCCTGCGTGAAGCCATGCGAATGGACAAGGCGCGCGTGCAGATCGGGCGCATCTCGCGGTTCGGCCTGCTCGAGATGTCGCGCCAGCGCCTGCGACCCTCCCTGGGCGAATCGAGTTACACCACCTGCCCGCGTTGCGACGGCTACGGCGCGATTCGCTCGATCGAGTCGCTCGCGCTGTCCATCCTGCGACTGGCCGAAGAAGAATCCATGAAGGAACACACGTCGCGGGTGATCGTCCAGGCGCCGATCGAAGTGGCGAATTTCCTGCTCAACGAAAAGCGCCAGGCTGCCGAAGAGATCGAGGAACGCACCAAGGTTGGTATCACCATCGTGGCCAACCGCTGGATCGAAACACCTCGTTTCGAAATCCAGCGGCTACGCACCAGCGAATCCGTCGATGAGCCCAGTTACGCCCTGGCCAGCGGCGAGGAAGCCGAATCGTTGCCCGCACAGGCCGAAGCCCAGCCCGGGCCGGCACCCGAGCCGGCGGCGGTCAGCGGCATCCAGCGAAGCGGGCCGGCTCCGGCCCCGGCACGCAAGCCCGGGGGTTTCCTGGCGTGGCTGAAGTCCTTGTTCGGTGGACTGTCCGGGAACGACGAGGACCAGCACAAGGAGCGCAAATCCGGCCGACCGCACCCGCAAAAGCACGGTGGCAAACGCCCGGACAAGGCCGTGGACAAATCGCATCGTCACCAGGGGAAGCCCGGCGGCAAGAAGAAGAAAAGCCAGTCGCGCGGCAAGAAGAAAAAGACCGGCGGGAAGCCGTCTGATGGAAAGCCGGGTGACCAGAAGCCGGCCGAAGCGGGCAACGAGCCCGACGGCGGCAGCAAAAAGAAGAAGAAGCGCCGTCGTCGCGGCGGCAAAAAACGTCGCGGTCGTTCCGACAACAGGAATCAGGGCCAGGATCAGGGCCAGAACAAGAGCGAGGACCAGGGCAACAAGTCCGAACAGAAATCCGAGCCCGAAAAGCCGGACAACAAGCCCGGCCCGAAACCCGAGCAGAAACCGGATCAAAAGCCCGATCCAGAATCCGCGCAGAAGCCGGATCGGAAACCCGACCCGGAATCCGGGCAGAAACCGGACCAGAAGCCGGAGCATGAATCGGATTCACGGTCACAAAAGCCTGATCCGAAGCCCGACACGAAACCTCAATCGAAGCCCGAGGAGCCGACCCGTCAGGCATCGGATCAGGAATCGAAAACGGCTCCGGAGAGGCATTCCGGGCAAGCAGCCGAGCCAAAGCCGGAGCCCAGGAGCGAGCCGAAGCAGGAAGAGAGTCGAGAACGTTCTCCGGACGGCGAACGTGATCAATCGTCGGACGGCTCGAAAGAAAAGCGGGATGACAAGCGCAAGGACAAATCGGGCGCGATTCCCGAAGGCGGTGGCATCTACCGCCTCAAGGATGATGACTGATCGAGCGTAATTCCTTCGTTCGGGGCCGCACCGCGGCCCCGAACCTGCCTGGCTCAGACTTCCGAAACCAGCCCGTGACGCAGCGCCATGCGCAGCAGTTCGACCTCGCTGCCGACGTCGATCTTGTCGTAGATCCGGTACTTGTAGGTCGCCACCGTCTTGGGGCTGAGGTTGAGCACTTCACCGATGGACTGCATCTTCATGCCCTGCGTCAACATCAGGGCGATTTCGAGTTCGCGTCCGGTCAGTTCCTGGAAGGGCGACTGGGGCGTTCCCGGCAGTAGTGAAATCGCCAGTTGCTGCGAGATATCGGCACCGATGTAGCGCTCGCCCTGAGAAACCTTGCGTACCGCGCGCAGCAGCTCTCCGGCATCGCAGGCCTTGGTCAGGTATCCCGATGCACCGGAATCGAGCAGACGCGCCGGCAGCGGCGGCTCGCTGTGGGCAGTCAGCACGATCACTTGCGTATCGGGTTGCGCCTTGAGAATTCGCTCGGTCGTCTCGAGCCCGGAAAGACCCGGCAGGCCCACGTCCATGAGAATCAGGTCGGGTTCGAGCTTGCGCGCGAGCCGGATGGCGTCTTCTCCGGTCGATGCCTCCCCGACCACTTCCAGACCGGCTTCCCCGGCAAGAATGTTCTTAAGCCCCGTTCTGACCAGATCGTGGTCGTCGACAATCAGAATATCGGTCAATTAGCTGTCCCCGTGTTGTATACCCTCTCCCACGAATTACACTAACGCAAATTGATGTGTGAGTGAAGAACGTTTGCGCGGCACAGCAAACACGGCCTGAAAGCAACCGATCGAGGCATAACTGCAAGATGCAGGATTCGACGACAGATCACACCGGGGAACAGGCTCGACCCTTGTTGGTCGCATTGACCGGCGGAGTGGCCAGCGGCAAGACGAGCGTTTCCGATCGACTTTCCGAAAAAGGCGTGCCGGTCGTGGACACCGACCTGCTCGCCCGCGAGGCGGTTGCGCCCGGGAGCCCTGGCCTGAGTGCAGTCGTGGACGCGTTCGGGCCCGAAATTCTCGACGAAGCGGGCAGTCTCGACCGGCGGGCGCTACGGGAACGCATTTTCGCCCACCCCGAACAGCGCGAGACACTGGAAGCCATCCTGCACCCACTCATCGAACGCGAGGCGCGCCGCCAGATCGAGCGGCACGAAGACGCCGACTACGTTGTGCTGGTGGTTCCGCTACTGATTGAATCGGGGTTGTTCAAGGACGCAGACCGAATCGTCGTCGTCGATGTGCCGGAGTCCGTTCAAATCGAGCGCCTGCTCGAGCGCGACGGTGTCGAGCCGGAACAGGCGGAAGCCATGCTGTCAGCACAGGCAAGCCGTTCCGAACGGCTGGCCGTAGCCACGGACGTTATCGACAACAGCGGATCGTTCGACGAACTCGTTCAGGCCACCGACGAACTGCATGAACGCCTGGGCGCGCTCAGTCGTCGTCGCTCGCGTTCGCCTCGAAGGCCTTGACGAGTTCGGTCTGTTCGCCGGCCGGCACGGCTTCGTAGTGCGAGAAAGACATGGTGTAACGCCCTTCCCCACCGGTCAGGCTCTTGAGTTCGCTGGGAAATTCCGCCAGCACCGAAAGCGGCACGGCGGCCGAGACACTCGCCATGCCGCCACTCAGGCTGTCGGTGCCCTGAATCCTTGCCCGCTTGGATGCGAGCGCCCCGGTTACATCACCCATTGAGTCGTCGGGAACGGTGACTTCCAGTTCGACCACGGGCTCGAGTACCTGCGGACCGGCATTGCGCACGGCGTCGAGAAAAGCCTTGCGGCCGGCAATCACGAAGGCCACCTCTTTCGAATCGACGGGATGGTGCTTGCCGTCGTAGACCACGGCCTCGACATCCTGCAGCGGAAAACCGGCGATCGCGCCCTCGTCGAGCAACTGGCGCACACCTTTCTCCACGGCGGGAATCAGACTGGAAGGGATGGCACCGCCGACGACTTCCGAACGGAACACGAAGCCTTCGCCTCGTCCCAGCGGCCGTACCCGCATGAAGACTTCGCCGAACTGGCCGGCACCGCCCGTTTGTTTCTTGTGGCGATAGTGCCCTTCCGCTGGCCGGGTAATGGTTTCTCGGTAGGCGACACGCGGATTACGGGTCTCGACATCCACGTTGTAACGCTGCTTCATGCGCTCGAGCATCACGCGCAGATGCATCTCCCCGAGACCACGAACAACCGTCTCGTTGAGTTCCTGGTTGTGCTCGACAACAAAACACGGATCTTCTTCGGCCAACCGTGCCAGCGACGACGCCAGCTTCTGCTCGTTGCCGCGACTCGTCACCTCCACCGCCAGGCCGAACATCGGCTTCGGAAAATCGATGGGCTTGAGGTAGTAGTGATCTTCGTCGTGGCTGTCGTGCAGTATGTCGTCGTAATGAATTTCCTCGACCTTGCCCAGGGCACAAATATCACCGGGAACGGCTTCGTCGATCTCGATATGTTCCTTGCCCTGGATACGGTACAGATGGGCGGCCTTGATCGGCTTGCGGTTTTCGCCGACGTAGAGCTGTGTGTCGGGTCGCACCGTACCCTGATAGATACGAAAGATGCTGAGCTTACCTGCAAACGGATCATTGCTGACCTTGAATACATGCGCCAGCACGTGGTCGTCGGGCTGCAGGCTGGCCGTAACGCGTTCGCCGTCCGGACCCTTGCGAAACGGCGGCGGATTGCCCTCCAGCGGGCTCGGGAACAAGTGGCGACACAGGCGCAGGAATTCGCCGCAGCCGGCGCCCGTCAACGCCGAAGTAAAGCAGATCGGTACCAGGTGACCCTGGCGCAGTGCCTGTTCGAAAGCGTCGTGAAGCAACTGCGGGTCGATCTCCTCACCATCGAGGTAGCGCGCCATCAGCGCTTCGTCCACTTCCACGACCTGGTCGACGATTTCGGTGTGAGCCTCGGCCACCGAGGAGATATCGGTGTCGCCATCGCTCTTGAAGAAACAGTCACGGACGGTGGCACCGTCATCGGCCGGCAGGTTTATGGGCAGGCACTGTGCGCCGAATTCCTCGCGGATGTCGCTGAGCAGTTGCTCGAGATCGGCGCCCTCGGCATCCATTCGATTGATGACGATGACACGGCATCGCTTTCGCTGGCGAGCCCGCCGCATCAACCGCCGGGTCGACATCTCGATGCCGGCTGTCGCATTGACGACGATCGCCGCCGTCTCCGCCGCGCCCATCGCTGCCAGGGCCTGCCCGCGAAAATCCGGATCTCCGGGTGTGTCGAGCAGATTGACATGAGCCCCCTCGAAGACAAGCGAGGCGATGGCCGAATTCAGCGAGTGCTGGTGCTCCTTCTCGAGCGGATCAAAATCAAAGACCGTTGTACCCCGCTCGAGGGAGCCGGGTTCACCCAGAACGCCCGCCTTGACCAACAGCATCTCCGCGAGAGATGTCTTGCCCGAACCTCCGTGACCCAGCAGGGCCACGTTCCGTATAGCGCCGGTGTCGCGCTCCGCCATGCGAGTCTCCTTGAAGCGGCAGGTGTTGATGCATCCTAATTCAGCAACGAGTCAATCGGCAAATGCCGGGCCAATGGTTGGCCAGTTGCCCCGGGCAAGCTGGCGTCGCCGAACTACACCCGCCTGCACCACAGGATGATCACGGGTGGTTCATCGATCCCGCTGTCGGCAGGCCAGTTTGCGCCACCGACCGCGGTGCGGGCTTCGACACGTCAAAATATATTCCGCCCGCCTGCTCCGCAGGCTGATGGCG
>NZ_QVMV01000044.1 GCF_003417465.1 Wenzhouxiangella sp. 15190
CTGCGAAAGCAGCTATCCGGGACCTCGCAGTTTTCCGCCGGCACTGAGCCAAGCCGTGCCAATGCTGAGCGTGCGGGGTCCCGGCTCCTCGCTGCGCTCGGGCCGGGACGACCCGCTACAGGCACCGGCGCCAGTTTCGAATTTGGTGCTTCGAATTTCGAATTTGATCCGTGAATTGCCTACCGCAAGCCCAACGCGGTAAAATGGTTGGATTTACCAGCCGGAGCCCGCCTGCCATGCGTTTGATCGAAGAAGCCCTGACTTTTGACGACGTTTCACTGGTTCCGGACTACTCGGAAGTTCTTCCCAGGGACGTCGATCTTTCCACCCGCATCACGCGCGATCTCACGCTCAACATTCCCCTGGCCTCGGCGGCCATGGACACCGTTACCGAGGCGCGCCTGGCCATCGCCATGGCCCAGGCCGGCGGCGTCGGCATCATCCACAAGAACATGCCCATCGAGCGCCAGGCCGATCATGTGCGCGTGGTCAAGAAGTACGAGGCCGGCGTGATCAAGGATCCGTTCACCGTTAGCCCTTACACGACCATCAGCGAGGTCATCGACCTGACCCGGCGGCACAATATCTCCGGGGTGCCGGTGGTCGACGGCAACGAGCTGGTCGGCCTCGTCACCAGCCGCGACATGCGTTTCGAGCGCAAGCTCGACGACCCGGTGCGCAACATCATGACGCGCAAGGACAAGCTGGTAACCGTGCAGGAAGGCGCCAGCCAGGACGAAGTGCTCGAGTTGCTCCACAGGCACCGCATCGAGAAAGTGCTGGTGGTCAACGACAACTTCGAGCTCAAGGGCCTGATCACCGTCAAGGACATCCAGAAGTCGCGCGACTTCCCCAATGCCGCCAAGGACAGCGCCGAACAGCTGCTGGCCGGCGCGGCCGTCGGCACCGGCGGCGACACGGAAGAACGAATCGAGGCCCTGGTGGCCGCGGGCGTGGACATCGTGGTGGTCGATACCGCGCACGGTCACTCCAGCGGCGTGCTCGAGCGCATCCAGTGGGTCAAAAAGACCTGGCCGGACGTGCAGATCGTCGGTGGCAACGTGTCGACCTCCGACGGCGCCCGCGCGCTGGCCGAGGCCGGTGCCGACGGCGTCAAGATCGGGCAGGGGCCGGGTTCGATCTGTACCACCCGCGTGGTGGCCGGCATCGGCGTGCCGCAGGTCAGCGCCGTGGCGGCCGCTTCCGAGGCCCTGATGAAGCACAACGTGCCGGTGATCGCCGACGGCGGCATCCGGTTCTCCGGCGACGTGGCCAAGGCGCTGGCCGCCGGCGCCTCGACCGTGATGATCGGCAGCCTGCTGGCCGGTACCGAGGAAGCACCCGGGGAAGTCGAGCTCTACCAGGGCCGCTCTTACAAGAGCTACCGCGGCATGGGCTCGCTGGGTGCGATGGAGATGGGTTCCAAGGATCGCTACTTCCAGGCCGAGGCCGACCCCGACAAGCTCGTCCCCGAAGGCATCGAGGGGCGCGTGCCCTACAAGGGCCCGATCAGCGGCGTCGTGCACCAGCTCATGGGTGGCCTGCGCTCGGCCATGGGCTACGTCGGCTGCGCCAGTATCGAGGAGATGCGCACCAAACCGCGCTTCGTCCGGATCTCGGCCAACGGCGTGCGCGAATCGCACGCCCACGACGTGTCCATCACCAAGGAAGCGCCGAACTACAAGCTTGGATAACCGCTGTCGTCCCGGAAACCGCGGATGCGGTTATCCGGGACCCCGCACGGTTCGTTTGGCACTGAGCCGGGCCGTGCCGATGTCGAGGTGCGAGGTCCCGGCTCGGAGGCCGGGACGACAGTTGTGAAGGCAAACAAGGGTTAAAGAATGGACATCCACTCCCACCGCATCCTGATCCTCGACTTCGGCTCGCAATACACCCAGCTCATCGCCCGTCGGGTGCGCGAGATCGGGGTGTTCTCCGAGATCATGCCTTTCGATGTCGGCGACGAGGCCATTCGTGACTTCGGCGCCAGCGGCGTGATTCTCTCCGGCGGTCCGGAATCGGTAGCCTTCGACGACAGCCCGCGCATCCCGCCGCTGGTGTTCGAACTGGGCGTGCCGGTGCTCGGCATCTGCTACGGCATGCAGGCCATGGCGACGCATTTCGGCGGGGCGGTCAGCCCCTCCGACGAAAAGGAATTCGGCTACGCCGAGGTCGCGTTGAGCGAGCCGGGGCGCCTGTTCGCCGGCATCGAGGATCGCGTCGAGGACGGCCAGGGCCTGCTCGAGGTCTGGATGAGCCACGGCGACAAGGTCAGCGGCCTGCCGGAAGGATTCGTGACCACCTGTACGACCCCTTCCGCGCCGATCGCTGGCATGGCCAACGAGGACAAGCGCCTCTACGGCCTGCAGTTCCACCCGGAAGTCACCCACACGAGCCAGGGCCGGCGCATTCTCGAGCGTTTCGTGCTCGATATCTGCGGTTGCCAGCCCACCTGGACCACCGAGGCCATCATCGACGACCAGATCGAACGCATACGGGAACAGGTCGGCGACGACACCGTGCTGCTTGGGTTGTCCGGCGGCGTGGATTCCTCCGTGGTGGCCGCGCTGCTGCACCAGGCGATCGGTGACCAGTTGCTGTGCATCTTCGTCGACACCGGCCTGCTGCGTTACCAGGAAGGCGACGAGGTCATGGCGATCTTCGCCGAGCACCTGGGCGTTCGCGTCGAACGCGTCGACGCCCGCGATCAGTTCATGGACGCATTGGCCGGCGTGTCCGACCCGGAAGAAAAGCGCAAGATCATCGGCGGGGAGTTCATCAAGGTCTTCGACGCCGCCGCCAAGGGCCACAAGGAGGCCGGCTGGCTGGCGCAGGGCACCATCTATCCCGACGTCATAGAGTCCGCGGGCGCCAAGACGGGCAAGGCCAAGGTGATCAAGTCGCACCACAATGTCGGCGGTTTGCCCGAGGACATGAACCTCAAGCTGGTCGAGCCGCTGCGGGAACTGTTCAAGGATGAAGTGCGCAAGATCGGCGTCGGGCTGGGCCTGCCGAAATCACTGGTTATGCGCCATCCCTTCCCGGGGCCGGGCCTGGGCGTGCGCATCCTCGGCGAAGTGAAACCCGAATACGTCGAGCCGCTGCAGAAGGCCGACCACATCTTCATTTCCGAATTGCGACAGGCCGGGCTCTACGACAAGGTCAGCCAGGCCTTTGCCGTGTTCCTGCCGGTCAAGTCCGTCGGGGTGGTGGGTGACGCGCGCCGCTACGAGTACGTCATCGCGCTGCGCGCGGTGGAGACCATCGATTTCATGACCGCCCGCTGGGCCTACCTCGACCACGACTTCCTCGACCACGTCTCGCGCCGCATCATCAACGAATGCGACGGTGTATCACGCGTGGTCTATGACATATCGGGCAAGCCGCCGGCGACCATCGAGTGGGAGTGAGGCGGTGCTTGCGAGAGGAGACAAGGCACAGAGCCTGACCAAAGCGCGGCTGGAAGATTTCATCGCCAGGCATTACCGGCTTCAAGGTAATCAATTGCAACGCCGGTTCGAAGAAGCACAGCCGTTCCGGCACCTGGTTCTGGATGACTTCTTCTCCGAGGACTTCGCACGAAGTCTGTTCGATCGTTTCCCGCCGTTCGACGAAAAGCTCGCGCTCAATGAGGATGGGCGGGTCGGGGCCAAGTGCGTGCACGAAGACCTTGTCGCGCTTGGCGGTCCCTGGCAGCAGCTCGACGCGTTGATCCAGACCCGGCAATTTCTCGATTGGCTGGGCAACCTGACCGGAATAGAGGGGCTGCTATACGATCCCCACTACTTCGGCGGCGGTACTCACGAGAACCGACACGGCCAGGATCTCGACCCGCATGTCGACTTCAATCGCCATCCGGTCACGGGTTGGCATCGTCGCCTCAATCTCATCGTCTACCTCAATGAGGAGTGGCGTGCCGAGTGGGGTGGAGCGATCGAATTCCACAGCGATCCGCGCCGGCCGCCGCAGGAAAACCACGTCGAGGTTGTACAGCCGCGTTACAACCGTGCCGTATTATTCGAGACCACCTACTGGTCCTGGCACGGTTTCGAGCGGATCGAACTTCCAGGGAAAGACGAGGACGAGCGCTCACGCAAGTCGGTGGCCCTGTACTTCTACAGCAAGAAGCGTCCCAAAAAGGAACTGACGCCCCGGCATTCGACCATTTACGTCGATCGGCCGCTACCGGAACACATCAAGGCCGGCGCCACGCTTTCGGACGAGGATGTTCGCACTGTGCAGCGTCTCGTGGCCCGCCGGGATCAGCATATTCAGCGACTCTACCGCCATGTTTCGGATCTTACGGAACGACTTGAAGTGATTGAGCGTTCGATGTGGCTTCGAATGCGCAGACGGCTGGGCACATTGGCACGTACGCTGGGGATTCGACGCCGGCGAGCCTGAGCGCTTTCATTTTCGTGCCGAAGTATCCCTGCTCAATCCGTGGTGCCCGCCACATCGACGAGGATGGAACGGCAGCAGGATGCTATCGTTATCGCCTTCGCTCGAGCTGGGTCAGACGGACTTGGGAGAAAATCGATGGCGTATGATCGAACGACCGTGAGGGGGCCGGATCGCTCGAATTTATTGGGGCAGGCGCGGTGGGAGCGGTCCATATCGATCGGGCTCGGCCTGTTGGTACTGAGCCTGCTTGTCTACATGCTCTTCGTGATCGCCGGGACGCCGGTTTCGTTCGACGGGGCGATGAACCTGCAGGTTGCCGCCGCCCTGGCCGACGGGCAGGGCTACGGCCGTTTCTACGACGAGTGGCGGCTGTTTCCGCGCGAGATCCAGACCAACGCACCCTACATCTTTCCGGCAGCACTGGTTTTCGCCGTCTTCGGTGTTTCTTTGGCCACCGCACAGATCGTCTCCCTGGCCTACCTGGCCGGCCTGGTCGGGATCGTGTACCTGCTCGGCCGGCGCCTGGCGGGCAGGGTGCCCGCTCTCGTTGCCTGCCTGCTGGTGTTGCTGGTTCCGGAACTGGCTCGGTTGGGTGCCAACGGCTACGGCGAGGTTCCGGCCCTGTTCTGGGCGTTCGCAGGCCTGTGGTCGCTGCACGCGGCGATCGACAAGGGGGGCGGCTGGCGTTATTTCGGCGCGGGCCTGTGCTTCGGCCTCTCCATTCTGACCAAGACCGTGATGCTCATGCCCGTCGGGGTTGTGCTGGGCCTGTTCGGACTGGCCTTCTTGTTCACCGACAGGGTCTGGAGAAACCCGGCAGCGGTGGGCGCCGGGCTGCTGGTGCCTGTCGCCGGCTGGGAGGCCTGGAAACTCTGGTCGTTCGGCGGCGTCGCGCCGTGGCGTGAATGGTGGCAGGTTCAACTGGACGGCATACTGGCCCAGGCGGGCGTAAGCGAGGGCTTTCAAGACAGCCCGGGCATGCTGGACAAGCTGGGGACGCATGCCGAAGTGCTGACCGGGAGCCTGGGGCTGCCGGTTTGGCTCCTGCCGGTTTTGCTGGCGCTGCCTTGCGGCCTGGTCTTTGTTGCCGTGTTGCGTACCCGCGAGGAAGGTGTCTGGAGCGGCAACGCGCTGTTGCCCCTGATGCTCGCCGCCTGCATCGTGGCCTATTTCGGCTGGTGGCTGTTGGTGACGCCGACCGAAAAGGCGTGGTACCGACGCATATTCAACGGCGTGCTGCTGGTCGCGCTGAGCGCGCCGTTGCTGCCGGCACTGGCCGGGCGGATACGCGGGCGCGTTGGGCTGTCGGCGATCAGCGTAGTAACGGTAACGCTTCTTGTCATCGGTTCTCTGGCGCGGTTCCCGTCGATCGAGCCGAGTCAGGCAGATGTGCGGAAGCACTCGACCCGTGCGGTGGTGAAGTTCATGAAAAATGCGCCGGAGACGGCGAAGTTCTATGGCTATCGATGGTATTCCCAGCCGGTTTTCGCTCTCTACTCGGGCCGGCGCGTCCACGATCTCGACAAGCGCAAGTACTGGATCGACGCCGAAGACGGCCCGCATTATTTCCTTGTTGACGGCTATATGAACAGTGCTGGCGTCGTCGACAAGGCACTGCGCGGCCTGCCCCACGAGGAGGTGCTGACGGACTCCGACTGGGGACGGGTCCTTGTTCTCCGTGGCGCTTTTGAGCTTCCGCCGCTGGCGCGGGAAAACGTCTGGGCGAGGTCGGAAGTGCGATTCCGGGAGCATGCATACGATGCCGTGCATGGCATGTTTTCCCCGGAGGGGGACGGGTGGAGATGGGCACAGCCGCTTTCAGCCGTTCTTCTCCAGCACAACGGCGGTGACGTGCTCGCAGTTCATGGCGCCCTTCCTGCCAACGGCGATTTCAGGTTCGCCGGCCGCGGGAGCACCTTCGGCATGCAGGCCCGGGTTGCCGACTGTGACCTGGAGTGGCAGTATCCCGACGGTTCGGGACGGTTCGAAATAGAGTGGTCTCTCGCGGGTTGCCAGTTGCCGCCGCAAGGTGATGCCGTGACCGTCGAATTGCGCACCAATGCGATTCTGAAGGGCACCGATCGTCCCCTGTCCTGGGTTGCTCACGAGATTAGACTGAAACGCTTGTAAAGGAACGTTGCCAGGCCATGAAGCTCGTCATTCAGATTCCCTGTTTCAATGAGGAAGACACGCTGCCGGTCACTCTGGCCGAGCTGCCGCGGAAGGTGGCCGGCATCGATGACGTCGAGTGGCTGATCATCGACGACGGCAGCTCCGACCGGACAGTGGCCGTCGCACGCGAGCACGGCGTTGATCACGTCGTCTCGCTGACCCACAACCAGGGCCTGGCCCGGGCCTTCACTGCCGGGCTGGAGGCGTCGCTGGCGGCAGGCGCCGATGTCATCGTCAATACCGATGCCGACAATCAATACAACGCCGACGACATCGCCGCGCTGGTCGAACCTGTTCTGGCAGGCACGGCCGACATCGTGGTCGGAGAGCGCCCGATTGCCGAGACCCGGCATTTCTCGGCGACCAAGAAGCTGCTGCAGCGTCTCGGCAGCTGGGTCGTGCGCAGAGCCAGCGGGACGCAGGTGCCCGACGCGCCGAGCGGCTTCCGGGCGATGTCGCGCGACGCGGCCCTGCAGCTCAACGTGTTCTCGAGCTATACCTACACGCTGGAGACGCTCATCCAGGCGGGTCGCAAGAACATGTCGATCACGTCGGTACCCGTCAGGACCAATCCCGATCTCCGGCCGTCGAGGCTGCTCAAGACGATTTCCTCTTATGTCTGGCGATCCGTGGCGACGATCGTCCGGATATTCGTAATCTACAAGCCGTTTCGCTTCTTCATGCTGCTTGGCGCGTTCCTCTTCTCGATTGGCGTCCTGATCGGCATTCGGTTCCTGTTCTACTTTGCCGTGGGGGAAGGCGATGGCCATGTTCAGTCCCTGATCCTGGCGTCGGTTCTGCTCGGCATCGGCTTCCAGACCATTCTGGTCGCATTCGTTGCCGATCTTCTCGCCGTCAACAGGCGCCTGCTGGAGGAACTTCAGTATCGTGCCCGGAAAGCGGAGCTTCGTGCCCCTCCGACGGATTCCCCTGGAACCGCTGATGCCGGCGGTAGTCAGTTCCGGGATCGAGGCTGAGGCGTTTCATGGCCACTGAAGGTCCGCCGTTCTTCATCGTCGGCTGCGGACGCTCCGGCACCACCCTGTTGCGTTCGATGCTCGACGCGCATCCCGAGGTCGGTGTGCCGCTGGAGTCCCTGTTCATCGTCGACTACCTCCTGAGCGATCAGTCCATCGACGTCATGAAGCAACTTCTGCCGCGCGAGTACGAGCTCTCGGAGTGGGGGCTCGACGTATCGGCAGCCGACCTCGCTGATTGCCGCAGCGCGAGCGATCTGATCGCCCGGGTACACGAGCTCTACCTGGCGGACCAGGGCAAACAGCGGTGGGGGCAGAAGACGCCGAGGTTCGTGCGCTACGGTGACTTGATCAAGCGCCACTTTCCTCACGCGCAGTTCATTCATCTCATCCGTGATCCGAGGGCGGTGGCAAGCTCCCTGGCGCGTTCGCAGGTGCATCAGTCCACCGTCTATCACGGTGCCATGCGATGGCGGGGCGACGTCGAGGCGGGATTGGCGCTCGAGAAGTCCTTTCCGCAGAACGTCCTGCGCGTGCACTACGAGGCGCTGGTGGCCGACCCGGAGAAAGAAATTCGGCGTGTGTGCAACTTTCTCGGGCTCGAATTCTTCGACGCCATGCTGCGTTTCCATCGGCAGGCGCCCGGAGACTATGGGAGCTACTACCGCCAGATCCATTCCGGGCTCGCACGGCCGGTTTCGCAAAGCGCGGCCCATGGCTGGCGTGAACGGCTTTCCCGACGGGAGGTCGCGCTGGTCGAACAAATCGCGGGACCGCTGATGCAAGAACTGGGGTATGTGCCCGATCGCCCGACGGGCGGCGGCGTGTCGACCGGCTATCTGTGGCGCGTGCGGATACGCCGGCTGCCGGGGATGGCGAGACAGCTGCTCCACTACCTTCGCCATCGATCAGGCTATCTGTCGGGCGTGATCCGCAGAAAGCGGGTGCTCAAGACGCTCGGTCCACTGCCGATCAATCGCTGATGAAAAATCGATTGTCGATACGCAGGATTCTGGGTTGGCTGCTCATGGCCGCCGCCCTGATTTATCTCGGCCGTTCCATCGTCGAGCTGGCCTCCTCAGTCGATTCCTATGCCGTTTTTCCCCACTGGCATGCTCTGGTGGCGAGCTGGATGATCAGCCTCCTGTGGCTGATTGCCATGGGGCTGGGCTGGGCCTGGGTGCTCCGGTTCCATACCGGCTGCGTATCGCTTCCTGCTTTCGGGACGCTCGCGCCGGTCTTCATGCAATCTTTCGTGTCCCGCTATGTGCCGGGCAAGGTGTGGCCGGCCATCGTCCTGTACGAGCGACTGCGCGACAGGCTTGCCTCCGCCGACGTACTGCGCAGCTATTTTTTGCAGCAGCTGCATCTGCTCGCCAGTGCCGCCGTTCTCGCCGCGGGTGTCCTGCCATGGCTGCTGGCGGACCTGACTTCGTCGCGCACGCTCGCCTCGATCGAGCCGGTAATCCTGATCGCCTTTGTCTTGGGGAGCGCATGGGCGTTATTGCCGAGACAGATCTTCGCCCTTGCCAATCGCCTGCTGCCGCTGCCGCAGGAGTGGCGAAACCAGCTTGTCTTCCGCGGGGCAGTGCGGCACTGGACCGTCGCCTTTGGGATCAGCTTGCTGGTCGGCGTGTTTCAGGGTGCGGCGATCATTCCGCTGTGGCAGTCCATTGCCGGGGCGGAGCAGCAGTTGACCATCGCCGGAATGTTCGGCGTGGTTTGCGCCTATGCGGCCGCCCGGATCGTGGGCCAGGCGGCGGCTATCGCCCCGGCCGGAATCGGCGTGCGCGAAGGCGCCTTTGTGCTGCTTGCGACCAGTCTGTCGCCGGAAGTCGCCTTGATCAGCGTTTTGTGGCTTCGCCTGCTCGCCACCACAGTCGAGCTGGTGGCCTGGCTGGCTTCGAGCTACTGGGCGTATCGTGGCGGACGTCGAGAACCTGAAGGATAGGCAGACATGTCGGATCGTCTGTCGAGTCAACCGCTACCTGAACGATATGCAGGGCGTGTGACACGAGTCCTGCCGGCCCTGATGTTGACGCTGGCGATCGTGGTTCCGGCACTGCTTTTCGTGCCGATTCAGATTCACGGCGACAATCCCTACGATTTTGCGGCGGGACTGGCCGATCTGCTGCCGGGAATGCTCGGCCTCGCGGCCGTGACCGGACTGTTCGTGTTTGCCCTGCTGCTGGCTGTTCCCGGGCGCTGTTTCGCCGTTGTCATGGCCATGGTCCTTGCTTTTGCGCTCCTTGTATGGGTGCACGGACACCTTCTTGTCTGGGACTACGGCGTACTCGACGGCAGCTCGATCGACTGGACGGGTCAAACTTGGCGCCTGTCGATTGATCTCCTGTTGTGGCTGACTGTGCCGATCATTGCCGTCGCCGTCCGGCATCGGCTCGTTCCGGTCGCCGGCTGGATCGCCCTGGCGCTGATCCTGATCCAGGCCGTTCCGGCCTGGCAGACCTGGCGGCAGTCGCCCGAGGTTTCCGATATCCATCGATACAATCTGGACGACAGCCGGCAGTTCTCGTTTTCGACCGACCGGAATGTAGTCGTGATTGTCCTCGACGCCTTTCAGTCGGATATCTTTCAGCGGATCATTTCCGATCACGAAGAGTGGACCGAACGACTCCAAGGATTTACCTATTTCCGCAACGCGCTGTCCGGTTACGCCAAGACCTATCCCAGTATCACGCTGATGCTGAGCGGCCACTGGTACGACAACGACCGGCCGCTTCAGGAGCATGTCCGGGACAGCTTTCGTTCCGATTCGATTCCGTATCGCCTTCGACAGCAGGGGTGGCGGGTTGACCTGTTGCCGCACATCAAGCGCGTGGTCGACGTCTCTCCCCGTGTCGCCTCCAACGCGGTGCTGGCGATTGCATGCCCGACCCGCCTCGAGGAGACGGGGCGACTGGCCGATCTGGGGCTGTTCCGGGTCAGTCCTCACTGGCTAAAGCCCTTCTGGCTCAACGACTATCAGTGGCGGCTGGCGCACCGCCTGCCGGCCCTCTGTGCCGATGGAAAGGGCAGCGCCTACCATCGTACGGGTGATGAGTCCCGGCATGCCCCGCTTCGCTTCGTTGCGCGCGCACAAAACGAGTTCCGGACGGATTCCAGCGCACCGACCTTCAAGCTCTACCACCTGCTCATTCCACATGCACCGTTCCACTACGATGAACAGCTCAGGGTGAAACGCCTGCCCGCCGGTCGAGAAGGCTTCGAGCGGCAGTCGCGGGCCGCGCTGGAGGTCGTGCGGCGATTTTTGATGCAGCTCGAGAAGCACGGAATCTACGATGAAACCCTGATCGCCGTCGTTTCCGATCATGGCGGCGGTGAATATGTGGATTCGGTCGACCTCGATGCCCTGGGCGCAGATGTATCGGTTGGAAAGCGTGACGAAGAAAGCGAAATTCCCGGCAATCATGTCGCCTCCGGGTTGCCGCTGGTTCTGATCAAGCCGCCGAACGCCCGCGGCCGATTGAAAATATCGGATGCGCCCGTCTCCCTGGGCGATCTGGCCCGGACGCTTGCGGACCTGCTCGAGCTGCAGGACGGGCCCGCCGGCAAGAACATGTTCGAGTTGTCCGAAGATGGTGAGCGTGAGCGAATCTATCGGCACTTTCGCTTCGGCGGCTGGTCGGGGGAATACCTGCCGGAAATGACCGAGTACCGGGTGAACGGGTTCGGCTGGCGGGTCGAGAACTGGCAGCCGACCGGTCGCATCCTTGCGCCGGCTGAAAGCGGCCCGGCATCGCTGCGTATGCCGTACCGGCTCGGCCAGCCCATAGGTTTCCGTCCAGGCTCACCCGGGGCGGAGTATCTGGGCGAGGGCTGGAGCCGGCCCGAGAACAATGGTCAGGTCTGGTCGCATTCGCGCATGGCCGAGATTCGCATTCCGTTGTCCGCTCCGGTCGCCGGAGACCTTATGCTGCGCCTGGACTTCATGCCCTATACGGCCCGCGGACGAATCTCCGACCCGGAGGTGGGTATCGTCGTCAATGGCAGCGTCGAGCATGCCTGGCGGGGAGACGCGCGTGGCTGGCGCGAGTTGACCATTCCCGCTGATGTGGCGCGCCAGGCCGGCTCGCTGCATCTCGAGCTCCGTTTTCCGGATGCGGCATCGCCGGCGGAACTGGGGACGGGTGCCGATGCCAGGACGCTGGGTATTGCGTTGTACGGTCTTCAGATAACTCATGCGATCGAGGAGTGAAGGTCGCGGAGTGATCGTGGCCGGCCGATGGGTACCGGTTCCAACCCACAAGCAGGAAACAGATTCATGCACGCAGAAGAAAGCGCATTCGTGGACGGCTCATTCCGGGATCCGGCCGGGTTCATGTTCGAACGCGACGGCATTCTCTATCGTCAGGTCAACGAGTTCGGCCGGGAATGCTATGAGCAACTCATGGCATCCGGTCTGTATGACAATCTCGTAGAGCAGGGGTGGTTGATTCCACACCAAGAATCCGGTGTTGCGCCGGCGCGTTCCGAGGGCAGTTTCAGGGTCATCGAGCCCGAGCGGATCCCATTCGTCTCATACCCCTACGAATGGAGCTTCAGCCAGTATCGTGACGCGGCGCTGGTCACGCTGGATGTGCAGCTTGCGGCCATCGAGCACGGCATGATTCTCAAGGACGCCTCGGCCTACAACGTCCAGTTTCACCAGGGGCGTCCGCTGCTGATCGACACCCTTTCGTTCGCCCCCTACGAGGAAGGGCAGGTGTGGGAAGGCTACCGCCAGTTCTGCCAGCACTTTCTCGCGCCGCTGCTTTTGATGGCGCGGCGCGACATCCGCCTGAGCCAGCTCATGAAGGTGCATATCGACGGCGTGCCGCTGGACCTGGCCAGTCGACTGCTGGAGCGCCGAAGCTGGTTCAGGCCGGGCATCCTGATGCACCTGCATCTGCATGCCCGGGCCCAGGCGCGCTATGCCGCCTCCGACGATTCGTCGCGCAAGTCTTCCGGCAAACCGCGCCGGCTGAGCAAGACCGGCCTGGTCGGCATCGTCTCGGGCCTGCGCAGCCTTATCGCCGGGCTCGACTGGAAACCGGCCGGCACGGAATGGGCCGACTACTATCAGGCCACCAATTACTCCGACGACGCCTTTGCCGCCAAGCGCCGCCATATCGAGCGCTTCCTCGACGGCATCGAGCCAAAGCGGGTCTGGGACCTCGGGGGCAATACGGGGGTATTCAGCCGCGTCGCCTCGCAACGCGGTATCGAGACCGTGTCCTTCGACATCGACCCGGCCGCGGTCGAGATCAATTACCGGGAAGTGCGCCGGGCCGGCGAGCAGACCCTGCTGCCATTGGTCATGGACCTGACCAACCCCAGCCCCGCGCTGGGATGGGCCGGACGCGAGCGCGACGCCATGCACGGGCGCGGCCCGGTCGACTGCGCCATGGCGCTGGCCCTGATTCATCACCTGGCCATTTCGAACAACGTGCCGCTCGAACGAATCGCCGCCTACTTCGCGCGGCTGTGCGACAACCTGATCATCGAGTTCGTGCCCAAGGCCGACAGCCAGGTGAAGCGGCTGCTGAGTTCGCGCCAGGATATCTTCGACGACTACCACGAAGAAGGCTTCGAAAGGGCCTTTTCCGAGCACTTCGAGCTTGTGGAAAGCACCCCGGTGGAGGGATCCGAGCGAACGCTCTACTGGCTGCGCCGGCGCGCCTGAGTAATGCGCTGGTCACCCGGATTGCGAAATCGTTACAATCCCGTGACTCGACCTCCCGGCCCGACCGAAGACCAAGGAATTCCGCGATGAGAACCATTTTCGTGCTCTACGCGCTGCTGCTGATCGTTCCCGATGCCCACGCCTATCTCGATCCGGGCAGCGGCAGTGCGATCCTGCAGGGCATTCTGGGGGCGTTGGCCGCGATTGCCCTCACGCTCAAGCTCTATTGGCACCGCTTTCTGCGCCTGATCGGCCTGCGCAAGCCGTCCGAGGACAAGCGTGAATCCCCTGGCCAATCCGAGGCCCGCTCGAACAACGAAAACACCTGACCATCCGGTGAGGCCAACACATCGAATCCCGGCCGACAGAAGTGTGTCGCCCCGGAAATCGCGCGAGCGATTATCCGGGGCCTCGCACGTTTCCGGGGGCAGTCCGTTGTGCCGTGCTAGCGGCGCGGTGCGAGGTCCCGGCTCGAGGGCCGGGACGACATCAGGCTGTCAGCCCTGTAGGACCGTTCCGCCATCACCCTGTCATCCCGGAAGTCGCGCCAGCGACTATCCGGGATCTCGCACGTCACCGGCGGGTGTCAGTTGTGCCGTGCTAGCGGAGCGGTGCGAGGTCCCGGCTCTACGCTGCGCTTCGGCCGGGACGACAAGGATACGAGTGATGCAGGCAGTTCTGGCCGCCGTCCTGTTCATCGTCGGGGCGTATCCGGCCGTCGCGGCGCAGGCGACGGATCGGCTGGCGATCGAACTGCCGGAAGATCCGGCACAGGGTGTCGGCACCTGGCAGGTTGGTTTTCCCGATGACGCGGCCGGGCAGAAAGCGTGGCGTTCGCTGGTTTCCGACGATGGCCCGGTCAGCTCACGCCACCTTGCGCTGGCGTTGGACGGCGTCACGTCCTGGCAGCCGATGGACGCTTCCGGCACCGAAAGGCGCTGGCAGAGCGCGGACGGGCAGTGGCAACTCGGTTTCTCCCTCGAGCCGGGCGAATCCGATTACCGCTCGCAGCTCGAAATCACCCTGACTGCCCGGCAGGAAGCGCCCGGCGATTCCGCCATGCGCCTGCGATTGGGCCCGGGAATCGGCGAGCAGCCGCGGCCGGGCCTGGGCATTGCCACCACGCTCTATTCCTACACTCGCCCGAGTGTCTTCCAGGGCGGCGAGATCATCTCGCCGGAAGAAAACGGGGAAGCGCTCCAGCTTTCCGAGGGTGATTGGGCTGGCCTGCACAGCCGCTATTTCGCGCTGCTGGCGACTCCGCTGGCGGTCGAGGTACCAGTCGAATTGACGTTCGGGCGGGCTGAAGGGCAGGGCGAGCTGTCCCCCGAGTACCTGCCCTGGATCGACCTGAACCTGGCCGTGCCGCCGCTCGAGGCTGGCGAGCGCCGGGTCTGGCGCTTCGAGCTGTTCTCCGGCCCCAAGACCCGCCAGGCGCTGTCAGGCACGGACGGCGAGGGTGACTACTCGCGCCTGCTGTTCCAGGGGCTCTGGAACTGGATGCGCGGTTTGTCGCTGGGGCTGCTGTGGTCGCTGGAGGCCATCCATTCATTGGTGCCCAACTGGGGTCTGGCCATCTGCCTGCTGGCCGTCCTGGTGCGCCTGGTGCTCTATCCGCTGGGCCGCTGGGCCCTGTCCAGCCAGCAGCGGTTTTCCGAGGTGCAGGCCGAAATCGCCCCGAAGGTTCGCGAGATCAAGCAGAACTACAAGGGCGGCGAGCAGAGTGAGCGCATCCTGCAGCTCTACGAGCAACGCGGGGTCAGTCCGCTGGCCGGTCTCAAGCCGCTGCTGATCGTGCTCATCCAGATTCCGGTGTTCGTGGCGCTGTTCCACGTGCTCGGGCAGGTGTTCGAGTTCCGCAACGCCTCCTTCCTGTGGATCGATTCGCTGGCCGAGCCCGATCGCCTGTTCTCTTTCGGGACCAGCCTGGCGTTCTTCGGAAACTGGTTCAATCTGCTGCCCGTGCTGATGGCCGTAAGCACCCTGGCGTCGATCCGACTCTCGCCGGCGCCGGCGGCCAGCCAGGCCGAGAAGCGTCGTCAGAACCTGTTCCTCTGGTTCCTGGCTGCGGCCTTCTTCTTGCTGTTCTATCCTTTCCCGTCGGGCATGGTGCTGTACTGGATCATGGCCAACGTGCTCTACATCGCCCAGTTCCGCCTGACCCAACGCAAGGCGGGTACGGCCGGGAGCGGGTGAGTATGCCGATATCGCAGTCCGCCCGGTCCGACAGCGAATGGATGCAGCGCGCCCTGGATCTCGCCCGGCGCGCCGAGGCGATGGGTGAGGTCCCGATCGGGGCGGTGCTGGTCGATGCCGAAGGACAAGTCCTGGGTGAGGGCTGGAACCGGGTCATCACCGATGCCGACCCAACCGCGCACGCCGAGATCGTCGCCCTGCGCGAAGCCGCAAGCCGCGTGAACAACTACCGCCTGCCCGACACCACCCTCTACGTCACCCTAGAACCCTGCAGCATGTGCGCGGGCGCCCTGGTCAACGCCCGCGTCAAGCGCGTCGTCTACGCCGCCGACGACCTGCGTGCCGGCGCCCACCATTCCGTCTTCGAAGTCCTCACCAGCCCGAAACTCAACCACCGCTGCGAAGTCACCCGCGGCGTCCTGGCCGAGGAATCGGCCGAAATACTGCGCCGCTTCTTCCGCAGCAAGCGCTAGCCGCCAACAGCCTGTCGTCCCGGCCTCCGAGCCGGGCACCAGGAATGTCGTCCAGGCCCCCGAGCCGGGCACCAGGAATGTCGTCCCGGCCTCCGAGCCGGGACCTCGCACTTGGCCGATAGCACGGCCCCGCTCATTGCCACCCGCCCCGTGCGAGGCCCCGGATAATCGCTTCGCGATTTCCGGGGCGACAAAATCATATTCGGACCCGCGTCGCAGTGCTAATCTAAGTACCCTATTCGGTACCTAAGGGTGCACGATGGAAAACACTATTACCGCCGAGGAAATCAAGCGGCGAGGCATTTCAGCGGTCGACGAGGCGCTAAAATATGGGCCTGTGCATGTCATTCAGCGCAGCAAGCGGCGCTACGTCATTCTCAGCGAAGAGAATTACCAAAGCCTGGCGCGCCATTCCCAGGCGCGGTCCGCAATTTGGAGCCATGTGACATCCGGCACCTCCGAGCAGAGTCGATCGAAAGCCGATATCGATCAACAGATCCAGAAAGAACGGCGTGCCTGGGACACTTGAGGATGGCTTTTCTCGACGCTCCGCGGAAACAGCATCCGAACACCTGATGCCCTGCAGGCAGCCAGCTGCCTTGAAATTCATCCGGAGACGCCCTTTGTCACCGGAGATCGCGACTTTCGCCGGGTTCCCGACCTCAACGTGCATCTAGTCGCATAGGCCGTCCACTAGCAACGAAGTGAATCGAATGATTTTCACCCCGACCGAACTTAACGAGTTCAAGCACCAATTGGAAAAGGAGTTACGCGCTATCGAATCAGCGAATGACGATTCGGAAGCGCTGGATTTCATCGATCAGGTGGCCGACTGGGACGACTGACGCCAACCAGCCAACCAGCCAACCAGCTTTACAATCCCAACCAATCAAACTAAACTAACTAAACTAGACCAATCAGGTTGATAGCCGTAATGCCGGAAGAAACCATCAACATCCACGAAGCCAAGACGCACCTTTCGCGGTTGGTCGAAAAGGCGGCCCGGGGCGAGAGTTTCGTGATTGCCAAGGCCGGGACACCCATGGTCCGGGTCAGCGCACTCGAAGCACCCGTTGCAACGGAGCGCCGGCGAGTCGGCTTTCTCGAGGGACGGATCCAGGTGCCGGACGACTTTGATGAAATGGGCCGCGAGCAGATCAGCGAAATGTTCGAAGAATGAATCACTTCCTGCTCGATACCCACCTGCTGCTGTGGGCGGCCGCCGGCGACGCGCGTTTGCCCGATAGCGTGTTTTCCCGTCTCGAGGACGAGACAGCCCGGCCACTGTACTCGGCGGCCTCGATCTGGGAAGTGGTCATCAAGTCCGGTCTGGGTCGAAAGGATTTTCACGTGGATGCCGCCCTGCTCAGGCGCGGCCTGCTGGACAACGGTTACCAGGAACTCCCGATCACCGGCGCGCACACGCTTGCCGTTGACCGGCTGCCGGACCACCACCGGGATCCCTTCGATCGCATCCTGGCCGCCCAGTCCAATGCGGAAGGAATCGAACTCCTGACCGCCGATCAAACCCTTGCCACTTACCCCGGGCCGATCACCCTCGTCAGATAAAGGAATGACCCATGCGCCTTGGTTGTGTCGTCCCGGCCCCCGAATCTAGTCCGGGGCAGGCTCCGCGAAGCGGAGAGCCGGGACCTCGCAATTATTCGATAGCACGGCATTGCTCATTACCACCCGCACCGTGCGAGATCCCGGCTCAGGGCCGGGATGACGGCAAGACCGATCCGTGCGAGGTCCCGGATAACCGCTTGCGCGGTTTCCGGGTGGAGCGACCCCGAAAAAGTAGACACCTCAATTTTGACAGATGGAGAGGTGTTTATGACC